>CAYTFJ010000022.1:50036-53934 GCA_964437075.1 uncultured Nannocystaceae bacterium
GCCTCTCGCAGTCCGCACTGCGTGCACTTGTCTCGCGCATCCCCCTTGGACTCCCCGGGGGGAACGACCATGCGCAGGGCGCCCAGGGTCGAGCGTCCGAGGGCAAACACGTCAGCGTAGCCCTCGCCCACGTATTTGACGGTGGGCTTGCGGTCAGCAGTGGTGAGCATGGATTCCAACGCCGAGACCTCGGAAGGCCATCGCTGAACGACGATATCCACCACGGGATGCTCGGCGATCTGCCCGTCGAAGCCGTCGAAGCCGCCGCCGCCCAACCACGTGCGAACTTTGTTGGCCATGCAGGTCCAGCGAGCGGACACCGCTCGAGCGAGGTCCTCGGCGAGGTCCTGCGCCTGGCCTCGCGGGACGATGGCAACAAAGCGGTTGGGTACACACGGGCGCAAGCACTCTTGCAGCGTCTCGTCGTCTCCCATCTTCGTGTTCGAGTCCTCGCGGTAGCGAGCCAGTGATGCCAGGTGGGGATAGACGACCGCATGGGGGCCGCACTTCTCGGCGACCACTTTCACCGCAACAAAGGCCAGTTCGCTGACGAGGTAACTGCCGATCCACAGGTCGCTGGTGCGGCGAGCGGCTTCGATGAACGACTGCACGGGCCCATAGTGGACGAAGAGCAGGGCCGCCTCGCCGCCGTCCCAGCGAGCGTGCACAAGCGCGGCCGCGGTGGTTCGGTGGGCGAGCCAGGTGGGGTCGCTAAACTTCGCGTCACCGAGTATACCGCTGTGGCCATCGGTCTCGTGCAGCGCAGCCCAGAGTTTCTTGAGGTCGCCTACATGCTCGAAGGGGATCGCGGTCTTGGTCTTGGCCTTCTGGACCCATGTATCCCAACAAGCAGACGAGGGCGTCTGCTCGTTGAGCTCTTCGTGCGAGAGCGGGTGCAATCGCGTGCCCGGGGCCGGGCCCGTCCCACCGCCGGGCACGTGCACGCCCTGTGCGTCGCTTGCACAGCGGCGGTGCAGCTCGCTCCGATCATCCTGCTGGAGACCGAGCCAGTCCAAGATCTCTTGCTCGCGCCGCGGCTCCTGGCCGGGCTCGGTGATTGCGAAGGGGGTGGGCAGCAGCAAGGCGCGTGCCTCGTGGCGAGCCCGGTGCAGCGCATCATCGTTGGAGGTCATCGGTGCCGCCTCCGGGATCGTGACGGTGGAGCCATGATGTTCTTCTTCTTTGACTGCTCGACGGCCTCGGCGATGAACGTGTCGAGGATGGCCGCGTCGGGCAGCTCGACGGTCCCGCGCGCACCGTGTTGTTGCAGATCACACCCCAGTAGCGGGGTGGTGTTCTGTCCGGCCATGTTGATGAGGGTGACGCCATAGTCAGGCTTGCGGCCCCTTCCCTGGATCGCATGAACACGAACGATCAGCGGGGACGGGACCCGGTCGGTCTTGATGTCCCGCGAGACACCGCGTGGAACCTCGGGTACGAAACGGGTCGTCTTGTTTCCCAAGGACCTGAAGAAAAAGCCCAGCGGAAGCCCAAACGCAGCCCGGCCCACGGTCTTGGGCACCTGGCGGTTGCGGATCGAGGCCTTGACGGCGTGGTAGTCGGGCAAGGGCTCCTTGCGCTTGAGCGAGGAACGAAACTCGAGCAGGAGGCTGCCTGCGGCTTCGAGGGCGATCAGCGGGTCGGGGCTGGCCGGAACGAGCGTGCGAAGGGTCTTGATCCCAGCCAGCGTGCGAATGTGGGGATGGGGTCGCACGGCGTCGTTGCGCAGCAGTGCGGTACCGACCTTGGCGGATCTGCACAGGCCTTCGACGGCCTGGTGGGAGAACTCGAGGCCTCGTTGAAGCGCGCGTAGGTGCTCGTCGTGAGACCCGGGGAGCTTGGTCAGGCTCGAGAAGGAGCGAAGCAGCGGCGGGCTCTGGCCTTCACTCGCCAGCCAAAGCTTGACGAGGCGCATGGAACCAAAACCCCGCCGCCATCGCGCACCAACCCCCCCAAACGCGCACCACAGCCAGATCGATGAGGCGAGGATAGGAACGATCTGCTCGGCGGTGAGCGCGGGGTCCTTGTCGTGCTTGTAAGGACGCACGGCGAACGAGAGCTCGAACGGAGCGCCCTCGCGGGTGATGAGCTTGCTGGGTGGACTCGCCTTGGCATCGAACACGCCGTAGCCCAGATACCCAAGCCCGGTGCCACCCTTCGGCTGGGGGTTCCACGACTCGATGTGGCCACCGCGGGGAGGGGCAAGACTGACCGAGGAGCGAAGCGTGGTGGACCCGAAGATGCGCGCCTCGAGCTTCTGCAAGGCTGCAACCATGTCGAGGTTGTGCTTCTGCTGAGCGTTGTCCGACAGACCTCGAGCAGGCCAAAGCGAGCCCGCAACATTGGCCCGAAACCACGTCCGCAAGGCACCCCGGACAGCGCTGGGGCGGAGGGCAACGTAGGGGTCCGCATTGCGAGGCTCGGATCCACCGCCGAGTGCGGGGGTGTTCAGTTCGATGGTGGCGCGAAGCTCAAGCATGGCGGGGCCGCAGCGAGTGTATCAGCGCGAACGAAATGGTGCCACAGCGGCTCGTGGTGACCCGCGGCGGTCGTCCTGCAGGAAGGGTTGCGCAAGGATGGGAATCAATCGCCTTGGGAGACTCAGTTTTGTGCACGGGTTAACCTGCCGGGGATCAAGGTGCGGAGTCATCCCCTATACAGCGCCTAGCACTTCACGGAAGAATACCTGACATCGAATCTCCGCATCAATGCTCGGAATCACTCTTTGTTCATCGTCAGCGATAGGTCGTACCAACATATTCGTTTTCAAGCATCGGTCAAACCCGAGTTCTTCTCCCGCAGCGCCCAGGAGTGAGAATCGCTCGTGCGCCAAGATTGCAACCGAGAACTGCCGGTCTCGTCACTCTGGCCAGCGCACTTTTATCCACGACATCCCCATCCAAAACCGTAGGTCCTTCATGTCGCAGAACATCTCCTCTCTTGAAAAATGTCGCCCATACCTCTTCTTGCTCTGGGTCCCTGTCAGGTCCCTCGGTGATCGCCCAAAACCGGCCACAATAGCGGGTCCGGGGCGCTGACCAAGGCACGAGGGGGCGCTACTGGGTAGAAAACCAGGTATTTCGATCACTTCGCGGTGCCGATCGACAGCGAGAGGGAGACGTCATCCTCTGTGAACGGGCGAGATCCTGACCCTGGAGGATACCGATGGAACGATGGACACCCCGAAAGAAGCGGACGAAACAAGAGCAGGTGCTCATGAAGCGGTTGCAACGGAGACGGAGGCTGTTCGCCTTCCTGCGGCTGCACCGAGATGAATTCTTTGATGAAGGATTTCAGGAGGAACTCGAAGGGATGTATCGCTACACGGGCGCGGGGAACGACCCTTTACCGCCGGCGGTGCTCTGTATGGCCCTGATTCTGCAGGGCTATTTGGGAGTGTCGGATGCGGAGGCCGTCCAACTGACGATCGTCGATATGCGTTGGCAGATGGTGCTCGGCTGCCTCGGCGCCGAGAAGCCCTTGTTTGCACAGGGAACGCTGCCGCAGTTTCGGCAACGGCTCGTGGCTGCGGACATGGACCGCCGTCTCCTGGAGCGGACCCGGGAGTTGGCGAAACAGACAAAGGGAGTCAACTGGAAGAAGCTCCCGAAGGCGTTTCGAGTGGCGGTCGATTCACGCCCTTTTGAGGGGGTCGGGCGGGTAGAAGACACATTCAACCTGCTCGGCCATGCTGCACGCAGGATTATCGAATGCGCCGCAGAGCTCGTCGGCCGTGAAGTCGGCGACGTGTGCCGACTGGCGGGCATCCCTCTGCTTCGGCACTCAAGTATCAAGGCAGGACTCGACGTGAACTCGAACGACCCCGAACAAAAGGACCAAGCCCTAGCCTCGACTTTGGCGGATATCCAGACCTCTCAGGCGTACCCTACGGCGTCGA
>CAYTFJ010000023.1:0-12153 GCA_964437075.1 uncultured Nannocystaceae bacterium
GGTGTATGATTACGTACATTGTCGCGGCACAGATCGCGGCCGGCGGTACACTCGTCTGCGCCGCAGATCGATTCTGTCACGGCATGGGCTACGGCATGGGCAACGGCCGGAATGGAGGACGGGGCGGTGGCGACGGCGCCGGCTATGGCACCGGTTGGGGCTGGGGAGGAGAAAATGGCGACGGCTTCGGTGAGGGATGGGGCGATGGCGGGGGCGACGGTGATGGCGATGGCGATGGCAAGGGTGGCGGCTGGGGCGGGGGATGGGGCTGGGTCGATGCCGACTAAACCCAAGGGCACGCCCGCGCCGGCGACGATGGCGACGATGGTGGCCAGTATTTCCGATGCTCGGATCCGCGGTGTCGCGGAAGGGCTCGATTCCGCGGTGGCAATGCTTGCCGCCGCTGGACAAATTGAAGCTGCGGGGATTGTTGCCCGCGAAAGAAGAAGGAGATTCCAGAGATGAGTCATATTAGTTATACGAGATGCAACGTAGGGGACACGATGATCGGATCCTATTGGATCGACTGGACGCCGAACGCTTCGTCGCCCGCATTCTTCAAATTTGGGCAATCGGATGGCAGGCCGACGGCGGATGATTGCGACATGATCGCTACCGTCATGGGCGACACGTGGCGCGCTGTAGAGACGCAAGCCTATGACGTGCTAGTGGGGCGCCTAGCCCTAATGGGAGACCAGTCATGAACCTGATCGACTGGCACGGACGATTCGGCGTGATCAATGGGATCGTGGTGGCGGAGGTGACGGCCCCCGCGCCGTGGGAGCCCGTGCGCGGCGGATACAAGGTCCACCCGCACCATGGTGTTGGGTGGTTCGGGGTCGGTCGATCCCATACCTCCGAGGCGTGGGCGAAACGACATTTGCACCATTTGCTAGCCTTCGATCTGCCGATCGAGGATATCCACAAAGTGTGCACGGCGTGGGATGATTGCGCCACATCCGTGACAGTGGGCGACCAAAAAATGGCATGGGGCAAGACGCCTCGGAGACTCACGATCATGAAGGGCGCGGCGGTGGGGGCGTCGAAGCCGTGCTGGCAGGTGGGAGTGTACGAGTGGATCGATTGCTGGAGATCCCGCAACCCTTGCTGAGCGGGATGGCATCTATGAGCGACGGGGAAATCGAACTACGCGGATCTGGATGGCTACGGACGGCGCATCGCGGAGAGCACGGTCTAGGCACTGTGCTCTCCGACGGGGCTCTGTATCACGTCCGGATCACTGGATCAGACGATCGAATCGTCTGCCAGGACCTAGCCCATGCGTTGAGGGAGATCGGTGGACGATAAACTAGCAGCAATCATATGGAACGACTACGCGGCTCTGGAGATCACAGATCCGCGTAGGCACGATGCTATCCGGTCCGAGTTTGTTCGGATCTGTACGG
Source organism: uncultured Nannocystaceae bacterium (assembly GCA_964437075.1). Classification (GTDB taxonomy): domain Bacteria; phylum Myxococcota_A; class Polyangia; order Nannocystales; family Nannocystaceae; genus CAYTFJ01. The sequence goes on from CAYTFJ010000023.1 coordinate 1,407, forward strand.
ATACGGGGCTCATAGGACTGGAGCGCCGCTCGGACGCATCCTCCGCCCGCGCCCACACTCGGTGGCAGGCGGGGGTCTTACGGAGTCTCATGTGATCCGTGGACAAACAAACGATTGTCTCTTTTAGATTGAACAGTTCCGCGCTTCGGTTGTCTGTGAATTTCCATAAAATCCGCGGGCGCCTGCAAAAACTTGCCGCCTTGATACCGCATTATGCCACGCTCCAAGTCTCGGATCCGCCGGCCCCGATGTCGCGCCGATAAAGCCTGCCATCCGCTCCGCGGCGAATCTCCGCACGGATATCCGGCGGCGTGATACCGAATGAAAGTGACTCGTCGCCGTCGGCGTGAATGCCTATAGTCGCGGCGCCAGATGTGCCCCGGGCCGTGAATGCGGATCCGCCGTTTTGGTTTTGCGACGAGTTGAACACGACGGTGCAGGGCACATTCACCTCGACATAGCCTCCCAGAAAATTGCCAAGAAAATCGTGAGCGTTGGGGTCCGACCCACCACCACCGGATCCAGACAGAAGCAACGACGCGGGATGGAGCTGTGCGTCGGAGTCCGCCGCGTCACCGAGCTCGGTCGCACCATCGCGCCGCTGAAGAAGCATCTCTGTTACCGGTGCCCCACCGGACGGCGGCGTTACGGACACGATCTCAGACCGCTTAGTGACCGGATTCCACTGATACAGTTTCGCGGTCCCAACATACGGCGACGCAATCGCAAGACCATCGCCGGATCCACTCGCTAGATTTAGGATCTGCAATGGGAGTGCGATTTTCTGCGTCATGAATTGAGTGGGGCAGAGTGGCGTCGCCTCAAGCCCGTCGCCATCGGCCCCACTGTACGCGGACCCCGGGCCGGACAGCAAAATGCGGCATGCCCCGCGCGCCTGATACCCGCTATCTGTGGCGCCAGTGCCCGTTGGAGGACCTGCATCGAAATCCACTGGCGACCCCGGCGAAACTGTGAACGACCCCTCGAGATTATCATTCAGCCACCAGTCGACATTCGTTCCGTCGTACAGCGCAGATACAAATCCAGATCGAGGCCAAGTGATTCCATCCGTCGTAAGTGGCAATATTAGGCGCGAGTCATAAAATCGCGGTCCGTTCGTCCCCATCTCGGCATTCACGGCCGCCATCACCTTCTCTGTGCTCTTGATCCGAAACTCCGTGTTGCCGTTTGTGTAAAATCGAACGTACTCCCAGGGGGCTACAGGTACGTCCACCTGGCCAGCCACGACCGTTCCGGCCGATGTGAGCGTAACGGTCGACGCAAGCGGCCCCCCGATGATGTGGATCCATCCCTCGTTATTAGTGCCAGGCGCTCCGCCTCGGTAGGTGTTGGAATCCCTAAACGCGTAAAAGAAAGTGTCGTCAAATGCAAGCGCAAGTGACAACAATGGCATGGGCGACTCGTCGTTTCCACGGCGCTGTTGCGAATATCCATATGCGCCCTTGGACGCCGTTATGATGGCCCCATTGCGCATGGATTCAAAAATGTACGGCTCGCCGTCGCCGAGAAATACGGGGCCCTCCTGGATGACGCCGGCCAAAAAATCGGCACCCGAAGCGTAGGCAAACAGCACGTTATCGCGATCCAATGATGCCACTTGCACGGCGAGCCGCTGAGATCCCTGGGCATCCCCCTGATAATAGGAGTAAGCCACACCAAGCACAGTTTTTCCGATCTGCCCTGCAGCGCCAATGAGAGCCTGCTCCAGCAGTTTTGTCGATCCGCTTGCGATCGCTGTGACCTCCGAGACCGACGGTCCTGCACTCCCGCCGCCCGCGGATCCGGCCGCATGGAATCGGCAGTTTGCGACATCGGTAAACAGCACGCCAACTGTGTCGACCACCGTGATCGGTATCGTCCACCAGCCGGTACCATCCACTGGCGCACCGTTGACGGCCGCGGACAGGCTAACGGCCGAGTCCCGGCCCGACCCGATCACAAGCGCTGAGGTGTCCGCGAGCTTCGCAAGCCAGACGTCGATGTCGAGCCCGGCGGAGTTGGTGGCCGAGACGTACACTTCGGTAGTAGCCGCCAAAGTAGCCGCATTGAGGCGGAATTTGCCAGCCCCTGGATCCGCGGCGACGGTAGAAGCCGCGTCGAAATCCCATGATATAGCACCGTCCGGCGCCGTGCTCACATCGTACTGGTATACGATCGTCACGTTCACGCCGCTCGGCGCCGTTGTTGGATCGAAGGAAATAGCGAGCTCGTCGCCCTTCGAGAATGTCCGCCCGGAGACGCCAGCAAAATCGAATGTCTGGGAGATGTCCTCCAGCATCGTCTCCGTAACTGTGGCGTTTGGCGTGGTGTTTTCGTTGGTGTGGATCCCGATAATCGTATCGCCCGCGGCGGTATCGGACCGTGCCTCGATCGCTATAATCTCGCCGTCAGACGCGGCCAACATCGACACCGTGTAATCCGTGATGATGCCTTGCTCGTTTTGGGTATTGCTCGGCAGATAGACCAGCGCCACGCCTGACGAAAAAAAGTTATGGCGAGACCTGTCGATGCTCGTGGCCGCACCGCCCCCGCCTCCGCCCCCGCCTCCGCCTGGAGGAGTAGCGAAGGAACCGTCGGCCCTGAGGTAGTCCGTGGTACCGCCGGGGTAGCCCCCGAGGGTTACGATGTCGATCTCGTCTCCACTGCCAGATCCGTGCGCCGCCGCGTGGGCGGTAGGAGTTCGGGCGGCGGACGAATCGTCGACGTTGCCGTCGGTGATCATGGCGTTCAGGGCCGCCAAATCTGTGGCCGAGTGGTCACCACCAGCAAACACGTGAGCCTGGTTGTGATGGTCGTCGGCCGTCTGTCCGCTTGCGGCCGAATGGGCATGGACGTGGGCGGTCGGTGTCCGCGGGGCCGTGGCATCGTCGACGTTGCCGTCAGAGATCAGGGCGTTCAGATCCGCCATGGTCGTTGATTCATGATCACCAGATCCAAGGCCGTGGGCCTGTGAATGGTGATCGTCGGCGCCTTGGCCCGTCGTTGCGGAGTGGGCGTGAGTGTGGGCGGCCGGTGGACGGGGATCGCCTGTCGCGTCGATATCTGCGTCAGAGATCAGGGCGTTCAGATCCGCCATGGTCGTTGATCCATGGTCAGCGGATCCAAGGCCGTGGGCCTGCGAATGGTGATCGTCGGCGCCTTGCCCCGTCGTTGCGGAGTGGGCGTGAGTGTGAGCGAGAGGCGGGCGGGCGGCGGATGTATCGTCGACGTTTCCGTCGGTGATCATGGCGTTCAGTGCGGCCAGATCGGTGGCCGTATGGTCGCCGCCCGCAAACACGTGCGCCTGCGAGTGATGGTCGTTCGCCGTCTGTCCCGTCGCCGCCGAATGGGCGTGGGTGTGGGCGGTAGGCGGGCGGGCGGTACCGGAATCGTCGACGTTGCCGTCGGTGATCAGGGCGTTGAGCGCCGTGATAGTCGATCCAGTATGATCACCTCCAGCCAGGCTGTGCGCCTGCGAGTGATGGTCATCGGGGCCTTGTCCTGTGGTATCGAAGTGGGCAACGGACCCGCCTGGGGCTGCCCACGTCCCATCGGCGCGCAAAAACGTAGAGCCGCCTGGGAAGGTATGGTCCGCTCCTGATAGCATCGAGTGAGCCCGGTCGTGGTGATCGTCAGGTCCCTGGCCCGTGGTGTCGGAGTGGGCAACGGTGCCGCCGGCAGGCGGCGGAGCGAATGAACCGTCAGCGCGTAGATAGTCTGTAGTGCCGCCGGGGTAGCCCCCGAGGGCTACGATGTCGATTTCGTCTCCACTGCCAGATCCGTGCGCCGCCGCGTGGGCGGTAGGAGTTCGGGCGGCGGACGAATCGTCGACGTTGCCGTCGGTGATCATGGCGTTCAGGGCCGCCAAATTTGTGGCCGAATGGTCGCCGCCCGCAAACACGTGCGCCTGATTGTGATGGTCGTCGGCTGTTTGCCCCGTGGTGTCGGAGTGGGCGTGGGTGTGGGCGAGAGGTGTCCGAGGGGCGCTCGCATCATCGACGTTTCCGTCGGAGATCAAAGCGTTGAGTGCCGCGAGAGTGGTCGACCCATGGTCCGCAGATCCGAGACCGTGCGCCTGTGAGTGATGATCGTCGGGGCCTTGGCCCGTCGTTGCAGAGTGGGCGTGAGTGTGGGCGGTCGGTGGACGCGGGTCGCCTGTCGCATCGATATCTGCGTCGGAGATCAAGGCGTTGAGCGCCGCGAGAGTTGTCGACCCGTGGTCCCCAGATCCGAGACCGTGTGCCTGCGAATGATGGTCGTTGGGGCCTTGCCCCGTGGCGTCAGAGTGGGCGTGGGTGTGGGCGGTAGGCGGGCGAGAGGCGCCGGAATCGTCGACGTTTCCATCGGTGATCAGAGCACTCAAACCCGCGAGAGTTGTCGATCCGTGGTCCCCAGATCCGAGACCGTGTGCCTGCGAATGATGGTCGTTGGGGCCTTGCCCCGTGGCGTCAGAGTGGGCGTGGGTGTGGGCGGTAGGCGGGCGGGCGGCGGACGCATCGTCGACGTTGCCGTCGGCGATCAGGGTGTTGAGATCCGCTATAGTCGAGCTAGTATGATCCCCGCCTGCGAGACCGTGCGCCTGCGAGTGGTGATCGTCGGCCGTCTGTCCCGTGGTGTCGGAATGGGCAACCGACCCGCCCGCGGGTGGTACCACCCACGTCCCATCGGCGCGCAAGTATGCCGCGGTGCCGCCGGGGAATGTATGATCCCCACCCGTCGCCGCGTGCTGTTGAGCGTGATGGTCGTTGGGGGTCTTGCCTAGTGTGGACGCATGCGTAACAGGACCACCACCACCACCACCACCGCCGCCGCCGTCCTCATCTCCTAGGATCCACATTAGAAGTGCCTCCCTCGCAACTCGATATTGTCGACCCCCGGCGGGACGTTCGATATCGCCACAACCCGGATCGTCGCATAGGCCCCGCCCACACTCCTGGAGACGACAGATATGTAAGGCGGAATGTCTGCGAGCGTGGTCCCGCCGATGGCCACATCGGCGCCATTCCTTACGATAAGTTCTCCGATTTGATACTCGATCAAACAGCCTCCTGGGGCGACAAGATCACCGGCGGAGTCAACCAGCAGCGACGTGTAGACAATCCCCCCTGCCGTTGCGTTGTCCACCAGCGGAGTCAGGAGGATTGCCACCGGTGGGGTGGATAGCGTGGCATGCCATTCTGGCTCGGGGATGCTCGCCAAGGGCACGGAGCGATAGAACGACATGCCTCGTTGAGCGGCTTGGATCGCAGGTGTAGATGGTGATTCCACGATCACATACTAACATATCCCTGAGCCACCTCATACTCCTGGACGGGGTCGATGACCCCGTCCAGGTATCTCGCAAGTTCCGGTGTCACGTATAGCACCGGGCGCCCGCCCTCTGATTTGATCGTGCGCCTCGATCGTCCCCGGACAAGCCCCGGACAAGGGACCATCCCAAGCTCGTGCGCAGCGACACCCACGGCCCGTGTGCCGCATGGGATCCTGAGGTCCAGTAGGGCCCGAGTGGCCCGGATGCTCGACATCCACCCTCCGCGACATCCGAGGATGCCAGCCTCCATAGATTCCGCAATGGCGTGCGTCGCCGGACTCCTACCCTCAGATATTGCCTCCGCGTGCGATGATGTCCGGGGCGCCCGGCGGCACCCTTTCGTGGGGTCCAGAGCATCGGGGATCGGGTAGTGGGCGAGATAGTGTGAGACGATCGCGAATCCGCCTGAGTCGAGCCAGTCGTTCAGATTTCTGAAATATGGATCACCCTCTCCCATGCCGTCGCGCGCAAGATCCTGGACGGTTTGCTGTGCACAAAACAACACCGCGAACCGTCGATCGTTTTCTGATTTTGGAATCGCGTCCTTCCGATTCGCGGTCATGAAAAAATTGGCACAGATCCGCTCCGTAGCGCCGGCGCACCGCATTCTACGGATCATCGCGTAGTTCTCCGTGATCATCGGCTTGATGACATCCATCGCCCTGGACTCTCCCGGCGGGATGAATACATCATTGACGATTACAAGAATCGAAGTCGCAAGCCATTCATTGAAACTGTCCGAAAATATGGCTTTCGGACTCGGCTCGCTCACATGCTTGTTGCCGATAGCAGCCCGCAAACACCGCCCAAGAGTGCTTTTGCCGTTACCGGGAACACCTTGCACGACAGGACACCAATCGAATTTTTTGCCCTGATACTGAACGGCAGCGGACATCCACGCCATAACGATCGCGGCGTCTTGTCCCTCTGGAAGAATTTTTTGCACATGGGCGACGAACGGCGACGCATCGCCCTCGATCGATTCCGTCGCACAATGGACCCACGTGTTAGCGACTTGATCTCCGTCGATTTTATGCAGCGTGGTATTCTCTCTCGCGGGCAAAAAACAGAGCGAATCCGCTTGCGGGTAATCGATCGCCTGGCTCTGCGTATAAACCTCCCAAGCATCGCGCGTCGTATTCGTCGCAGTGTCGTCGAGTCCGAAAACATAGCCGCCGAATGTCGCCTTGAATCTGGAGCGATCCAAGAGTTCGCCGCGCGGCGTGATAATGCGATCCACACTCCGAACGTAGTGACATCCCTCGAAGTGCTCTATCTGTGCGTCAGGAGGCATCAGCTGGTAGTTGGTACGTCGACGGATCCCCGTTGCTTCCTCGACTTCGGGTTTCAGCTCCGCCGGTTTACGATCGTGGATCCGCGTGGTCCTGGCAAGGATCCGAGGGATCGTAAACTTTTGTAAATAGTCGCTCCGGTCTGTCCACTTGGCGCGGTAAAGCTTGCAGTCGTCACGCATGAGAAGCCGCATGATCCGTTCGCCATCGCGACAAGTCCAAAACGCGAGGTGCCGTATCAAGGCCGCGTCGGCGGCACTGGCATCGTACCCGTCGCCGTCGCCGAAAAACTTACACAGGTCCTTCTCATTCGCTCGCCATAACGATTTGAACGGGCAAGTGTCATCGAAGTCAGGCTTCGCCTTGCACGCCCGTCGAATCAACTCATCGTCATCCGTGGGGCCGGTGCAACCTTTGTCCGGGCCGCATGATAAGGGCACGCACGCGTGAACCTGGGGAACGAAATACTTCGACGCGATTAGCTCTAGGGGCTCGGTGATGTCATGTCCGGAATCGCCATAGGCGTCGTGTCCGAGAGCAATAAATCGGCGATGACGATAGAGCCCGCCGAATCCCTTCACATCGATCGCGTGGTCCGGACAGGCCGAATGATGGCCGATGATATGGAGGCCGCGCTGTGACTGCGACACCTCCACGAGAGCCCCCGAGGTCGCGGCGACGATGGTGTTCGCGGCGGCGTTCCACCCGGCCCCGTCGCGGCACTCGTCGAGATCGATAAACGCGAACGGGTCTTCGCGCGTCAGCACAAATCCGACCTTGTGCCCAGTCCGTTCCGCGGCGGCGTAGGCCTCCGTGGCTGACATCCATGCGGGCGGATCAAGGTATCCAAATTGATTTTTGCCGGTGGCGGGGTTGGTCGGTTTCTTGTCGACCTTCCCGGGCCTCACGGCGCTCGGGACGGGGCGCCATAGGATCCACTGATCGAACTCAGCGAGCGCGTCGTATGCCGATGGCCAAGGATTCATTCGATCTCTCCTGTCGAAAATATGGCATGCCCGCCAAGCGCCGCCACCATAGTGAGCCATCGGCGTTGGGCGACGGTCTCCTTGTCCTTGCCCTCTGTCCAGCCGGCTCGTTTCGTCTCGATCGAAACAAATTGGCCGATCGTTTTGCCGATCTCCGCGGACGTGATGACGACGGGACGCAACCCGATAAGGTCAGCGGATTTTGTTTTATCATTGATCGCCTTCGAATCGTTGCAAAGCCCGTAACGAATGAACCTCGTCCGCTCCTTGTCGGCCCAAGCGCCCACGTTGTTCCGCCACACCTTCCACCCAGCTGCGGCCGAAAGCATGCGCACCTCGGCTTGCACGGCGCTCTCCGGCGTGCCCTTGGCATGCACTTCTTGGCCACTAGGGGCCATGGCCTCGACCAAATCTGCGATGGCCTCCGGCGGTATCTGCCACCGTCGGGCCCATCCATTAAGAGGCGTCATTGATCAACTCCTGTAGTTCCGCGGCGGGTCCGGCCGCGAGTGTCCGAGCATATCCGCAATCCTGACCAAAGGTCAGGAAGAATGTTTTTTGGGCCTCGCGATACGTTTGCCCCTTGGTGTGGATCTGTTCGCCGGCCCATGCGTCCATGGTGGCACGTAGCTCTCTTTGCGCTGCCTGTCTCAGCCTGTGCCGCTTGCATCCAGCTAGGATTCCGATCTCTGGGACGCGTTTTTTTTCGAGACGTTTCCGTTCATCGGCTTCGCTGTGATCTATTTCCTCAATCGCGGATCGCAGGGCCTCCATTCCCGCGGCGTCGAGCAAGTATAGATCGCCGTCTACTTGCTCTGGCATCGATCTATGTGCCGGTTTGGGCTCGTGCTGGCAGTGAGAGCATTTTGTCAAGTGCCGCTTGTACGGCATGGTGCAATTCGTACACATTTTGACCGCGATGGCTCCCAGATCCGAGCCGTTGCCCGACGTCTCCCGGTCGCTGAGCGACCATTCGCGCGGATAGTCTGGCGCGCCGTGATGTATGATCACGTTGTCGACATGATCGAAAACGAAAAAACGATCCTTGCCGGGTGCCTTGCGAGCCCCACGGCCAAATTGCTGCGTGAACACGCCTAGTGATTTTGTTCGTCGCACCATCGATATGGCGCGCACTTCGGGGAGGTCCGTGCCCTCCCCGAACAGATCCACGCTAGTGATTTGTAGCAGTTCCCCGCGCTCCAATTTGGCCAAGCAATCCTCCCTATATTCCGCCGTGTCGGTACCATCGACGGCGGCCGCGGGAACGCCCGCGTCATTGTACGCCTGGCATATCTCGGCGGAGTGATCACGATCGACGCAAAACGTGAGCCCGGGGAGCCCCCGCGCGTGAGCCTGGTACATGCCGACCACATCGCCGGTGATTTGAGCGGCTTTTGTAGCGACGGCCAAGTGTCGCGGAATATAGTCACCGTCTGCCCCGGTTTTGACATCCTGGAGGTCTACGGACTTGCGGGAAATGTAGATCAAGAAATCGGCCAAGTGTGTTTCATCGATCAGAGATCGCATTGTGGGTCCGATGATTAGGCAATCAGCATAGCCGCTCGCGTGACGCCCTAGACCCTTCCCGTCGGCGCGTTCCGGCGTCGCCGTGACGCCGCCTAGGTCGCATCCTGTGGGCAGTTTTTCCGCACATTTTCCCCATTTATTGCCTCGCACCAAATGATGGACCTCGTCGATCAGGCATCGCCGGAAATTGATCCACCATGCCGCCGGTTTATTCTTGAGTGTGTCGACCCCCGCGACAGTGACGGTCGCGGTGGGATCGAGCCACGATCTCCCGGTTTTTCCGATCTGTTTTTTGATCACGTGGCGAACAAGCATGGGCGGCCCAACGATTGAATGTTTGATCTCCTCAAGTGCGAGCGCGCAAGAGATCTGCGAGACCAGCTCGCGCCTGTGAGCAATCAGAAGGGTGTGCGGGACCACGAGGCGCGACAAAATGAACGTCTTCCCTGCCCCCGTTGGCGCGACAATGATCGGGACCTCACCCCGACTGAAGGCCTCCTCCGCCCGGGTGATTAGATCGACCTGATACGGCCGAGCAATCATCATCGATCTAGGATCCCCGCTCTAGTGACCACTGTGAGGATTTTTGCCGCCACTTCGCTCCGCCCCATTCCTCCAACGGGGATCAAAATGTGATCGCTCTCGCGGATCGACATCTCGCAATAGGCAACGCGGGCGCTGATCTGTTTTTCTCGATCCAGCTCAAACGGATCGCGGCCGCGGCTGGAGATCCGTGTCGCGGCCTCGTCTACGTCGATGTCCAGGATAATCGTGAGGTCTGGGCGGATCGATGTCCTAGCGATCGCGGCGATGATTTTATTTTCATCGTGCGATTGCCCAGAATCAATCTGATACGCGAGCGTGCTGGCTCTATATCGATCCGATACGACGTGGCGGCCGGATGATCTGGCAGTACTTATTTCTTCTTCGCCCCACAGTCGAGCTGCGGCAAATAACACGGCGAGCTGTCGCGGCGTAAGATCACCTGTAGTGATCGATTCGCGAATGAACGGGGCTAGGAGCCCCGATGGCTGGTGGACGCATAGGGCTCCTATCGTGGCCGCGAGACGGGCCGCCTGGTAGCTTTTGCCGGCGCCGTCGATCCCTTCGATCGCTATCAGCCGGCCGAATTTGTGTTGGATTGTCACGCTAGGTTGATCGCTTGCAAAACGTTTTTTGTCAAGCGTGTTGACGTTCTTCGCGAAATAGTGCAGGAGTCTAGGCGTGACAAGACGAAACAAAATCGCAACGGCGGCCGGGATCATGCTGGGGCTAAACGTTGGCTCGTCTGTGAGCTTTTTGATGACAGGTCATCCGGGTGCTCTGACGATGATGGTCATGGACGTGATCACCGTCCTCACCTGTACGTTTTTCGTCCTGACCATGCCACCATCGGGAGAGTAACTATGTGCTTCTATTTTTCCCACAAGCGTTACTGGCGGTGGGATATCTCTTCGCTCTAGCGATTGACGCGATAATACGAAAGCTGATCCGACAATGAGAATCACCATCATATTCGAAACCGACGACGCCGGAGACGCAGAGCGTCTCGCACGCCGCTTCCTCAACCTCGCCCCCGCGGAACAAACCGCGGAACAAACCGCGGAACAAACCGCGGAACAAACCGCGGA
>CAYTFJ010000023.1:12253-50081 GCA_964437075.1 uncultured Nannocystaceae bacterium
GCGGAACAAACCGCGGAACAAACCGCGGAACAAACCGCGGAACAAACCGCGGAACAAACCGCGGAACAAACCGCGGAACAAACCGCGGAACAAACCGCGGGTCTCCTGGCTCCATTCATCCGCAAACAAACCGCGGAACAAACCGCGACAAATGAGGAACTGCTGGAAGTGCTCGACTCCGCTGGACACCCATGGTCCTCCGTCGTCCACACCGCGACCCGCGGGCGCTACAAAACTGGGCCCGCCAAGGGCAGGTGGTTACGTCGCCGGGGCATGGGATCCGGCGACGTGGATCGACACTTCAATCCGGGCGCCACTACGGAACGAGAGATCACGGACGCCTATGCGCGGCTGATTGCCGGGGGGATGGAGCTCCCGCAGATCAAAATGTTAGCGATGGGGGCCGCTTTGAATCTCGCCTCAGACGATCGGCCTGACGTTCTGGCGTTCCTCGAGGGGTTATCGACATGATCCAGATCCACCCATCGGACGCGGACAAGTACCTTGGGGGCGGTTGCCGGGGCATGCCCGCCGCGGCGGAGAGAGCCCCGAAACGTGGCGAGCGGGGCGAATCCGCGAAGGAAGGGGTCCGCCTCCATGGCATCGTACACGAGGCGTTATTGGCGATCGGTGATATCGACATCGATCCGTGTGACGCCTACGCCGTCGGCGTCTGCCTGGACGCCGTGGGCGGAGGCGGGGGACTCTCGTCCGAGGCGAAACACTCCCGAGACGGTATCCCAGGCAAAGTCGACGCCTATCGGATCGAGGGTGATCATCTCACGATCTATGATTTCAAATTTGGCCGCGACCCCGTCGACGTCGTGGGCAACGCTCAACTTCGGGTGTATCTGTGGATCCTGTCAGGAGTGTTCGGCGTTTCCACGGCCACGCTGGTGATCGTGCAGCCACTCGTAAGCCACGGCTCCCCTTCCGTGTCCGAGTGGCGCCTTGACGCCGCCGCGATAAGTGAATCGAACCGTGAGGTCCGTGAGGTCTTCACGGAGATCCAATCGGGTGCCACGGGGTTGCGGTCCGGGGCGCACTGTCGATACTGCCCCGCGCTCGCGGGTTGCCCGGCCGCGCGAGAGGTCTCCTTGATTGCGGCGGATTACGCCATGATCGAGATTGCGGACGGCGTCGAGATCGATCTAGCGAACGAGATTGATCGGATGAGAGAGGCGAAAAAAATCACGTCGTGGCGACTCACGGCGCTCGAAGAGCAAGCGATGGCGATGATCGATAATGGCACGCCGGCCGATGGATGCTATTACAAGATAGGACGACGCGGTGCACTCGCTTGGCGTGATAGTACGACCGCAGTCGAGACTGTCAATCTCGCATGCGGGGTTGACATAGCGAAGCCTATTGTGCCAATAACGCCAACACAGGCTATCGCTGCGGGTGTTTCAGAGAGGTTAGTGGACGCCATGAGTGCGCGCAACAAACCTTCGAGGGCGCTAATGACGGACGGCGCTGGACATGGAAAAGAAATAGAAAGGCTAGAAAATGAGCAAAAATGAAGAGACAATGTTAGTCCTCACGCCCCGCGGGAGAGTCGTCGGCGGGGACGTTACCGGTCGCTATGATCGAAGCGACAAGAAAGGTAACCCCATGTTTAAGGACGATGGGGTCACGCGGAAAACTTCGGTATTCATCGCCCTAGCGATTCCGAAGGATGATCCCAAAATCGATGGGGTCTTGAAAAAAATCAAAGAGTTTGCGCATGAGGCTTGCGGCATCCCACTGACCTCTCGCAGGAAAATATCGTACAAGATAAAGGACGGAGATAGCCAAGAAGTAAACACAAAAGACGTGGCATTTTGCGACAATGAGGGCTGGCCAGGCCATTGGATCATTGAGTGCTCCAGCCCGATGCCGTGGCACCCAAAAATCCTGGATCAGAATAGCCAGGATTGGGTACCCGGCGAAAAGATTTTCCGGGGGGACTACGTCAGGATTGTGCTTGAACTCAAGCACAACGGATCACAGGACACTCCGGGGATCTTCGTCTCGCCGAAGACGGTCCAATACTTGGACGAGGGCAAGCGGATCGCGGTCGTAAATCGCGTAGACGCGGCCGATGAGCTTTCAGAGTTGGAGGGAGCCAGCGAAGGAGCCGCAGCCGCGGCCAAACCTAATCGCCCCCCGGCGGTCAAGGACTTCGGAGCGGTCAGACCCCCTGGGGCTCCGGCGGCGGGGCCGACCGACGGCGGGTCGGTGAAGCTCATTGGCCCCGATGGAAAAATCTACAGCAAGGATGCCCTCCTTGGCATGGGTATGGATCAGGCCGCCCTTGACCGCGCCGGGTATGTCGTGCAAAGCCCGGGGCCAGATGATGAAATACCGTTCTAGGGCGCCGTCGTAATCGACCCCCGCCCCGCCCGGTTTGACCGCGGCGGGGCTTAGGGGGTGTGAACCCCGGCGACACCGTCCTCGTACTCTCATCGCCGACGATGATCGGCGAAATAGTCTCTATGGATGACGATTTTTTTGTCGTGAGTATACCGACGATCGGCATACTAGATTTGACCCGCGATCAGATCGACCCTATGGATCTGATCGACAATGATGATGAACCGTCATGGGTATCAGAGGCCGCGACCCATGGCGGGCCGTGGCCCTACTGGGGTCCGCATCCGAGGAAGAAATGAAACTCCAAGTCATTGATACCGGCCCCCTCAAGGGCCGTCCAAACAAATGGTACAAGGGCCGCTCGCGCACAGTCACAGGCATCTGCGTGCACCATACGGCCGTGAGCGGCGGCTTCGGCCCGTCTCGCTCGGTCTACCGTCGAGCCTGCAAGCGCGGGGGCACTCATCGAGACGCGCTCATCCTGGCAACCGCGGCCCGGTACCGCCGGACACCGTATCACGTGATCTATAATCCTACACTTGGCGTTCTGTTCCAGAATCTCCCCTACGAGCTCTGGGCGAAACACGGCAACGGATCCAATCGTCATACGATCGGATTTGCGTGGGATGAGAACAGTTTGACAGTGGGCGACGAATACGACGTGAGCATGGCCCAGCAAGCCCTGAGGGGGACGATACGCGATGCGATGTCTCATGGGCATCTAGTGGCATCGGTGACATGCCATTCGGCATGGACGCGCAAGCCTCACGACCCGGGGCCGTCGTTCTTTAATATGGTAGTCGAGCCGGTGGCGCTCGAACTTATGATTGACATGGACTACGGATTTTCCGTGAATGGTGGCACGCCGCTGGGAGCCTATGATCGCTAAAATCCTAGGCGGTTATTTTGCGAATGCGCTCATGATGATGGCACGTCGTGCGGCGATCGTGATCTTGCGGCGCGGCGTGAGGTACTTGCGCCGTAAGATCCGTAGACTGTACCGACGCGGAAAATCGGCGGGTCGTCGGATGGCGCTCCTCGAGCGGGCGATCTATCGCCGCCGTATGGCGATAGATCTGATTGAAAACTCTTACGGATTACTGGAGGTCGGAGCAGATCCCTCGCTTGTCCCGTTGCGTCACATCACTCTGCCTTGCGAGCGGAGATTCGTTCCTCGATGATCAGCCAGTGCTTACGCTCTGCGGCCCGATGCTCCTTCTCTTCATTACGTGCGAGTGCCTCTGCGGTGACGCGTTCCACTCGCGCAAGCTTGCGGGATGAGACGTCGTCGCGGTAATCCGTGAGCGCGCCGCGGGCGGTAGACACCAGCCAGAGCAAGACGCCGATCGCCCCCGTAGATCCAACGGTGTCGATCGGCAAATCAGCCAGTGCCGCGGCTCCCATGGGGGCAGCGACGGTGGCGAACAAAGCAATTTCTTTGATCATAGAGATCGCATTATACACCGATCGCAATGTATGAAAAACCGTACGTTTGGCCGGCCGATGGGGTTCCATCGTAGGCTACGTTTAGCGCGGTGTCGTCTGAGGCGAACACCTCGAAAACCTTGCCTAGCTGCAATCTGGACACGCTCACGGCCGGGGCGCCAAGGGGCCAGGGCCCGTCAGGGTAGATGAGAATGGTCGCGGGATTAGCGAGTATCGCTGACGTGCCGGCGGTGATCGTGATCACCCCTGCTGTGCGAGTCCCTCTCACGGTGACACTCCGCCCCACGCCCCAACGCGGGTCCAAGAATATATCTCCCGGGACAACGGCCGTGCCCTTGTCCGCCGTGATGGCGCCGACGTGAACGTCTTGGATCTGGCAGGCCCCCCACGGAATGGCATCCGTCCCAAGCGACAGCCCGCCCGCGCCTGCGGGCCGTAGCGCCCCAGGCTCCCAGACGATATCCACCCCGGATGTTTTAAGGTGCCCCTGTCCCGTCAAGTGGTTGAACTCCATCGATCCACTCGACCCGCCGTCCGAGAATGACATGATACCAGTTCCGTTGGGATCCGATATGCATGTGATACCGTCGCCAGACACAAGCCCGCGGGATCCTACGGGGGCATCATCCGGATCCGCCCCGGCGACACCCTGATTGCATGATGTGACCGCATTTGCGGAACTGTCTGAGGATGATCCGATTTGCTTCAGGTTTGCGATGGCAATCAAGTACGGCTCAAGATCCGAACCGCCCTGTTCGACCGTCATTCCCTGGATCGTCACGCGGCCGCATGCCTGGATCGCGTAACTGTTGATTTGCTTGGGGACGGCCCGAGTGTCGCCCACGACGCTCCCGGATATCACGACACGATCCACATCCTGGATCGCTAGACTCGACATCATGGCCAGGCCGCTGCCACCGTCGTTGCAATTTTTTACATTGCATCCCGACACGAATAATCGCGTCGAGGATCCCCCATGCGGCATGTTGATCCAAACTCCGGCCTGGTTCGGATTCTTGATCTCTGTGTCGGATATGACCACCGAAAACTCGGCGAATGGCACGCCGGAGCCGGGGGTGAGGACTTCGATCGCGTGTCCAGGAGAGTCGCGGAATGTGCAATCGTCCGAGATCACAAGAGATTCGGCGGCGCGAACGAAGAGCCCCGCCAAGTCGAAGTGCGAGCTCTGGATCGACACGATCCCCCACACTTCGCCGGCGGCGTTTTGGTCGATCAGTATGTCGCCGTCCGTCGACAGATCTGCGATCGACAGATCCGCTCCTGCACCGCCAGTGGTGGCCATAAATCTGGCAGCCAGGCCGGCGAATCCGTTCATTTCAATCGACCCGCCCGACACGCGGATGGACCCTGATCCCGGCGATGCTTGATCGGTGTCCGCCATGTCGATTACGCCCACCCCTACCATCGCGGATAGGGCTTTCATTGTGCAGTCGATGATCGCATGGTCGTTGCCCACCGTCTCAGCGACCTGGATCGCCGGGCCGGTGCCACCTCCGGACAGGTGGCACCGGGTGACGCTAGTCGCATACCCGCCCACCGACACCCCTTGCGCGTGAGCACTGAGGACTTCCGTGCCTATGCAATTACCCATGACGCGTAGCCCGGGGATCGAACTGCCCACACTCGGGCGGCCGTAGGCGCCGGACATCACGACTGCGGCCGTTGTGGGTATCGCCCATGGTACATCCGCGCCCCCAACTTCAAGGCCGTTCAGCGATGAATGGCCGTGGCAATACTCGATCAGCGGAGCGGTGCAATTCAGGATCTGGATCCCGCGGTCGCTGCCTCCCGGATCTGCATATGCGTCGCAAGATCGAACTACGGCTCGCACGGCATTGGCGATCCGAATGCCGCCGGATTGCGTGCGCACATCTACGACATGAGGGGCCGCGGCGTGGCTGATGGATAGTGCTGCCAGCGCGCCGGGGCGAGAGATGATCTCAAGGCCGGAGACCTCGCATCGCACCTGCGACACACTTGCGGCGGCCGCCGTGGCCCCCGGATATGCAAACGATGTAGGTTCGCGCATCGTGATCGTCGTCGCTGACGGGACGGAGGCCACGACATTTGTTTCCCCCGCGCGGTACCAGTCTTGCGCCGGGGAAAACGATCCATTCGCCGAGTCGATCAAGTAGATCTGGTCCCCCTCCGCAAGCCCATGGGCCCCGGCGAATGTGACGGCGATCGCCCCCTTCGCCACAGACGAGATCGCCGGGGCGATCGCCGTGGCGACGCCGTGGCACACGACGCACCCGAGAGCCACCGCTGGGAGCGGGGCTCCAGAGAAATCGACGATGGCAGATCGGCCGTCGATTTGTACCATCGTGGGCAGCGTGAGTGCTTCCATCGCCACATATCTGCCCTCGCCCATGCGTACTGTGCCGACGATGTCAGAGGCCGCATAAGCGAGACAGGCGATCAGTGCCGCCGTGTCGTCCGTCACACCGTCGCCCGTCGCTCCGTATTGGCGCGGGCTGATCGATTCGGAGAGCATCGCAAACTCGCGCCCGTCCAGGTCATAGATCATCCCGGCGGGGCTCGGGCCGGTGCCTGCATCGCCCGGCGATGTGACGCCTGTCGCGTACCACCGACCACCGCCCGCGTCGGCCTGCGACGCCCATCCGTCGGTTGCGACAACCACGACGCCGGGCAATGACGCGGAAAGGATCGCCGTCGTGAACGGCAATCGATCTCCGGCAATCGCTGATAATGCCGAGAGGTAATCCGACACGAGCACGGTGTCGGGCGCCCCCGAAGGCGTAATCCCGGCCCGGACAAGGAGCCCCTGGAAGAATCCCATATAATCGTCGATCACAGGAGCTTGCCACGGGTATCCCGTACCATCGTAGGGCAGTGTCTCATCCTGTGCTGACCCGTAAGGATAATCGGCCGAAGGGGCTATAGTCTTAGTAGGATGCGAGGCTGCGGGGTTGTATGCCATGTCTAGATGTACCTTACTCGTAAAACGATCATGAGATGTTGCGGGACAACGGCCCGCACATCGGATTCAAATTCAAGCCGTCGGGCCGCCGGTATGTCGATCAGGTCGGGGAATGTGGCCCCTCCTAAATACACATAAAATGGGTGCAACTCTGCGGGGCCCTCGTACGATGACACGATGGTGCTAATATCATATCCGCCGTAATGCCCGGCTACGGCCTCGGGATTGTCGGCCGCCATTGCCGAGTGACCGGCGCCCGGTTCACCGTATTTTTTAGACTCCAGGACAACGGCGCCAAGCAGATGTCCATCGATGGCACGCCCGCCGTATACGGCTGTAAAATAGTCGCGGGGATCCAATGCTCGGGGTTCGCCCCACGCCGTCTCGGTCCACCATGGATGAGCGGTGACGGCAAAGCCGGCTGAGACGAGCTCGCCCGCGACCGAGTCTGGACCATGGTCGCCGCCGCCCGCCATGGCGCCGCCGATGCGACGCTGCCGATCCGCGGCGGTCATTCCGTCGACCGCCTCCAGCCCGTATTGCGCCTCAAGCTCCGCGAGCTGTCGGGTGGATCCTGGCAACGTGTCGAGATAGACGAGGTCCGCCCGATCGATCGATCCCGTAAGATCGTCGGTAAGCCCCCGCAGAAATTGTGTCAACCGGCGCTCGACGCTGGTAGCCCACGCTTGCCCGGATGGCAGGAGGGCCACTAGCGACTGGTAGGCGCTCACAGGTACACCACTCCCGCGAGACTAGCTCGCTGACCACGTGTCAGGGTGTCGACGATAATCGTCGACAGAGGCCCGTCAGCGGTCCGGTAGGTGACAGATAGGAGCGCAGATACTCCTACGGAGTCCTCCTGGGCCTTGATCAACCGATCCCCGATGCCGGAAATGAATAACGTGATAGGCGCCCCAGGCGTCCACCCGTCCACTCCTATGACCTCATCGACCGCCGCGGCGATGTCCGGGCTCGCAGCGACCTCGTTCGCCGCCCACGCCGGCGGGATCCATGTGGTGATCGCCGTCCCCTTGGCTCTATCTGTGATGTCGTCCGCCGCTCCTGAAAATGCGACAGAGCTTGCGACCGGCTCGCACGAGATCTCCCATGCGCCGTAGGTGTCACCGACCGCCGCCGCTTCGAGCGACAGCGTCGCGGCGACAACTGTCGCGCCGATCGGGATGTTGACCCCGCCAAACCGAAACCCCGTGATCCGAGTGGCGCCTCCCACCGGCATCGTTGCGCCGCCTACGGTCATGATCCCGCCAAGCTCCGTGGCGTCGCTAGATCCGGTGGTAATCCGCCCCGCAAAATCAACGGTCTCCACCGCGGGGGCCCGTACCAACGCACCCGTGTACGTAGTCCCATTGGCCGCCGCGATCTGGGCAACCACGCCTCCTACCTCGTCACGCAACACACGATCCAGGGTAGTGGTGGACAGGCCTCCGATATAGGGCTCGCGCGATCCGAAATACTCCGCAAGCCCGGCGAACATCGCCGCCTTGATCTCGGCGGCTTGGTTCGCCAAACCGATCACCGTGACCGTGTACGCCCGCCGGGTGATCGATTCCACGTCGATGAATGCTCCCATGGGAAGACGATTGGCGATGCCATCTACGTCGAACTGGATCGACGCCTTGACCGCTTCGATCTGAGCCGACGTGGGGAATCCGTCAGGTGATCCGCTGGACGCCGGCGTGGCCTCCACATACACCCGTGAGCGACCGGGGCCGGCGGTGTACGGGTAGGCGTGCGTGATCCCTTCGACCGCTGTGGCCCATGCCCGATAATCGACCGGCGCCCCGCCGCGAGACCGCTTGGCGTGCCGTTCGACGACGCGCCGCCGATAGTCCTCAGGCGCCTCAGCATCGGCGGCGGTGACCGTTTGGGCAGCGACCGTCGCCTCCGTTTGCATGTGGGGCACGCCGGTCACGAGATCGATCAGGGCGCCCGGGCCAAGGTTCCCCGCGGTGCCAGATCCTGATCCTCCGGCGGGGTCCGCCACCGCCGTGACCGACAGGAGCACGGCGCCCGCTGCAAGGACAGGGACCCCCACATTGACAAGATACGTGTAGCCGTTTGTGCGACCGAGCAACTGGGTCCCTGCCAAGATTTCGGGGCCGGCCCCTACTGCGATCGCTGTAACATCGAGCTGAGCTGTAGTGGCCGCGTCAGGGGTTCCCGTGCCCCGACTTTTGCCGATCTCTTGCAATGGGATTATCTGTCGGCCGCCAATGTAGACCGGCTGATCATCGGCGGTCGCCGCAAATTGCTGCAAGTGGAGCCAGATCAGATACTTGTCCCACAGGACAACGACACCAGCCAGCGCCCCAGCAAGGACCCGCGCGAATGCTTTTGGCAAAATTGGCACGGACTGCCCTACCCGGGCCTCAATGTTGGCGATGATTTCTTCTCGGATTTCTCCGACTGTACGAGTTGGCAGGCTCATTTTATTTCCTTTGTCCCCACGTCGCCGAGTACTCGAAGCCATCGCTGCGACCATCCGCTACTACGGTGACGGCGATTGACACCGACATGGGGCCCGTGATTCTAGCGATGGCCGTGATCGTATCCGCTAGACCAGCGGTGATCATCCATGCGGTATCGTCGATCACGAAAGCTTCGACGGTGGCTACGGCAGCGCTAGTGATCGGCATGCTGTCAAGGGCACGCCCCGTCGCGCCGGTGTGCCGATGTGCATCATCGTCGTCGCTGTCCAGCGCATCCGCCCAGTATGGACCCGAGAACATCGACAGGTAGATCGCGTTGCCTAGGCCTCCCGTGCGATGGGGATCACCGGCCTCCCACACCATGTCCCCACCGTTCTCCGTGGGCAAAAACAGGGCATCGCCGTCATACCCACGGCCCTGTTCCGCGACTACGATCGGATCCCCGGCGGGAACGATGGCGATCGGAATATCGTCGGGCGGCGGAATGAAAACCCCGGGCGTGATCCCTTCGTTGTAGGAGTCGAGAATGTCTTCGGGGGATCGGGGTCCGGCGGACCAAAGCACGTCATCTGCGACGCCGTGCAACAAGGCTAAAAACTGTATCCCGTAGTCGCTCACTGACGTTGGATCTTGCCCACCGGTCGCGCCCGTAAATGGTGCCGATGTCCCGGCGATTACGCCGTCGACATAGACCCGCATGACCCGGTTGCCGCCGCCTAAACTGGCGAATGTAACAACGACATAGCGTCGGGCCTGGATGTTGGTAGCGAGCGATCCGAAATCTCGCAGGGCTCCGTCGGCCGCCGCCGTCAAATCGTTTTCACCGGCGGCGTGTTCCGAAAAATGGCGGAACTCGTAGTCCTGGCCGGCGCTAGGCTCGATCCGCAATCGTGTCAAAAAGTTCGATGACTCCGATTCACCGGCCCCCGCCCAGATCATGAGGGTCCGCACAACGCCCGTTGCATTGCCGCGAGTCCAAAGCGAGAGCGACCATGGTGCAATCAGGGCAAGGCGGATTTCTTCTCGCCCGTACACGCCAAACGCTTCGCCCGCCAGATCGCTAGCCCGCGCAATACCGTTATCTTCAATCAGCGCGGGCGCCTGTCGCATGGGAGTATCACCCATGGGCGACGGATGTCCGTGCCATCCGTTTGGACCGATGTCGAGCAGCTCGGGCCGCTCCTGAAATCGCCAATGCACAAGAGTGTCCGGCGTCGTTTCAAGGATCGATCGACCCGCGTCTACGAGGATTTGCGCATCGGACAAAACCCCACGCGTGATCCTAGCGTAGAGCATCATACCGTGCATCTGATTTGTGCCATCGACATCAATCCCGATGGTACCCTCCGACGCTTCCCCTCCTGTCGCGTTGGGGCCGGATCCCGTCTGAAAAATCATCCCGTTGACGTATAGCCTCGTCGTTCTTACGCCTCCCGATACAGATACCGTAACGGCCACGTCCACCCATGTCCGAACGGGCATGATCCCCGGCGGGGTTTCGATGATTACATTTTGCCCGGAGTCATACTCCCACAAAATGTAGATCGCATCGGCTGATGTGACGTGGATATGTGAGAGATAATTGTTCGCTTCCGACTCGCCCGGTTTCCCAATTGTGAAAAACCCATGCTCAAGCCCTAGGCGCTCCAGATAGACTTTGCCTTGCCAAGTCCAATCCGATTTGAGATCGGAAACCATCGCGGCGTCAGGCGTAAATTCTAAATGAGAATCCCCGCCGCCACGAAACCAGCGGGCGTATTCGCCTTGCCCATTGGGCCCTCCTTGGATCGACGGCCGGCGCGAAGCATCCGCTTGCGCCGCTGGATAGTTCCCGGTCTCATCGATCGCCGCGGAATAGTCAGCGCCGTACTGATCATCCAGCCGCCAGAGCGCGAGCGTGCTCGCGTCGACTGCGTGTCCCGTGGCCATTATGGCAGCACCGGGGGGACTAGATTCTTGGGCGGCCCGCTGGGCCCCTGGGGCGTCTCGTGCACGTGTTTGCCCAAGTCGAGTAGGCCTAGCATGAGGCTCCCACTGATCGCAAAATCTCCGTCGATCCTGATCGAGCCATCACCCGCGAGAGTGAGCGACGCCATGATCTGCCCTGTGGGCGAACGACCTACCAGCCGGCGTTCGCCGGGCGCGAGATCGTCGGGCGGATCCTCAAGCCAGCAAACCACCACATGGTCTCCGGACTCGCTCACAGGGATCACCACCGCGCGATCGCCTTCAATCGCCCGCGAGTAATCGCCGGGGGCCGCGGATCCATTCGCGTCGACGTTATATCCTCCGCCGATCCTTGCGGCGCCATTGCTGTCAATAATACCGATCACAGATCCCACGGTAGCACAGTTGGTAGCTCGCCACTAAATGACCCCGGAAGAACAAGACTCAGCTCCGCCGCCGTCTCCGACTCTGTCTGCGACAGCGATACACGGCGACAGATGAAATCATATGGTTTTTCGATCATCTGCGAAGGACAATGCACCCGCACCGTGTCGCCGGGCGCCCACACTCTACCGCCCGCGTGCCGCCATCCCTGGACTCCCACGGTGACTGCAACCGCGTCGGCAAGCATCCGGCCCGCCGTAAGTCGTGCCACCTCTGCGGCGCTACCAGGGGCCACGTCGTCAAACATGCGCGCATAGGGGCGCATGGTATCGAGTCGTGGATTGACAACGGTATGGCCTCCACCCGGTGTCCGGCGGCCCGCCCTCTGGACGCATGTGATCTCGGAGAAATAGTTTTCTCCGTCCGCCTCAAGGTTGCATGCGATCATAGGCAAGCTGTCCTCGCCCAGAGATGCCACCGGTGCCGACATCTGCGGCGGATCTGATATCAGCAAATCCCCCGCCGCCGTCGAGGAAAGTAGGACGCCTCGCTTGCGCGCCAGATCGGATAAAAATGTTAGGATCTGCGTGCCAGGTGCAAACGTTTGGCGGCCCTCGAACGGCTCTGAGTCGGCACTACGATTGACGACCCCGAACCCGAACGGAGCGCATAAACGGATCGCAATTTGTTCGAGGCTCTCGCGCCGGAACGATAGCGGATAAGCCCCCGCCGGGGCCGTGACATTTTGCAGCCGGCCGCAAGTCGAGTAGCCAGCAATCGACAGCAACGACGGGCCCGTCAAGGATCCAGTTGGGTTGATCCCTACAGCAGTCCCCGCAAAAAAACCTACCCCCCCAAGCGTGACCCTCAAAGGGGGGTAGGTAAGCGGTGTTATGTGCCCAACAACAAGCGGGGCAATAATACCGATCGACGCGGCAGAGTCAAGACCTAAGTTGATGTTGATCGACTGCCATCCAGTGAATGGCACGCCCCCGATCTCTACCTCGAGGCGATCGCTCTCTGGCCCGGTGATCGGCTCGCGCGAATGGATCGACGGGTCGATCGGGACTTGGATCGTGGTCCCCGGGATCAACGGCTCCACGGCGCCGATGTTTGCGGCGCGAAGTTTCGCGGCCGCGCCTTCGTGCCCGTAGTGACGGATGCTAATCGTCGCGTAGGTGTCCGTGGGGGCGACGCGATAACTACCCACGTCGCACCCACGACACGGAACGACCGGCGGGCAATCCCGCGACAATCTCACGGCCCCGGAACTGGTTGAGCGCGATGAAATCATCGAGGCCGGACAGGTCGCCATTCAGATCGATGCACAGATCAATGATATTGCGCGGGCGCAATAGTCTGCGTGAGAGGGTCGCATCATAGTCGCCGCCAAAAACTAGCGCGGCGGATTGGCCTGCGAGCGACAGGAGCGCTTGCAGACTTTCGCCGTCGTCGTATACCCCCGCGCCGGCGGTGTCGAGTTGTTCCGCGGCGGCCAATGCCTGCCAGTTGGCATCGCTCCAATCGCGAAAATCTGCCACGGTGGCGGCAAGCTGTTCGACCGCGGCGAACGCCTGCGATCGGGTCGAGTACGTTTCGGCGGCGACGCTGGAAGACATCGCATAGATAGCCGACTCTGCGACCATTCGATTGGCGTGGAACGCATTGGCGATCGATTCCCCGATGCCGAAACCCATGGCCGAAGGCGCTACGATCCCCGGCCCGATGGCACTGGATCCGGTTCCGCCTCCGCTGCCAGATCCCTCGCCAGCGAAAATGCTGGCAGCTAGATCCCCGTAGGCGGCAAGGCGGTCCGAGAGCAACGCAAGCGAGCGGGCGGGCGCACCGATCAGGGTTTTCATCTGGACCGCGATCAAAAGCGGTGTACCGACGCCGGTTGTTAACGCGGCCTGCAACGATCTATCGATCGCGGTCATCTTGGATGTCAGCGCCTGGCTACCATCGGCGGCCCTGCGGATCGCTTTTTTTGCGCCGGCTGCCAGGCCGCGCATCGTTTGCAAAAAACTGGCCTTGCTCGCGGGCGCCGTCAGGCGGATCGATCGCTCGAACCCACGGGGCAAGGCCAGTGATGCAATTGCAACATCAATGCTGGCTAGCGTGGGATCGGTGTCAATCGCAAAACCAGCTAGCGTGGACTCAGAGAACAAAATGTCGAACGTGGTGAGCCCTCCCGCTGTCGCCAATGGATCGCTACGCTCGATCGCCCCCGTGATCACAACTTTGCGATCACCATATACCGGATGCGTCAGGACGCCGCGACCGGATTGCACGAGCAAATTCTCAAAGCGATCCGCTAGTATGTCGTGGTCGACGCCCGAGATGATGGCACGCACAGGATACTGTCTCCCCCGGATCCCGTGATCCTCGTAGTAGGTACCTTGCACCGATCGCGTCTCGTGTGCATGCGTCTTCTTCGGGATCGTCTTGGACAAATCACGAAATGAAAACGCCATCGAATCACCGTTCGGCGCCTCGTATTTTGCGGCCCGTAGTCGTGACTGCGCTGTGGCCATACTAGAGCCCCCCTGTCTGTGCTGGGGCGAGCCCCGCATAAATCTTGTTCTGCGGGGATAGTGCATTACCGGGGCTCGCAGCGTCGTCCATTCCTACACGATCCCGGATCTGTTTGAGCACGGTGATCATGTCTTTCGTGTCGACTCCGCCGCCAATAAAATCAGCAGAGCCACGACCCGAACCACCTCCAGCGCCAGAGTCCACCGGTCCCCCGTCGAGCCATGCATCACGCGCGTCGTCAAAAGTGAAATCCTTTCCCTTACCGCTGCCAGCACGCCGACCATGGACATTTTCAAACGCTTGCGCATAGATCGGATCTTCCATCGCGCGGACTTTTTCTCTGAGCCTGCGCACCTCGCTTTCACCTCGCGTAACGGCTGCCCTTGCCTCATCGTCATGCGATTTGAACAATAATCCAGATCTGAAAAACTTGGATAGAAAATCGTCACTCGGGGCCGCTTTTTTGGCCGCCGCAAGATTCTCCTCCGCATTCGCAAGCATCCCTTGTGTGCTTGTCGCGGTCTTCTCGTTCACGCCTCCGCGATCGGTAAGCCTGTCGATCCGCTCCAGCTCGTCGCCGGCTCCGGTCAACTTTTCAAGCCACTTACTGACCGCCGTACTTGCACCCGTGACCTCATCGATCCATTTCCCGAACGCCCATCCGGCCATTGCCGCGCCCACTACGAGACCGGCCGCGCCAAGCTTGCTGACGACGCCCCCGAACTTACCCATCGGGCCGATCCCCTCAAGCGCCGCAGTGGCAAATCCTGCGACCCCTTTTTTCCCTGCAAGTAGTTGCGTGTTGCGTGCCAGCATCGCTTTCTGCCCGAGCCAGACAGCCGCGGTCCATAATACTTGCGCGGTTTTTACGGCCCGGACCGCCTTGTCTGCAAGCCAGATCAGCGCCGTAGTTTTTACGACAATCTTCGCGAAATCTGCAATCGCTCCAGCATTGTCCACAATGAATTTGAAGGACTTCTCGAAGCTGTCCACGAACGCGTTTTTGTGCGCCCCAGCGAACTTCATGAACGTCACCATCGCGCGATCCAGTGTGGGCTGAATCCGATCGAAAACGTCAAGCTTGTAGTCCTGGATCGCGCTGTTCATGCGCTTGATCCGGCCGGCCGTGGTGTCCCGGTTCGCCGCGGCGGCGCGCTCCGTAGTCCCCTCTGCATGAGAAATCTCGGCCTCGTAATCACGTAACGCTTGACCGCCCTTGTTGAGCAGTTTTACCATCGTGTCGATTCCTCGCGCGCCTACAATCGGGGCAAGGAATGCCGTGCGTTCGTCCTTGGTCATGTCCGCAGTTCGGGCCGCGAACTCATCGATCATAATGTCAAAAGTTTTGAATACTTTTTTGCCATCCACCTCATGGAAAGGATCGAATTTTATTTTCGCCAATGCTTCCGCGGCCGGGCCTGAGGATGCTCCTAGGCGCACCATGATGCGCTGGAGGTCCGTTCCCGCCTTGCCACCTTTTGTCCCGGCCGCGCTTAGCGTGTCGGTCGCGGCAAGAAACATGTCAGCGTTTTGACCGAACGCGATAAAGCCACTCGCCCCCATTTGAGCGGCCTCGAATATCTCCTCAACACTCTCATTGGCAAGCTGTGCAGCCTTCGCCATCTTGTCATTGATCAGAGTATAATCTTCGATCTTATCCCCCGTGAGGGTAAGCCCCTCTCGGAAAATATCCATCGCATCCGATGATATGTCCATCGCGCGGCCAAGCTCCATCGCCTCGCCTAGCTCGTCCATCTGCGAGCTAGCGAAGTTTGCCATCGTCCCGAGAGAGCCCGTCGCTGTCGCAAAATCGGCGCCCGCCTTTGCCATAAATTGAACGCCGGCAGCGCCCTGATTCGCTGTGAATTCTGTATCACGGCCAAGGGCACGCACCGCGCTCTGCATGCCCTCGAACTCCTTCGTACCCTTGGCGGCAACGTCGGAGAATTTCTGTCCAGCCGAGACAAGCACCGCCTCTAGGCGTGACCCGTCTTCGATCGCGCCCTTGATCCCAATGGCGGCGACAGCCACACCAGCGGCCACTCCCATGCCGACCAAACGATTCGCACCGCCCGCGGCCCGGGCTCCGAAGGCTTTCATTTGTGCGCCGGCGGCCTTGAATCGGCGTTCCGTCTCGCGGGCAAATGCGGCCGCCTTGCGCGACATAGCATCGACAGGGCGAGAGAATTTATCCTCTGCCCCGATGCGTATCTTGATTCTGTAGTCTACTCCTGCTGACATCGTGGAACCCCGTCATACCAGAAGCACAGTTCGCTATATGGCATACACTTCACTTCGGACATGGATCCATAATGACCCGCGGCGCACCGCATCATGTATGCGTGGACGTTCGTGAGCGTGTGAGTACTCTTGCCCGCGACATCGGGCAATCGTCCAGGCTTGCCCGATATCCAAACGTCACGGGCCGCTATCCCCCCACAATGAATGTGGCGATCTGCAAGAGGGCTTTAATGTCGACCGCCTTGAAACGATGGACCAGCGGAAGGGCAACTTTCGTGATCGTTGCCATATAGGCGAGAGTGGACCCCGCCCCGCCTGTCCCGATCAAGAGTACCGAGTTGCCATCCGGCTCGTGAATCAACAACTCCTGTGGCACAGTATCCGGCACCGCAGATCGCATCCGATATGTTCCGGCCCCGGATTCGTCGATCTTGAAAAATCCGCGGCGTACAAGTTCGACTACCCGATCAAACTCGTCCTCGACATACGACTCCAGATATAATGCCGCGGCAAAACGAGCCACGTCAGCTTGCGCGGTGGCATCGTCCACGATGTATTTTTTCTCAAGCTTGATCATGTCGTATACTTTCCGCCGCCGGAAAATGTAACCGCCGCCGATGACGACTGCGAAGAATCTGAAAAGTCCCCAACAATCGTGCCGGTGGCGATCGATAGTGTATCATCTGGCATAAGGACATTGATCGGAACGTCCCGCGGCGAATCGCGAACCTGATCAAGGAACTCCTTGTCGCCGTTCTCGCCATCGATGATCAGCTCGATCCCCTCAAACTTCCACTCGACTGGCACCAGCTTAGTGGTGACGGTCAAGCCGTCACCATTCGGGGAGTGCTCCTTTTTGAATCCGCCCTGGGTTCGTTTAAAATCAGATCCGCCGGTGCACCTAAAGGCGCGACCGTCGATGTTTACTAGTTTTGGTGCTCCGCCAATTGCCATGATTACCCTCCGAAGTAAAATCCAAATCGATGCGTGATCGATTTTTTGAACGTGTTCCCGGACAGGAAATCCGGGATGTCGATATCTAGCCGATCCGAATCTGTGGGGGATATCCTAACCGTGGTGCCGGCCTTCGTAAACTCTGCGTCCACAATGACGGCCCGGCGCTCAAGCGCATCCCAAAGCCCGTAGATCGCCGCTTTAGCATCATCGGCAGATCTGGCTTTGGGGTTCGTCGTCAGCCGTTTATCTTTGACCAGTACGGCTTGCGACCACCCCTCCGAATCAAAAATCAGTGCCAGGTTGTATCCGATCTCCTGCAATCTTACGATCACAGAAATGTGACGATATGCCGGCGTTGCATCGTTCTCGGGGTGGTACAGCATGATCCCCTCGCTTAGGGTAACGACCCCGCCGCGGAACTCCGTGGTACTGATCCCGGCCGTTACTAGCGCTTCCCGGTCGTCGTCGTTGTACTGGGCAGACAGCGGCCCGGGGCGGATCGGGGCGATGCTCATACGGATCGCGTCAAGGGCTGAGCTTTCCTGCGATGTCACAGATCGCATCGCTACACTACGCGCCGCGACCATGAGCGGTAGATCTAGAGTGCCTGGAACGGAATGCACCGAAGTCGTCCGATCCGTTCGCCGCGAGGTGCCGAAGGCGATCAGAGCCGCCTTGTCGTCACGCACATCTCCCACGATCGACACAAAATGACGATGCGCCAGCGGGGCCCATCGTGATTCATTTGCGGCCGAAATAGCATCCAGCGCCGCAGTGTCTGTGATGTTCAGGCAGTTGACGAGATAGGTGATAGGGAGCGAATCCGCGGCCAACAATGCCGATGCAACGACAGGATTCGCAGCGCCGCTCGCCATCGGAGCAATGCCCCAGATCGCGCCCGTGTCACTCGGTCCAACAATCTCGATCGTGATATCGTTGCCCGTCTCGCCCAGCCACTTGCACGTAACGCCCACGTCTGTGGTGTCATCTGTCGCCGTAACAGGTACAGAGATTGCGGCCGCTATGGCGCCGGCGACTGCGGTGCAACGATCCGCGATCGTGGCGGCGGCGGGTACAACGAACGAAGGTGTTCGTTGCCCGGCAGCCACTACATGATAGGTTCCAGGTTTCGTGATCGTGCCGCTAGGGGTGACAGTTGAGGCCGCCGCCGTTGTGCCGGATGCGAGCGGAAGGATGTAGATAGGGATCGATCCTACACCTTGGCCCGCCGCGGGCTGGAGCATTAGCATCGCAAGATGTGCGGGGGATCCAAATCCATATTTTGTGCCCACCTCGCTCGCTCCGCCAAGCACACGAAACGGCTCGGACCCGTAGGTGCTTGCCTCGTTCCCCTGCGCAAGCACGCCGATCATTTGCGGCAGCCCCTTTACCGACCCGCCGCTAAAATCCTGATAAACGTGCTCGATTGCAGTCGCGCTCGCAACTCTTGTGGGTGATAATGCTACCATGGTGATCTAGGGTCCAGCGTAATCAAAGTCGACTTCCATATGCAACTCGCCAGTCAGCGGCGCTCTGCGAAGGTCTATAGCGATATAGTTCAGCGGCACGCCGATCTCTTCGCTCGATGTCTCATTGTACACCAGATCTGCGATAAACTGAAACCCTGAAACTGTAGGCGCTGGCAAGTGTGCCTCATCTGCCGAGAATGTTTTGTAGCCAGACAGGATAACGCCTCCCCACAAAATTTTTTCTCCGTTTAGTTGCAACTCCGAGTTAGCGCCGGCCGTCAGGATGTTGCGTACAAGCGTTGCTGCTCGATCCCTCGCCAGGGCGCCTGCAAGTCCTCCAGGCGTGTGAGTCGAACCGCCCGGGCCCTCGAAGGGCACGCCGGCCGCGTAACCGTCGATCGCTATTTTCCCGGCGTGTACCGTATCGATCGACGACGCGCTCCGCCGCTCATCGATGTCAGAGGACATGATCGACAGATTGACGATCGGGACATGCGGTGGTTGCTCCGCGTGCCATTCCTCCCACGGCCTACGGGCCTCGGTGAATATCCTCAGATCCCATGGTGCCGGGTCACGCGAAGCCGCGACTGCTAGCGCCCGCTGATTTGCGAGCTCGACAATCAGCACCTCGGCCAAGCGGTCTCTCAGCACCGTGAGGTTGTCCGTCTTGTCGATCAGCTCGGTGATCAGCGGCGTGGCGGGCGTGGGCATGGGGGGCTATAACGTTGCGTAGGGGACCATGTGGAACAACATGGATCCAGCCACTTCGTCGGCGTGGGCTTCCACAATTTTATACTTTCGGATCGGAGAAGTAGGCGTCATCGCGGTAGTGATCACCCATGGCCGAAGATTGTAGTCAGACACGTTACGAGGGCGGTCGCCGGCCGGAAGAGCAGACAGCTCGCACGCGAATGTCGCCGACGCACCGGAGACCCTGACATCTAGATCCGCGTCGATGTTTCCGTGAATCTCGTTGGGAACACCGACTAGCGGGCTCGTCACGCCCGCTAGATCTGTGATCGTGCTAGCGGTTGCCCACGCGTCGACATCGGACAACATTAGCGCGGCAAAATCTCGCCGCGCTAGGTCGCTAATCGACATCTACAAAGCCGATCAATCCGCTTTGTAGCAACGACTTGATCGTTTTCTCTGGGTCCGCAAACCATTTGTCTAGGACGGTTTCGCCGGCGGAGAAAACAGTACTACCCACGCACAGGGGGATCTTGACGACAAGCTTGGTAGGCTTCTCGATCGTAGGTGCTGCGTCTTTTTTCTTCTTCACCATGGCTTAGACCGTAGTCTTGATCGTGACGTGGGCGTCAAGGTCAATGGGGACCATAAGCATGTTAGTGTAAAGCTCTGCCCTGATCTCCCGGTTGTTCGCCGACACGTAAATATTCGGCATAAGGTCATATTCACTGGTCGAAATGCGGCCAGGCATCAAATGGGAAACCCTAGGATCCGGCTGAATGGGAGGGGGCTTGATGCAACTAACGCGGTCGCGTCGTGCATCTGGATCCATGACGGTTACCAGATCAGGATCCATGTACTTGCTTATCGCCCCGGTGACGGGATCCTTGTAATGACCGTTGTAAGTCATGAGCGTTAGCTCATGGCTACCGATCATCAAACGACCCGCTACACGGGCGCCCGTCTTAGTATTCAGGGCTTGCGGCGCCAATGCGACGGTCTCGAATCGCCGAATGTCTCCCTGTTTTTGGATCTCCGTGTTGCGAAGAATGTGCTGGAAAGCATTCTCTCCACACATAGCGATCGACGGCATCGAGTTCGCGTCAACAATCAGCCCGCAAGCCGCCCTCAGATTGTCCACGATCGAAGTCGATGGATCACTCCACGCCGACACGGCTGTAAAATAATGCGCCGGATTTGGCAGGTAGTCGATCTGAAACGTCGACACGCCGTTGATGTCTTTTAGGTCCAGCTTTCCAAACTGGAAGATCTGTGCAGACTGGTACTCCAGCGCCTCAGCGATCGACGTTTCGATCGATGCCATCTCTGTGACAATGTTCTCTACAAGATCCGAAGCATAGCTAATGTAGGACGCATCATAGGGATTGTCCCCGAACGGCCGGGGACGCAAGTCCTCCTGGACGTTGATGATAGTGCCCTCGCTATAGTTGGGAGGCGTGTAACTCTTTAGCGTAGATTTTTTGCTTTCGCGCCAATTGGTAACACCTGCCCCTGAGGACACGGCCGCCATCCGACGGCTCTCCCTGCGGATCTCAACTTCAACCTTTTCCCCGTTAGAGCGACTACCCGGCGAAGATTTGAAATGTGAAGAAAACCATGCCGTTGCGGACCGAGTTTTCTCGAACTTCTGCATCCAGCCGATACGAAAATTTGATGGTTGTGCCATGTAATCCTAATAATCCTAGTTGTCGAATTCGCCGTTGTCCGAGATTTTGATCGCCACTACACCCGCGGCCCGAAGTGCGTCGCGCTCCACCGGCGACATCGGGACAGGGGTCCCGCCTGACCACACGAGAGTCTTGTCATCGCGGACATCCCCGACAATCAGGACACCGACCGAGAACGTTCCGATCGCACCGGACGAGACCGCCTGGTTCAGGACGCCGGACGGTTTCTGCGTCCCGTTCGTCGCGCCAAGCACATATGGCGCCCATTGGCCGGTTGCAGTGATGCGACCTAGTACGAGCCCCTCCGGGTATTCGTGCACGCCCAACGACAGGAGCACGCCCGCCTCAAACTCTTTACCGTGTTTGAGATATTGGCCGCGGTCGACCTCGTAGCGCTCCATTGCCATTATTGGATCCCCGCATTTTCAAGCACGGCTGCCATGACGGCCATCGGGCCCGCGTTGTCATCGATGGCCGTTGACGGGGCAAGGTTGCCCACGAGTGGGGCCGCCTTGCTTCGCTCGTCGGCGGCCGCAAGGCTTTCGCCTGCGATAGCGAAATCAAACAGCGCCTCGCTGTCCGCCGCGGCGCCGTCGTCAATCTTTTTGATCGCCATGCCCATGGCGTTATGTTTCTTACCGGCAGCCAGCAACCGCGTAACACGGCCGCGCTCGGATGCCACGGCGGAGCTAACCACGGCGTTGTAAACTTCGCGGTGATCCGCTCGTAGAGAATCAATATCCATTGCCGAGATAGTAGCACGAACTTGTTCGCCCTGTATAGTATCGATCATCCCGAGGCGCTTCGCGGCGGCCGGTAGCATCGTCCCTCCGCTACCAAAACTTGATTTGACCTGGCCTATACTCACCCCGCGACCGTCGGCAACAATGCCAGCGACGACATCAAAGACCTCGTCCAGCTCACCACGGATAACGCTTCGGCCTTGCTCCGTCTTAGGGTCCGGCCGCTTGTTGGGCGAATCTGTATTCGTGATCGACACCGTATAGTTAGAGACGTATCTCTCGGTCACAACTCCCATAGATCCGATACGAGACATTTCCTGCATCGCCTCTATTTTATCTGCCTGCGAAGCAATGATGTAGCCACCGCTTGCCGCCATGGAGTGGACGCGTGCAACCATCGGAGTGTCCAGTGTCGCCAGGGTCCGACACAGCTCAACAAGCCCGTCGACCCTGCCTCCAGGGGAATCCACGTTCAAGACAATCTGTCTCACATTTGGATCCCTGTCCGCTTCTTTTGCTTGCGCCCCGATGGTCTCATAATCGCTGTAGTCAACACCTAGTAGCGTGTAAAGGGGCTTGGGGGCGGGCAACAAAACTCCGGTGACAGAGATCTCGGCCGTGCCGTCGATCACCTCTGCGGCCGCGTGGCCGGGCGCCGATGCAAGGGCCGCTAAGATTTGCTCGGGCGCCTTCCCGAGCATTGTCGCGGCGACCTCAACACTCGAAGCCTCCGCCTCTGCCACCGTCGCATGTCGCTTCGCCTCGATATCAATTTGATCGTCAATGATGACCCAATACATTATTTTTTCTCATCCTTCTCGTCGTCGTCATCACCACTACTGCCATCACCATCGCCATGCTCGTGATCGAGTCTCTCGGCGTGTGGTATGGCCATGGATTTCATTCTCGCCTGGGCCTCCCACAGTGGTGCCATCGCGTCGGCAAACTGTTCGTTCTCTCGTTTTATTTCTCGAACAACGTGGCTCCATCGCCCTTCGCCGGATCGCTTGGCAATCTTCCGGCGGCTGGTGGTGCCCATCTCGAGGGCAAGTGCGGCCGCCTTCATCGACTTTACCGGATCCGCCGTCGGCTTTACCAAGCCCGTCCAGTCCGCAAGCAGCCACGCTCCAGCGAGTGCATATTGAGAGGGGTCCAGGGCCGCCGCCAAAAAACCGGGGGCGCTGATAGCCCCGTCCCTCACTTCCGCGATCATCCACTCGCGGAACAAAACTCGGAGAAATTGATCTGCCAGGTCCTTACGCGCCGCGTCGTTGTAGGTCGCAAATTCATTCAATGCGGCCTGGCTTGCCGCATAGTTGGATCCGAACTTTAGCCGCAGAAGCTCGGGCGGGATGTTGACATGCCACGCCATAAGATCGGTGATGGTCTCTTCGAACGCCGGGAAATTTAAATCCGTCCCATCGGATTTGAACGCGACCGGTTTTTCTCCGGGCGCAAGATCCTCGATAGCGATGCCAGGATTCCATGTCGAGATCGGATGCTCTCGGCCCTCGACCATGCCATCGCTAGCGCCCACCATCGACCCGTTGCCGATCGCAGCATTCGCCAAAGCACCACTGCCTACCGTTGGCAGGTCCTTCTGCATAAAAATAGCGATTTGCGAATTGATCGTTGCCTTGAGTTGCGTCGAGTCGCGATAGCGATCGAGTTGCGCCATGGATTGCATCATCATGGCGAGCAAGGGCTCGCACCGCGTCGCGCCGGGAAGGACATGATCGCCAAATATGAGCCACGCTTGGCGCTGTCCCCCGACACTCGCGGCGATCCGCTTGACCGTGCCGTCATCCGATAACACGTGATAGGCGATCGGGTGCCCGTGCTTGTCGATCTCGACTCCGTCGCGAATGTCCGCCTTTCCCAACATCTGAAACGGCGTGACTATTTTTTCGGATGTTATGAGCTGGACCGTAGGCCGCCTCGTGATCGCGTCGGGGACCAACACGGCTAAGACGTCCCCGCCGACGATTGCGAGCATCCTTACCTGCTGCTGCATTTTGCCGAATGACAGCACCCTGGATCGGTCGCACACCGACGGACTCGCGTCCGCCCATAGGTGCCACCGTACTTCAACATCGTCGGCCCAGTCGGCCGCCTGATCCAAATCCATGTCGAGCATGGACGCGACAGGTCGGCACTCCGGGCTGAGACCTGTGTGGATCTCAGCCATGTACAGGCGCCGAACAATGCCGCGGCAATAGGCCTGAGTTTGAAACAACTCCAGAGATCGCGATCGAAGCACCCGCATATTAGCGATCCGCACTCGACCAAATCCCGCTGGGTCCGAATAACCGCCAGCGAACTTCGTACCCGTCCAGTCGTATTCATCCCCCGAGGCTTTGATCGCCGTCTTAAATTGCGAATTTAGATGATCGATCCGGCTTTTGTTGTGCGGCGTCTCCGGGAACGCAAACACGACGCCGGGCTTGACCGCCGTCCAGTCGGTGCCGTCGTCAAGTGCCCGCTGCAGCTCTCCAGTGGCTACCATGTGCGGATCCGCCTAACGCCGCAACCGCGCCCGACCTTGCCCTCAAGGGTCTCTATGCGTGTCAAGAGGCGGTCTCGCATCAGCGCAAGCTTGCCTACCTCCGAACGCCGGACGCGTTGCGTCGTCGACCCGGTATCATACTCGTATTCCTCGATCGATCCGTCGGCAATGAACGCCAAGAGAGCTGCATCAATCGCTTCCAACTGTGCCCATAATCGTTCGAGTTGCGCCGTCCATCGCGGGTCTCTTGCAGGCATCGCGCCTATGTTAGCACATCGCTCGACTCTCTCCAATACAAGGCCCGGTCCTCTGCAATCCCGAAAAAATCGTCAAGCGATGCTTCCTTCATTCCGAGGGTATCGATGCATATTGAGGCGCATAACATATCAAGGGCACACCGCGAGTAAACGAGTAAATCCCACAGCTCGTTGGCCACTCCGCTATGTTTGCGATTCCAGGTCCACCCCGTTCGGTTCCCGGTCTTTTTGTTGATGTTCGGGATCTTTGTCTCGCCCGCAAGCTCCATTAGGACCGCGTCCGTGATGTTTCCAGGCGCGGAAAATGTCCCCTCTGGAATGTCGCCAACACCGTCCCACTGTTTGCGTAGGCGGTTGGACCACCAATCTTTGTAGTAGTCGACGGTGATCGCATATCCCATCGCGCCGTTCTTGAATTTGATCGGGCGAAACTCCTTTTGCATCCTGTCCGCGATCGTGGCTTGCCCCTTGATTGGGATACATCGATCGTGCGTGCGGCAAAACTCCGTGACCATCGCCTGGCTATATCCTGAGTCTAGCGCCGTGAGTGTGATCGGATAATTGCGACCGCGCCCGTCCGAATACGTAGTCTCGATAATCTTTTCAAGAACCCCCCACGTTGCGGGATCGTCAGCGATCTCGACATCGCCCTCAAGCTTCCAGTGGTCGACAAGGAACGAACGCTCGCCTCGCACCCATGCGACGACGGAGACCGCGAGTGATCGCATGTGCACATCCACTGTGCAGATCAAAACACCAGCGCTCCGCCCCGTACGCTCGTGGATGTAATCCCCCGGCAGAGTCCCTAGGCGGTACGCCCCGCGGCGATGCATGGCAAGTGTGTCGAGTGTGAGCGTCTTCCCGCGCACCTCCCACGGCCAACCTAGCTCGTTGTTGTAAAATTCTTGAACCATCTCATCTCCCTTGGATCTGTTGTGTTCGACGTCCCACGCGTTGCACCACTTCGACGCGATCATTTCCCACGACGAAAACATCGAAGGGGAATAAAGCGACGGAAGGTGATAGCTCCGCACCGAAGGCGACACGCTCACCGCTGTCCCCTTCCATTCCCCCGCGGCAAACATATCGGTCTTGTGTGCATTGGTGTGAGGGAATTGACAAAACTTGCACAGGTACCTGGTGGTTCCGTAAACGAGACGGCCTTCCTTGTGTTCGAACGTCAGCCCATAGCTCACGCCGTCTTCATTGAATTTTGAAAACTCCAGAAACTGGTACTCCTTGCAGTTGCGGCAAGGCACGTAGTACTTGCGTTGATCCCCGCGCCGGTATTCCCGATAGATGCCGCTCGTTTTTTTTACCAACGGAGTCGAGAGTCGGAAAATTTTACGAGTTTCTTCGAAGTTCGAGGTTCGCTTTTCGGACAACAAACCGGGATCTCCGTCGTTGCCCACGGAGATCGGGTAGGAGTCGCGCTCGTCCTGAATCAGGATAGAGAACGGGTTACTGCGCAACATCCCGGCACTGTTGCAGCCTTGCATCAAAAGCCACCCACCACCCAGCCAGGACATAGTCTTGGCCGTCCGCCCTTGCTTGCGTGATGACAATTCCTCGGTCGACATGATGCGATCCGAGAGTCCCGATTGCTCGATCATCGGAACGACATTTTTGTCCATCCTGATTTTCGCAAGCGAATCGTTGCTCGTCACAAACATCATCCCGCGATTTTTGACGCATCCGATAAAATACCCCATGGCATTTTCAGCCATGGTCGTGGCGCCCACCTGGGCACCCTTCATCAAAGTGAGTTCCCGCGTGGGATTGTAGATATCCATACAATCCACGATCTCGCGGGCGAATGGCGTAAGCGCAAACGAGTAGAGTCCCGGGGATCGAGATACCCCTTGCGGGAGATATCTATTTTGCTCCGCCCATTCGGACGGCCGCGGCCGCTCGACCTCCGATGTCACGCACCCGATCGATCCGCCTAGCCACGCATGATCATCGATCACTCAGGATCCTCGACTTTTTTGCACTGGTCGACGACAGCTTGGAGACCGTCCGTTGCTCGTTTTTTCAGCCCGCGGATGTGCTGACCGAGAGCGTCCTGGACGACCGGGATGATCGTCTCATCGTTTTTTCCGTTGACGATCATCTCGCGGATCACAGGGACGATCGTGACCGGCGCGTCGAGCAGCATACGAGACAGGGAATCGTCAAGCCTTGCAACGACATGCTTTTGGACGAGATCTCGCGATATCAATTTTCCGCGCCCCGCGTCGATCCGGAACTGCTCCGCCATGATTTTTGTGATTTTCAGACCGGCGTCCAGAAAGGCCTTCAGCTCGACCAAAGACCCGTGTCTGCTGATCATCGTGGCGAGCGTCAGATCCATATAAGGAGCGATGTCATCGGGCCAGTCTGGCTGCTTGGTCAATCGCAGGTCGCGCGGTTGTGCGTCAGGGTGCACCCCGCGGTGATGTTTCTTTCCGTACGCGATCGCCGCGGGATGCTCTGTGTCGATCGTATAATGGCCCCTATCCCCACCCATCGCCCCGTTCAACGAGTATCCAGGCGCTGTCGCCGCGGCTACGGCGCTGCGGGAAACGCGGCATTCATCGGCAAATTTCTGGATCGATACATGGCGCATTGCACGCATTTTAGCATGTTGTGCCGAGATTGCGCAACCCTGTGAGTTTGGCTTGCGGGTGCAAGCGGTGCGTGCAAGGGTACACCCATGGCCGACACAGCAAACACCGGAGCCGCCCTGCCTACCTCTTACCTCGCTACCGGCGAGTACGGTCTCACCCTGGAGTTCGTCGCAGCGCGTGACGCGCCCGCAGAACAACTCGTAGCCGCGCTCACCGCAGCTCTGAACGGACACCAGTTTGACGGCACGCTATGCGGCCCCACCCTCGCAAATCTCATGCGAGAGCTGGCATGGGCGCGAGGATGGGAGATCGTCGTCCACCCCACGGGGGACGGTCAGTGGACCATATGGACCCCGGATACGGACAATATCGACTGTGAGTCAATAGTTGGGGACTCGCACGATAATCAGGATTGCATGGACTCGTCCGATATCGAGAGGTGCCGCGATTGCGAGCGCCTCGAGAACTGTTGGGACATGCGCGACTCGTACGGGTCCCGCAATTGCGGAAGCGGATGGCGCGTCAACGGGTGCGACAATGTCAATATGTCGACGGATGTCGACGCCTGCAAGGACTGCGACAACTGTTATGATTGTTGGCAATCCGAGGGCCTGCGTGATGAGCGCTATGTGCTCCGAAATGTCCAGCTGACCCCGAGCCAGTACCACTCCGCGCGGTATTGGCTGCCCCATTATGACTAGCACGCCCAATCGACCCTCAGCCCCGCCCGGTCACACCGCGGCGGGGCTTGCGCGGTGTGACCGCACCAGAACTACCAGACATGCCCCACATAGGGACGCAAGCTCCGCTTGCGCTCACCCCTTGGAGGGGTCATACTCACCATATGACCGCAGCACACAAGCTCGCGCTGGCCGCCCACGAATCGGTGGCCACCGATACCACTCCCACTATATGGATCGATCGTGGCGACGATTGCGACCATGGTGACGCCATCGTTACGATCGCAATGCCTGCACACCTCGAGATCCACGGACACTCATTCGGAGCAGACTGGCGCGTAATCGCGCGCTTCAGGTAAATTATGGCAATCGAAATCAACACCACCGTGATCGAAATGGGCACATGGTCATCCGCGCCCGCGCGCGTCGTGCGCGAGACGCGTACAACGTGGGTACTCCATAACGGGCGCAAGTACCGCAAGACCGACCTGCGGGCGATGGGGCACTCATCCGCCATTCGCCCCCTGGCTGAGGACGAGGCCAGCGCGTGGAACGCGTGGGCGCGCCTAGGTCGCGGTTGTCGCGCCAGAAAGGACAAGTGCGAGGCGATCGGTGAGCGGGTACGTCACTACCATGATAGCGCTGGGGCGGGCCCTCTGTTGCCACCTGGCACCGACCTAGCCGCGCTCGACGCCGCGCTCGACGCCGCGATCGCCGCAATGGGGATAAAACTAAAATAAATCGCAAGCCGG
The DNA here is from genome assembly GCA_964437075.1 of uncultured Nannocystaceae bacterium. Taxonomy (GTDB): domain Bacteria; phylum Myxococcota_A; class Polyangia; order Nannocystales; family Nannocystaceae; genus CAYTFJ01. Next base: position 40,925 of record CAYTFJ010000023.1, read on the forward strand.
GCTTGCGCTCGCAAGCTGGACGTGCAAAGGTATCTCTATGGCCAACACCGACAACACCCACGCTTCCCCATGCAAATTACAAAGTGGCGCATGGGGCGCCAAGACCAAGACCAAGGTCCAAGAGGGCCAGATCGTGACCATCACGACCCGAGGCGGAAAGTCTTGGGAGGCGCGGGTGACGCAAGTCGTCTGGAGCGACGGCCGGGCGACGATCGTCGCCACCGAGTCCTGCGATCGCCCCGTCGTGCAGCCCACGTACCGTCCGCGCCAGCAGGACCACTACGCCGAGTACTGCGGCTACGTCTGTACGGTGTCCCGCAGGCGCTGCTGTGCGTCGAATGGCCCTTGCCACGACTGCGAATAGCACGCTTGCCAATCGACCCTCAGCCCCGTAGCTTACCGCACGGGGCTTCGGCGGTGTGACCAGCAACACCGAAGCCCGCACATTCCTCGCCATCTGCGCTGATGGCGATAACTCGTTTTTCTTCGTGGCGCCCGCGGGCGCCAGTCGCGAGAAGATCCTGTACCGCATGGAGTGCGCGCTATACTACCAGTACGGCATCCGATCAGACGTGTGCGAGTACGTCACTGTAGACGACGGATGGGAGCAGGTCGAGGGTGGTCCCACGGAGGGGGGTTACGAGATCTTTCGCGCGGTCACCGCCGCTGCCAACGTGGCATGGCGGGCGACCGATGCGCCGGTCACACTCAGGCCCTACGGCCAGGACGATCCCCTGCACGCGGGGGCGGACGTGATACTGCACGCCCGCTCGCAAAGCGGGGCGACATTCAATTTCTACGCGCGAAGCGCGGGCTCGTACTCGGGGACTGATGAGGAGTGCGAGCGAGCCGCACTCGAGGACTCCATCGCTCGGCTTGCGCACATCACGCGACAGATCGACGCGGGGCTGCTCCCCTATGAGGCGCGAGATCATGGGACCTGCGAGCCCGCGGATATTTTCTGCGGCGCGGAGCGCGCTAGGCTGCAAATGTACGCCCCACGAACGGCGGACTGTCCGTGGTCCTTGTGGCGGGACGACGAGATCCCGCTTGCGCAAAACCGCGGGATGATCCGATCGAGATATTGCTGGGAGTGTGTCGAGCTCGCGCACTGCCATGACTGCGTATACTGCGAGTGGTCGCTGCGGTGCAGATATTGCGCCGGGTGCAAGGGGTGCACGGATTGCCGCTACTGCGAGGATTGCGTTAATTGCACGGATTGCGTTAATTGCACGGAATGCGTGGGCCTGACGGGGGTGGAGGATTGCTATAGAAACGTGCAACTCACGCGGGAGCAGTACTTCCTCGCGATCCACTGGGTGCCGATCGTCGAGGCGGCACTGGCCACCGCCGCTCTCGCACGGAGTTGCACGAACTGCGCCGACTGCGCCGACTGCACGGACTGCACGGATTGCACGGATTGCACACAGTCCGCCGACTGCGCCGACTGCACACGATGCCACTACTGCATCGATTGCACGGATTGCGTGGATTGCTCGCACTGTTACCAGTGCGTAGGGCTGAAAAGCGCGATGAATGTCTACCAAGGAGCGCAGTTGACGCGGCCGCAGTATGATCTGGCGTGCTATTGGATGCCTTCGTGCGAATAGCACGTCGATCCTATCGACCCTCAGCCCCGCTCGGTTTTCCGCAGCGGGGCTTGCGCGGTGTGTATAATCACGAATGCGACGACTGTGAGTGTTGCGATATGTGCGATAACTGTGAGCGGTGCACGGATTGCTACAACTGTGAGATGTGCAATGACTGCTACGATTGCGCGGATTGCTACAACTGCGACTACTGCGCAGGCTGCACAGACTGTGATGGCGGCAACTGCTGCGCCGACTGCTACGATTGCGTATATTGCAAAGACTGCTACGATTGCAAAGACTGCTACAACTGCGACCACTGCGCCGACTGCTCGGATTGCACGGATTGCTACGATTGCACGGATTGCTCTCACTGCTACCAGTGCGTAGGACTGTCCAGCGCAATGAATGTCTACCAGGGGGCGCAGTTGACGCGGCCGCAGTATGATCTGGCGCGGTACTGGATGCCTCTGTGCGCTTCAGCCGCACAGGAATAAAACTGAAACAAATCAGCACGCCGGGCTTGCGCGCGCAAGCTAGACGTGCAAAGGTATCCTCATGGCCAACGACAACAACACCGGAGCCGTCCTGTCCACCTCTTACCTCGCCACCAGTGCAGACGGGGGAATCTCGTTCTTCTTCGACGCGCCGACAGGCGCGGGCCGAGTGGCGGTCATCGCCGCCATGGAGGCGGCCGCTGGGGCCGCCTACGACGAGGGCGCCGATGCCATCGAAGACGCGGAGGCGGCCGGGTGGGAGGTCTACGAGCGCGCCCTGACGGATGACACCTACACGATCTGGGCGCGGTAAGGGCACGCCAGTGATCGACCCTCAGCCCCGCCCGGTTTTCCGCAGCGGGGCTTGCGCGGTATGAGCACCCAAACGTACTACGCAACCGACCAAACGGGCGAGTCGTTCGCATTTTTGGCCGATCCTGACACAGATCTCTGCACCGCGGCACGCGCGCAGGCGGCGGAAATATGGCCCGTGGGCGAGCGGATCGAAGAATATCGCTCCGCTCACAATATCACTCTCACAGCGCCATTCGCCGCGTTCCGCACGAAAAATCAGCGCGAACGGATGACGGCTTTTGGCTGGGTCGTTATCGCGCAGGATGTCGTTATCGCCCGCGCGTCGGGCGGCATGTGGACCCTCTGGTCAGGCGGGCCGCCAGAGCACTCTGATGATTGCACTGGATGCGAGGATTGCGGCTCCTGCCTTTGACGCGGCCGCTATCGACCCTCAGCCCCGCCCGGTATCACCGCGGCGGGGCTTGCGCGGTGTGACCACACCACACCCGTCCCCAGATCCATCCCCTATCATCCGCGGCGCATGCTGGGTAGTGCGCTCAGGCCGCCCATGGATATCCGCAGGCCCGCGCCCCGCCACCGCGGATCCCGATGACCCCGATGATATCATCTTTGCGTGGGACGCGCATCACCTCGTGGTGGGACCTTGCGCCCGCAGAGCTCACATCGTATCTCGCGCGTTCTACGCCGCCAGCGCTGGCGTCTACCGTGTGGACGATCGACTGGGGGAGTGCGTGATGCGCGGGATCATGGAAGCCTCAGGCGTGCCATCAGCGCATCTGCAGTCGCCCGTGTTTGGGGATCCGTGGGAGGATGAGGTCGCCGTCGACGATGATCCATGCGGGATCGTAGTCGACGGCGACGGGACCCCCGTCGACTCGCGGACCGATCTCTACTTGGCGATCGGCGGATCGATCGGGTTCCATTTTTCCGTACCAGTTGGAGCCACGCGCGCGCAGATAATGGAGAAGTGCGACGTTCGCGCAGAGGAGCTACTCCGCGGCGCGAGCGGGGCAGTGCCAGCGACATCGGCGCCCAACGGGGACCGGTGGCGCGCGATCATGTCGACGGAGGAGGGCATAATCGTCTACGCCTTGCGCGTGGCGCGGCGTAAATAAAACTTCTAACAAATCAGCACGCCGGGCTTGCGCGCGCAAGCTAGACGTGCAAAGGTATCCTCATGGCCAACGACAACAACACCGGAGCCGTCCTGTCCACCTCTTACCTCGCCACCAGTGCAGACGGGGGAATCTCGTTCTTCTTCGACGCGCCGACAGGCGCGGGCCGAGTGGCGGTCATCGCCGCCATGGAGGCGGCCGCTGGGGCCGCCTACGACGAGGGCGCCGATGCCATCGAAGACGCGGAGGCGGCCGGGTGGGAGGTCTACGAGCGCGCCCTGACGGATGACACCTACACGATCTGGGCGCGGTAAGGGCACGCCAGCGATCGACCCTCAGCCCCGCCCGGTTTTCCGCGGCGGGGCATCAGTGGTGTGACCATCATCAATCGCAACACCATGCCAGCATCGTGGGATGCATACTATGCACGCCCCGCACACCCCGCGTTTACGAGAGTGGCGCGACATGCGCAGATTATGCTAAAAGCTGGATATGCGTGCCGGGCGCGGTCCGTCATCTCCGTCGAGTCGATCGGCCCGCACCTATGCATCGCGCACCTGACCCTCCATCGTAGCGTCGTGTGCCCAGAGTCCGCCACGTCGCTCCTTGGCCGCGTGGTGGCCGCATGAACGTCGACGGGCTTGGCCGCCGGTTGCGGCAATCGCGGATCGCCGCGGGGCTCAACCAAGCGCGCGCCGCGGCGGGGGCGGGCGTCGAGTATCGATCGTGGGCGATCTACGAGGGCGGATACCGCGAGCCCTCTCTCGCTCGCATTCTGGGGTTCTGCGGCGTTTGCGCGGCCCCGCAGATCGTGCTCCGCGATTTGCTCGAGGATGGGAGCGTGTCCCCCGCGACACACCAGCCCGCTGATGTCCCCAGGCGGTTGTTCTTGGCGCGGACCGCGGCCGGCGTGAGCCTCTTGCGCGCCGGGATGATTATCCCCGGCGGCAGCGCCGCGGGGCTTGCGCGATATGAGCGCGGGGCGGGAGTGCCCTCTCTATCACGGACGATCGCACTAGCGGCGTGCTACGGCGTCAGTAGTCGATGGCTCGCGGGGTTCGGGCCGTGATCGTCGATGGCATCGGGGACCGTATCCGCGCGGCCCGGATCGCGGCTGGGATCACTCGGACCGCCGCCGGGCGGCTTGCCGGCGTAACAGCCACCCGGTGGCATCACGCCGAACAGGGGTGGACGGTGCCGCGCCTGCTACGATTGCCCCGCTACTGTGCAGGGATTGCGGTGACGATGGAGAGGCTATTGCTCGACCCCGAGGTCTCGGGTCCGCGCGATGTCGAGGCGATGTCGATGCGCATGCGATCATGTCGAGGGGCTATTGGTTGCTCACTATGGGCGGCCGGTGACGGCGCCGGGGCGACGGACAATTCAATCCGACGGTGGGAGCTCGGGCGATCGGAGCCCGGGATCTCAACGATGATTAGGCTGGCTGATTTTTACGGCGTGGGCCACGCGTGGCTCGCGGGATGGCAATGAAAAGACATGGAACAAAAAAAAACAATCAGGGAAATACTTGGCGCCAACATGCGCCGCTTGCGCAAATCGGCTGGGATGAGTCAGGCGGATTGCGCCCGGTATTGCGGCGTGACCCGCACCGCATGGGGGTACTGGGAGGCGGGGACGCACGCTGTCTCCGTCGATCGACTGCCGGGGATTGCGGATGCGATCGGTGATACCGACATCATAACACTTTTGGCCGAATGTAAGCCCGTAGCCTAGTCTACGGGGCCGAATCGCAACAAAGCCCGGGGCGTCACGATGACGGCCCGGGCTTTGTTGCGCGGTCCCTCGCAACCTTGATCGAAAAGCGACTTTCACGCAAACAAGGAAACTCCGGGATAATAAACGTCCAAAACGCACATAGCTCACAGTACCTTAACAGTTAGAGCATGTCAAGATAATCAAACACCCCTCTAGCTACCTGTCATCGTGGTGCTACGGGCATCGGAAGCTGTACGGCGGACGCCTGCGGTGCCGTATTCGTGCAGCTATCGCCCACGCCTCAGCTTCGCCATCGCCCTGTTTGCCCGTAGCTCCTCGTGTAGCTCCTGCGCGAAGTACGGGTCTGCCTCCCTTGCACCCTTGGCCGCCGCCGCCATGAGCCATGGGCGTGGTGCCACCCGCATGGTCCGATCCGTCATAGCACGCACCATCGTAATGGCACGCCCGGCCACACGGTAGTAGCCGTCGCTGTGATCCCCGGGGGTGATCCGCACCGTCTTCACGCCCGCCGCCTTGGCGGCCTCGATCGCCGCCCGGAACTTGCCCTTGCGCGACTTAGGTGGCCGCTTCTTTTTTGCACGCGCCTCGGAGTCGTCCTTGATCAATCGATCGATCGCATTCTTCCGCCGCACGATCTTGCGGCGCTTGTCCCCTTGCCCCTCGCCACTTGACGCCGTCGTTTTGACGCCGTCGCTCGGCCGCCGAGTAAAGCCCTCCTCTAGCTGCGCGAGGTAGGCGAGTGGCGAACCCACATACACAAATTGCTCGCCCACAGACGCCGACGATGATGCCCGCGTGTGGCTGATTGATCGAGCCGTCCACGCATTGCGGATCGTCATGATCGCGGGCAAGCCTCGCTGCGCCGCCAACATCGTGGCCCCCGCCCTGCGATTCAGGGCCCGCGCTCCGGCCTTGTCGATCACGGATCCCGAGAGCTGTTTTAGGGCCCTGGACAGGTCGAACATTTCATCCATTTTCACCTTCACCCTTGACTGCATACCACATGCCAAAAAACATGACTTGGAAAAAATCGATTAAGTCCGCTATTAAGTCCGCACCATCAAAGGCACACCAGGGCCCCACTGCTGCCCGAAATCGCCAAGATGAGTTTACTCATGCGGACTTAATAGAAAACCTATTAAGTCATCATTGACATGGCCCCTATGACCCCACTGCTACCCTTCTTTGATACTTTTGTTTAAATGATGACTTAATAGACCCCTAATTTGCTGTTCGCAGATCTAAAACAGCAATAAATGTCACAACATCACCTCCTGTGGGTGAGATTAGCGCTAAATTATGAAAACGGGATTTTCCAAGTCATTAAGTCACGAAATGGCGTATCTACTCGATTCAGACCCGCCACATAGTGCTACGGCGTGCCTTGCAAATTCGGCTATTAAGTCATCATTAAGTCCGCTGTGCACGGATTGCCCCGTTCGCCACAAAACCTAAAACTACCGAACTCGACCCCCTTGCAGGCCGCCGCGTAACAGGCTACGCCCCAGAACATGCACGACAACGACGAATCTGGTGACCTCTTTGAGCCATGTCACGACGGCGCCGCTCCGGCGCGCGAGGTGCTGTGGGGCATTATGACCGCGACACAGATCGCTAGCGGGGGGACGCTCGTTTGCGCCGTGGATTGCAAATCCACCGGCGGCGGCCGATGCGATGGCCGCGGATGGGGGGATGGTGACGGTTGGGGCGATGGCCGGGACGAAGGCGCCGGCAATGGCAATGGCTGGGGCGAAGGCGCCGGCGTTGGCAATGGTGATGGCAATGGCTGGGGCCGCGGCTGGGGCGACGCATGGGGGACATCATGACCACCGCGACACAGATCGCGGCCGGAGTCACGCTCGTCTGCGCCGTGGATCGCTACTGTCACGGCGACGGGGGCCTAACTTTCGGCTTCGGCATCGGCTCCGGCTCCGGCTCCGGCGACGGCGGCGGATGGGGGTGGGGTGAGGGTGATGGCTATGGCGATAATGACGATCCTGGTGACGGCTTCGGTGAGGGGGCCGGCTACGGCTCCGGCGAAGGAGACGGATGGGGATGGGGATGGGGCGATGGCGATGGCGATGGTGATGGCGATGGCGATGGCGGGGGTGATGGCGTGGGCGATGGCGGTGGCGATGGCGATGGCGATGGCTCCGGAGAAAGCGACGCATGGGTGACATCATGACCACCTCGACACAGATAGCGGACGGCGGCACAGTCGTTGGCGCCGTGGATCGACCCACCTCAGGTAGTGGGCGCGGTGATGGCTACGGCTGGGGGGATGGTGACGGCATGGGCTGGGGCGATGGCGACGGCGCCGGCAACGGCAATGGCCACGGCGACGGCGCCGGCGACGGCGTCGGCAATGGCCACTGCGACGGCGCCGGCAATGGCTGGGGCGAAGGCGCCGGCGTTGGCAATGGTGATGGCAATGGCTGGGGCCGCGGCTGGGGCGACGGACGGGGGACATCATGACCACCGCGACACAGATCGCAGCCGGCGGCACAGTCGTTGGCGCCGTGGATCGACCCACCTCAGGTAGTGGGCGCGGTGATGGCTACGGCTGGGGGGATGGTGACGGCAGGGGCTGGGGCAGGTGCGACGGCGGGGGCTATGGCTGGGGCAGCGGTCAAGGCTGGGGCCAAGGCGAGGGCCAAGGCGAGGGCAGTGGCGACGGCTGGGGGACATCATGACCACCGCGACACAGATCGCAGCCGGCGGCACAGTCGTTGGCGCCGTGGATCGACCCACCTCAGGCTGGGGTTGCGGTGACGGCAACGGCCTCGGCAACGGCTATGGCTACGGCTGGGGCACCTGCTCCGGCGACGGTGATGGCGACGGTGATGGCGCCGGTGAAGGCTGGGGAGACGGAGAGGGCTGGGGAGATGGCCGCGGCCGGAGCGACGGTAACAGCAACGGTAACGGCCGGGGAGACGGCAACGGCTGGGGCAGCGGCAACGGCTGGGGCAGCGGCCAATGTCGGGGCGCCAGCGCTACGGCTGGCGACGGACGTGGGACATCATGACCACCGCGACACAGATAGCGGCCGGAGTCACGCTCGTCTGCGCCGTGGATCGACCCACCTCAGGTAGTGGGCGCGGTGATGGCTACGGCTGGGGCGATGGTGATGGATGGGGCAACGGCAACGGCAACGGCCACGGTGATGGTGATGGTTATGATGGCGAGGGGCAGGGCGATGGCTGGGGCGCTGGCTGGTGCGCTGGCATCGGTATCGGCGACGGCAACGGCGACGGCAACGGCTGGGGGCCCTCATGACCGCGCAACAGATCGCGGCCGGCGGCACACTCGAGTGCGCCGCAGATCGCGACTGTCACGGCGATGGCTGGGGCGATGGCTGGGGCGATGGCTGGGGCGACGGCGACGGCGATGGCCATGGCCACGGCCGGGGTCGCGGCCATGGCTGGGGCGACGGCAACGGCAACGGCAACGGCAACGGCCATGGCCGGGGCAACGGCGACGGCCATGGCCGGGGGCCCTCATGACCGCGCAACAGATCGCGGACGGCGGCACAGTCGAGTGCGCCGTAGATTGTTACTCACGGGGCGATGGCTGGGGTCAGGGAGCTGGCTGGTGCTGGGGCGGTGGCAGTGGAGCTGGGTGGGGCAACGGGTGGGGCAACGGCTGGGGCGATGGCGGTGGCGATGGCAACGGCTGGGGCGATGGTGATGGCGGTGGCGATGGCGGTGGCGATGGTGTGGGCTGGAGGACATCATGACCGCGCAACAGATCGCGGACGGCGGCACAGTCGTTGGCGGCGATGACCAGACATCCTTCGGCGGGGGCTACGGCGATGGCCAGGGTGATGGCCGGGGCGGGGGCTACGGCGACGGCAACGGCAACGGCTGGGCCAATGGCAATGGCAACGGCAACGGCAAGCCATTGG
>CAYTFJ010000024.1:0-45473 GCA_964437075.1 uncultured Nannocystaceae bacterium
GTCGCCGTCGCCGTCGCCGTCGCCGTCGCCGTCGCCGTCGCCGTCGCCATCACCAGGGTCGTCGGTGCTACCGAAAAGTCCGGGATCTCGACCGGGCTCGTTGGAGCAGGCTGGAGCCAAGATCGCAAAGGTACCTAGAACTGTAATCACTCGTCGCATTGCACACTCCGTGGTCGGGGTTGTTCGTCTTACCACTCGCGCTCCCGACTTCACCCATAGCATCTGAGTCTTTGGTGTCATGTGCAAATTTCATTCTGGTTTCGGTCTGACAAGAGTGAAGGCTGAGCGCTCGTTTTCGGGCGCCTGATCCCTGTCGTTTCGAAGCGGGCCAGCGATGATTGGAATGTGAGGTTGTCGACCGCAATCGGGACGGAAAAATGTAGGTTTTGTTGCGTGAGAATTGGGTCGAATATCGTATTCGGTGAGTCCATGTAAGTGAACTCGCTACATCGATTTATCTCGCGGGACCGTCCGGACTTGTGCGCTGGAACCGTCGCTGCGCAGGGGGTGTTGCCGGCGGACTTGTGGGATCCGCATGCCAGGCTCAAATCCCGCAGGTATCGTTGACGAGCTTGCGGAGCTCAGTGATATCGAAGGGCTTGGCGATAAAAGCATCCGCACCGGCCTCCATCGCTGATGTGTGCTCCCGTCGCATCACGCTCGCCGTGACGACCAAGATAGGGATCGCTGCGGTCTCAACACACTGCTTGAGTCGTTTCGCCACTTCGATTCCGCTCATGCCCGGCAAGTCGAGGTCGAGCAGTACAACATCAGGAAGCCTGGCCTTGATGAGCTCAAGTCCATGCTCCCCGTCCGGCGCCCCAAGGACCTCGTAGTGCCCGCTGGCCTCAAGTAGTTTGCAGACAAGGGCGAAATTTGCGGTGTTGTCCTCGACGTAGACGACGAGCTTCCGAGCGTTCACGCGAAGGAGCTTAGGCCTGACTTGGCCCGCCGTCGAAAAGAGAGGATGCCGATTCAAGCGGGCGCAGTAAGCGCTGGCCCAGGGGGGACCTCCTCGCCGAGGCGCTGAGGCCACGCGGGCAAGGTCATGGCCCATTGACGGGATGATGAGCGATGCCACAGGGATCGTTTGAACGCAGATACAGACCTCTCAGTGGGCATTGGTGGCCCGGTGCCGAGCATCGGGTACGGGGCCGGGAGGTCGAGTACACTGCGCTGGTGCGACGAGATGGGACGCAGCGGGGGGGGACAGCTGTTGGCGTCGGACGCATGATCGGGCGCTGGTGTTTTTTAGTGCTGCGAGCGACGCCGCCGGGCCTTTTTTGTTTTTTTTGCGTCTTCTCCGCGCCAGTCGCCGCCGAGACACAGGGAGGGCGTGATCGCTACGGCGCTCCGAAAGAAAACGGCGCGGCGGGGGCTCTAAAGACGTCGACGGATGATTTTCTGGAGTCTGGAAACAGCGAGAGTGCACAAGGAGCAGCACAGGTTTCAAAAACGACGACTGAGCAGCCCGCCACTCGCTCGTTGCGCATTGTGTCACTTGAGGTTCGCGGGCGGAGAAAAGTTTCCCCGGCGCAGATCACTGGAATCCTCGAGACCGAGGGGTTGCGTGAGGGGACACGGGTGCTGTGGCCCGAGGATGAGCGCGTGGCGAGGGCGAGGGCGCGTTTGGCGGCGACGGGCTACTTCTCCAAGGTGACGATGCGCTTGCGCCCCGTGCCTCAGCATGAAGACCAGGTGAAGCTCGCGGTTGAACTCCACGAACGCGGATCGCTGACGCTCGAGGCCGTTTACGCCGGAAGTTCGCAGATGACGGCATTTCATGGCGGAGCCGAACTGTTGGAACGAAATCTCCTGGGTCGAGCGATTCACGTTGGTGGTGCCGCGGTCTGGGGAACGGCGCCCGACAAGTCCGTGGATGGTCGGCGGCAGCAGGCATATCGGCTGATGATCGAATTTCCAGGGGTCGCGGGCCGGCGGCTTGGGATGTTGACCTCGGCCTACTATTCAGACGCAAGTGATCCGTATCGGGTTGCGGGGGCGCGAGATGCCCCCAATCCCGCGCTCTTTCAGACCGTCGAATTTCGCCGAATTGGCGCGCTTGCTGGAGTCACGCTCGGGCTGGCGCAAAATCTCACTCTTGGTATCGACTACCGTTTCGAAGCTGTCCAAGCGGACCTTCCGGACGACCCGACTTGGACAGCTCCGGATGGGGGGGGCCACCCTTTGGATTTGAACCTCCGATCCGGTCGGCACCGAATGACCACCACTGAGTTGTCATTGGCCTGGGATGGCCGGGATGACCGGCACGCCGTGCTCGGTCGAGGAGGTCGGATCCGCATCGACGTGGACATGAGTAGCCCCGCGATCGGTTCAAACTACGAGTATATCAAAGTGCTTGTCGGCGGTGCGTATACCTTTGGCTTGCCGTGGAGACACCGTTTTACGTTGAGTGCACATGGCGGGCAGATTTCAGGCACCCCTCCGCGTTTCGAGAGGTTTCATCCAGGAGACTTCGCCGACTGGACGACGGGGCGAGAGATGGGACTTGTCTATTCTACGCGGGCGCCGATCGACGTGCTCGGCACCGGTGTCGACGAGTATGCGCTCGTTAACTATGGCGGACGATTTGATCTCGAATATGCCTTTCCGCTGTTCCGGAGGGCGCGGACGAGGCTTGTGTATGGTGGCTATTTTTTTGTCTCGACGGGTGTCTTCATGATCGCTGGAGACGATGGTGAGCGCCGATATCGTCTCGACGAGGGGCTGATTCCCGCGCCGATCGGCTACAATGCCAACCTCGGATTTCGTCTTGAGACGTCCGTGGGCGCAATCGATCTCTCGGTGGGCAACGTTCTGCGGAGGCTTCCATTTTGAGAAGAAGGCCAAAAGGTTGCGGCGCGGGGTTGCAACGACGTGGGTTCGTGGGGGTCTTGCTCTCGTTGCCACTGTTGGCGGCCGCGGCGACCGAGGCCCTTCCGATGCGCCGTGCGAAGTTTCGAGAGTCCGGGGATAAGGTGAAAATGGCGCTGTTCCTGCCCGCCTTGCTTCGGACCTCCGATCGAGACGCGATGGATCAAGTGTCGGCAGGATTCGCGACTCGAATCGTCTTTGATCTCGAGGTCTTTCGCTGGGGAGAAAAAACGCCAGTGCACAAACTCACCGTGGCCCAGATCATCTACTTCGATATCTTTAACGAAGAATACGTGGTTGAGCAGTCGGTGAATGGTCGCTTTCGTTGGGCTCAGCGTAGGTCTTTGCGCGACGATGCGGTTCGCTTGGTCTGCACGCTCGATACCCAGGTCTGCACTGTAGCGGCGCTTGAACGGGGACCCACGAAGGCGTACGTCGTTCGTATCCTCGCGCGTCGGAATCCCATCGACAACGAACGTAAACGCGGGGCGGGGGGACTTCGACCCATGCGGGGACAAGGTTGGTTTGCAGATTGGGTTGGGGCCTTTGTGGCCCCTCGTCCGCGGGCCGAGTACACCCTTGAGGCGCGAAGTTCCGCTTTCTATTTGGTGGAGCCATGATGGAAAAGCGAGATGTCCGCGACGGGGAGCGAGGAGCGTTGGCCGTGGGGGTCCCGTGGTGGGGGCGGCTTGAGTCGCGGATGACCTTTGCGTTGGTTGCCGTTGCAATATTGTGTGTCGGGGCATCCGGGTACCTCGTTCAACTGGCCGCCCAGTACTTCGAGGAGATTGGCGACGCCCAGGACCGGATGCAAGAGCAGCTTGTTGAGATCGCGCAGCCTTTCTACGAAGAGATGGCGGCCGCCAAGCTCGAGTCCTTCGAGGCGAGGGCGACAGTTCTCGGGCTTTCCTTCGAGGCTCAAGCGCCTGTGGACGCCCGGCGGTGGTTTGAGGGGCAGCTTCGCGGTCAATTGGACGTTTTGGCCGTTCGTTTGGAGACGCCTCGCGCTTCGCTGATGATCGACCGCGTTGCGGACTCGACCGTCTCGGCCTCACCTCCTCAACGGTCATTGGGTGGTCCTGTACGGGGGCCGTGGCACCGAGTGCGCCGCGATATTGAGCTTTCCCATGGGGGAACGCTTGAGATTGTATATGGCGTGAACCCCTCGCTGGCATTCGATTATCAGCGACTTGGGTCGCTTAAGCGCGAGCTCGGGAAGGTGAACATCGGCGGTGCGGGTTCAGCGGTCGCGCGCGATGAGGTTGTTCGCGCGTTGGTGTTGTCCTTGTCCGTGGCGAGCGGGCTGGTGTTGTTTGTGTCGATTTTCGCGGGGCTTGTTATCGGTCGCCAGACCACACGGAAACTCTCCGATTTGAGTGCGGTGATGCGGCGGGTGGCGCTCGGCGATTTCGCTGCGCGCGCACCACGGCTTGGGAACGATGAACTCGGTCAACTCGCTTCCGCATTTAACGGGATGCTCGATGAACTCGATCAGGCTCGCGAGACTGTGGGGTATCTTCAGAGAATCGGCGCCTGGCAGGACATGGCACGGAGGATTGCCCATGAGATCAAGAACCCCTTGACCCCGATTCAGCTCGCGGTTCAGCAAATTCGTGAAAAGGACCCGCGCCAAAGTGAGACTTTCACCCAACTCCTACGTGACTCCGTGGAGATCGTTGAGGACGAGATTGAGACCTTGCGCAGGATGGTGACCAGCTTCTCGCAGTTTGCGAGGCTCCCTGTCGTGAAGCTTGAACCGGTTGCGATCGGTCGGATCCTCGATGAATTTCACCGCGCGTATGGCCATTTGAGCGACCGAAGTCAGGATCGACTGGAGGTCGTGTTCGCCGGAGATGCCCGAGAGAAGACTGAGGTGGCGGGCTTACAAATTTTGGCGGACCGCCAGCTGCTGAAGCAGGTCCTGGTAAATCTGGTCGAAAATGCGTTGCTGTCAGCGCGCGACGCGAGCATCGATGCGACTCATGTTCGCGTTCTCGCGCGCTGGGCTGGGGACGGCCGCTTGGAATTGCGGGTTGAGGACAACGGTCCGGGGGTGCCTGAGGGCCTTCGTGACCGTCTTTTTGAGCCCTATGTGACGACCCGAGCCCATGGGTCTGGCCTCGGTCTGGCGATCGTCAAGAAGGTTGTCTTGGACCATGGTGGAGAGATCGCGCTTGAGGAGACCTCGCTCGGTGGAGCCGCTTTCGTGATACGTCTGCCTATTCTTCGTCGCTAGCTCTAGCGGGCCATGTCGCGAGAGGCGACTCGCAACCGCTTTTACGGGCTGTAGACCAGAACAAGAACTGCGGTGGGGAGTCGAGCTATAGTTGCGGGGTCATGCAGGACCGCGAGACCAGCACCCGAGAGTCCCCATCGCCGACGTCGGCCGGGCGAGGCGACGTGGGCCTATCCCCCCCGGTTCGTCACTCGACGGGAAGATCGCAAGCCCTTCAGATGGCCGCGGCTGCCGTGATCGTGATTGCCGGTCTAAAAGCCGGCGGTTCGATATTGGTGCCGGTGCTATTTGCAGCTTTCTTGGCGGTGCTGAGCATGCCGCCGATCAAGGCTCTTCAGCGCCGTGGCCTTCCTGACTGGGCGGCCGTTCTTGTGGTGTTTTTGGGTGTTCTCGGGACCTTCGTTCTTGCATCGATGATGCTGGGGAATTCGGTGAGTTCATTTCTTGAGAATTTGCCGCGGTACGAATCCTCGCTCGAAAACAGCACCTCGGGTGCGATCGAGTGGTTCGCCGATTCGGGGGCGGCCCAGGCCCTTGAATCGCTTGGCTACGACCTGTCGATGGGGATGATCCGCGAGAGTTTGGATCTCGGCGCGGTGATGGGCATGGCTGGGGGGATTCTCTCCAACATCACGAATATCTTGTCCGATACGGCCTTTGTATTGCTGACCGTGGCCTTTATTATGGCCGAGGCTGCCGGATTTCCTCGAAAACTTCGGGCGGCAATCGGAGATCCCGATGCCGACATCGGTCGCTATACCGCTGTGATTGCTGGCATTCAGGATTACCTACGAATCAAGACGTGGGTCAGTTTTGGCACTGGTTCGTTGGTCGCCTTGATCAATTATTTACTTGGCGTGGACTATGCCCTGATGTGGGGGGGCTTCGCCTTCGCACTCAACTATGTGCCAAATCTTGGATCGATCATTGCGGCTGTGCCCGCGGTGCTTCTGTGTTTTGTGCTCTATGGTTGGGAGCGATGCGTGGCTCTATTGACGGCTTACGTTGTGATCAACGTTGTGGTGGGGACAGTGATCGAGCCGCGGTTGATGGGTCGGCGTCTTGGCCTGTCGACACTCGTGGTGTTCCTGTCCTTGGTGTTTTGGGGCTGGGTGTGGGGGGCCGTTGGGATGTTGCTGTGTGTCCCCTTGACGATGATCGTCAAGTTGTTGCTTGAGAATAGCCCCGAACTACGCTTCATTGGCGTGCTGCTAGGATCTGGTGCTGACTCCTCACATCACCTTGAAGCCAGCCGCAGCCAGATTGATATGAAGACAAGCGCAGTTGAAGAGAATAGAATTTCCTAGAGCAACGGGCTGTGGAACACGGGTCGCTTTGGCTTGTTGATGCCCATCTCAGCATAGCTCGCTCGCAAATAGACGATCTCCAATTCAGACGCGGTCGTTTTCTCCTGACAGTGCCAGGCATGGACGGTGGTGCGCCACAGTCCCTTTGCGGTGGGGCCTGTGCTGGTGAGCGACAGTGACCGCGCAGGCTCTGGAATTACCGAACCATAGGCTCCGACGCCGGGTCCATAGGCCGGAGGGGGGGGGGCCTTGGTTGCGGCAAGGAGTTTCGCCAGCTCTGTGCATTGCTCTTCGCCTTCGCGGGTAAAGTCCACGGCGCCAGGGCCGATTCGGTAGATTGCGCCGTACACTTGGTTACGGCGGGCATCGAGTGTTGCGAGTACCCGTTGGTGTTTGTTGAGAGCGAGTTCCTGGACACCCGGAGCGCTGGCCGCGAGGCACGCGAGGGTTGAGAGTCCTAGGCAGGGCACTCCGAGTCCAAGGGCGAGCCCTTTCGCGGTGGCGACGGCGACTCTTGATCCCGTGAAGATCCCAGGGCCGCAGCCCACCGCGATGCAGCTGAGCTCTCGGAGCTGGATTCCGGCTCTTTGTACGGCGGCTTCAATGCGCGGGACAAGATGGATGGAGCACTGATTGGCACCGTCCTTGTCTTCATCGCTTGCGATGAGGTGGGTGTCGTCTGGAGATTCTCCGACCCAACCGACCGCGATGGTGCTGCGGGGGGCGGACGCGTCGAAGGCCAATACCCACGATCGGGTTGGTGTGATTTGTGAAGCTGGGTCTGAGACAAAATGTGGCATGAGGATCACGAGAACCAGATGTCGACGATGTCGTTGCGGATCGCCTTGAGAAAGATAAGTCCGAGGAATACGACGCCGATCAAGCTCGCCCGCTCGCGCGCGCGTTGGCTGACCGGCTTACGACGAATTGCCTCGACGGTGTAGATAGCGATGGTTCCTCCATCCAAGACCGGGATGGGGAGAAGATTGAAAAAACCGATCGACAGGCTGATAAAAGCAAGGATCAAGAAGAACTCTTCGGCGCCTTGGTCGGCCGCGACCCCAGCCACATAGAATACATACAGAACGGAGTGAATCTCATCGAGGTCTTGTTCCCCGAGCAACATTTGTTTGAGTCCCTGCGCCATTTGGTGGAGGAGTGTCGCCGTTTGCGTGAGGCTGAAACGCACCGCGTATGTGAATCGGCCTCGGATCGGCTCAAGATCGGGGAAGCGAGAACTCGTGAAGGGCTCTGTGCCCAGCCACAAGTACTCACGGGTCGATTTGTAGTGGTCGGTTTCTTCGCGGATGACCTGCGTGACCGTGACCTCGTGGGGGTCATTGTCACCGAGTGAGTGCACGCGCAAGACCATCGGTTCCGTGCGTCTTCTAAGGCGATGGGTATCGATGGATTCCCAACGTGTCGTCGGCGTGTCATCCACAGCAAGGATCCTGTCTCCGGCGACGAGACCGGCCAAATCTGCGGGGGAGTCTTTGATGACGCGGCGAATGAATGTATTCGCCGCGAGCATTCCGGTGGTGATGTCGGAATCAGAGTCTTTTCGGGGCAGGAGTTGAGCGTGGTGTGACTTTAGCCACAAATAGGTGCCCAGTTGTCCCCGTTTGGGCACGGGTCGTAGATAGGTCAGCCGCAAACGGGCATCGGTTGTGAGGCGGAGCATCTGCTCGAGAGCCTCGATCGTCCGGACAGGTTCGCCGTTGATCGATGTCACGATGTCGCCGGTACGCAGGCCAGCCTCCCAGGCGGGCGAGTTTGGATCGAGGATACCGATCTGGGGTTCGTAAAAACGTTGGGAGACGCCGAGAATACCGCGGGACTCCAGGGCTCCAAGCCGATTTCTGGACGAGGTCTTGCGTGGGGTGATGAAACGTCGGATGACTTTTGCACCCCGTTTGATCTCCAATTCCAACTCCTGGTCTGCCGAAGCCGCGATGACATCGCGCATCTCGGAGAATGAATGGACATCTCTCGAATCGATCGAGACGATACGGTCGCCAGGCTGAATTTCGGCGTCGGCAGCAGCCGAATCGTCAAAAACGGTTCCGACGACCGGCGGTGCCTGGGATGTATGGCCAAGAGCGAGAAAGAAGATGATCACCAACGGAAGGATGAAGTTGGCCACGGGGCCCGCCGCCAGGATGCAATAGCGAGCCCACAGCGGTTTATTTGAGAGCGCTCGGTCGCTCTCGTGGGGCGGGATCTCCTCGTAAGGGTCTTGCCCGAGCATGCGAACGTAGCCCCCAAGTGGGATCGGGGCCAAGCGGTACTCCGTCTCCCCGATTTTTACACGAAGGATGGTCGGTCCAAACCCGATCGAGAAATGTGTCACATTGACGTCAAGCGCCTTGGCCACGAGCATATGGCCCATCTCGTGGACGAGGATGAGGGGCCCGATCAACAACAAAAAATAAAGGGCGTTACTCATGAAATTCGAGTCTTGGCGGTGTCGTAGAAGCGCCCATGTCGCCTCGTTGTTGTTCATAGTCCATGCACAGCAGCAGGTCTATGCGCAAACGATCGGGCCGCTGGGAGGCTGAGGATCGGGAAAGTGACGCCTTGAGAGTGCGCATTTTGCTCGTTTTGCTCGAGGCGTCGTAAATTAGGGGCGCTAGCGGGCAATGCGCAGAACGCCGTCGCTTCTGGCGAGTTGTGGCGGTGGTCTTTCTTGCGAGCGGTCCGGAGAAGGGCTCGCCATCGGCCGGGGTTTGCGGCTAGCATCGCGTGAGTTTGGCCAAGCTTTCTCCCACGAAGTCTCGCGAGCTGCGAGAGCAGATCGATGCCGTTGAGGAGCGGCTTGAACTCACGAAAGTCGCCTACGAGCGTTACTTCAACGGCGTGGACCGGGCACCACCCATCAAGACACACGAGGGGCTAAAACGGACGATGCGAGCTCTGGCTGTGAGCCGCTTCCCCTCGGCGTCGCTTCGTTTTCGAATGCAGAATCTTCGCGCCCGGCTAGTGACCTACGAGCAGTACTGGACACGGATTCTAGGTCAGATCGAAAAAGGTACCTTCCGGCGGGTTCTGGCCGAATCGAAGCGTCGACAGAACTTGGCGCGAGAGGCGGAGGCCACGAAGCGCCGCCTTGCCGAGAGAGCCGTGGCCACCGACACCATGAATCAAGCCGGCAGTGGCGCAGGCGGTAAAGAGGCGACTCTCACCGCATCGCGCGTGAAAAAGCCGCCTGTGAAGTCGAGCAGCCCTCAGTCCCTTGCTTTGCCGCCTGGGATGGACGCAAGAACGGCGCGCAATTTGTTTCGAGACTTTGTTAAGGCAAAGCGCGACGCTGGTGAGCGTACGGCCGGTCTTACGTACGGCGGTTTGGTACGAAAATTGTCGCGTGAAATGCCTAGCCTGCGGGCGCGTCACGGTGAGGATATTCGTTTTGAGGTCGCTACTGCGAACGGCAAGGTTCGTTTACGCGCGCGCGGCGGCGGTAATTCCGCATGAAATTTCGGATCCGCGATCGTTTTGGGCTCTCATCGTTGATCGAGTGCCCTCGTGATCGATTGGGCCGCCGTGCACAGTCTCTCTCTGAATCTCCTGGGCACTGGCGTCGTCTAGTTCTCCTCCACCCACGAAGACAGTTCAACATCATGGCTACACCCAAAGCTCATCGTTTCGCCTTCCTGATCCCTTGCATGGCCGTCGTCTTGCCGGCTTGCACTCATGCAGAGTCGAGTTCTCCGACCGCGACGCCGCAGCAAGCACCGACGATCGCGGAGGGGGCCGACGACGCTGCAACGCCGGGTACCCAAGCAAATCGGCGAAAGCCAAGAAGCACCACCGGTGCGGCCAGAAATGCTGGGCCGGAGCCGAAGGCGAGTGTGCGGCGCATGGTGACCGAAAAACCTCCGCGTCAGCCCTCAGATGGCGACCATCCCGCATCTGGTGATGATGAGGTTGTGCACGGCCTGCATGGCGAGGTCTACTCGATCGCGGAGATCTCGTCGTTGCCAAATTTTTCTGAGGCATCGATCGGTCAGGTCGATGTCGCGAATCTTGATTTCCCCTCGGGAAACTTCCCAGGGATCGACGGAGAAGGTTTTGCCTTGCGCTTCTCCGGTTCGTTTAACATCGTCGAAGACCGCGAGTTTCAACTCTGCCTCAATAGCGCGGACGGGTCGCAGTTGTTGTTGGAAGACCAGTTGATCGTGGACAATGACGGACTGCACGGCCCCAAAGAGGTCTGTGAACTCGTCTATCTCGAAGCTGGAGAGTACGAGCTCGAAGTTCGCTACTTCAAGAGTGGAAAAAATGGTGCCGCGTTGCAGTTCTTGTGGGGGCAGGGCGCGGGGGCGCGAGTTGTGGTGCCGACGGAGGTGCTCTTTCCGCCTGACCTGGATGGCCAGGGGAGCTAGGGCTATCTAGCGCGCTTTGGGGGTCGGGAACTCAAGGTCGAGCCCCAAAGCGACATCGGCTCCGACGTCCATGAGCCATGAGCCATGAGCCATGAAATTGGCTAAAATAGGCCACAGGAGAGAGGTGGAAAGACTTCCGGTGTCGCCTGTTATGGTCGAAGATCTCGAAGATGTCGAAGGTCAGATTCTCTCGAAAGTTTTTACAAGAGAGCTCGAGCAAGAACTCGGCGGCAACGAGGCCGTGGCACATCGCGCTGCCGCTGGCCGCGTTTACGTTGTCCGGCGCGGCTTGTGATCTTGGCAAGAGCAGTGTCGAGCATGCGGCCGTCGAGGAGATCGAAGGGTGCCAGGGGGAGGCGGCCAGCGCCGCCCATCCGTTCGGAAGCCGCCCGCAGCCCTACGTCTCGACATTGAATCTGCCGAGTCCAGCACAAAGTGACAAAGACTCCGCGGTGGTGAGTTTGTATCGCCGGTGGAAATCCGCCTATCTTGAGCCGAGCTGCTCGGGCTCCGAATCTTTGATCCGCACGGGGCACGACGACAATCTTACAGTCAGCGAAGCTCATGGCTACGGAATGATCATCCTAGCGATGATGGCCGGCGAGGATGAGGGGGCGAAGACGCTCTTCGATGGGATGTATAGATTTTTTGTCGCGCACCCGTCGGAAGCTTCCTCGCACCTAATGGCATGGGCGCAGGATTTTCAGTGCATTGATCACGAAGGTCGGTCGAGCGCGACCGATGGCGACATGGACATCGCGTTTGGGCTGCTCTTGGCGGATAAACAATGGGGCAGCGGCGGCACCATCAACTATCGACAGGAAGCCATACAGGTGATTCGTGCGATCCATAAATTTGATGTCGACGATAGTAACCACTACATGCTTCTGGGAGATTGGGTCACCCCTGACGAAACGGTTTACTACCCCGCGACACGGCCATCCGATTTCATGCCTGGTCACCTCGGCGCTTTCAACGAGGCGGATGACAACGACTCCTGGCTCGAACTTCGTGACGCGACGTACTCGATGCTTCTTGCCTTCCAGGAAAAATATGGTGGCGAGACCGGTCTCGTTTCCGATTTTATCGTCGATGCGGCAACAGACCCGAGGCCCGCAGACCAGGGGTTTCTGGAGTACAACGACGCTCACTACGCCTACAACGCATGCCGGGTGCCGCTGCGTGTAGGGACGCACATGGTGACCTCGGGCGACGCGCGAGCGCAAGAGATGCTCACGCGGCTCAACCGTTGGGCAGAGGAGTCGACCGGAGGAGATCCCTATCAACTTCGTGCCGGCTACTCGCTCGATGGTACCGTGCTTTCGGGCTTCGAGCACACAAGCTTTGCGTTCACCGCACCGCTCGGGGTCGCGGCGATGGTCGGTTCCTCTAGCCAGGAGTGGCTCGATTCGTTGTGGGAACAGATGACGACGGAGTCTGACGGTGTCTACTACAGTGATTCTCTGCAGCTGTTGTCGATGCTCGTGATGAGCGGGAACTGGTGGAACCCCGCCCAGGTGAGCTGTCCAGATTCGTCTGGCTAGCGAGCGCTGACGAATCTCACTAGAGCCTGGTGACGAAGGCCGCGAGTGCAGCGATTTCGGAAGTGGATAGCTTTTTGGCGTAGGCTTTCATTTTCGTCTTTGGGACACCCGATCCGATGAGCTTTTTGGCCTTCGCTACGCTCAATTTGGAGCCCTTAAGAAGCGGAATTTCATATTTTTTGCCCATCTTCGTATTGGAGTCACCGGCTGAGCCGTGGCATTTCTTGCAACTCTTCATATAGAGGGCTTTTGCATCGATTTTTGGTCCACGCTGTTTCTTACCGACTATTTTTTGCGGCCGCGATTTTTTGCGGTCTTTGGTTTCGACGGATTTTCGTGGATCCGGCGTTTTCGCGGCAGTGAGTTGCTCTGGTGTCACTGGCGCCGTGATGCCAGCATCAGGGTCGCCTGGTGCGCCACTCCTAGAAGAGACCGGAGGCTCTATTTCGGGGGCCCCTGGGGCGACCGGCCGGTTGCTCAGGGAGGGCACGCTCTTGTCATCCGTTGATTTCCCGCGACCATCAGGCCTAGGGCCTTGACCCTTTGTACCGGAGGCGTCGTCCAGCTGAGGGATTGAGGGGGGGAGGACAGAGGTTTTTACCTCCTCTTTTGAATCACAGCCGAGCACAAACAAGATGCACCCGACCATGGAGATGAGCGACTTTGATCGAA
The DNA here is from genome assembly GCA_964437075.1 of uncultured Nannocystaceae bacterium. Taxonomy (GTDB): domain Bacteria; phylum Myxococcota_A; class Polyangia; order Nannocystales; family Nannocystaceae; genus CAYTFJ01. Next base: position 13,016 of record CAYTFJ010000024.1, read on the forward strand.
CGGGACCCTCGCAACGCGAATCGCCGGGAGCGATTGAAAGATCGTGGTGAGGAGCGTGGGGAACGACAATTCGTGGGGTCCAAAACATAATCGATCGATGTGGTCGAGGGTCGCATGGCCTGGGACCCGTGTGTATCCGTATCTTTACATGGAGACGGGTCCCCGACTCAAAGCTAGTCGCCTACAAACACAAAATCGTCACCTGCAGCTCCCGCGTGGCATGCGATACACCCCGCGTCTGCACCAAGACCGATTCTTCCCGCGAGCGCGACCCCATCTCCGTTTGTGGCGACTGCGCCGTCTGGCATAAATTTCACCCAGAACCAATCGGCGGCATCGGGAGAATATCCGTCAATCTTCTGCATGACAGTGATCGCCCCGAGAGCGGCCTCATCTTCTTCGGAAAAATTTTCTTTTATGATGATGGAACCGTCAGAGAAATCGGTGATGTCGCCCTTTGCGACCGTGTTGAGGTAGAAACGCACAAAAGCACCGTGAGGGGCCATGCTCGCTTGGAGGCCTTCGAGACCGGGAAAGCTGTCCCAGGTGTTGTAGCCGGCCATCTCCGACCAAAGGGCCGTTGCGCGGTCGACGTCCTCGTCGTCTCCAAAGGGCAGAGCTCCGCCGTCGGTGCCACCCGGGTCACAGCCACCAGTGCCGCCAGGGTCACAGCCGTCGCCGTCACCGTCGCCGTCGCCGGGTTCGCAACCATCGCTGCTGTCGGAGCCCGGATGACAGCCATCGCCATCGCCATCGCCATCGCCATCGCCATCGCCATCGCCATCGCCATCGCCGGCCTCGGTCTCTGAATTGGCGCCCTGTTCGTCTCCACAACCGGTGAATGTCAAAAGAGCCGCGGAAAGTACTGCTGTTGTATATAGATGTACGTGCATGAGTTTCGTCTTTCGCGCAATTCGAGACTAGGCGAGGAAAAATCGTCGACCTCAAGAGGGGTATCGAGGGCTCGGCGATCCAGACGGTTTGGGGACCGAGAGCAGAAATCCCAGGCGAAGATGCGCTCGTGCGGTGAACGGACCTTTTAAGACGCTGTTACAAGCATTGCGAGAAAGCTCAGCGTAATTGAGACTTGTCGCGCGAGATTGCGACAAGTCTTGTGGGGAGCGGGCGTCGACATCTGGGCTTGAATTCGTTCCGGTCGACACCTTACAGTAGCCAACGATGTTTCTGCCGATCATTGTCCTAGCGATCGCGTCGCCCACCGAGGGGGAGCTCGAGGTCAAGGTTCGCGAGGTGTTCGACGACGCGTGTACACTTTGCCACGACTCCAGCGATGAATTGAATCTCGAGGGGGTGACGCTCGAGAGGCTCGCTCAAAAGCGGGCCGCGAGTGGGGAGCCTATGGTGGACCCGGGGCATCCTGAAGAGAGCTACCTCTACCGGAAACTCGTTGGCGCAGAGGGGATCGAAGGCGACCCGATGCCTCTTGATGAAGAACCGCTCTCCGAAGAACAGCTGGGGACCCTTTTGGCTTGGATCTCCTCCGCGAGCGACGCCGCGGAGCGAGATGCCGCCGGAACTGGCGACACAAGCAGTGAGTCGGCGGTTGCAGTTGAATCGGCCGTCGGCGCGAGCGATGTCGAAGATCCGGTCCTGCCGGCCTCCACGGTTCGGCCGCAGAAGCGGCGGAAGAAGCCTTTCTTTGGCACCCACCAGATCAACCTTCAGACGACGACCACCCTCGGGAAAAATGTTCTCGCCTATCGAATCCACCATCGATTCGGTCGATTTGGAAGTATCGGTGAGCGCGCGTATGCGGGGCTGGCAAATGGCGTTGTGATGAGTATGGGGGTCGAGTACGGGATCGTCGACGGTCTTGATGTTCTTGTGCGCTGGTCGTCATCGCGTCTTGACTGGGAGTTGGGTGCGAAATACGTGGCTCTGCGGCAAGAAGAAGGGGCTCCGCTGTCGCTCGGTCTATTCGCTTCCTTCGAGGGGATCTCGGATTTCCCTGAGAATGCTAAGAATCGCGCGACAGGAAATGTGCAACTGATGGCGAGTCGCCTGTGGTTCGAACGCTGGAGCACGCAATTGACCCTTGGCTACTCGCCGTTGACCAATCACGCGACGAAAGTCGAGGTCGATCTCGAAGATGGGCGAGGTCCAATCGCGGTTGAAGACAGGCGAGGGACCGCGAATCTTGGGTTGGCATCGACATTTTGGTTTGGGGGCAAACGTAGAAACGGTCTCGATCTTGAGTATATTTTGCCAATTCCGGATGGCGGAAGTCCGAACGTGTTTTATTTTCATGGTGGCGACGCGGACCCGCAGGGGAGCCGCGTTGGGAGTTGGTCGCTCGGTTGGTCGCGGAAAGCCGGACTGCACCTTTTTCAGATTTTGGTGACGAACACCCGTAATATTCACACCAACTTGGTCGCTCCTGGGGGCGACACAAAAAACCCCTTTAAGCCCTTCGGCGACTTTTTCTTGGGTTTTAATCTGAGCCGGAAATGGAATCTCTGAGATGTCATATTCGAACACATGGATTGAAATATGTTCCTCGCGGGCCAAAGGGCTGGCTGTTGGAGTCTTTGCGACGCTTGGATGCGGTGGATTGGAAGAGCTGGACACAGACGCTGCGGCGACGATCCCGAGTCCGGTGCAGCGTGCCTTTGAGGAGTCTTGTGGGACCGCGGGATGCCATGACGCCAAGAGTGTCGCCGGCGGGCTATCGCTGGCGGAGGGCGACTCCGCCGCGATTCTCGACATGGTCGCGGAGGGCTATCCCATGGTGGAGCGGGGGAACGTCCAAGGATCCTATCTCGCGCGGAAAATGTTGGACAGCGAGGGCATCGAAGGAGACGTGATGCCCGCGCGCGCGCCCATGCCCGAAGACGATGTGAACCTCGCGCTTATTCTCGGATGGATCGCGGGTGCCGAGGTGGGCGGAGATTCGGAGGACGATACGGGCAGCGAATCCGGAGATGGCGCACAGGGCGATTGTTTTGCCCCCACGCCGTTGCCCGATTCGGTGAACTATGCTGCCCATGTTCATCCGATTTTCGAGGCGAAATGCAGCGGGTCGTTTTGTCACATCGACATGGCAACCGCATCCTTGGAGCTGACGGACGTGGGGTCTGATCAAGATCTCATCGGTATTCCATCATCGTTGGGGACGGGTGCGCCTCTTGTTGAAGCTGGGAATCCAGATGGCAGCTATCTGTGGCATCGGCTGGTTGGAACCGGCGCGTCACTTGGGGGGGTCGCGGCCCGTATGCCCATCGGGGGCGCACCGTCATTGTGCGAAGACGAGATGGCGGTGATCTACGAGTGGATCTCTGGGCTTTGAGTCGCCGATACGTGGGTATTCCAAACGGAACTCAAAGGAAACATGGACCTTACGCGACGTAGGCAGGGAGGGTGGGGGTCGTTGACGCCATGGGAACGAACCGTGGCGAATCTCTGTATTGCCGGGACGTTGGCGGGAATCGCTGTGGCTCTCGTCGTCGGGAGCGAGAACTTTCCACTTTCGAACGCTGTAATGTTTTCTCGGGACGTCGGCTCCGACCGACCCAGATACACCATGCATTGGTACGTCAACGGCGACGAGACGGAGACGATTCTTCACCACCTAGAGCTCTCGGATCGGTACTTTTTTCAGCACTTCTACGGCCCGACCGATACGGGGCCCTTGTACGCAGACACGCCGACCGAGGCCGGTTGGGAGGCCCTAGAGGAGCGACTTGTTCCTTGGTTCGAGGTCTTCGTTGGTCGATATGAAGAACGAGAGAAGAGGGGAGTCGAGTCGGTGAGATTTGAGATGCGGCTCGAAAATTCGAAGGTCCGTGGTGCTCCGATCGACTACGTCGTTGGCACCTACCATGCCCGGCGACACGAATTTCGAGGAGTGTACCGCCATGTGGACTAGGTTCTGGTTCAGCGAGAAACATCGCTACAATCCCTTGGGCCTGCTGCGAATTGTAGCGACATCCATTTGGGCGACGGAGCTGCCGAGCTACCTTCGGTACATGGGGCTGTGCAACGACCTCCCCGATGGGTACGTGGCCGATCTCTTGGGCCTTCGGATGATGGGAAACGCTGCGTTCCCACTTCCCGAGGCTCTTCAGCAGCCGTTTGGTCTTATTCTGTATGGGGCATTGGTCCTCGCCTTTGTCGGCTTGTTCACCCGAATAAGCCTCGCAGTCACCGCGCTCGGGGCCTTCTATCTATTCGCTGGAGAGGTCGCCAGTGACGGCTACGATCACCAACTTTTACTCACTGTCTATGTTTTACCGGTCTTGGCGGTGGCACCCGGAAGTCGTCAGCTATCGCTGGACGCCATCCTCAAGTGGTGGCGTGGTGGCAAGAGAACTTCATTTCGAGAGGCGGTGCTCTCGTTCTCGACAGGTAAAACATGGGGCTACAAACTAATTTTGTGCATGTTTGCGAGTCTGTATGTCGCCGCAGGAGTCTCTAAATTACGCTACTCGGATGGTCGTTGGGTGGATGGCAAGACCCTAAGTTACTACATGGCGAACGAAGAGCGTCAGCAGGTCTATTTTGGCCAACGGGACACATTTTCTCCAGATCTTCGTGCCCAGCCCATCGAGCTGGTCGATCAGGCCTACGGCGCAGGCAGTTCTAAACCGGCGCGGTGGATGGCTCGCTTTGGGCCTTTGATGGCCCTACTGGCCACTGCGACGATTGTGCTGGAGCTCGCAGCTCCGCTTCTGCTTGGGGGTCCGGCGGTGAGGCTTGGCTATCTCGCTTCGGTCTTCATGATGCACACATCGATCGGCCTGCTTATGCACCTCGGTTTTACGCAGTATCGCCTGTACCTGCTGTCGCTGGTGGACTGGCGGTGGCTGTCGAGTGTGCTTCGAGCATGGATCGAGCGTCGCAGGCCGCCGGGCTGACCGGCGGAGGACCGCGAATGCTCGAAATCGACCCTTCCCCTGGCAAGGGTCTTGAATCTGCGAAACATTGGGGATCGCGTCTCTTCCGCGCTCGATCGCGGAACGATCAGTCCGTCGACCGTTTTGCAGGGCTCCTACGGTCGACCAGGCCACAATCTCTCACTTCTAGAGCAAAATCCAAAAATGAAGCAGCTCGCGGAACTCTGTAGTGCTGGGCGGACGGGAGGGCTATGCTCCCGCCGCCCAGCACTCGACCTTGGGCGAATTTTAGAGCCGACGTGCGCTGGCAATACGCTCGTTCGACGGCCTAAGACCTGCCCCTGAATCGTCGGTTTCTATGAACGAAAAGACTGAATCTCTCGACTGCCTTCTCCTAGGCGAAGAACCGCTGCTTCAAAGTTGTGGCGATGAACTTCTCACGCGAGGTCACCGAATTGGTGCGGTTGTCACGAACTCGCCAGGGCTTCAGGCCTGGGCAGAGGATCACGACCTTCCGGTGCTCAAGAGAGCACAGCTCCGTGATTGGGTTATCCAGCACCCCCCCGATGTGCTGTTGTCGATTACTTACCCCGCATTGATCCCCGTCGCGGTCATCACATCCGTGAAGATCGCAGCACTGAATTATCACGATGGGCCGCTGCCTCGATATGCGGGGATCAATGGCTCAGCGTGGGCGCTCCACAACGGCGAGCGTGAACACTCGATCGTCTGGCACCATTTGACAGCAGAACTCGACGCTGGAGATATCCTTGAGCGCCGCGATGTCACTCTCGACGCGGCCGAGACCTCGCTCTCGCTGAACATCAAGAACGCGACGCTCGCCCTTGAGGCATTCTCCTGCCTGGTCACCCGGATCGAAGAGCGACGTTTGGACGGGGCCGCCCAAGATACCTCGATCGAGCGCACGATTTTTTCACGCCACGATCGGCCCGCCGAGCTGTGTGTCATCGATTGGACAAAGGAGGCTGCGACCATCGACAGTCTTGTTCGGTCGTGTGATTTCGGCCGTTTCACCAATCGATTTGGTGCCGCAAAAATCGTCCATCGTGAGGCCTGCCTCGTCGTCCAACAATGCTTCGTGCTCGATGATGAAACGAAAAGAGGTTCGCCGGGTACTGTTAGCGAGACGTCGGAGAAGGGGATTATCGTTGCTTGTGGGGGAGGAAGGGTCCAGCTGACTCGGTTTTCGACCACCGCTGGCGCAGCGGTTTCGGTTGAAGATGCGGCGAAGATCCTCGGTGTGGTCGTCGGCCAGACGCTGCAAAATCACGCGAGTGCGAGTCGAGCACAGGCGAGCCGGCGCGTCGCTGAACGAGAGCCGTACTTCGTGCGGCGGCTGCTGAATCGGCGTTTGCCGACCTTGCCCTTCAAGCCGTGCAAGGGAGCAAGTGTGACCGCCCCCGTGGCGCTGACGGCCGACTTTGTCCGGGTATTTGAAGGCAAGCTCGATGCTGCGATGGGGGCCGCGCTGTCCTTGGTGCTGTCGTCGCTACTGAGAGAGGACTCTTTCACTGTTGCGCTGACTTCATCGGCATTGCAAGCGAGCCCAATGGGGGACGTCATTTTTGGATCGCTTCCGCTGACGGTTCAACTCGATCGCCACCGCAGTTTTCGAGAGACGGTTGACCAGTTGGTGAATGAGATAGGCGGATTGAATGACGATGCCGGATTTCTTAAAGATCTCGTGGGTCGTCATCCTGGACTGCGGGATCAGGCTGATCTTGGTCGGGGAATGGTGTCACCTGTAGCGTTTGCGTTGGGTCCGATGCGGGTACTTCCTGGAGCGAAGTTGAGCCTTGTGCTGAGTCAGGGGGCAGGAGCGCTGGTGACCGACGGGAGCATCTCGCTTGAGGACGCTCAGCGTTTGGCAGCGTGGGTCGGCAACGTTATCAATACGGTTGGGCAACATCCCGATCGACCTCTGGGGAGCATAGACATGTTGGCCGAGGAGGAGCGAAAACGCTGCATTACGGAGTGGAACAGCACGGCACGCGCTTACCCGAACACCGCGAGAATCTTTGACCTTTTTGAGCAGCGTGTTGTTTTACAACCGGATGCCATCGCCTTGGTGTTTGGCGATGAACACATGAGTTTTCTGGAGCTCGAACATGCTGCGAATCGCATCGCTCATGCTGTGCGCGCCCGAGGCGTCGTGCCTGGACAATTCGTGGGACTCCAGGTGGAACGCGGGTTTGACCTTGTCATTGCCCTGCTCGGAATCGCCAAGTCGGGGGCTGCTTACGTGCCCATCGATGTGATTTATCCGGCGGAGCGCGCTGAGTTTATGCTCCGAGACGCGGGAGTGCGCCTCGTGTTGGCATCGCCTTCATTTGTCGATCGCTGCGGAGATCGCGATGTCTTGATCGTCGGTGGTGCGGAGGTCATGGAGGCTCCCGTCGATCGATTTGAGAGCGGGGTTCGTTCGGATCAAGTTTGCTACACGATATTTACTTCAGGAAGCACGGGGCAACCGAAAGGGGTTGTCCTGACCCATCAAGCCGTCGTGAACACGCTTGATTGGGTCAACAGGACCTTCGAGGTGACGCCTGAGGACAGGCTTCTTTTTGTGACATCGCCGAGCTTTGACCTCTCCGTGTACGACGTCTTTGGTGCGCTCGGTGCTGGAGCCTCGATCGAGATCGCGCCTGAGGATCTCACCGCCGATCCAGAGGCCATGGTGCAACGACTCTGCAACTCGGCGATTACAATCTGGGACTCTGCTCCTCCCGCGCTTGCAAGGCTCGCACCCTTCTTTCCCGCGCGGGCACCCGCATCGAAATTAAGGTTGGTGATGATGTCGGGCGACTGGATTCCAGTGGGTCTTCCGGATCACCTGATGCAGGTTTTTCCTCGTGTCAGCGTAAAAAGCCTCGGGGGTGCCACCGAAGCCGCGATTTGGTCGAACTTCTTTCACGTCGACGAGGTGGATCCCTCCTGGAAGTCCATTCCCTATGGCCGTCCGATTCAAAATGCACGTTACTACATTTTAGATCACCATCAGCGGCCGTTGCCGGCGAACGTGACCGGTGAGTTGTACATCGGGGGGACTTGCTTGGCTCAGGGTTATCTCGAACGCCCAGAACTGACGAGCGAGCGATTCCTTGCCGATCCGTTTGTGAGCGGCGAACGAATTTATCGAACGGGTGACCTGTCGCAGTTTTGGGGAGATGGGACAATGGAGTTCCTTGGACGCTCGGATTCTCAGGTCAAAATTCGTGGCTTTCGCGTCGAAATTGGTGAAATCGAGGTCGCTATCTGTGCGTTGCCAGGAATTCGTACAGCGCTGTGCACCGCGGATGTTGATGCCTCGGGCCACAAGGCGCTCGCCGCCTACGTTATACGTAAGAAATCTACGGCTCTTGATGCGACCGCCCTGAAGCAAGCCTTGTCAAAGCATATGCCCGATTTCATGGTGCCGACGTACGTCATCTTTCTTGATGCGTTTCCATTGTCGTCGAACGGCAAGGTTGACCGCAAGCGTCTCCCGAAGCCAGAGGGGATCGCCGCTGAGGTTCGGGACATTGTCGAGCCCCGGACACCCATCGAAGAGACCCTGGTGACGGTCTTCAAAGAGGTTCTCAAGCTCGATAGCGCGAGCATTCACGACAACTTCTTTGATCTGGGAGGTAGCTCTTTGCAAATTTTGCAGGTCATCGATCGCCTGCACAAGCGGGGCGTCTCACTCGATCCCGCGGAGATGTTTCGCAACCCGACCGTCAGCAAGCTCGCTGGGGTTGTCGGGGCCCGGGTCGCGGATACCGGTGAGGACTCCGGTACGATCGTCGTGATGCAGCAACACGGTGCGAATCCGCCGCTGTTTCTGGTGCATTCGATGCCGGGTGATTTGTTGGGCTATGGAGACTTGGTCCAGGACCTGGGCATCGACCAGCCGGTGTATGGAATCCATGGTCTAGGTCCGATCCGTGCCGATCAGAGCATCGTCGAGATGGCTCAAAAATATGCCAGCCGTCTCGCGGCGTTCAAACCGACGGGCACGATTCATCTTGGCGGCTGGTGTTTTGGGGCGACTGTGGCCCTCGAGATGGCGACAATTTTGCGAGATGCTGGGCGCCAGGTTGGGTTGGTTGTGCTCATTGAGGCGGCACCCTCGAGATCGTCGATTGCGCGAAAACTCCATCGAGTTCGAGAGCTTGTGCGCGTGCGCGGTGCGCGTGGCGAACGGATCAAGCGCATGTTCAAGTCGCTTGTTGTCCACGAAGAATTTGACGAGGGAACCTTCGCCCTCGAGATTACCGCGGGTCCCTTCGCCAACCGGGCAAGCAACTACAGAAACAACCGAGCCGCGGCGGCCAAGCACCGGACGACGCCCTACGCGGGCGAGATCACATTGATCCAGGCGGTGCCGGAGGATGGCGAGGTCGCTTCGGATGAAGGCTGGGGACAGTTCGCGGATGGTGTCCAGTTGCGGTCGATCTCGACCTCCCACACGGACATCATATGCCGACCTCATTCGGAGGAAGTCGCTCGTCATATCATCGCCGACATTTCTCGTGCCGAAGAAAATATTCAGTCGAGCTAGTGGATTGCAGGTCCGGCCGTGCTTTTTAACTCCTATTTATTCATCCTGCTGTTTGTGCCGATTGTCGTGGCGGGCTATTTCATGCTCGGCCGGCTCGGGAGCACCAAGATTGGCCTCAGTTGGCTGATCGCGTGCAGCCTATTTTTCTATGGCTACTACAATCCCGCGTATCTCGCATTGCTCGGTATCTCCGTACTCGCCAACTATGGAGTGGGACGGCTGCTGTCCGGGGAGGGGGTCGCTCCGAAGACTCGGTTCCGTCTAGCGAGTGGGGGTGTTGTTTTTAACCTCGCTCTTCTCGGCTACTATAAATACGCCAATTTTTTTGTTGAGAATATCAACGTCGTATTTGGCTCCGACTTTGTGCTGGAGAAGCTCCTGCTTCCCTTGGCGATCTCGTTTTTTACGTTTCAGCAACTCGCCTACGTTGTCGATTCTTACCAGGGAAAGACGCGACGATATGGGTTTGTCGAATATACGTTTTTTGTGACCTTCTTCCCGCAGTTGATCGCGGGTCCGATCGTGCGTCACGAGGAGATGATGCCGCAGCTGAAGAAGAATATTCTTCAGCTAAACCCCACAAACTTGGCGAGCGGGACAAGCCTTTTTTGCATCGGCCTGTTCAAGAAGGTGATTTTCGCCGATCAGGTAGCCAGATATGTCCAGCCGGTATACGACGGTCTCGGAGGGGCAGATCCAGGGTTCACCGCGGCATGGCTGGCGACCTTTGCCTATTCGCTCCAACTCTATTTTGATTTCTCGGGCTATTCGGATATGGCATCGGGTCTCGCGCGGATCTTCAACCTTACGCTTCCGCAGAATTTTGATTCACCCTATAGGGCGGAGTCGCCGACTAGTTTTTGGCGTCGATGGCATTGCACCCTGTCTGCCTTCCTCAAGCAGTATTTGTATTTCCCTCTTGGCGGGAACCGCAAGGGGGAGACGCGTACCAACATCAATCTTTTCTTGACGATGCTTCTCGGCGGGCTGTGGCATGGCGCGGGCTGGGGATACATTATCTGGGGAGCACTCAATGGAGTGCTGCTGCTTGGGCAGAAGGCTTGGAGTAAGACCGTCGGCAAGCGTCTCGGAGTCGAGCCGTCGAGGTTCCGGATCGAACTCAGTATTACGACGACTTTTTTCCTGATCATGCTGACCAGGATCTTCTTTCGTGCTGAGAGCTGGGATGGCTCAATGTCGATGTTGCGTGCATTGCTTGGCATGGGCGGGGTGGATGTTGTTGAGAGTGCGCCGGGACTCTTTCCTGGAATAGCGATGGCAGTCGGGCTCTATCTTGTTGCTCGTTTGGCGCCCAACTCGATGCAGATCATGGCTGACGTTGCGCCGGTGCTTGGAAAAATTCGGCCGGGACCCCGTTGGTTGCGCTGGCGTCCGAATGGAACCTTCGCCGTGGTGGTCTTCGGAATGTTCGTCATTTGTATCGTCAACCTCGCCGAGGTTAGCGAGTTCCTCTACTTCCAATTTTAGCAGGTTGTGATGAAGTCTAACCCTCGAAGTTTTAATCGGATCGTGTTTGGTGGCGGATTGCTGTTTGTTGTGGCGACCGCCGTGGTGACCGCCGTGGTCGACCCGTTTGCGATCTACCGGGGAGACCCCTACGCGGCGAGTCAGAAACAGGGGGTCTTGGGGCAGGTTCGAATGCACCGCGCCCATGCGCTACGTCAGGTCGATGCGGATGTCTTGTTGTTGGGGACTTCACGGACACTGTATGGGCTCGATCCCAACGACTCGACGCTTTTGAGCCGCGGTGAGCGGCCGTACAACGCCGCATTTCCAAACGCTTCAATTTTTGAAAGCCTCCGCTACTTGCAGCATGCTCATGCGTTGTCGCCTGTACGCGTCGCTGTGGTCGAACTGGGACTGCTGAGCTTCGATACAAGCTATTCGCTTGAGCGGGAAGGGTACAACGATGAACGGATGGCCGTCAGTATTACGGGAGCCGCTCAGGATCGGCCGTGGAGTGATCTTGGCGCGACCTTGTTGTCCCTTGATGCCATCAAACAGTCGGTGAAAACGCTCGCGCCGGGTGGCCGGGCGCATCTGCTCGATGAACGAGGTGGGGGGCGGCAAGAGGCTCTCATGATGCGCTCGTCTCGGCCCGGCGGAATTCGTGAAATATTCATTGGGTCGGAGCGGTTCTATTTCAGTCGGTTTTTCTGCCTTCGCATAGAGGATGAGGCGGGGAAGTCTGCGCCGATGGAGAGCTTTGAGCGGCTCTTGTCCTTTGCGCGAGAGAACGAGATCGATCTGTATTTTTACTTTTCTCCTGTACATGCTCGCTTGCTGTTGGCTATGGAACGGGCTGGTTTGTGGCCGATGCTCGGCGTTCTCAAAAAGCAAATTGTTGAACGATTGGATCTCGATGGCAGGTCACACGGCGGTCGTGCCTACCCTGTTGTCGATTTCATGACTGCCGCCGGAGTCGCAGCCGAGCACATCCCCGTGAACGCAGAAATGCAACGGACGGAGCACTACACCGATGCCTCGCATTTCAATCGCTCGGTGGGGCACGAGATTCTCAGTCGACTCTTGGGGGGGGCGGTCGCGGAGGGGGGCTTTGGGGTCGAACTTCGACCCGCAACGGTCGAGGCAAACAATCGCCGCCTGAGTGCAGAGTTGGAGAGATATCGCCGGGCGCACCTCGAGGATCTCGCTGAAGTTGAGCGAAGTGCAAAGATCGCACTGGATGATGGCGCGCGTGATGGCTGCAGCCTGTGAATGTTTAACCGAGCGGCTGCAACAATCCCGCTGAATCAAGGCCTGGCAATATCGGTCGAGTCTACCCCGCCTGAAGGCTCGACCAGGGGGGCAGGAGTAAACCCCGGAGCCCAGGTGATGTTGTTGTCTTTGTTTGGTGGGCGTTGAAGACAGAGCAGGACCATAGAACGGCGGGTTTAACGTCCTCGATGGCGCCATCGGGCATCGTTATCACGTTGGAGCGCGTCCCACGGATGACATGGTATTTCCCCCATTGCCGTCGGTCGTGAACAATCGGACGCTAGGCCAGCAAGATTGGATTCGCCGTCGGGTCGTGCTCCGACGATGGCGAAAGCGTATCTGCGTGGGCGCCGAAGCTCGCTCGTCGAAATTGTCAGCCCTCGGAGGCAACCGAAGCCTCGGAGTTTGAAACAGCGGTGGTCTTTGGAACGGGACAAGCACCGATATGCTGCACGGGCGGCCACACGGAGAAGCGAAGTGTACGGGCACAAAAAAGCCGTCGGGACGATTTTCGTGTCTCCGACGGCCTTGATGGGGGAGGGGCGCGCGATGCCACCTCTTGGGCCGTTACTCTGGAACGGTAGCGACAAGCCAGCTAAATCGAGTCATGGCGAGGTCTCCGGTCATCAGACCGTCAGCGTCGATGGTGACGGTACCGATCGCTGTGTAGCTCGCTGAAAGCTTGTCGAGTTCGTAAAAAGTGATGGTTGAGTCTGCCCCTCCCGCAAGTTCGACAAGGGTCGGATCAGCGGCGAAGGTGGGTGCCCAGGTCTTGTCGCTGTCTTCTTTCGCGTGCGCGCCGAAGAGTGCGTAGCTCCACACGGCGATGGGCTTCATGCCCTCGATGGCCCCCTCGGCCATCATCGCAACGTCTGAGCGCACTCCGCCCATGACATGCGGAAGACCTACACCGAACTTGACGTCGTCATCTTTGAGATCGTTGATGGTCACAATGTCCGCGACGATGGTTGCAGGCCCGGTCGTCAGATCAGAGACGGGCCCGACGTAGGGCGTCACGAGGCATTGGTCGATGGTGATGTTATCCCCCTCGTTGAGGGTAATGAGCCGGGCCTGTCCGGAGTAGTAATTGTCGCCGTCGGGGCCGTGTACGACTTTCAGCGAGTAGTCGGTGAAGACTGTCGCTGTGATGTTCCAGGATCCGTCATCGGCGTCGACTTTTGGCGAGAGGCAGACGGAGTTGTTGGTGGTGCAGAGTTGAACGGAAGCCGTAGGCATGGGGTTTCCATCGGCGTCGCAGTTCTTTGCCGAAAGTGTTGCTGTCGGTACATCCACGGTGCCGGTGTCGGTGCCGGTGTCAGTGTCGTCGCCGTCGCCGTCGCCGTCTCCGTCTCCGTCTCCGTCTCCGTCTCCACTCCCGGACCCGGATTCATTTGGATCGGAGACATCGCAACCGGCGCTGAAGCCGAAAATCAGACAGGGGAGGAGAAGCAGAGCGGATCGCTTAAGCATTTCAAGAGCCTACCACCGTATTGTGACGAGGTGATAGATCGTTGTTTGAAAAGGGAGTGTTCTTTGGATTGGTAGCAATAGCGAACGTTTGGGGAGGGTCGAGAGAGTGACTTTTTGACACTCGGCGCCAATGGCGCACGTCGAGAGTGAATGGCGCCGGGATCTCACGCTGTGTTCTTTCGCCGTGTAGTTCCAGCGCTGGGGTCCGAGGTCAAAGAGGATTGGTGTGGACGATTGACAGCGGATCGGGCCACAAGAGACATTGCTTGCTGTGCCTGAGAGCAGCAAAATATCAAAGTTGATGAGCGAGCTTCACCCCCTTCTAAAGAGGGTCGCGGAACTCGATCCTGGCGCTTGCAGCACGCCGGCCCTGGTCGCGGAACTCGAGCGTCAACTGGAGAGCGAATTCCCCTGGGAAGGTCCCCAGATTCAAGCCCTGGGCGCGACGATTCGGCGAGGGGTGGAAGAGGGGTGGCTCGCGCATCGCGGCGAAGAGCAAGCGCGTTTCTCTCGTGTGGCCAAGGCAAGTGAGGCGAGCTTTGGGTTGTCGGTCGACGTGGTGTCGATGACCGGTGCGGCCGTCGACCATACCCACCCGAAGGGGGAGGTGACCCTTGGATTTCCGGCGGGCGAGTCGTCTGGAACCTTCGAGGGCCGCGACCCGGCATGGGTTTTTCTCGGACCGGGCAGCCGGCATCTACCGACGGTCGTCGGTGGGAGGATGAACCTGATCTATTTTTTGCCGGACGGGGCTGTGACTTGGCACTTTGATTGAGCTTGGCGCGACAGCTCCGCGAGGGCCCAGAGCGGGAATATTTTTAGATAGTTGTCATAGTGGATCGCGCTGGTCTTGTTGAACATGCCGGCGATGTGCTCTGCGGGCCAGCGACCGTCCGCTTGCTGCCCCGCAATCAAAAAGTCTGCGGCGCGTGTGACCGTGCTGCTATCCACCCGGCCGGCCGCGAGAAGCGCGAGAAGTGCCCATGAGGTCATGACAGCTTGGCCTTTCGATGTGGGGATGTAGGTTCGCGCTAGGCAGCTCTCGGCGCTTTCGCCCCAGCTTCCGTCCTCGGCCTGCATTTTTTCGAGGTAGGCCACGGCCCGGCCGACTGCGGGATGGGACACATTGAGGCCGGTGGCGCGCAGTCCCGTGATTCCAAACCATGTTCCGTAGGTGAAACAAATGCCCCAGGAGCCTTCAAAAGAGCCGTCGGAACGCTGAATTTTGAGCAAAAATTGGCGGCCACGTTTCATCGCGGCGTCAATTTCAAGCGGTCGGTGATCGGGATATCGTACCTGAAAATCGCGGAGCGCCGTGAGCGATGCAGAGGTGCATTCCACATAGGAATAGTCGATCATGATGTCGGCGAAGCAGTCCGAGGGGTTGAGTGCCTCAAGCCAGGCGGGGCCGCGGGTTCGCTCGTAGGTCGCCCAGCCGCCGTCGTCGTTTTGCATCGACAAAATGAACTCGACCGCGTCGTAGAGGCGCTCACACTGAATCGGCGACTCGACCGTGGTGGCCAGGCCAAGAGCTGCCTTGAGTCCTTCGGCCGTGCAGTCGCTGATCGGCCAGCCGTGTTCGCGGTCGGAAAAGGGCCAACCACCTTTGCTGGGATGACGGTAGTATCGGTCGGGTTGCGGAACGTCCTCCAGGACTTGATTGCTCTCGATGTAGCGGTGGGCGCCTTCGATGGCGGCGGGGTGCGACGAAGGGGCATCCGCGGCCAGCATCGCCTGGGCGGCGAAGGCCGTGTCCCAGAGCTCCGAAGAGTTGTATCCCTGCATTTTTGTCCCCTCCTTGCCATGCCACAGGTAGTCGGGCAGGCGTTTGCAGTGCGCGCGTAGCTCTGGACCCCCGGGGTTGGCGAAGAACCACACCAAGGTGTGCAGCAGTTTACTAACGGGTCCGATGCAGATGTAGTGGGTGTTTTGATCTTCTTGATGAATATGGTCCAGGACGTGAGTCATCGCCCGCGTTCGAAATGTTTTGGAGGCACGTTTTTCATAGCTACGCAACAACCGATTGATGAGGCGCGAGGCGGGATGTCGGGGGACGTAGGCGTCGGTGTCGGCGACGCTTCGTCGCGCGAGTTTCCAGTTCACACGGTCGTAGCCTTCTGGGTAGAGCTCGGCTTGGATGTCCCCAATGAGCCTCGTTTTCTTGACACGAGCCCGCTTCGCGTAGAGCCAACTCATCGGCAAGTAGACCATTCTACAGTGGCACCACAAGCGCGAGGGATGGACAGGAAGACTGTCCGGAAGCAGCCAAAGCTCGGGTTGCACGGGTTCGAGGCCCTCGTACTCGTAGAGATGAAAAAGCGTGAGTACGAACTTTCCCCAGGCCGCCGAGGTTACAGGTCCGCCATGATCTTCGATCCAAGCGCGTGCGAGTACGAGGGGGGGGTCATCGGCGGGTGCTCCGAGCAGACGGAGGGCGAGATAGGACAAGACCGTGGTGAATACGTAGCTCGGAGCCTCGACATGCAACCCCCAGCCTCCGTCTTGGTTTTGGGTGCTGCGGAGGTAGCGAGACATGTCGCGGCGGAGCGTTGGGCTCAGCTCCAGCTGGACCGCCCACGAGGTGCAAACGTACATCGGCAACAAGAACATGGGCCCGCCGTAGTCGCCTTTCCACGAACCCCCTTCGTCTTGGGTCCGGGCGAGATGGTCCAGCGCACGTGTGATGGCTGGCTGCAGGTCCGGCGGCAGGACATGGCGATCATGCATCGCTGCCGTACATACCCTGTCCTCTCTTTTCTTTGGGCAGTAAACGGGCAGTGAAAGGCCAGGCTTACGATGTCACGCGAATCCGAGGACCCTAGGTTAGGAGATCACGTATCAGAGGATCGTCCGCGAGCATGGTCTGGAGATCGGCGCGAAGCTGCGCGATCTGAGTTTCCGTTGCATTCTCGGGTAGCTGGGTGCATAACACTTGCTCCAAGAGCTGCGCTTGGGCCTCGTCGGGTGAGAGCGTCCCACGGTCGATCGCCTGGGCGAGATTGAGGTCGGCGGAGGATGGGGCGGTCGCTGAACTTGTCTCGTTCAAGGCTGCAGCTTCGACGGCTTCGCTCGACGGCATCGCGTCCGTCGCCGTGGAGCGCAAGAGCCGCCCGACTCCTGTCGTTCCAAGATCGTCGTCAGTGCCGGACATTCACGAATGAGTATACACCCCTGCGGCCGCGAATGGCGACGAGCAGGATCGATGCGGTTGTCGAATGGGCGCGAAGTGCGCCCATTCAATCACCATCGTCCTCTCGCCACGTCCAAAAAAGGTTGGCAAAAAAATTCCAAAACATAGCGACCGCGGTTCCGACCAAGGTACCCAGGTAGGCCCAGGGGAAGTCCAGGGTCGGCGGGGAGACGATCGGCCGCCACAGGTATCGAAGTGCGGGGGGGCCGTCTCCCTCGAAAAAACGAGCCAGTGCATCGCTACCGTCGATTCCGGCGAGCAGAACGACGAGCGTGAGCATCACCGCGGTGTAGTTGAGCGCCATGCCGACGGCGGACACCAACTGGAAGCGCAGCAAGCGTCGATGCCACGGCGCGCCATTCTGGCGATCCTTGAAGGTCCAGCGCTGGTTGAGGGCGAAGTTCGAGAGCACGGCGGTTTCGATGGCCAGCGCCGTCGAGATTCCAAAGTGGATCCCGAATGTGTCGTGAAGCGCGATGGCAGCGCCCATGTTGACCAAAACCCCGCTGCATCCAACGATCGCATAGCGTATAAAACGCGGTGTGGGGAGCAAGCTGAGCATGCCCCTGAGGCGAGCGAACACCATGGTTACAGTCGAGGTGGCCAACTTGCGACAAGAGACTTGAGAGACGGCAACAACTGCCAGGAAACCTGTTCGCGCGATGGCTGCGGCTACTTGTGGATATCTTTCTCGGTGAACGTTTGGGCGCTGGGGACTTCACGGGCCGGTTTGAGTTTCATCGAGGTGACGATGAGCTTGTCGTCGCGTAGGGTTCCTGAGACCACAGCTTCACGCGGCATATTGCACATGCCGTCGTCTGCATGGGAGTCGTGATTCTGCGGAACCGCGCCCTGCATGAGGTAGTATTTCCCCTCCACCTCGGCCGCCCATGGGCACCCGTCGACGTCCTTCATCTCGAACACACAAGATCCACACGCGACCTTGAGCGTTTGGGCTTCGATGGACTTGCCGGACGTGCCTCCGTCGCATGCGGTGATGATGAGTGCGCTACCTATCATAGCAGCCATGAACTTCATGGTTGTTCGTCGTGTCAACGGCATGCTCCGAACTAGCGCGAGCGGGATGCCGAGGGCAAGGGCGCCTTTAACGGCATGCTCATCATTGGCGCTTCATTCGCATCACGTCATGGGCGGGGGATGCTAGCGGTTAGGCTGGGGGGCGTGAGTACAGGTGGTAGTCCCGGATACGTTCCATGAATCCCGCGCGCTTTTGGTCCCAACGTGCGGCGATGAGCTGGAGATCGGCGTTCGACTCGATCTCCAAGCGGAGTTGCGCGTCGCCGCTGAGAAGATCGATGGCGATGGGGTGCCGAACGTATTCGTAGGGCTCGGTTCTCCAACGGCAATCGTCTGGCCATCGCTCCCACGCTGCCTGCAGCAAGGCGACCGCGACCATCAGCGAGTGGTAGCGACTGGGTTCTTGTACGTGGATCTGCACTCCTCCGCAGGCCTCCCCAGCATATTTGTGGAAGGTCGGTCGGAAGGTGAGTGGACGAAGAACAAATCCACGGTAGCCCGCCGCGTGGAGTCGCTGCGTTGCTCGATTCGCCCAGCTGCGTCCGTCGATGAATGGCGCGCCGACGACCTCGAATGGTCGTGTATGGCCCCGGCCCTCCGAGAGCATTGTGCCCTCAAAGAGGCACATGCCTGGATAGACGAGGGCGGTCTGCGGGGTCGGCATATTGGGCGACGGGAGAACCCAGGGCAGTCCGGTGTCGCCAAAATTCATTGCGGGGTTCCATCCATGCATCGGTACGACATGAAGTTCGCAGTCGATTTTTTGCTCGTCTCGAAACCACCGCGCGAGCTCGCCGGCCGTGAGGCCGTGTCGATTTGGTAGCGGGAAGCGCCCTACAAAGGACCGAAAACCATCCTCGACGATGTTTCCTTCGACCTGGAGCCCGCCGATGGGATTGGGCCGATCTAGACAGATGACCTCGGTTCCGACCTTGGCGGCGACCTCCATCATATGTGCCATGGAGTAGACGTACGTGTAGTAGCGCGCGCCGACGTCTTGGATGTCCCAAATTACCGTATCGAGTTCTTGGATGAGCTTCTCAGGCGGCCAAAGTGACGTTTCATCGGCGCCGTAGAGGCTGTGAATCGGAAGTCCAGTTGCGGGGTCTATCGTCATCCCGCCGGCAACGTCATCGGTGACGGCGATCATATCTTGGGCATCTCCGCGCAAGCCGTGCTCAGGCCCAAAAAGTTGGATCAAATTAACCGCGGGGTTGGCCGCGAGGAGGTCCACAGCGTGCGCGAGATCTGAGTTGACGGTCGATGCGTTGCAAATGAGCCCGACCTTTCGACCCGCCAAGAGTTGAATATCAGTCGTCAGCAGTCGTTCGAGGCCGGTGCAGACTCGGGGGGAGATCATGGCGAAAGCATACGTCGAGCTAGGCCTCTGGCCTAGGGGCTGTCGCTTGGCGAGCGAGGATTGCATCTTGTGGATCCATGTCTCATTCTTTTGCAACGAGAGCTCCGTGGCGAAAGACCATAATAATTTACGAGGTGGCGAGCCCGCACTCAGAACTCTGGCCGCGCAGATGAAGATCGCATCTCCTGAGTCGACCGCCGGGATCGAGGAGACACAGATTTGCGAAGAAGCCGATGTCTACGGTGAAATGCTGGACCTCAAAGGCCTAGACTTGCTCGATCTTGGTTGTGGGAAGGCGCTGCATACCCGGATTCTTGCCGAGCGTTTCGGCGCTCGTTCGTTGCTTGCCCTGGAAGTCGACGCTCGGCAGCATCAAGAGAATCTCGGGGGCCGGGACCTTCCGAACGTGCGTTTTGCCAAGGGGGGAGCGCAGGCCATCCCCGCCGCCGATACCAGTTTTGACGGCGTCTTTATGTTCAAGAGCCTTCATCATGTACCGATTTCGGCAATGGACGAGGCGATCAAAGAAATTCGTCGGGTGCTGCGGCCAGGTGGTTTCGCATACATCTCGGAGCCGGTGTTTGCCGGCGACTACAACGAAATTCTACGGACGTTTCATGACGAGAAGGCGGTTCGGGAGGCCGCATTTCTCGCTATCCGGCGCGCCGTGGCGGGGGGCGTACTGAAGCTCCGGACTCAACATTTTTTTGCGACCCCGGTGGATGTCAAAGATTTTGCCGCGTTCGAGGCTCGGGCCATTAATGTGACCCACAGCGAGCATCACCTGGGCCCACAACAGATCGAAGCGGTACGCTTGTGCTTCGAACGCGTGCACGACGCGAATGGAGGGAGGTTTCTCGCGCCCATCCGCGTCGACTTGTTGCATCGACCTGCCGTATAGGCCGGGCTACCCGAGGCTCTCGATGTGAACCGCGCAGACTTTGTATTCTGGACAGCCTGTGAACTCATCCACGGCGTCGCCGATGAGCAGGTTGGTCCGTGATTCAGGAAAATGAAACGTCATAAATACGGTGCCCTTGTTGCACGCTCGTGTGATCTCTGCACGAACGTCGACTGCACCTCGGCGGGAGCGAACACGGACCCTCTCGCCGTTGCTAATTTTTAGGCGGCTGGCATCGCCGGGATGAATACGAAGGGTCTCTTCTGTCGCACGATGGAGCTTGGAGATGTCCGTACGGCGAGTCATCGTGCCGACGTTGTAGTGGTAGAGTTGTCGCCCGGTGGTCAGCATCATCGGGTACTCTTCGTCAGGCAGTTCTCCCGGCGGCTGCCATGGGGTCGTGGAGATCAACGCCTTTCCTCGTAGAAATTCGGCGTCACGGTGGACGATGTCTGTTCCGGGATGATCGGCCGCCGTGCATGGCCACTGAAGAAAACCGAGTTCGTTGAGTCTCGTGTAGCTCACCCCTCGCCACATCGGGCTTAGGCTCGCTATTTCATCCATAATTCGGCGTGGGACGATATTCGTCCCATCGCCTTCATCGACGCCTAGATCAATGCCCATGCGCCGGGCGATCGCATTCGTAATGTTTCCATCGGTGCGTGCGCCATCGATGGGGGCGATCGCCTGTCGTACTCGCTGAATACGGCGATCGCTGTTGACGAAGGTCCCGTCTTTCTCCAGGAAAGAGGTCCCTGGAAGAACGACGTCGGCGAGCTCAGCCGTCGGTGTCATGAAGATATCCTGGACGACCAAGAAATCGAGATTTTCGAGTGCGCCAACTACATGCGTGGTGTTGGGGTCGGATTGGGCGACATCCTCGGCAAGGATGTACATTGCCTTGAGGGTGCCAGCATGTGCTGCGTCAAACATATCAGGCAGGCGAAGTCCTTTGTCACGGGGAGGCTCGACACCCCAAATCCGAGCGTGATCCGCTCGAGCTTCGGGATCGGTGACTTGGCGATAGTCACTAAACACGTCGGGGAGGGCTCCGACGTCAGATGCTCCTTGGACATTATTTTGCCCGCGAATTGGGTTTGTACCAGTTCCTGGTCGGCCAATATTGCCTGTCATGAGCGCCATGTTGATCAGGCCAAACACTGAATTTGAACCGTGGCCAGCCTCGGTGACGCCAAGTCCCCAGAGTATCTGAGCGGCCTCTCCTCGGCCATAGAGACGGGCCGCGGCCCGTATCAGCTCCGAATCAACGTGCGCAATTTCAGCGGCCCATTCGGGAGTGCATTCACGGAGGCTGTCCTTCGTCTCCTCAAACCCCTCGGTAAACTGGGCGACAAAGTTTTGGTCGACCGAGCCCTCGTCGATCAAGATTTTTTGCATCGCGTTGATGACCGCGACGTTGGACCCTGGACGCAGCGGAATGTGAATGTCCGCGAGCGTCGCAAGCTCGGTGTTTCGGGGGTCAAGAACGATGAGCTTACAGCCGCTTAGCACAGCCTGTTTGATGCGGGCGCCGAAGACCGGGTGCGCCTCGGTGGGATTCGCACCCACGATCATGATGACATCGGAGAGTGCAACGTCTTGAAAGCTGTTTGTACCGGCTCCGGTTCCGAGGGCCTTACCGAGGCCATAGGCGCTAGGCGAATGACAGACGCGCGAGCAGTTGTCCACGGAGTTTGTGCCCATGGCGACTCGCGTGAACTTTTGCATCAAATAGTTTTCTTCGTTGGTGCAGCGCGATGAGCTGATCGCCGAGAACGCCGAAGAACCGTGGGTGTCGCGGATCTCGATGAACCTGCGCGCGATGAGATCGAGCGCCTCGTCCCAGGATGCTGGGTGTAGTTGCCCGTCTTTTCCACGCACCAGCGGGGTGTCGAGGCGATCGCTAGAGTGGGCAAATTGGTGTGCAAAGCGGCCCTTGACGCAGGTGTGGCCAAGGTTGGCGGATCCCGATTCGGTAGGCGTGATGCGAATTACGGCGTCATCTTTGACATGTACGTCTAAGGAACAGCCGACACCGCAGTAGCTGCACGTCGTTGCGACGACTTTGTCTGGAAGTCCGTGATCGCGGGTCCCGGGCTCTTCGAGGGCAGCCACTGGACACTCGAAGGCACATTGGCCGCAGCTCACACAGTTTGCCTGCTCGAAGCCGGTGTCGTTTCCGGCGATGACCTTCGTGTCGTACCCACGGCCGCTCATCGCGAGCACGAAGGACCCCTGAACTTCATCACATGCCCGTACGCAGCGTGCACAGCCGATGCATTTGTCCATCTCCAACTTGATAAAGGGATGGGAGTTGTCTTGAGGAGGATTGTGGGTGCGGGGCGCATCGTAGCGAGGCTTGCGAAGGCCGACCTCCTGGGCGAGGCTCTGAAGCTCGCAGCGACCGTTGGCGGTGCAGTCCAGGCATTCCAAGGGATGGTCCGAGACGATCAGCTCGGTGATGTTTCGCCGTAGCCTGGTTAGCCGCTTCGAATGGGTGCGGTACTCGGCTCCCGGGGTGACCTGCGTGTGGCAGGCCGCGACTGGCTTACGGCCGACATGCTCCACCAAGCAGATCCGGCAGGCACCGTAGGGTTCAAGTCGGTCAGAGTTGCAAAGCGTTGGGACGTGTTTGCCCGCAGTGCGGGCCGCGCTGAGTAGAGTGCTATCCGCAGGAACTTCAAGCCGCACTCCGTCGAGAGTGATGGCGACCGTGCTTTTGGACTCTTGGGGGGGATCGAACATCATTGGCCTCCTGAAGGGGCGTCGCTGCGGCGGTATCGATCAAACTCGGCGGGAAAGTGCTTGATGATGGATTCAATAGGGGCCGGGGTCATGCCCCCCATCGCACACAGAGATCCGTAGGTCATGGTCTCGCACAACTCTGTGAGGAGCTGCATCCGTTCGGGAGTTGGTCCTCGATCGATGATCTGGTCAAAGAGCTCCGTCCCGCGCACGGATCCGATGCGGCATGGAAAACACTTTCCGCAGCTCTCGACGGCGCAAAATGCCATCAGGCCGCGGGCAATTTTGACGAGGTCGTCCTCTTCGGAGTAGACGACGATTCCTGCATGGCCGACGATGGCGCCGACGGCAGCCATGGCTTCGAAATCAAGGGGTGTATCGAGCAGGGACTCCGGAAGTAGCGCTCCGAGCGGTCCACCGACCTGAATGGCTTTGAATACCTGGCCAGGGGCCATACCGCCGGCGACGTCGTCGAGGATCTCGCGCAGCGTGATTCCGAATTCCACCTCGTACATCCCTGGGTTCTTGACCCGACTGTTGAGACTGATCGCCTTGGTTCCACGCGATCGTTTGTGGCCGAGTGCCCGGTAGGATTCGCCACCGTTTTCGATGATCCACGAGAGATTGTGCACGGTCTCTACGTTGTTAAGCGCCGTGGGGCAGCGCCAAAGACCCTCCTGGGCAGGGAAGGGCGGACGAATGCTCACGAGGGCAGGGAGACCTTCGAGGGAACGAAGTAAGCTTGTCTCTTCACCACAGATGTAGGCGCCTTGGCCTTTGACCATCCGTATTTCGCACCGCACATCGGTCCCAAAAAGTGGCGCGTCGATGAGCCCCGCAGCTCGGGCCTCGTCGATGGCGCCTTGGAGGATTTTTCGTGCTCGCGGATACTCGTAGCGAGCGTAGATAATGGCTTCTTGAGCCCCACAGGCGAAGGCGGTCAGCAATATGCCCTCGAGGAGGGTATGAGGATCCTGCTCGACGAGCTCCTTGTCGATGTAGGACCCAGCATCGCCTTCGTCGAAGTTCACCACCACAAATTTTCGGCCGCTTCCGTCGGGGGCGACGCTGTCTGCCACGGTTTGGAGCTTGCGTCCTGCGGGGAATCCCGCCCCGCCGCGGCCGCGCAGCTCGCTGGCAATTAGGGCGTCGATGACCTCCTGTGGTTTCATGCTGGTGACGGCCTTTTTTAGCGCGCCGTAGATCCCTTGCTCGCCAGCCGCGGCGAGGGACCGGGCGCCTCTATCGAAGTGGCGCATGAGGATCGAGGGGGAGCCCGATGGAGGGGGATAGAGCTCGTTTTGTGGCTCGCTAAAACCGTGTGCGCCGTCCCCTTCTACGCTTTTGAGAACCTCGTTGACTCGGCTCTCGGAAGCCAAAGATATCGGCGTTCCATTCACGAGAACGTTGGGGCCACGGCCGCAGTAGCCCAGGCACGCAACATGGGCGAGGCGGACACCGGAAGGGCTTATGGTACCGACGGCGGTCTTCAGCCCGGCTTCAAGTCGTTTCTCGAGCTGAGGGTATCCTGCGGCGGCGCAGGCTTCGCCATTGCATATCTTGACCTCCTGTCTTGCCGCCGTGTCGCAGGACAGCTCTTCATAGAATTTTGCGGTCGCGCGCACGTGTGCGGGGGGCAAATTCAAGCGTTGAGCGAGGGCGAGCAAGTCTTCGTCCGCAAGATGGCCCTTTTGCTCGGAGAGCTTTGCCAACTCGTCGTAGACCGTGGTGCCGTGGCCTAGGAACTTATTTTGTAGAGCGATGAGGTTCTTGGACATACAGGCAGGCCCGCTCGTCGCAGAGGGACCGACGGATCATACCTTTCCGCAGACGGTGGGAGAACCGAAGCGGTGAGGCCGGTAACGTCGACGGTTGGTTTGCCCTGTCGACTTTATGTGACTAAAATCACAACGGGGAGGGGGCGAGGCGTGGCGGTCTCGAAGGTTCCTGCTTTGAGTCTTCTCCTACGACAGCTTTCGGTCGGGGACGTGGGGTGCGATCGGCGACACGGACATCACGAGTGCAGCGTGACCGTCGAGGGCGCACATCGGCAATGACACGGCACCATTGCCATGCAGATAGGCTGGCAACATTTGGGTGGCGCTAGGCTGGCCATTTAGTTGAGCGCTAGCTTTTGCGTGGCGCCCGAGCAGGGACAAAAATTCCGAGAGACTCTGGTTGAGACGTTTGTCGTCGACCGGAGCGTCGGGCCCCGCGGCCCAGAGACCACGGGCGAGCGCCGTTGCAAAGCGAGAGTCTGCGGCGAGCGTCATGACCACGACCTGCGCACCGCTCAACCGCAGGGTGCTTTGATGGGGCATGCGCCGGAGCAGATCCCCCGGCATGCCATGGACGGTCGGCGCATATTTGATCTGCAAGCGTGCGCATCGTCGCGCGAGCCGAGGTAAAAAATGTATAGAGTTGTTCAATCCAGCGATCCGAAGCGAACGAGGAAGGTTCGCGGCGAGCTCACGGGCCGACTCGTCGGTCTCGAAACGCGCCAGGTGTCGTTGCACGCTCTCTCGATCAAGAAATCCACAGGCGATGACGGCATCGCCAAGACGCAGGTTGTTCTTGGCCTGCTCCGCGAGCAGCTGTTGAACGCACCGGGCATTCAAGAGGCCGAGGCTGATGGCGACTTCGCCGAATCGCCCATCGACCACCCGCTGCAATCGTTGAATGTGGTCGGCCTGCGCCTCCGCAAGATCTCCGCGGGAGACCGCGAGATCACCAATTCGAGAGTTGGTCGCTCGCATCCGATCGAGGGCATCATGCAACTGCGGGGCAGTGACCGCAGCAATGTCGAGCAGGTATTGGCCCAAAAATCGCGGAGGAGGCGGGGGCGTATGGGGCCGAGCTAGCTTTTGCGCGGCTTCCGAGGCCCGTGAGCGGCTAGGCGGCATCGATGATTCTCCACCGGGTTGTGAGGGCGGTGGCGAGAGCGCGTTCAAGATCGCAGCAAACAATTGGTTTGGCCAAGAATCCGTTCATGCCCGCGCGGGCCCATTGGACGCGGTCGTCCACGGTCGCCAACGTCGTAAGGGCAATGATCGGCATGCGCCCGATCGGACCCTCGAGTGCACGGATTCTTCGAGTCGCCTCCAGCCCACCCAGTCTTTGCATCGAACAGTCCATCAAGATCGCGTCGAAATCATCGCGTTGAACTTTTTCGACCGCCTCGTCACCGTTGTGGGCAAGGGAAACGTTGCACCCGTATTGTCGAAGAATTTGCCCAAGAACCCGACGGTTGATCGGATTGTCCTCGGCGAGGAGAACCTTCATTCCTGCGAGCGGGCTGTCGACAGGCTTGCAGCGAACGCGACTGAGAAGTTGAGGGTGACGCCGTACAAAGGCCGTCAGCGCCCGCTGCGAGAGCGGGGACGACAGTCGATACAGGAAACCCGCTGCAGTCAATGCGCGGGCCTCATCGTGGTCGAACTGAGCACGAAGAAGCACGAAGATAGTCTCGTTGCCAGCCGTATCGAAGAGGGAATCTTTTTGGTTTTCGTCTTCGGTCAAACTCTGTTGATCGACGAGGACGAGGGCGAAGGGGTGCCGAGCGGCGGCCGCAGCCCGGAGCGTTCGTCGAGCCTCTGAGAGGGAGGCCGCGGAGGTCGGTGTGAAGCCGGAGTGTTCAAGCCGAGACTCGAGTGATGCGGAGCGGGGACGACCACGCGCGATGACCAGCGCGCGTGGTCCAGATGCTCGCTCTGCGGGCGACGGGTCCGAGAGGGGGGGGGGGGCCACATTCGTAGTTGAATTCGGAAAACGGAAATTCGCCCGTATGGTTAGGTCTCGGAGCTCATTTAGAACGACCAGGTCGCCATCGAGTTGTTGGCAGAGGTGACGGGCGATGGCGAATTCGCTGTCCTGCGCTTTGCCGACTTTATCTCGGTATTGAGCGGCGGCGGTCCGCGCGATCCGACGACCCAAAAGTTCCAGGAGGAGGTTTTTTTTGTCGTCGCCCGAATGTTCGTTTGCGGGTGAGAGGCGGATATCGATTCGATGAAAACTTCCTTTTGCGAGCAGTCGCCCGAGCAGCTGTAGAACGATGTGACGGAGGCGGGACGCATCACCGTTGAGCCGTGATGGGACCGAAGTGTCTACATCGACCACCAGACTGACACCCTCTTTGTTCATGTCCATAATGTGCCGGGAGACGGCATCGTCGAGCACGTCCCGCACGTCAAACCAGGAGGTCGGCATCGCAGGTGAGACGACTTGTGTTCGCGCGAGGTTCATCACGTCGCCCGCCAGAGATATGAGTCGCTGAGCGCTCGCGGAGGCCGCCTCAGCCAGATCGATCTGATCGTCGTCGAGCCCAGTATCGATCAGGAGATCGGTCATGCCGACGACTCCATGAAGCGCGGTCCCTAGCTCCTCGCTGATCTGCGTGAGGAAGATGTCCTTGCTGTGATTGTCGGCGATCGCTCGGTTCGCCGCTTGGGCCATCGCCTGTTCATTTTCGATGCGTTGAATCGACGCGGTGAACGCCTCCATGAAGTCTGACCAGCCGTCGCGCGGTTCTGTGGGCAGGCCGACTCCCCACAGGACAAGCGTGCACGGCAGAGATGATCCTGGGCTCGACGCGCGGTAGACCGCGGAGGGGGAGGCACCTGGCTGATTGGCGCTCGGTCCGCTCCATTGCCTTGCCGGGTCGTGGTTTCCGACATGAAGAACGACCGCGCGGACGCCGGCGACGCCTAGGGCGGTGTTCCCAAGTCGATCAAGCACGTCACGTTCGTCGCCACCCTTGATGAGTGCCAGCGCCAACTTTGAGAGCGCCGAACTCATGGGGGCGACGGAAAACACTTTGGCCACATCGACCAGGCTGGTGTGGCCTTGAGGTCGGTATGTGGGTCGTGCACGGGCGGGGAGGCCCCTGGAATGAATTTTTGTTAGTCCGCGGAGTGCAAGCGGGCGTCAATGGCCTTTGCGATGCTGGCGAAGTCCGTGGGGTCGGCAATTCGTTGTCCGTCGATGAACATCGTCGGAGTGCCGTCAACGGCGGCACGCTCGCCGAGGGCGATGTCCTTGTCGACCGCATCTTTGAAGGTCTGCTCATCGAGCGCCTTGCGAAAAAGAACGAGGTCAAGACCGGCATCCGCGGCGTATTGCTCGAGATTGGGGCGATCGAGATCCTGCTGGTTGGCGAAGAGGAGGTCATGGTAGGCCCAAAATTTTCCCTGGGCGTGGGCGGCGAGCGAAGCCTGGGCGGCGAGATGAGCATTTTGATGGAACGAGAGCGGATATTGGCGAAAAACGAGTCGGGCGCTGTCACCGTA
This sequence comes from uncultured Nannocystaceae bacterium, assembly GCA_964437075.1. Lineage (GTDB taxonomy): Bacteria > Myxococcota_A > Polyangia > Nannocystales > Nannocystaceae > CAYTFJ01. Next base: position 41,158 of record CAYTFJ010000024.1, read on the forward strand.
CTTCTCCTGAATCGCATGGGTCGCAGAAGCGGCTCGTTCGCAATACGGACATTGAAAGTCCGAGAACTCAACGATCGTCACGCCGGCGGTCTTCGAGCCGAAGCTTGGCCCATCGCCGTCGGCAATCATCTTGACGATCTCTGTCTCAAGAGGTTTGTTTCGGGACTCCATTCGCTGCAACTCGGCGATGACCTCCGGGTATTCCGAATTCATCTGCGTGCAGTTTTCTGCGGACATCATCGGGGTCTGGGACTGCACCATCATGCATGTCTGCGTCTCTGGGCCAAGATCTTTGCAGAGCCGGTTGACCAGGTCGGAGCAGCTTGCCTTCTGGGACCGAATACGCTGATAGGCATGCTCTAGATCTGCGACTCCCTCTGCGCACGCCTTGGGGGGGAGCAATGCTAGTGTCTTTTGCGCGGCGATACAGGTTTCGGACTCTGGGCCGGCTTCGTCGCATAGCCTTGTTTCGTATTCCGCGCATGAGTCCGACGACGCTTCTGCACTCGCGTTTGTGGTGGATTGCGGAGTCGCGGAGCAGCCAGCGCTGAGCAGAAACAGCCCCGCGGAGACGGTGCCGAGGAGTCTGGTGCGGGCCATGAGCGCAGAGAAGAGCATGGCGAACCCTGCGTGAGCCCACACGGCCTGTCAAGTTGTCTGGGCGCGGGGAGATGCCCAACGTCAAAGGTGACGGAGAGTATGGGTATCGCTAAAAATTGACTCCCACGCCGCCCATCATGTCCAGGAAGATAACCGATCCGTGAGGGTTAAAGTTCATGTCGACGTTAAGAGGGCGAAACCAGAACTCGAAGAGCTGGTTGAAGATCAGTCGCCCCGTGACCCCCACCTGGGTGTTGAAATAGTGGGTCGTGTAGGCTTCGTCGTAGTAGTAGTCGTAGTCGTAGTCGTAGCCGTGTCCATGTCCGAAGTGATGAACGAAACCCCAGCCGACGGATCCGTGCGGGGCGATGTAGAGGGCGATGTTCTTCCGAGGGAGAAGAGGAATATCCCAAGCGAACATCGGGCCGATCGCGCCTCCGAGATTGTGGTCACCGGGCGCGCGTAGATGGAAGTAGGGGCCCAGAGCAGGTCCGTCGGGGGTTCCCTTAAAATGGAAGAGCAGCTCGGCCACGGACTTCGGGCCGACCTCCCCAGCGTAGTAGTGACCGTTGTCGTAGTTGTAGACATCGATCGAGGGTCCAATGCCAATTCGAAACTCGTTGCCTTTTCGGGGCGGCCGTAGGTTTGGTTTTGCGCTGGCATCGGTCGCGGCCAGGCCAGTGATAATAAGCGCCAGTAGAGGTGCCGCAGCCTTGGCCTTGGTCGACGACGAGGGGAGGCGGGTGGGGGATGGCGAGCTTGGGCAGTGCATGGTGGCGTCTGCAGTATTGTGCATAACGTCGACAGAGAGAAGCTCCGTCAAAAATGATCGAACACTCGAAGACCTATTCGTTGCCCTGGACACATCGGTTACGCAGATGTGATGATGGAGTCCGGCGGTGCGTGCGTGATGCGGATCGATGGGGTCCGGCGAGCCTCCGCCTGATAGACGATATCGACTCGGTGCTCATTCAATCGCGATCGCGGCGCTCGGAGCGATCAAATTGGCTCGCCACCGTATCGTGGCCCCGGAGAAAATTGCTAGTTCGCTGAGAAACGAAGCCGCGATCCCGTGGCCGCATTGATGCTCGAGCCAGGGATCGATGGGAGGCCGAGGAGGTGGCTCGCGGCGTTGCCAATGCCCCCGTTTCGGATGGGCTGAGGTTCGGCGTAGTAGTCGGGGGCATCGACTCCTGGACGTTGCCGTCTGTCGCTGTTGAGGTCGTAGAGGTCGACGCCCTCGTCGACACCTCGGCCCCAGGCGTAAAATGGTATTCGATAGTTCTCGAGTGTCGTCTCGTCGGCGTGCCCTGAGCCGGTTCCACCGTGGTCGGCGGTGAGCAAGATCGTCGTTCGGCCTGCCAGAAGATCACTCGCTGCAACGGTCAACAATATTTTTTGGATTGTCCTATCGATCGATTCGACGGCCAAGGAATAGTCGCTTTCAGGGGTTGGGTCCCATCCACGGATGTGGCCCGCAAGATCGGCTTCCGCGAGGTGCAAGAAGGTGTAGTGGTGCGGTGCTTCTCGAAGCGAGGCGAGGAGCGAGTCTACCAATGTGTCGGGATCGGTTGTGATGACCGCGTGATCGATTTTGTTGCGACCATTGGCATCGCCTACGGTGTCTTGCGCTCCAAAAGCCTGGTCGAAGCTGTCGACAAAAAGCGTGAACTTTTGTTTGCCGCTAAACAACGCCGTGCGCAGGCCGTGGTCATGGACCACGTCGAACACGCTGGCAACGTAGGCGCCCTTGCGGTCATGAATCGAGCTTCCTGGAATGTGGTAGTTGAGAATCCAATTGTGCCCGCGGTCGCCAAGCACAGGGCGACCGGTGAGCTCAGTCGTGTGATTCGGCAGCGTGATAGTGTGAGTCACGTCTGTGCGAGCGTCATGGGTGAAGGCTCCAGTCTCTTGGAGTTGAGCGAATCCGGGCAGGCGTTGCGGCCCGAGAACCTCGATAATATCCGCGCGAAGTCCGTCGATGCTGATGTGAATCACGAAGACCGGATCCTCCGACGGGGTGTGCCAGACCATGACCTCGTCGGTGTCAGACAGCAGGCGATTGGAGACCTCGATCTCAAAGACGTACAGGCCTGTGGTCGACATCCGAATATCCGTTAGGATGGAATCAGGTTCTACGATTTCAGCGGGAGGACCCAAGGTTTGGGACCATCGAAATGACAGCGGTTCGCCTTTGGGTCCTCCTGATGCGCTGCCGTCAAGGCGAGCCGCGCCGGACTCTGTCTTGAGAAAAGAACCAGCGTCAGCCCAAGGAGGAACTAGATTTCCGATCTGAGAGTCGCCGATGGCGTCGCCATCGCTTCCCAGACCGAGCCGAGGGGGCCCCAACGCGCGCTCGGAACATCCCGCCGTGAGCCCGACGCACAGAGTTAGACTAAGGACGATGGTACGCATGAATGAGGCCGTGACTGCGGGGTCGTGAGGGGACAGTCGGAACTCGCCGGATCGAGACGAAACGGCCCAGTTCCACGTCGATCTCCCCTCTAGGGGGTAAGAGCGGGTATCCTCGTTCTACCGCCATGCGCCGCCAACCATGATGTAACCGCCATCATCGGTGACCTCAACGTCGTAGGCGTAGACTTTCTTGCCGTCGCGATTGTAGGCTTTTGACCACAAGAACTCCCCGCTGGGGGAGGCTTTTGTAAGCATCGCGGCCTTGACGGGGGCACCGAAGTCGGTGGTGATTCCGGCCATCACGAAGCCTCCCTCTGGGGTTTCTTCCACCGATGTGGCGAAGTTCGAATGCCCGCCGCCGAACCCAAGCTTGGCCCGCCAAGTCTCTTCTCCCGCGGAATCGGTCTTGATGAGGAGTGTTCGGTCGCCTTTGCCCTGTTCAAAAAAGTATCCGACGCCAACGTAGCCACCGTCGCTGGTCTGCAAGCCATCAACACCGACGGGAACAGCCTCTTCGCTGAAATCCTTTGACCACTCCAAATCTCCAGCTTCAGAGACCTTCATCATGTAAAACTGCATTGATCCGCTAAGCAGGAGCCGATAGGTGACCACAAAATAGCCCATATCGTCGGTCTCGCGAACGGACATATGAATCGCGCCATTCAGGGAGACTCCGTCGTAGGATTTTGTCCAGACGATCTCGCCGTCGCCGTCCGTCTTGACGAGCGTGCAGCTTCCGCTTCCCAAGCCAGTATTTCCGACCATGATGAATCCCCCGTCGCTGGTTTGATCCATGTCGGGATGCATGTCGCTACTGAGGATATCGTACTCTTTTACCCAGTCTTCGACGCCGTCCTTGTCGGTCTTGACAACTAGAGTCGTTCCCGCGACCTCTGGCGCGCCTACATGGCCGATCAGCACGAACCCGCCATCGACGGTGTTTTGGACGGCATACGCGGCTTCGATATCGGTGCTAGTTCCAAAGGAGGCCTCGAAGACAATTTCACCGTTTGCGTCTGTCTTCGCCAGAAAAAAATCACGGTCTTCGGCAGTTGTCGTGGCTGGAGCATGCTCGCCCGCAAGGATGTAGCCACCATCAGGGGTCCTTTTGACGGCGTAGCCCATGCCGTTGAATGACGTCGTAGCGAGGCTTTGAACCCACTGCTCTTCCCCCTCTGCATCGGTCTTGATCAGAAAAATATCGGGTCCAACCCCAGATCCCGCCGGAGGAAGGTCGGCGCTCGGACCGGTGTCGCCGGTGTCGCCGGTGTCGCCGGTGTCGCCGGTGTCGCCGGTGTCGC
>CAYTFJ010000024.1:45573-48523 GCA_964437075.1 uncultured Nannocystaceae bacterium
TGTCGCCGGTGTCGCCGGTGTCGCCGGTGTCGCCGGTGTCGCCGGTGTCGCCGGTGTCGCCGGTATCGTTGTCGGTGGCAACGGGAGTCTCGGTCTGCCCCGAGGTTGGGCCGCTATCTGTCTCCTGGTACGGAGTCGCACTGGATCCCGAACAGGCAGAGGCCGAAGCGGAGAGCCCAAGGGCGAGAACCGTCTGATATCCTAGGGACGAAATCCGTCGGGGATCTCTTATTTCTTGGCCCTTTTTCGACTTCGTAGCGAGGTTGTTGCGAGTGGTCGTAATATGCATTGTGTTCACCTGGTTCATTCGATGAGAGTCTTGGTGACTAGGGGGCCTGAACCGTGGATCCGACGACGATGAAACCATCATCGTCAGTCTGGGCGACGTCGTATGCCGTGCTTCCTGTCGCTCCCGTGAAAACCTTGGTCCACGCCACAGCTCCGTCGTCGTCAACCTTGGCCAGCATCATGGTGTCGCCCGTGGCTCCGAAATCATTGGTGCGCCCCGCGAGCACATACCCACCCGTGGTCGGCGCGATCATCGAAAATGTGATGTTGTAGGCGGCCTCGCCCTCTTGAATCTTCGTTCGCCAAACTTCGGCGCCTTCGGTGTCGGTTTTCAGAATAATCGAGTGCTTGACCTGGCCTTGGCCGACGGCCTCATTGTAGTGGCCGGCGATCGCGTATCCGCCATCGGTTGTTTCGTAGGCGCTCACGCCGACGGCGATTTGTCCCTCTTCGTAGTCCTTCGCCCACTGAACATCGCCCGCAGCGTCGACCTTGTGCAGGTGCAGCATCGATGTTGCATTCGCGCCGTCCCAGACCAGGTTGTAGCTGCCAATGACGAAACCATCGTCGGCGGTCGAGCGTACCGACATGAAGAGCCCGCCGTTGATGGATGCATTTTGTTTTTTTGTCCACTCAACAACTCCACTCGCGTCGAGTTTAAGCAGCACCGGTGCCCAGTCTTGCAGCACGTCATTTCCTAGAACAATGAACCCACCATCGGCCGTCTGGCGGATGTCGGGGTGCATGTCGCCGCTGAGCGTCGAAAGTTCGACGGCCCAACTTTCGGTACCACTGGCGTCAATTTTCATGACCTGAGTGCTTCCGGCTTCGCCGCCAATGTGCCCCGTGACGATAAAGCCACCGTCGTTGGTGACTTGAAGATTGTACGCCGACTCATCGAGCGTGGAGTTGCCAAACATCGATTCAAATTCGGTAACACCGGACGAGTCCGTCTTGATCAACGAAAACTTCTTGATCGTCGCATCCGCAGCGATGACGTGACCGGCGATGACATACCCGCCGTCGGCAGTTTGTTCCACGGCAAAGCCCTCGCTGCTGTTTTCACCGCTGATCGTTTTTTTCCATTCCTCAACGCCATCCCCATCGGTTTTAACGAGTAGCGTCGAAAACTTTGTTGTGGGTGGCGTGGTGCCGTCGCCATCACCGTCGCCATCACCGTCGCCATCACCGTCGCCATCACCGTCGCCATCACCGTCGCCATCGCCATCACCATCACCATCACCGTCGCCATCACCGTCGCCGTCGCCGTCGCCGTCGCCGTCGCCATCACCATCACCATCACCAGGGGCCTCCGTGCCGGTGTTGTTGCTGTTGTTGCTGTCGTTGGTGTCGCCGCACGCAGCCATGGGGATTGCGACCGATGTGAGGAGCAGAGCGGCAAGAAAGCTAGAATTGCATTGTTGAATCGTCATGATGGTTATTTTGGAGGGTAAGTTTGACCCATTTACACCAAATTAGGTGTTGCGTCCCGTACGGCAAGGATCTGTACATCGAGGAGAAGGAGCGCTGCACAGCGTAAATTCGTTCGAGTGAACGATATTTTGGTTCGCGCACAGTAGAGTCCGCAGGCCGATAGATCGTTGTATGGTTGTTGCAGCGATCGCCCGAGTTTCCGCTATCCTCGTCAACCGTTGGCTTCGACACGGAGCTTCGTTCGCTTTGTTAAGTTTGCGTTCTATGACTGAATCTATAGTCTGATGCCTGGGCATGGTGGCTGTGATATACCGATGTCACTATCTGGAGGAGCCTAGTGAAAAGGCATCGCTTTGGACGGCACGCCGAGCTTCAGTTCAACAACGGTGTTGTCGTTGTAGGGTTGCGGAAGAAACATGGATTTTGTGTCCCAACCGCCTAGGCCTGATCCCCACTGAAGTCCGTGTCCATGCTCATCGAAAGACCATTGGATCAGCACCGAGCCATCGCCGCCACCGCTTGGAATCCGAAAGAGTGTTAATGATTCGTAGTCGGCGACGTAGAGGTTTCCGCAGGCATCCACTCCCAGACCATCAATTAGGGCCTTGTTCCATTGACCGCCCGAGGCTGGGATGGTACCCCACTTGACGGCGGTGCCCGCGTTCCCGTTTTGATCGATCGGGAAGCGATAGATCTCATCCTCGACGCCTCCGACGAACAACCCATCGTAGTTCAGATCAAAGGTCAAAGAGCGGACGGCGGAACCTGGATTTTGGGCGAAAGTGTCGCTGGATCCGGTCTCTGGATCGATACGGAGGACTCTCTGCTCATCGGCGACGTAGATCAACCCTCCCATGTCCACGGTGATGCCGAAGGGGTAGACAAGATTGTTAGCGAGCACCGAGTGCGCTCCGTCGGGCTTGATCAGGCTGATTCTCCGCTGTTCTTCCTGAGCCATGACGAGGTCTCCGTTGGGGAGGTAGCGCAGGCCGGCTCGTCCCGGGATGCCCGGCACGAAAACTGTGGCGCTTGCCCCGTAGGCGGCCTTGAGGATCGATGTGGTGTCGCTGCCAACCAGGTTGCCGTCGCCGTCGAAGGCGATGTCCGCTGACGCCACCGCCCCAGGAACAACTGCATGCGTCGGTGCAGGAAGATTGTCGCAGTCGAACGAGCCCTCGCCCTCGCCATCGCCGTCGCCGTCGCCGTCGCCGTCGCCGTCGCCGTCGCC
>CAYTFJ010000025.1:0-48012 GCA_964437075.1 uncultured Nannocystaceae bacterium
CTCCGTCTCCGTCTCCGTCTCCGTCTCCGTCTCCGTCTCCATCTCCGTCTCCGTCCCCAGCGCCACTCCCATCGCTGCCCTGCAAGCTGCTGTGCCCCGCGTTACACGCGCCGACTGTTAGAAAACACATGCAGAATAAAAGGGACGTTGATCGATGCATTGAGGGGTCGCTCTCCTGACAGCGACCCTAGTCGCCGCTCCAACACGCTAGACCGCCGGGCCACATCATGTCTGACAATTCTTATCGCGCGCACTATCGATTTTCGCCGCGCGTGACTGGCGCTCATCCGGCGGGGCTTCCGCGACAGATCTCCGGTCATCCTTCGACCGGCCCGAGATGTGTCACCTCGCTCGCCAAGACACCCCTCGGAACCCATGACAAATGCGGCTGAATATCCCAGAAGGCATACACGTCCGCACTCCGAACCATGGTGTGCGCAGAGCATCTTAGAAAACTGGATGTCTCTTTTTCATCACTTCAATACATTTTGTCCATATATCGAACGTAAAATGTACCTCAGAGAAGCATCCGGACGGGCGAAATGAAACCTGAGGCCACCATGGGTCAATCCCAACTAGAATCCGAAATCCACGAACAGCCCCGCGCGCTCGCCCACCTCCTTGAAACCGGGAGGCCTGCCGTCGAACAGGCCGCCGCCCGCATTCGGGATTTTAACCCAGCTTGGGTGTCCATCGCCGCACGCGGAACGAGCGACAACGCCGCACGATATGCACAATATCTGCTCGGTGCACACAACCAACTCAGCGTAGGACTCGCGGTGCCTTCCCTGTACACGCTCTACGACACTCCGCCCACGGTGGGAAAGGCGCTCACGATCGGTATCAGCCAGTCGGGCCGCTCTCCAGACATCGTCAGCGTCATCGAGCACGCGCGACAACAAGGCGGGCTCACTCTATGCATCACAAATGACCCTCACTCGCCGCTCGCCCAGGCCGCCGAGCTTTGCATTCCGCTGAGCGCCGGCGCCGAAACGTCCATCGCGGCGACGAAGACCTACTCGAACTCACTTCTCGCGGTCGCCATGCTCAGCGCCGCCCTTGAGCGCTCGGATTCTCGATGGGCGACCTTAGAGACCATTCCTGATGCCGTCGCCGCGGCCCTCACCGCCAATCCGGACCTCGGCACGCAAGCCAAACAATTTGCGGACGCTCGCCAGCTCTTGGTGCTTGGACGGGGCTTCAACTACTGCACCGCATTCGAGGTGGCGTTGAAGATCAAAGAGACGAGCTACACCATCGCCGAACCCTACTCAGGGGCAGATCTCTTGCACGGCCCCGTCGCCATGATCGACAACAACATGCCGATCATCCTAGTCGCGACCACCGGCAAGGGCTCGGAGGGCGTCAATGATCTCCTCGACCTCATTGAGAGCCGTTCCGCTCCCGTTATCGCCATTTCCGACCGTGTGGACATTCTTGAGCGGGCGCAGGTCGCCGTACGCCTTCCACAAGGAATTCCCGAGTGGGTGTCGCCGATCGTCGCCATCGCCCCGGGCCAGCAATGGGCCCGATTCTTCGCGCTTGCGAAGGGACTCGACCCCGACCAACCCCGCGGCTTGTCGAAAGTAACGCTGACTCGCTGATCCCTTTCCTTTCCTCTCCTTCAGCCGCAAAGCCGCAAAGCCGCAAAGCCGCAAAGCCGCAAAGCCGCAAAGCCGCAAAGCCGCGGCCCATGACAGATTGCTCGACCATGACTGAAGTTCGAAAATCGCTAAAAACGATCGCACAGCCTCCAGGATACGCGCGTAAATTGTATGGGTCGGGCGAGGATTTTCGACCTCCAGACTGGCTTGCGACCCTTCGCAACGCCTACGCCATTCACAACGTCACCGCACTGCGTACCGAGCTTCCTTTTTGGGTGATTCGTTGGGACGGTGCTGGAAAACTCGAATGGATGGACTTGAGTGACCCGCATCAGCGGCTCAAGCCCTTCCACTTTGAGATTTACTTTGGAAAAGAAGCGCTTCGCGACGACCACTACCTCCGAGCCTTGGCGCGAGCTCGGGACGAAGGAAAGATGGTCATCGCCGAGTGCCTTGGTTTTTGGGACCTCTTCTACCCGCTCCCGGCCGACCCGGATGGCCTCACATTTCTACACGCGGGTCAGTTCTTGCGCACCCCTCTCGATTGGCAACGCCTCAGTGATCAGTGGCGTACCATCACCGGCCGCGAGCCGGCCTCCGCGAATGTCGATTTTGTACGCTTCGTGCGAATGGCCATGAGCCTGCCCGTCCTTGAAGACCCCTTGATCGACGCCCTCGAAGAGTTCATCGAACTTTGGGCCGAGTTTTTAACCGGCGGCGGAGCTAGCGCTGAAATCCAGGAGCGGATCGACGAACTCAACCGCGACCACTTCGCCAAGCTCTGGCCGATCGAAGACTGGATCGACAGCGCAATCTCCCCGGAAAAATTTCATCTCACCCCGTGGCACCACGACGGAAAACTCACCGCCTGGATGAAAGAGGGCATGGGGGTCGAACATCTCCCCACAACAGCCATGGCGCTAATGCCAATGGACTCACGCACCGAGTCGCTCGACCCCGTTCAGACCCTAGTTCGCAACGCCGAAATCCAGCGCGCGTGCATCGCCTTCGCCCGTGCCATGCCCGAGACAGCGGCCACCCATCTTCAGGATTATGGGGTCTCGATCATCACCTCGACCAAGACTGGAAAAAGCCCCGCTGGCGCTCGCCTTGAGCTCCGGGAACGTGCACAAAAATTCCAAAATCATCTCGCCGAGCGCTTTCACGTCCGCTCGGTCGTCGGCATCGGCACAACCCTGTCGCCGGGATCGCCTCTTCATCCTTCACATCGAGAAGCCGTCCTGGCACTGCACATGAGCGTGCAACTCGAAAAAGACGTACTTTTTTTCGACGAACATCCCGGCGGCGCGCCCTTTCGCTATGGCGAGTTGCAAAAAGCTGGCAACAGCCTGATGGATGCCTTCAACCGCGAGAACAACACGGAGATCAAACTCGCCAGTGATCGCTACGTTCGTCTGGTGTTGATCTATTCCGACGAACGCATCGAAGTGGTTCGTAGTCAATTTCTAGCGACGCTGTTTCAGATTTTTAGCGCGATCGAAAAACGACACCCCATGAGCGTGGATGCCCGTGAGAGCTTCGCCAACGACCTCACCATGCGACTCGAAGAGGTTCACTCGGTCTATCAGGTGATCGAGGCGTTCAACGAGGCACTCCAACGACTCAGCTTCGTCTCTTCCGCTGCGCTTCAAGGGCCGAAGGTCATGCGATTGGAAGCGACCCTTCAGTACCTTCGCGAGAACTTTGACGAACCTCTGCGTCTGCCCGATGTCGCGCGCAAAGCCGGTTTTTCGGTTCCCGCATACAGCCGAGTCTTCAAGCAGGCCACGGGGACCTCATTCCTCGCCTACCTGCGGACGATTCGAGTGGAGCACGCCAAAAAGCTCCTGACCACCACCCCCATGACGACCGAGCAGATCGCACAGGCCTGTGGATTTCAATCCCAGCACCATCTAATTCGCTCGTTCAAGAAGGTCACCAACCAAACTCCCGGCGCCTATCGTAAAGAAAAGGCCAGTCGCCATGCAACACACTGATTCCTCTTTTTTTCTCCCCGCGGCGACCGGAGTCCAGCCGCTTCTCCGTGGCACACCGGTGATGCCCGTCGTCGCCATCGACAACCCCGACCATGCCGTTCCCCTCGCCCGAGCGCTGCTCGATGGCGGCATACGGACGATCGAAATCACGTTACGAACACCCCAGGCGACCGAGGCGATCAAACGCGTACTCGCCGAAGTCGACGGAATGACCGTTGGCGCGGGGACCCTCACGCGCAGCGAACAGGTCGCCGAGCTCGTGGATACTGGCGTCGCTTTCGCAGCCACCCCGGGCACGACAACCGCCTTGCTCAACACCTGCCGGGCGGCCCGTCTGCCCATCCTGCCAGGGGTCTCAACGGTCTCAGAGGCGATGGCCGCTCGCGAGATGGGCTACTCCGTTTTGAAGCTCTTTCCTGCCCACGTTCTCGGGGGCATCGACATGCTAAAATCCCTTCAACCGGTGCTTCCTGATCTCCTTTTTTGCCCCACAGGAGGGGTGCGCGACCACCAAATTAGCGAGTATCTCAGTCTAACGAATGTCATCGCCATCGGCAGCAGTTGGGTATGTCCACGCGAAATCATCGCCGACCAACGCTGGAGCGAGATCTCCCGGCGTGCTCGTTTCGCCACGGCCCAGAGCGACGGAACGGCAAACGAAAAAATTGAGAAAGAAGGCTCCCATGCGCATCGGGATTGATCTTGGCGGGACAAAGATCGAGGCCATCGCCATGGGCGCTCACGGCGAGACCCTTGCCCGTGATCGACTCGCGACCCCGACGGTCTATGTCGATATCTTGACCACGCTCACCGGGCTTGTCCACGAAATGGAGTCCCGCTTCGGTAAGATCCCACGCGTCGGTATCGGTACGCCGGGGGCAATCTCGCCCGCCACGGGGCTCATGAAGAATGCCCACAACACCGCGCTACAGGGCAAGCCCTTTGCAGCCGACATGGCCACACGCCTCGGCCATGAGGTCCGGGTCGCCAACGATGCCGACTGTTTTACCCTCTCGGAAGCGACCGACGGCGCAGGCGCCGATGCCTCCGGGGTTTTTGGTGTCATCGTCGGAACCGGCACGGGCGGCGGCCTCGTGATCGACCGTGGACTTCGGCGTGGAAAAAACGGTATCTGCGGGGAGTGGGGCCACAACCAACTTCCATGGCTACGCGAGGACGAATGGCCGGGACCACCATGCAACTGCGGAAAAACCGGCTGCATCGAAACATTTTTGTCAGGACCTGGGATGGCACGTGACCACGAGCGCGCCACAGGCGAAGCGTTGCCGGCTGTCGCTATCTCGAAAGGCGCCTCCGCCGGGGATTCGGACTGCATCGCTACCCTCGACCGTTACTACGATCGCATGGCACGTGCGCTCGCCTCTGTGATCAACATTTTCGACCCCGAAGTGATCGTCCTCGGAGGCGGAGTCTCAAAGATTGAAAATATCTACACCCAAGTCCCCCAGCGCTGGGGCAACTATGTGTTCTCCGATCGAGTGGCGACCCGATTGCTCCCGAATCACTTTGGCGATGCCAGCGGCGTACGGGGTGCCGCCTGGCTGTGGCCAGCCGAGTCGGAAACCAGCTAGACTACGTCAAGCGCCGAATTGTCACCGACGATGTCGACCATACGCAAAACCATGAAACCGGAACGATCCGGAGACGAACCAACCAGCTTCGGCAGGCTCAACGGCTCGAGCGTGGCCATGCGTAAACTCTATGCTCTTTGCCAGCGCCTCGCTCAAAGCGATGTCCCGGTGATCATCGAGGGCGAAACGGGCACGGGGAAAGAAACCCTCGCGGAATCCATCCATGCGTCCAGCGCGCGCGCAACCGGTCCGTTCATCGTGTTTGACTGCATGGCAGTCCCCACGACGCTGATCGAGTCCGCACTCTTCGGGCACGTGGCCGGCGCCTTCCCCGGCGCCAGCGAACGTCGACACGGCATTTTTGAGGAGGCCGACGGCGGCACTCTACTTTTTGACGAAATTGGCGCGCTTGAGTCCGAATTTCAGGCGAAACTCCTGCGAGTGATCGAGCGCGGCGAAATTCGTCCGATCGGGGCCGCCAACACCCGTAAAATCGACGTTCGGATCATGGCCAGCTCTCGCCGACCTCTCGACGTAGAGGTCCAGGCCGGACGGTTTCGCGATGATCTCTTCTTCCGGCTCGCTGTGACCCGCGTAACGGTCCCGCCACTGCGTGAACGTATCGGCGACATCCCCACGCTCGCCAGCTGTTTTTGGCACGATTTGACGGGGAAACAAGGCCCACTGCCCCAAGCTCTCGTCAACAGCCTCACCCACCACAGCTGGCCTGGCAACGTCCGTGAGTTGCAAAATTCAATCGCCCGCCAAGTCGCGCTAGGTGAACTGGCAGACCAGGGCACGGCCACGCTAAATCGAACAAGCACGGGCCCTGCCTGGCTAGAAGTCGGTCCGAGCGCTGCGTCGGTCCACGAGGCGGGCAACCGAGCACACACCAAAGACATAGCGACCCACCCCAGTGGACATCCTGAGGGACGCGACGACATCTTTGCGCAGATCCTGGCGATGAAGCTGCCCTTGCCGATGGCGCGACAACGCCTCACCCTCAATTTTGAGCGCCGATACATCGCCGACATGCTGGAGGCGCACGGCGGAGACACGGCCAGCGCCGCACGGACCGCAGGAATCTCTAAACGGTATTTCGAGCTGCTGTGCACTCGCATCGCGGCGGCCGCCGACTCCGATGAAGCGACTCTTTCAACGACGACGGCCCTCGCCGATGGCTGATGTGACGCACCCCCCCGCAAGACCCCAGCGGCGGGCTAATTTTTCGGGCTACACTCGGAGCGAGTCTCGACAAAATGAACGTCGGGACGATTGAAACCATACGTGATCGTCCGATCCGCTCTCTGGTCGACCATGGTAAGAGTTCTTCGTCCGCTCCGTGGCAACGCCAATGGTCGCTTGTCGCACCATCGCTTGAGTAGGCCACCCAGCGTGACAACCGCATGGCTCATACCTCTGCACATTCTTTGTCCCCCCGAACCAGGAATGAACCGAGGAGAATCGGAGAATGAGGAGACGATTCAAACATCTTGAGCTCACCATGGTGGCCCTCTTGAGTCTGATGATCGGCTGCGATCGGAGCGTCTCCACCGCACCGGATGCGGCCCCCGGCCAAACCAAAACGTCCACGGACAGCGCTATGAACGGGCACAACTACAGCGAAAAGCGCCTCCCATCCACAAATCCACCCGGGGGTCTTCGCCCCGAGCAAGTCCCGCTATTCATCGCCTTCGGCTGGGACGACAACGGCGACCCCTCAGGCTTGCAATGGTCACTCGACCTTATGACAGGCCGAACAAACCCCGCAGGAAACGACAACGCCTCGACCTTCGACGGCACCGATCTGACCGCGACCTACTACAACACCTCGTCCTACGTCGCGGCGACGGGTGAACTGTGGAAAACAGCCTGGGAGTCCGGTCACGAGATCGGAAACCATACGCAAAGCCACGGTCAACATCTACAATCCGTAGATGACCTGAAGCCATGGCAAGCCGAGATCGATGCCTGCACAGCGACCCTGGTCGATCGAGTCGGGATTCCTAGCGACGCGATCGTCGGCTTCCGAACGCCCTTTCTCGGGACGAGCGAGGGGGCGCTCGCCGCGGTATACAGCCGCGGATTCGACTACGACTGCAGCCTGGAAGAAGGCTTCTCCAAAGATGCGGATGGGACCAACTTCATTTGGCCCTACACCCTCGATAACGGCAGCCCCGGAAATTCTCTCCTCGTCGAATGGGGGGCAAAAAAACCGATCCAGCCCAAGCCGGGGCTGTGGGAGATGCCTGTGTACGCCTACGTCGTACCTCCCGACCACGCCTGCGAGCGCTACGGCGTCGAGGTCGGACTTCGAGATCGTCTACATGCCAAGGTCGACTATTTCGACCCTGCGGGCGGACAGATCACTGGATTCGACTACAATCTCTGGGTTGAATTTGAGATGACGGCGAAAGAGGTCACCGCGACCTTGAAATACAGCCTCGATCAAAGACTTGCTGGCAACCGCGCGCCATTCTTGCTTGGCGTCCACAGCGACGAATACGCCGCCGCCAATTCGGAACGCCGTCCGGCAATTCGCGAATTTCTCGACTACGCCCTCACCAAGGCCGACGTCCGAGTTGTAAGCACCCAGCGAGTACTTGCATGGCTGCGCGACCCCGTCGCACTCTAGCCTGTCGTCGTCGCCATGCCGCGAGCTCCTCACGATTTTAAGTACACTCGAGGCAATTTTCTTCCCCATCGCTATCTTCACCGCGAGAATTCACTCAAATGTACCGAACACGCGCCCGACTCACGGCCTTGGCCCCCACGCTCATCCTTGCAAGCGCTTGCAGCAGCACACCTGTGGCAAAATCACAGCCGCAATCGGTGGCGCTGGGACAACAGACCGTAAAGGCGGTCCCCGCACCGGCCATGCCGGGCGTGAATGTTCCGGCGATCAAAGTCGACACGGTCGGCTACCCGACCCAGTGGACAAAAATTGCCATCTTCAACATCGAACCAAAGGACCCGGTCGTCAAAGACAGCACGGGAAAAGTCGTACTTCATCTCGGCCCTGAAACGATCAGCGCCCGAGGAGAAGATCCCGCGTCCAAGGACCAGGTCTGGCAGGTGGATTTCAGCGCTATTACCGTGCCAGGTGACTATCTGCTCGCCAGCGGCGAGATCGAGAGTGATCTCTTTGTCGTGGGTGACGGTGTCTACAACAAGGCGCTCATCGCCGGACAAAAACATTTCTATTTTCAAAGGACACGTACGGCGTTGACGGTCCCTTACGCAGAGTGGGAGGGAACAGCCTACACCCGCGAGACCGCATCTCATGTCCACGACGACGTCGGTTGGGATCTGCTCGACTATCCCGACAAGAAGCGTAAATGGAAGGTCGAAGGCGGGTGGCACGACGCGGGAAACTACGACATGTACATCCCCTCCACCGGTCCCTCCGCACAGGCGCTGCTCATGGCCTATGAGTGGGCGCCGGAGAAGTTCAAAGACGGCGACCTCAACATTCCTGAATCTGGAAATGGTGTGCCAGACATCCTCGACGAGACACGTTGGGGCCTCAATTGGATCTTGTCCCTGCAAGAAGACGGCGGCGCGTTTCGCCATCGCGAAGCGGTGATGAAATGGTCACCGGAGGGTCCCGCAGATCATGACAAGACCGTCCGCTGGATCGCTGGACCCAGCACCTCGGCGACCGCCAAGGCCGTCGCCGTGCTCGCACTGGCCGCCACGATCTATAAACCCTTTGACGAGGCTTTTGCAGCCCGTTGTGAAAAGGCCGCAAAGAGCGGGTGGAGCTATCTGCTTGCGACGCCCAAACATCTTCGAGTGGATGGCAAGGGCAGTGAACAGCCTCTGTGGGATGACGAGCCGGAGTTCACTGACCGTGGGGCGCGATTCATCGCCGCCGCCGAAATGTGGTCCGCATTCCGCGACAAGTCGGCGCTCAAGTTCGCCGAGTCGGCACTCAGCGACAAAGAGACCGCACCTGCCGAGTTTCTCAAGGGCGCGTGGGCAAACCTCGCCCGCTGGGGAATGGGCCGACTCGCGCTCGATCCCAAGACACCCGAAGCGTTACGCAAGGAGGCCGGCTCTCGCCTGTTGGCCGCGGCAGAGATCATGCGTCCCCAGGTTCAAGACAACGACGGCTACCGCTGCATCTCGCTGCCCGAGGACTACTATTGGGCGCACAACTCAAACTTGCTTGAAAAAGCCCACATCTTGCTAATGGCGGCAAGAGTTGCGCCTGAACAAAAGTGGTTGATCGAAGCCGCACGCGATCAATGGCACTGGATCCTCGGTCGCAATCCAAACGGCTACTCGATGGTGACCCGAATCGGCAAAGGTCCGACCCGCATCTATCATATGGAATGGGGCAATATGGAGCCACCGCCCCCCGGCTACCTCATCGGTGGACCCAATGGTTCGAACATGGGCTTCCTCGCACCGGGTGCCCCCGCCAAGGCGCTGCTCTGGCAAAACCCCAATGTGCTGCGCTCAGGAGTCGCGGCCGACAGCATGTGGCACTGGCGCCAGAGCGATCTTTGGGACGGCGGTTTTGTCGCCGAAGGCCAATGGACCGAGGGCTGGTGGGCCGTGACCGAGCCCGACATCTATTACAATGCCAACCTCGTGCTGGTCGCTGTCGCCATGCAGTAGGTCGGTACCGACAATTTCGCGCGATTCCCCAGTCTCCGTAGATGGACAAGAAATGAGCACACCCAGCACTGCCAAGGGAGTCAACAACACGACCCCCGATCGCCCCTGCGACATCGTCTTGTTTGGCGCGACAGGAGATCTTGCCATGCGCAAGCTCTTCCCCGCGCTCTACTATCTCTACTGCGATGGTGTTCTCGATCACGACAGCCGTGTCATCGGAGTCGCCCGAACAGAGATCGATACCGCGACCTTTGTCGATCGAATTGAACAATCGCTCGCAGCGGCGGTTCCCGAGTCTGAACTGTTTTCAGGGAACCTCGCGCGTTTTTGCCGATTGATACAATACCGCTCGATCCTCGACGGAGACATTTACCAAGAACTCGGCACACTCTTGCCCGAACATGACAAAGTTCGGGTGATCTACCTCGCTACATCCTGCACACACTTCGCATCGATCTGCGCAGGACTTCGGGCGGCGAGTTTGATCACCGAAAATACACGAGTCGTGCTTGAGAAGCCGATCGGTGACAGCGAATTGTCTGCGCGATCGATCAACGACTCCGTCGCCGAGAGCGTGCCCGAACCACAGATCTTTCGCATTGATCATTATCTCGGCAAAGAGACCGTGCAGAATCTCATGGCATTGCGCTTCGGGAACGTGCTCTTCGAGCCGCTGTGGCGCGCGCCTTTTGTTGAGCAAGTTGAGATCACGGTCGCCGAAGATATTGGCGTTGAGGGTCGACTTGAGTTCTACGAAGGCACGGGCGCGATCCGTGACATGGTCCAGAGCCACATTCTCCAGTTGCTGTGTCTCGTCGCCATGGAAATCCCTGGAACTTTCGATCCAGATGCTGTTCGCGAAGAGAAGCTTAAGGTGCTACAGGCCCTCCAACCGATCGTCGGACCGGCGATCGAACAACAGGTCGTCTGCGGCCAATACGAGGGTTTCGAAACCGAGTTGGGTAGCGAAAGCACGACCGAAACCTTTGTCGCTATCCGAGCGGAAGTCTCGAATTGGCGCTGGAAAGGCGTCCCGTTCTACATACGCACCGGAAAATGCCTACCGCGTCGCTCCTCACGCATCACGATTCAGTTCGGAAACGTCCCCCAGGTCATCTTCCCAGGGAATCCTGACCTCAAACCCAACCGCCTCGTTCTTCAACTCCAACCCGAAGATGGCATCAAGTTGCACATGATGGTGAAACGGCCCGGTCAAGGCATGGAGCTTCAAGAGGTCGACCTCTCCTTGGACTTCAGCAAGGTGACCAAACGGCGTCACCAATACGCCTATGAGCGCCTGCTTCGTGACGCGGTTCGCGGCGACTCGACCTTGTTCCTCCACAGACGTGAAGTTGAAATGGCTTGGCGCTGGGTGGACCCGATCCTCGACGTTTGGCACCGCGAAGGCCGGCGACTTCCGACTTACTCGCGCGGAAGTATTGGTCCGACAGAGGCCGATACGATCTGCGAAGGCGGATCGGGATGGGACAATCGTGGCCTGAAACAAGATGACGAGAGAGGCAAATAGGCCGTGATGCACCACGAAAATCGAGATGCGCTCGCCGATGATCTGGCCCATCGATTGGTCGCGCTACTCTGCGAGGCGGTCGACCAACGTGGACATGCGAGCCTGGTGGTCTCTGGCGGATCTACGCCCCTCCCTCTCTTTCGTCGCCTGCGGACGATCAAGGCACCCTGGTCCCAGGTCACCGTGGTGATGGCCGATGAGCGCTGGGTCGCCATCGACGATCCTCGATCCAATGAGGGGCTCATCCGTAAGGAATTGCTCTGTGATCGTGCCGCAAAAGCGATACTCTTGGCCCTCGATCAACGCCATCTAGAAATTGGTGACGCCAGCGAACACGCGAGCAAATTGCTTCGCGCTAGCCTCCCTGACCGCTTTGACGCCGTCGTGCTCGGTATGGGAACCGACGGCCACTTCGCCAGCTTGTTCCCCCGTTCACCAGGGCTGGCCCAAGCGCTCCAAGAAGAGGGCGCCCACGCCTATCTCGCCATGGAAGCCGCGAGCGACCCCAAAGATCGGTTGAGCCTCAACCTCCCGCGACTGCTACACACTCGCAGCCTCTTTCTTCACGTCACTGGGGACGAAAAACGCTCGCTCCTCGCCAACGCTCAAGAGACATCCTGCGCTCTTCCGATTCGCGCCCTCGTTCGACAGCGCATCGTGCCCCTCGAGATTTACTGGGCCCCCTAGTCACCCAAAGGACGCCCCCATGCCTACGCAACTCTCACAAAAAAACAGAATGCGGCGAAAACAGGTTCTAAACGACGTCACAGGACGAATCAAAGAACGCAGCGCCGAGACGCGTGGTGCCTATCTCGAAGACATCTCCGCCAGTCGAAATCGGGGTCGGTCCCGGGGGCGACTTTCTTGCGCCAACCAGGCCCATGGATTTGCGGCCTGTGGCCAACTCGATAAGGCAACCTTACGAGGTGAGGATGCCGTGAACGTAGCGATCGTCACTGCCTACAACGATATGCTCTCTGCACATCAGCCCTATGCAGACTATCCCGCGCGCATCAAAAGCGCCCTGCGTGATGTCGGAGCGGTCGGCCAGGTCGCAGGCGCAGTCCCGGCCATGTGCGATGGCGTAACTCAGGGGCAGCCGGGTATGGAACTCTCGTTGCCCAGCCGCGACGTCGTCGCCCTCGCCACTGCGGTCGCCCTTTCGCACGATACTTTTGACGCCGCTCTTTTTCTCGGAATCTGCGACAAAATCGTCCCCGGAATGTTGATGGGTGCCCTGAGTTTCGGTCACCTGCCCGCAATCTTTGTTCCCGCAGGACCGATGCCTTCCGGCCTACCCAACAAGGAAAAGAGCAAACTTCGCGTCCTCTATGCCGAAGGCAAGGTCGACAAAAGCACGCTGCTCACCGGCGAATCAAAATCCTACCATTCACCGGGTACCTGCACATTTTACGGGACCGCGAACACCAATCAGATGATGATGGAGTTTCTCGGCCTGCACCTTCCGAGCGCCTCTTTTGTGCCCACCAACACGCCCCTGCGCCATGCGTTGACCCGCGCGACCGCTCATCGAATCGTTGAACTCGCTGGAGATGGTGCCGCTTCGCGGCCTATCGGCGAGGTTGTTGACGAACGCTCGATCGTAAACGCGATCGTCGCAGTACTCGCCACTGGAGGTTCGACCAATCACACCTTGCATATCGTCAGCGTGGCAAGGGCGGCCGGCATCCTGGTTAACTGGGATGATTTTGACAGACTCTCCGAGGTCGTACCCTTGATCGCACGCCTCTATCCCAACGGAGATGCGGACATCAACCACTTCCGCGCCGCTGGCGGTACCGCGTTTGTTCTTCGTTCGCTGCTCGATGCGGGCCTACTCCACGGTGATGCGGTGACCGTATTTGGAGACAAAGGCCTCGCCGGCTATGCGCAACGCGCCAAACTCATAAAAGAGACGCCGATGTCGACCAACGCAGAGACTCCGCCGCGCTTGCATTGGGAGGAATCGGGCGCCACATCAACGAACCCTGAGGTCCTCCGTTCACCAGATGCGCCCTTTCAAGCAAGCGGCGGCATCAAGCTGATGTCAGGAAATCTCGGTCGTGCGATCACTAAAATTTCAGCCGTCGAACCACAGCACCGGCAGGTCCGCGCGCCGGCCCGGTGTTTTGAGGATCAAGATGCCGTTCACCGAGCTTTTGAGGCAGGCGAGCTCGACACCCACTTTGTAGCGGTCTTGCGAGGTCAAGGGCCACGCGCCAACGGCATGCCGGAACTTCACGGTTTGGTCCCACTTCTGATCTCTTTGCAGGCCCGAGGCTTCGACGTCGCGCTGGTCACAGACGGCCGAATGTCAGGCGCCTCCGGAAAAATTCCTGCGGCGATCCATCTCTCTCCCGAGGCGGATGATGGCGGTCCGATCTCCAAACTTCTGGACGGCGACATCATCGTGTTCGATGCAGACCGTGGAATCTTGGCTGTTGAAGTCTCAGAGAGCGAGTGGGCCGCCCGACCGGCCCGTGCTCCCGATCCTTCCCGCTCCCGTGGACAGGCCGGTTGGAGCCACGGTCGAGGCCTCTTCGCTCCGCTCCGACAACAAGCCCTGAGCGCCGAGCAGGGAGGTTCCAGCCTCCAACTCGGCGAAGCACGATTGCGGCCCAAGGACCTCGCGTAGTATCGAGTGCCTATGTCCATGCTCACGTCATCCAAGGCCTGGCGAGCTCTCGTCGCTCACCAGGAGCAAATGTCCAGCATCTCAATTCGAGAGCTTTTTGCGCAAGACAGCCACAGATTCGAGCGTTTCTCGCTCCGCTTCGATGACTTGCTGCTCGACTACTCCAAACAACGTGTCGTCGGCGGCACGATGACACTGCTCGGCGCTCTCGCAAAACAGAGCGGCCTCGATCATGCGATCGAAGCGATGTTTGCCGGTGAGCGCATCAACCATAGCGAGGGCCGTCCTGTGCTTCACATCGCGTTGCGCAATCGTAGCGGACGTCCCATCGAAGTGGACGGACTCGATGTCATGCCCGCCGTCCAGCGCGTTCTTGGACAAATGCGTGCGCTCAGCGACGACATTCGGGAGGGCCGCTGGATCGGCCACACCGGTAAAACGATCACAGATGTGGTGAATATCGGCATCGGAGGCTCCGACCTAGGTCCCGCCATGGTCTGCCGAGCGCTCCATCCCTACTGCGATGGCCCCCGCACTCACTTCGTATCCAACGTCGACGGCACACACCTTAGTGAAGTCCTCGCCAACCTCGATGCCGAACGCACGCTCTTCGTCGTCGTCTCCAAGACCTTCACGACCCAAGAAACCCTGGCCAACGCGCGTTCAGCTCGGGCCTGGCTGATCGCGCAACTCGAGACGATGGGGAGCCCTTCTCCCAGCGACGAGCGCTCCCCATCCCCCGTCGCGCGGCACTTCATCGCCGTGTCAACCAACAAAGAAAAAGTTGAGGCCTTTGGAATCGATGCCTCCACGATGATGGAGTTTTGGGACTGGGTGGGAGGACGCTACTCACTTTGGTCTGCCGTAGGGTTCACGATCGTCTGTGCGACAGGGATGGACAATTTTGAGACATTGCTCGATGGCGCCCACGAGATGGACGAGCATTTTCGGACAACGCCCTTCCAGGACAACCTTCCGGTAACGCTCGCCTTGCTTGGCATATGGAATGCGAATTTTTTCGGGGCGAGGTCACAAGCCATCATTCCCTACGACCAGTCCCTCGAATACTTTTCGACCTATTTCCAGCAAGGGGACATGGAAAGCAATGGAAAGCGCGTCGATCGGGACGGCAATGTCATCGACGACTATCATACGGGACCGATTCTCTGGGGAGAACCAGGCACCAACGGGCAGCACGCGTTCTTTCAGCTCTTGCACCAGGGCACTCAATTCGTGCCCGTCGACTTCATCGCTCCAGCCCGCTCACATCATCCCCTAGGCAATCATCACGAATTGCTCCTGGCGAACTTCTTTGCCCAGTCCGAGGCGCTCATGTGCGGGAAGTCCACCGCCCAAGCGCGCGACGAGCTTCTGCAACACACCCCACCTCTCGACTCCACTCGGGTCAACCAATTGGTCCCTCACAAGACCTTTCCGGGCGATCGACCCTCGAATTCTCTGCTTTTCGAGAAGTTAACCCCACGCAGTCTGGGGCGTCTACTCGCTCTCTATGAACACAAAATTTTTGTTCAGGGCATCATCTGGAAGATCAACAGTTTTGACCAATGGGGCGTAGAACTCGGGAAACAGCTGGCGACAGTGATCCTCCGAGACCTCGCGGGCAGCGGTTCAAAGGGATCGCACGACAGTTCAACCAATGGACTCATTGCCCACTACAAGTCGCTCCGGGTCACCGCGACCACTCGCTGAGTAGACTTCACAGTCATATTTCCGGACTCGAGCACGGCGAACGTCCACCGCCCGATCTCTAGCCCTGGAGTTTCACGAGGCTGTGATCCCGTAGCTTTTGAACATACTACGGGAGCTGTCCCCAGGGCTCCATGCCTGTACCTTACCCATCACGGCACGAAAATCGTGGTCCTGCTCCCACCACGCCAACCAACGACGAAGGCCTTCGTAGTTCGTGCTCGAGAACCACTCGGCATCGACTCGCGAGAACTGCCTCACGAAGGGAAATATCGCGATGTCTGCGTAGCTTGGCACAGAGTCAATCAAGTGGTCATGCAAGCTCAGCACCCGCTCCAGATCGTCAAGAAACGTCTCCGCCCGGCTTCTCGAAGACATAGGGTCATCGTCGGGAAACCGAGTCGCGTATTTGAAACGATCAAGATCGCTCTTAAACTGCCCATCGTTGCGAGCGATCAAACGCTCTGCCTTGATCCTATTTGCGCCAAACCGCCGATAGTCCCGCCCATCAAAGTGATCGAGGCCCCAATGAAGAATGTCGATGCTCTCATCGAGCACTTTCCCGCAACAAAGTTGCAAGACCGGAACCGTTGCCTTCGCCGAGATCTCGAGCATCTGTCGCGGCTTATGTGCGAGCAGGACCTCGCGAAGCTCGACATCGATACCGGCTGCCACGAGCGCCAAACGTGCTCGCATCGCATAGGGACACCGGCGAAAGCTATAAAAGACCGGGAGCACAAGCGACGATACATCTCGAAGGTCACCGCTCGCTAGCGACGTCGTGCACCTGCTTCGCGGTTCCTACGAGCCGTCGCAGAACTCTAGACACAGGAAGTTGTCGATCCTCAAATTTTTCCGTGCTACGGTTGCCGCTCGAAGTGAGGATCTCGCAGTGAGGATCTCGACATGAGGGGCCGTTTCGACGGCCGACCCGGAGCAACCGGGCCGGCCGTCACGCCTCGTGATCCTCGACAATACCGACGAAACCCAAGTCAAGAACGATCGCGCTCGAGAGAGATCGCTAGCATGTACCAGGCAGCATGGGGCAACCACTGCTCTCCCCAACGCCACACCTGGTCACCCTGCCCCGCACACGATTCAGGATCGAGATCGATGTCTGATTCGTCGGAGAACCCCGAGGTAACACCATTGCAAATGCCTCCGGCGGACGAGGGATAGGAGTCCTCGTAGGTCGGGTTGTTGCGGCCTTTTCCGTAGAGCATGCACGCATCAAATGGATTTCGTCCGAGGATCCAGTCCAACTGATCGCGGGCATACACCTCCAGCCGCACCACAAGTTCCGCGTCGTGCGCGAGCAGACGCGCACCGGCGAGGGCCGCGGCTGCCAACGAAGCCAGCCGAGCATTTTCGCCTTGCCACCAGTAGCGAGACTCATTGTTGTGCGGAAAAAAGAAGCTGTCTTGGCTCTGGCCATCCACGGGGCGCACATACTGCCGGGCGTAACCGAAGGGGTTCGCCACCTTTGCCGTGATCTCGAGCTCGAAAGACAGAGAGGCTTCAATCGTCGCCAACACCTGCCCCCGCCGGGTCAGATCGGGCTCGACTGCATAGTACGCACAAAGGCTCGTCACCGGCATACCCGCCTCTGCCGCATGGAAATAGGGACGATCCGCATCGTCCGATCTCCACCAGTTTCGAAACTGCCCGTCGCTTTGGAGCCGACCACACAGGTTGCCGGCCCGGGTGCGAGCCGCATCAAGATAGCCACGCTCCTCCGTCGCACGGTAGAGCTCAACCGCAGCCATCAATGCGCAATAATCGTCAATAATATTTTCGGCGCCGTCGTCGAGGTAACGAAGGTTGTGACTCTCAAGATGATCAAACGCCCGACGGGCGCTCTCCAAATAGCGATCCGCTGTAAAATCCCCCGAGAAGCCAGAATGCGCCAACTTTGCGAGGGCCGCGATCGCCATGCCCCCCCCCTGACGATATCCTGCTTGATAATCGCGCGACTTGCGACCTTCTTGCGTCGAGAACGCGCAAATTTCACGTGCGTCGAGATCCTTTGACCATCGGTCAAACACGGTCATATAAAAATAGCCGCTTGGATCCTGCATACGCACCAGAAAATCCCCACCATAAATAGCCTCGTCTTCGATACGCAGACGAAGCGGCCCATGGATACTCTCTGAAACCTCGGAATTCTCAGTCTCAGATCCGGATGACATCTGGCCCACGATCTCAAGAAAGACCCACGGCAGTAGCGGAGTCTGCTGGGGATTCATGAAGTTCGCGTACGAGAGATGACTCAAGTACTTGCTCGTGTCCCCGGAGGCGTCGTACCAGCCCCCATGCACGTCTCGGACCTCCGCGTCTCGGCCAAACAAAGGGATGTGATGATCCTGTTTGTTCGTCCGACCGGTGCACCGCTGTGACTTGAAATAGTCCAAACATGCGGCTGCCGTCGTGTCGAACAGAAGGTCGTCGCCGATCAAAAAATCTTCGCCAACCACAGGATCTTTTACCGCGGATTCGGCGGTGGGATCGATATGCAATCGATAGCGCCCAGCAACCTCAAAATCGCTGAAGTCGAGCACATAAAAATACCACCGACCCCGACGCCAATTGTCGACCGTCCCGACCGAAACCACTTCTCCGCGATGCACAATTTCGTCGTGTTTTGAGGAAAGAGCAAAGCTGGCTAGGAGTCCCGGCGGCGCCTTTACGACGACGCGTTTGGGACCGCGTCGCTCGAAGCCGACGTGGTTGTGGAGGATCTCCATCTGTATTGGACGCTGAGGGGCCATGTCGGTCCGTTCCTCCCCGCAAGCTATACGGAGAACACGGTGTGAAATGACCGAAAATGATGCGAACCATGGACAAAAAAAACCGAAAATTTCTCTTAAATTGCTCGCGCAGTTTTCATGCTCGGTGCAGAACACCGTTCATTCCACCCGTCCAAGGCCCGTCGCCTGGCGTCGCTCTCTCGGTTCAAAGTCTACCGCAGAGCGCTCAATTGCACCCCCAGCATCTCCGAGAGGGACGTAGTCCTCCGACGATCAAAGTCGACCGGCGAGCCTGGCACCCAAGGTCGGCGTCTCCATATCAATTTTAGCGGTCCTTGAAGTGTTAGCAAACTAACAACTTTGGGGACGACCAAAGCAGCCCTTCCGCCGCGCGCCCGCCGTCATCCGAAACCGGAACTACGGCAACAGCGCCTGGAGGAGTCATCTAAATTGGAGTTTTGTGCGGCGATTTTCGACTCCCATGCCACACTAATTGGATGTCTAGCCCATCGAACCGGCGGAGCACCGAACGACTGAGTCTCATGACCGAGGTCTCCGTCCATCATGGAGTCAGCGGCCGGCAACACCTCACCAGTCTCAACTTGAGCAGCTCTGGTATCGCCTTGTGGGGCCCCTCCAAGGCACCGACCGGGGCGCTGCGGCTGGATCTTCCCTTGGGAAGCGAGCACGTACAAGTTCGGGGCCGAGTTGTGCGTGAATTCGAGAGCGATGGAGGATCGGTGTGGGGCATCGAATTTGTTGGCGTCGACGCTGGCGTTCGCGGAACGATCGCCAGCTACATCGCCGCCGCGGTCGCCTCCTGAACGACGCCCCCCCAACTCACATCGCACGCTCCTCAACCGTGCTACCTTCGACTCGGTGCTCAAGCCTCTCATCGAGCTGCGAGATATCTCAAAGGCGCACGGGAAAAACGTCATCTTTGAGCGGGCCAATCTCAAGATTTTCCCGGGAGAAACCCTGACGATTATGGGGGTGAGCGGGTGCGGAAAGAGCATCTGTCTGAAGATGCTTGTGGGTCTAGAACATCCCGACAGCGGTGAAATTCTCATCGATGGCCGCAACATCGACGACATGGATGCGAACGAGCTTCGCAAGCTCAGGCATCGCGTCGCATTTGTGTTTCAACGCGACGCGCTCTTCGACTCCATGACCGTACTTGAAAACGTCTCCTACGGGCTGCGCGAACACACGACGATGTCCCTTGAGCAGATGCGCGCGCGCACGATCGAGTATCTTGGACACGTCGATCTGGGTCCGGAGACCCTCGATATTATGCCCGCAAACCTCAGCGGCGGCATGAGAAAACGAGTGGCCCTGGCTCGCTCGGTGGCACTGGAACCCGAGGTCACCCTCTATGACGAACCAATGGAAGGTCTAGACCCCCAATCGGTGACCCGTGTTCGCAACATGATCGTCCGGCTTCAGGCGCGTGCGGGTGTGACAACCGTGATTGCAACCCACAACATGAAGACGGCATTTTCGATCTCTGACCGGCTCGCGCTGATCTCCAACCGCGGCTTCTCTCACGTGGGAACGCCCGACGAGTTCCGGGCGAGTTCGGCTCCAGAGGTCATGGACTTCGTTCGCGGCCCTTCAGGGGCGAGCGAACGCCTGGCGTAACCGATGGCGCGAACATCGGCATCGGGAGCGGTCTCCAAGACCGCTGCCAGCCGTGTACACGACCGCGACGAAGCGCGACACGACCGCGACACCTTCGGCCGCTATGCCCCTCCTGCATGCCATTTCCCACTCCCACAACCCTGAAAATGGTCGACAATGGGGCGCTGCTGGTCTAACTGAAAACCTGCCTCAGGGTCGACCCCCCCCCTGTCGCGCCGCTGCGTTTTTTGCGCATCACGCCGTTCAAGTCGGCCACGAGAGCCCAAACAACATGTACGAGAACCACGCGTTTCATATTCCGGTCATGGGCACAGGGTTCTCCGCGGATCTACCGCTCAAGGTCGGCCGATACGGCGTGAACTCCGTGATCTCACTGGTGGATGACCGCCTTCTTGGCCAACTGCGCGAGTATCTGTCACGCGAACATCAGGTCGAATACAACGAGATCGGACTGCGCGAACCAAACGGGCGCGCGCTTCGAATCACCGCCTACCTCGACTTTATGCAGGACCAGCTCGACCGTCAGATCGAGGCCATGCGCGCGGAGACGTTCAGCCCTGGCACCGAGCTCACCCGATACTTCGAACTTCTTGGCCCAGGCGAGCTCCGAGAATCCTATCTTTCCATGATGGCACTCCCTGAAGGGGAGCAAAAAACAATCGAGCAAGATCGACTTCGCCACCGCGTAGTCCCTGGATCGATCGATGCCAACATCATGACAAAGATCGATCGTAAATATGACGCGAAGGGCGAGCTTCGGGCTTCGGAAGACTCCGACGCCCTCTCCGCCCTGCGGGGATTCGCCAACAGCAAGGTCCGCGGATCGATCGTCTATTCTGCAGGTCTCAATGCCCGGCTCTACGGCTACACGGCGCGCTTCGACTGTTTCTATCTCGATGCAAATGGAAAGTTCCCGAAGCAGGTTGTCCTCAAGGTCAGCGACTACCGCTCTGCTGCGATTCAAGGCAAGTTTTTTGCCAACCGAGGGATCTGGGTCTCGGAATATCGAATTGAAGCCGGCCTAAACTGTGGAGGCCATGCCTTCCCCGCCGATGGACAACTCATCGGTGTCATCCTCGACACCTTCAAACAGAAGCGCGACGAGCTCCAGGCGAGTCTTTTCAAGGTCTGGACCAAGACGCTTAGGCAAGAGGGCCGGCCAATTCCCGACCAGGCACCCGAACTCCGTGTCACCGTTCAAGGCGGCATCGGCACCTCCGCGGAGCGCGAGTTCATCACCGAACGTTTTGGTGTGGACGCCACCGGCTGGGCATCCCCCTTTCTGCTTGTCCCCGAGGCCGTAACCCTGGATGCCGAGACCCGAGCGCGACTGCAATCAGCCACCCGCGACGAGATTCAGCTTAGCTGGAGTTCCCCTCTCCAGGTCCGCTACTGGAACCTCATCAACTCGACAAGCGAGGACAGTCGACGCAGCAGACTGCAATCGGAGCGACCAGGTAGCGCCTGCCCGAAGGGTTTTCTGGCGGACGACCGCAACTACACGGCCGCCCCCCTGTGTCTCGCTTCTCGCGCCTATCAGAAGCAATATCTTGTGTCCCTACGAAGCGTCGAGGTCTGCGCCGAGGAAAAAAAACCGGCTGTTCAAGAGCGTGCGCTGGCAAAATCTTGCATCTGCCACGAGCTGGGCAACGGCATCCTCGTCGCCCTTGGCATTGACGAGAAAGCAGCCGTCTCCGTCTGCCCAGGGCCAAACCTGGCCAACTTTAAGCAACTTGCGACCCTCGAACAGATGTTCGGACATATCTACGGGCGACACGACCTTCTCGATGGCGTCGAGCGCCCTCATGCTTTTGTCACTGAGCTTCAACTCAACATCGACTACCTACGAGACGAGATCGCAGATTTCAACCGTGGGCTCACCGACCGCAAGCCCATTTTTTTCAGCAAGACGCGTAAAAACCTCCTCGCCGGAATCGTCTTCTATCGAAACCTCGCGGACGAGATGGGCGAACAAGGACCTCTCTTCTTGAGACAGATCGAGGCCGCCGCATCGACCATGGACAATCTTCCCTCCATGGGATCAGACGAGTAAACATTCACCATGCGGGCGCTCAAGTCGGCGATATTTTGGTCCTATCTAGCCCTTATGGCGGCGATTTTATTTCCGATTGCCTTGGGCATCTGGGCCCTCACTCGGCCTTTCGACAAACGAAGCCGCCTGCTGCATCGCTTCACCTGTTGGTGGGGCTACCACTATGTCGAAGTCTGTCCATTTTGGAAGACAGAGATCATCGGTCGAGAAAAAATTCCTAACGACGGCTGTTTTGTCTACGTCGCCAATCATCTCTCGTTGGGCGACATTTTGATGCTCTTCGGGATCAAAAAACACTTCAAATGGGTCTCCAAATCCTCTGTGTTCAAGGTCCCTTTCATCGGCTGGAACATGTGGCTCAACAACTACGTCGGTCTGGTTCGCGGTGATCGCAAGAGTATCGTTGAGATGTTCAAAGCCTGTCGTCAGCATATTGAACGCGGGTCATCCGTGCTGCTCTTCCCCGAGGGCACACGCAGCAAGACCGGAAGACTCAAGAGCTTCAAGGCCGGCGCATTCTCCCTCGCCGTACAAACAAACGTTCCCATCATCCCCGTCATTTTACGCGGAACCTATGAGGCCCTGCCCGTTTCGACATGGATATTTCCGCACCGGAAGCCTCTTCGGGTGACGGTCCAGCTCTTGGATCCCATCGATCCTGCTGCCGCGGACAATGACCCACAAAAACTCATGACCCTGGTCCATGGGATCATGCTCGATGCGCTAGGAGAAGGCGAAGGCCGTCCGAATACAGACCGCATCTAACGGAGGGCGGCCCGCGACGCACATCCAGGGAAGCGCCGACCCTTTCGAATAACCGTTGAGCCCATGCAAACGCCGGCAGTGATGCGCGGCCGTAGCGGACCGGGTGTTCCAGTCTGGGACGAAGCATCGTGCAGGGCGCCCTGTGGCGTACATTAATGTCCTTTCTGCTCTTGTAAATTGCCTCGTTGAAAGTAGGGTGCGCCCACTTCGAGGCGCCCTGTGCATTCGCGAGCTCGGCCCGACCGATCGACCGCCAATGCCCGTCGCAGTCCTGCACCGCAGATCGCCGGATCCCTCCGTTCGGCCGCGAAGCTCGGCTTTGACCCACCGCTCCTCACGATGCACCTCATCATGACTGCCCTCTCCGCCATCTTCGCCCGACCCGATCCAAGGCAAGCACGCAAGGATATCCTCTCCGGCCTCACGGTCGCTCTCGCGCTGGTTCCTGAAGCCGTCGCCTTTGCCTTTGTGTGCGATGTCCCCCCGCTTGTTGGGCTCTATGCCGCATTCACGCTCTGCCTCATCACCTCGATCTTCGGCGGACGCCCCGGCATGATCTCTGGGGCCACCGGCGCTGTCGCTGTGGTCGTCGTCGCGCTGGTCAAGATGCACGGCATCGAATATCTGTTCGCTGCGGTCGTATTGGCCGGAGCCCTGCAAATACTTGCGGGTTTCGCGCGACTTGGAAAATTCATTCGCCTCGTGCCTGAGTCCGTCATGTTCGGATTCGTCAATGGGCTAGCGATCGTGATTTTCTTGGCCCAACGAGCATCCTTCGAGACAAAATCTGTCGCCCCAAGCGGTGATACACTCGTCCAGTGGATGCAGGGCGGAGAGCTATTGACCATGCTCGCCCTGGTCGCCCTGACGATGCTCGTGATCTGGGCGATGCCCAAGCTAACCAAGGCCTTTCCGGCGCCCTTGGCCGGGATTTTAGTAGTCAGCGCCGTCGTCATCGGCCTCGGCCTGTCCACCCG
Organism: uncultured Nannocystaceae bacterium; assembly: GCA_964437075.1. Taxonomy (GTDB): domain Bacteria; phylum Myxococcota_A; class Polyangia; order Nannocystales; family Nannocystaceae; genus CAYTFJ01. Next base: position 23,873 of record CAYTFJ010000025.1, read on the forward strand.
ATCGGTCGGCGACCTGGCCTCGATTGCTGGGGGCCTACCGAGCTTTCACCTCCCCGTCGTCCCCCTGACCGTCGAGACTCTACAGATCATCTTCCCCTTTTCCGCGATCATCGCAGCCGTCGGCCTGATCGAATCTCTGATGACGCTCACATTGATCGACGAGATGACCGAGACCCGGGGACGCGGAAATCGCGAGTGCCTCGCACTCGGCGCTGCCAACGTCGTCACCGGAGTTTTTGGCGGGATGGGAGGCTGCGCGATGATCGGCCAGAGCGTGATCAACGTGAATTCAGGAGGACGAGGACGTCTCTCCGGAATTTCAGCCGCTCTGTTTTTGCTAGCGTTCATTCTCTTTGGCTCAGGCCTGATTGAACGGATTCCAGTCGCCGCTCTCACCGGGGTCATGTTCATGGTTGTTGTCGGGACCTTCGAGTGGTCCAGTTTTCGCATCATGCGAAAAATCCCACGGGCAGATGCCTTCGTGATCGTCCTGGTCTCGGGGATCACCGTGATCGCCGATCTTGCGGTCGCAGTTGCTATTGGCGTGATCGCGTGCGCACTCGTCTTCGCCTGGCAGAAATCCCAACAGATTTCTGCCAAGACCAAAATTTTGGAGGACGGTACAAAACTCTACTTGCTCGACGGCCCCTTGTTTTTTGCCTCGATCTCCAGCTTCCGCGACTTGTTTAACCCCAACGAAGATCCCGCCAAGGTCATCATTGATTTTGCCGATTCACGCGTTTACGGCCATGCCGCCCTCGATGCCATCGATCGGGTGGCCGAGCGCTATTCAAAGCACGGTAAGCACGTTCGCCTGACTCACCTCAGCCGTGATTGCCGTTTGCTGCTCGAGAGAGCCGGAAATTTGGTCAACGTCGATATCGAAGAAGATCCCCACTACCGAATGGCAGTGGACGAACTCAGCTAGTCGATGACCCAAGCGACGGCGGTGGTTTTCAGCGCATCCTCGGCCTAGCGCTGCGCATCGCTGTGGCTTCGCCGATCGTGGATTCCGGCCGTAATTTTGAGACCACTCTTGTGGCATTCGACCACTTCTCGGTAGCAGGTCAACTCGGTATCGAAGGTCTTTCCCCACGAAAATTGGCGTACGTGGTCCCTGCCTAGGGCACCTCGTTCCCGTAGCTTCCCTTCGCCAATCAGCCGCTCCAGGGCATCAGCGAGCCCTTCGGCGTCGGCAAAGCCCACAGTCAGTCCGCAGCCCGAGTCGCGCACCAATTCACCGGCAGCCCCCTGGTCGGCGGCAACCAGGGCCAAACCGCTCGCCATCGCCTCGGCCGCGGACAATCCAAAGGTCTCAAAAGCGCTGAGCGCCACCGAGAGATCACACGAAGCATACCAGCGAGCCATCTCTTGAGGAGAATCCAAAAATCCTAAAAAATGAACGTGTTCGAACTCTGCAGCCGCCTGTTCGACCAGGGCCTTGTCGGGACCCGTTCCCGCAAAAACCAGCGCCGGTGCCACGGGTAAACGCTCCACGAGCCGTCGGTATCCACGAAGCATGGTTCGCAAACCCTTTTCGTCGCTAAATCGATGTGGAAAGAAGATCGACGTCCTTCGCACATCCCCAGCACAAAGGCGATCAACGAGGACCTGATCGCGCCGAGCAGGGTCGAAGAGCTCAGAATCAACGCCCAATGGCGTGTAAAAGAGCCGAGGGATCCCGTGGGCACGCATATTTTCAGCAACCCACAAGCTGGCTACAAACACTGCATCAAAAGACCCAAAGTGGCGACGCGCCCACCACCAGCCCATCGCCTCCGCGGGTCCCTCAAGCGCGCTGTGAATGTCTTTGAAAAAGCGACCCACATAGGCGCGAGCGAAATCGGCGTGCCAAAATCCGATGATCGCCGGGCGCGAAGCCAACCCCCGAATCGCTCGCTTGATCAGAACCGGCATGATCCATGGAGATCCACACTCAATAATGTCGGGCTGATGACGATCGAAAATCTTCTTAAGACCCGCGCTTCGCACGATGTGTCGATACGCCCCAGTCCCAGGGAGACTGGTCGATCGCAGGTGTTCCACGGTCACCCCGGGTCCCCGACTCTCCGTATAGGTCTCGTCGCCTGGCATTACGAAGATGTAATGTACATTTCGGCGCCCCCTGAGTCGCTGCATCTTCTCCATCTGGTAGGTACGAACTCCCCCTCCCGATGGGCTCCAGAAGTTATTGACATCGACGATCGTGAGCATGGAAATTTTTCTTGCGCTCGGCTGGAGCCAGAACTTTGCAGCGCCCGCCGCCGCCGAGTATAAGGCCTGCGCAACGCGCCGCGACCCAGGAAGCGAGCCGCAATGAACCAGCTGGACCCCATCCCCAATCGTTTGATTTTTATCTGGTTCGGCCAGAATTTTCCACTCGCCAACCTCATCGCTATCCGGTCTGCAATGCGTTGCTGTCAGCCCGATGAGACCGTCTTGATCCACGAGGGGCTCTCTCGGGATACTCCCGGCCTCTCCAGCCTTCTGGCGCAACCCGGTTTCCGACTGATGGACGCCGGTCCCTCATGGTTCGACAACCTGCCGCCCGGAGGCGAACTCGCCTGCGAACTTTACGACGAGCTCGGGAGTCCCGCGACTCGCGCAAACCTGCTCCGACTCGCCGCCCTGTGGAAACTAGGTGGGATCTACCTCGACACCGACACCATCACGATCCGTGATTTGGCGCCACTACGCCGCTTTCGTGGTTTTTGTGGGGTCGAGGTGCTCGGGATGCCAGCGTCACTTTTTCAAAGCCGCAACCCGCTACGCTGGGGGGCCGCGGCACTACGTCTCGCGTTGCGGGCCACTCTCAGCGTGACACCACGCGGTGACCAAATTTTCCGACGCATTGAAGCGACTTACCCCCACGCGGTCAACAATGCCGTCGTCGGAAGTTGCCCAGAAAATCCAATCATCGCGCGAGCGTTCTCGACGATCCTCAAACTTGATGCTGCGACCCGCCGCCGACGCTTTCGCCTCGGTACACACCTCATGCAACAGCTCACAAACAATCGATCGAGCCCCGATATGGAGGTACTCCCAGCCGCATTTTTTTACCCGCTCGGCCCTGAGCTCTCACTGCATTGGTTCGCAAACGGAACTGCAGATCGACTTGAGCAGCTGCTGCGTCCAGATACCCACGTCGTACACTGGTATTCTTCTTTGGAATCTCGGCTCCGGGACGGACCCATCACGACACGCTACATCGAAAAAAATCGAGACCGTACGGCTTTTGCGAAACTTGCGGCGCCCTACCTCTATGAAAACCTGTCCGCAACGAGCGAGTCGAGGCAAAGCGCTACCGATCTAAAAAACGTTGACGACTAGTTCGTCGCACAGCGAAAGCCCACGGCATTGGAGACCTCGTCCGCAGGAGACCATGCTCTACGGGCGCTGCGGGCATTGCCATCGAGAAAGGCGCCCCCGCGTAATGTGCGGAACTGAGCGGTCTCTGGGGCCCGTGGATCGATCCGCGGCGAAACCACATAGAAGCTCTGATCGTAGCCGTCTTGCACCCACTCGCTCACGTTTCCACCCAAGTTGAGAACATCGTAGGGCGAGGCCCCGTCTGGCAGCAAGCCCACAGCAAAGGTCCCGCCGGTTCCACACCCTGGACCACCGCCATCGTCAACCACAGCGAAGTCACAACTCTCAGGCTCGTTGCCCCAGGGATAGATACCGCCGAAAATTCCTCTCGCCGCCTTCTCCCACTCGGCCTCGGTCGGCAACCTTTTACCCCGCCACCGGCAGTAGCGGTCGGCTTGATGCCAACTCACGCAGTTGACCGGGTGCTGCTCGAGGCCCGCCACATCCCAGTGGCATCCTTCACCGAGCTCCGCGTCGTCACAGGCGCCGGCGTCGACACATGCCCGATAGCGCTCAACGCTCACCTCCACGAAGTCCAAGGCGTAGCTGGACAGCTCGACCTCATGATAGGGAAACTCATCGACCGCACAGTCTGTGTCGATGCTCTCGTTGCAGCCCATTGAGAAGACCCCGGCCTCGATACAACCCATCAAGGCGGTGCCGGGCCCGCAATCTCCGTCTCCGTCTCCGTCTCCGTCTCCGTCTCCCGTCCGCTCAATGCAAAGCCCATTGACGCACTGCAGGAGTCCCAAACAGCTGTCGTTTGGAAAACAGACGCACTCCGCAAATCCTGGTTCACAGCTCGACTGCGAATCTGTCGCAGAGTCTTCAGCGACACCGCCGTCCGAAAAGCAACCGACGAAACAAGTCAGGAAAGAACACCAGAAAACGAGGGCCGTGACGAGCGAGGCCCAATCGCGTCGAGCAGCACCAAAACATTGCGAATCGTCGAGGAGTGACATGACCGAGGTATCGCCATGCGATTCTCGGACTCTGCGAACAGGGAGCGAGTTCGCCCGCCATGACGACCCTCAACTCCCCGGCTCATTTCGGTGCGCCTAGCCTCAGCGAATACAGAAGTCAACGCCAAGACAAAAATTCTCGTGACACGCTCCCATCCGTGATCGCATTTGTACGCAATTCGATCTCGATAAAATATTCTCGTCGACTCCCCAACGAAGACGATCGTCTTGCGATTCAGGGGCCGGATCGAAAAGTCATTGTTCTCATACACTTGCGATCGCAACACCGCTCCTCCCAGGTGCGATCGCGGACTTGCTCATAACTGGACAGCGATCCACCGATGCCCATAATCGTCCTTCGATGCTGCCTGCTACCGGCGCAGAACACTCCACGTGTGAAGAAGCGACCTGCCCTCGCAGGTCGGTCGCTACTCTGCAACCGACTCCGTGCCTGGAGCTGGTGAGCGAAGCCTTGCTTCTCGATGAAGGCAGCTCATTTTCTTCCGAGTATCGGGAGATTCGAACCGCCGCGCTCCGCCTCAGTTTCGACTACGACGGGACCCGAGTGGAGGCAGAAGATCCCACTGTCGAGGTCTACGTAACGAGCGCTCTTCCAGGCAGAGCGTCGGTCATCGCCCGAAATTTTTCTGCCGAAGCTCGCGCACGACGTCATCTAGAGAGCCTCGGTCCACTTGAGATCGATGCCCTCGCCGACTGCATTCCCGCACCTGGACACGAGGCCAACTATTTGGTCGACCTCGAAGGCGATCCTGATGTGCTTTGCCACTTCAGCGCCCATATCCTCCCGCAGCTACGATCTTCGGGATGGAAAATTGAGCAAAGAGAGGACTACCCCTTCGACGTCGTCAGCGACGCGACCTGGTACTCGAGTATCTCGCCCGCGCCAGATCAGCCCAATTGGTTTGAACTTGAGCTCGGAGTCGACGTCGGCGGGAAACGCGTTGATCTACTGCCACTCCTCTTGGAGCTTCTCCAAGAAGAAAATGCTCGCCTCGACTCGCTCACCCGCCGCAACAGGCCATACATGGCCGTGCAGATCGGCGGAAATCGACATCTCGCGGTTCCACCGGAACGCGTCCAAGCCGCGCTTCGAGTTCTCCAAGACCTCTATGAAATCGATGAAAATTCCAAGGGGGGACTAAAAATACCTGACCTCGCTCCCGGTCACCTCGAAGAACTTGAGCTCCAACTCGGCGTTCAGATTCGTGATGGTTGCCCCGATTTGCGCGAACGATTCGCGGCCCTCGCCTCTGGGGGCCGTAGAAGCGGACAAGCCAAGAGTGAGACCCCTCTCGGGCTCCGAGCCACCCTTCGCCCCTACCAACAACAGGGGCTATGCTGGCTGCAAAATCTCGCACGCCATGGAGCCGGGGCTGTACTCGCCGATGACATGGGTCTCGGAAAAACGTTGCAGACCATCGCTCACATCTGCGCAGAGAAACAGCATCACCACCTCGACGCACCGGCGCTCGTCGTCGCTCCAACAAGTTTGGTGGGCAACTGGCAACGTGAGTTGTCGAAATTCGCTCCTCACCTGGAAGTCGTGGTCATGCATGGTGCGCGACGCCACATATTGCGGCCGCTTGTTCAGCGCGCGGACGTGGTCATCACAACCTACGGCACCTTGCACCGCGATCTCGACTTCTTTGTGGAGAGAAGCTTTCATCTGTTGATTCTCGATGAAGCTCAGATGATCAAAAATGCGCGAAGCCAGTCCCACCGGGCCGTCGAAGCCCTTAATGCCGAACTTCGGCTTTGCCTCACGGGAACCCCGATCGAAAACAATCTTGAAGAACTCCGGGCGCTCTTCGGATTCTTGATGCCCGGACTGCTCGGCAATGCATCTGATTTTCGGACACGTTTCCGGCTCCCGATCGAACGCCTAGGCAACCGCGAGCGACTCGACTCCCTCCGCAGACGCATCGGGCCGTTCATTCTGCGCCGAATGAAACATGAGGTCGCCACCGACCTTCCGCCCAAGACCCAGATGGTCCGCGCTGTCGAAATCGAAGGTGAGCAGCGTGACCTCTACGAGGGTATCCGTCTCGCCGCCCATGCCGCGGTCCGGACGATCGTCAAAAAGAAGGGGTTCGCCGCGTCTACCGTCGATATCCTCGGGGCGCTCATGAAACTTCGCCAGGTGTGCTGCGACCCTCGCCTGGTCCCCGTCGACTCGGCCCGCGACGTGCGTCGCTCGGCCAAATTTGATGAGCTCATGGAGATGGTCCCTGCCATGCTTGAGCAGGGTCGACGAATTCTTATCTTCTCGCAGTTTACGAGCATGTTGGCGCTGATTTCAGAGGGGCTTCGGCAGCGTGGCATCGACCATCTAACGCTGACCGGAAACACTACAGATCGTCAGAAAAAGGTCGACGATTTTGAGTCCAAACGGGCGGATGTCTTTCTCATCAGTCTCAAGGCGGGCGGAACCGGGCTCAACCTAACCTCCGCGGACACCGTCATTCACTACGATCCGTGGTGGAACCCTGCCGCCCAAAGCCAAGCAACGGACCGTGCCTACCGTATTGGCCAAAAACGACCGGTGTTCGTCTACAACCTGATCATCGCCGGAAGCGTCGAAGAACGCATGCTTGAGTTGCAACGTCGCAAACAAGACCTCGCCGATGGTATCTTGGCGGGCGAGTCGGTCGCTCCGCTGACGCAGAGCGAAGTCGACAACCTTCTTGAGCCCCTTGATCCCGACTAAGAAGGTCGAGAACCTGGCTCAGCCCACCGCCACCGACCTCGCCGAGCATCGTGTGCTAGAGTCCGCAGGTGGTCTCTGCCCGGTCTCTTGTGATCTTGATCGCCCCAGGACCCGTGTTGGGGGCCCTCGGTCTGTGCACATGCCTTTTGCCAAACGCACAGTTTGACCACCACACCGCCGAGAACAACAACTTCGCTGGCGACGGCGACGGCGACGGCGAAACTGAATTTCTACAGCAGCAGCCAGGAAAGACCTGCGACAAACCGCTGTGGTGCTACACGGACGACCTATTCAACCCCGTAGGCGGCCCTATTTGGATCCAAGAATGCTTCACTGCGGATATGGCACCACCCTTCGTGCTGACTCGGATCGAATATCAACTCGCCGCGCGCGATGCGGAACTTGGGCCCTTTCAGTTCGAATTGCGCGCCTTTGATGTTCCGTCGCAATCACCAGGGGAAATCCTCTACAGCCAAGAGGTCAACCCGGACTCTGAAGCCATCGTTGGAACCAATCAGATCTTGATGGACATCCCGCCCACACTCGAGAGCCAACATTTTTGTGTAGGATTCTCGACCGAGCTTCCAAAGCTCAAGTCCGCACTGGGTGTCGCAATAGCGACCGAGTCGAACCTTGCGGCAAGTTCGTATTTCCGTTTCGAAGGCGACGGACGCTGCAGTGTTCCGGACTGGGCTGATATCATTGCATTCAAGCCCAATCCCACAGGAAACTGGTGCCTGAGCGCCGAAATTCGGCGCCGCTAAGCAAACGCGCGACATCGCGTCACGGCGCTATCAACAAGCCCGAACGCGAACGCCTCTCTCATTTCGGCAAATAGTCGACACATTCCTGAGTGCAGAGGTTGCTCCGGCACGCCAGAACGTCGTTGAACTCGAGGCTCTCCCACGGAACCGCGACACACTCCCGGTCCACACAGGCGTAAAAATCATCGATATAGGGCTCGCTACACCACATGAAGCAGCTACATTGGAAATCGAAGACACATGCCGTCAGCACCTCACAGCAACGAGATTTTTCGCAACTGCTGCACGCGTCGTCAAAGAGATCCGCTTCGCACGGGTCCGGGTCCTCGCCACCTTCCTCGCCACCTTCCTCGCCGCCTCCATCGCCCGAAGACTCGGTGGACCCTACGGTCTCGCCGTCTCCCTCAGAGTCCTCCCTCGTTTCCTCGAATGGGGGCTCGTTGTTCGAGGACCCGGTCTCAGGGATCTTCTCGGTCCCCTGCGCCACCGAACTTACCGCATCCTCCGCCAAAAGGCAGCCCGACACAAACACCGCAAGAGCCAATAGAATGCAGCCACAACAACCCACAAGGCTTGCGATCCCCACGGGTCCGCCCTGGATCCAATGCGGAGGCTTCATTTTTTGAAATTTGCCCAACGTCTCAGCGCTCCACCAGATCAAAAACAACACCAAGGCCCACCACAAATCGAAAAAGATCTGGATTCAACAAGACCTCACGTTCCGGAGTGTAGCGCGTGTATTCGGCTCGCGTCAGACCGAGATCGAGTCCGGCGGTCAACAACATGAACATCGTCGGCGCAACCTTGGCACCGACCCCAATTTTCAACCCCACGTGGCTGAATAGACGCACAGTCGAGTCAAACTTTTTATGCTTCGCGTCGGGAATCGAGCTGCGTACAACAGGATCAAGAGAGACTCGTGCACCCCATACAACCCCAAAAACTGAACCTATCGGGAGCCGGTAGCCAAACCCTACCTCGAGAGGGTGGCGCTGCACTCGAAATGCCTCGAGATCGTCTTCGACCAAGATCGGAGTCATCAATGCGTAGCCGAGCTCCAGATGAAGGCCATCGATCACGTAAACGCCGAGGGCCATCGAAGCTCCACTCTGCCAAGGGACCTCCTCTGCGAAATTTGTACCTACGTACTGAGCCCGCAATCTCAATCTCGGCCACATTCGTGGCACCACGACTGCCGTCAGACGAATATCTGGCCTCGCCTGGCGTCGCCGGAGATTCGCCCGCTCCGCCTCCGTCAACCTCGCGGTAAGATCGACGCGGCGGGTCTCGCCCGCGGAGACTCTCTCGCGGGCGAGACCCACCGTCTCGATCGCCGAAATCCCGAGATTCCCCCCCTCCAGCAAGGCCGCGATCGCAGAGCCCGCGACGTTGGCGAGGGTCTCCACTGCCACGGCTTCGCTTCCTTCGACCGGAATCCTTCGACCAAAAAACAACTCCTTGTCCGCGAGGTACAAATAGATCTTCAGCTCATCGGTCCCTGAGAGGTCAACCCACACGACACCCAACGCTTGCTCCTGCATAGCGATCTTCGTGGCCTCTACGATGAGTGGCTGAACACCTGCAGGCCGTTCCCGCCGTTGGAACTGAAGATTTGCCCCTCGCCAAGCTCCATGTGCGGAGATCAGCGCGACGCTTCGTTCATCCAGATCGCTCTCGGTAAGGTCGGGGTGCACGATCACAATACGCGCGCCAACATCCCGCCCCCTGGGCCCGCTCGGTTCCGGCCTGTTTGAGTTTTTCTCTAAACGATTCGGCGGCGGACCTGCGGCCGCGCTCACGCCCGCCGCCGTTGAGATCACAACCGCGAGGACAGCACCCGACGACTGACGCACCCAACGCGATCGGAACCTTGATCCCGCGGAGATCACCGCGTTCACTATGTCCGACCCGAACGTTGGAGTCGAATCAGGCATCCCGTCTAGGGCATTCCGCCGCCGCCGCCGCCGCCGCCAACATCACCACAGCTCTGATTCGTACAGTTCAGGTAGTCCATGACCGGCGCGTCTTGCTGTTGAAAATCGATGGAACAACTCTGGAAACACTCGAAGAAGTCACCTCCGCCATCGACGCAGTCCGAGAAACAGGTGCAATCGGTGTCGGCTGCACAGGCCGTCACTTCATCGCAGCACTTGTCCTTGGTGCATACGATGCATTCGCTGTCGCCGTCCGCGATCACACAAGCTCCGTCTCCGTCTCCGTCTCCGTCTCCATCCCCCGCTGAGCTTTGCCCGGAGTCCGTACTCTCAACGACGTCCCCCCCCCACACGCGGGGAGCGCGAAAATGGCCAAAAGGAGCGGAAGGGCCCCGCGATAAAGACTGACTACGGCTTGGGATCTCATGATGGATGGGTGCCGAAGCAGGACCCATACAGATCAATATTATTTGAGCCTTCTTCATAAACCGTGGACTCCCCCGCACGACACCTATCCTGCGGCGGGCGCGGCTGCGATGCTACAGGGGTGAGATCGCCTCCCCCGCACGATTTTCAACGAAAACTGCGCTGCTGCGTCACTGCAGGGGGGATTTTTTTGCTCATGGCCTTGGTCTTTCGTGCTGAACGCGCGGCTCTCGCGGAGGTCGAGCCTACGGGTCTCGAATGGCTCGCCATCGTTTCCAGCGAATTTGGCTTCATCCTGATCGTCGAGTCCGCCCTCGTCCTGCTGGCAACCCGGCTTCGCTCTCGATCTTGGTGGCCAATCTTCGCTGTCGGTCACATCGGGGCTCACGGCGCTGCGATCATCGCTCAGCAGTTTTTTTTGCAAACTGGGACCGCCCTGGACGCAAGTCTGCTTCGTTACGCGCTGCGAAACTCCAAGGATTTAATGGGAGTCGTGGCCAGCGGAGTCGATTTTCGACTCTGTGCCTCGATCTCCGGCGCGTTGTTCCTGGGCTCTTTGGGTTTCCTATTTTCCTATCGCGGTGGATTCCGTAGGCCGCTCGCTTCGATAGAGATCGACCCTGCGAGGGCCCGACTGCGAATCTATTGCAGTGCGGGTCTGGGCGCCGTGCTCACCATGCTACCCTTCGCGCTCGCCGCTCCTGGTCAGTGGCCACAGCGTTCGCTTCTGGCGAGCCTCCTCGGACAACGTCACGAGACCCACCGTCTGGACAGTTCGGATACAGCCCGTCCGCCCAACTCAACAGCGAACAAGGCCGTCGAGCCCTTCCGATACGAACCGCCTGTGTTGGTTTCACATAGGCCTGTGCATCGTCCAAATCTCTTGGTCATCGTCGTCGAGTCTCTGCGCGCGGACATGGTCATTCCCTACGCGGACGAGAGCCGGCGCTCCATTGCCCCTTTTCTCGCGGAGCTCAGTGAACAAGCATGGGTCGTCGACCGTGCCTACACCTCTCAATCCCACACCACCAAGGCCCTGGTGGGGATCGTCTGTGGAAATTATGCGCGACTCGGTATGGATCTTGAGGAAACAGAACTCGGCGGTCTCCAGATCCCCTGTCTCCCGCATTTGCTTGGGGAACTCGGGTACCGAAGTGCATTCATGCAGTCGGCACTGGGTACATTTGAGGGCCGCCGTGCGCTCGCTAAAAATATGGGGTTTGAGCACATCACAACCCAAGAAGACCTCGACTCGAGCCGATTTCAGCCCGTGGGCTATGTGGCCATGGACGAGTTCGCTCTGCTTGAACCAATCCGTGCCTATGTCCGCAACGATCCAGACACCCCCTATTTTCTAACGGTGCTCACCTCTGTCACCCATCACCCCTATCGTCTGCCGGACTCGATGCAGCCCTCCGCCCACGCGGGGACCCCCATCGAGAACTACGTTGCCGCGATTCACTACACCGACAATTTTTTACGTCGCTTGTTCTTTGATCTCTTTGGTCCTGAAGGGCCCAAAGACACAATCGTTGTGATCATCGGAGATCATGGGGAGGCCTTCGGCGAGCATGGACGTCAACAGCATGATGCCGTCCCCTACGAAGAAGGCACCCGCGTCCCCATGTTCATCCTCGGACCGAACTGGCTGGGCGAACCGAGACGAATCGAGGGCCCTCGCCAAAACCTAGACATCTTGCCCACGGTGCTCGATTGGCTTGGAGTTCGGTGGACGGGCCGACTTCCTGGAAATTCCCTCAAGGGCCAACCTCGTGCGCAACGGGTCACGTCATGCTGGTACGACAGCTACTGTATGACCCTGCATGAAGACCGTATGAGCTACGTATTTCACTTTGGTCGACGGCCCACACAGGTCTTCGATCTCGGCAAGGACCCGCGCGAGCTACACGACCTGTCCCCCAGCTTCGACCCTAGCGAAATCTCGGCGATCGAGGCCGGGCTATTGCGCTATCGCGACGCGATCGATGCATCCCACGCTCATCGCAGCGAACGGATCGGTGTTCCCGCCACCGCGAGTCCCGGGGCTGCGGTTCGCCGTCCGGACTGCATGACCCAGTGTGTGGCCGACAGTGATTCCGCGACGCCCGGTCTTCAGGCGGACTGCCAGGTCTCTGAACTTGACCTCGATGGCTCTCGCATCTCGATACCTTTATGCACCGCAGATGCCTTATCTACGAGTTCGCCAATTTGCTACGAAACACGTAGCGGCGAACAGCTACACCCACACTGCCGCGAGCACGGCTGGAACCTCGAATTTGTCTTCAGCCGTCTCACGCCCCCGCAAGTCGGTGCAACAATGGATGTTCGTTGCAAACTTTCAGGCCGCCCAAAATTTGACTGTCCCACCAGGTAAGGCGGCCACTCATCTAGCAGCTATTGGCTTTCACTGCCTTCATTCGCCAGCAAGGACGAACTCTCCAGAAGGTCCGCGCGGCGAGCGAGCGGACTCGCGTGGACGCTCGCAGGATGCTCACGCACAAAGGACCCGATCGCATCCACCTCTGCCCGGATATGCCCAAGATCACGCAATGCGCGAATTCTCCCGTACTGAGCCTCTTCGGTCAAGGAACCGCGGCCCTGACGAAGATAGCGATCAAAGTACCGAAGCGCCCGCCTCGCGTTTTTCGCCACCAAATGCAAGCGACCTAGAGAGACCATCGCGGTGTGTGCCTCGCTCGAATCAGGACAGCTGCGAATCAAAGTCTCATACGCTCGTATCGCTTCTCGCTGCTTCCCGCTCGCCAGCAGCCGCTGAGCCTTCGCCAGTTGTTCATCGGACGCCCTTTTCTCATGAACTTTCTTAGCGATTTTTCTCGTAGAATCGACGGAATCCAAACCGCCAGACAAAGCCATAGCCCTTGCTCGCCTTGGGTCGAATTCTCGCTCCACCGCAGACAGGCGCAACGTTTTGCCCGACGCAACCTCCTGCGTTAGGCCCCCTGAGGATCCGGTGACCATAACGCGCCCGGTCAAAGACACCACCGTCAGGCTCGTCGTTCTTGGACTCAGCATCGCGGAGAACGATCCTGTCATCGCCTGCAGCACTCCCAGCGAAGTTCGCAGCGTCACCCCTCGCTCCCGACCCTCAATCTCGATCTGAACACCGCCAGATTCGAGTCTCAGCGACGGCCCAAAGCCCGCTTCGGCGGCACCGTCAAGCTCGATCTGCGCATCCTCAATTGCGCAGACCTTTGAGCCTTCCCAAAGATGTATGCAACGCCCCTTCGCCAAAAACTGGTCGCCTACGACCTTCCGGGCCTCGCCCGGCGTGTGCTGCGCTAACGTCTGCCGCTCGGCAAGCTTCGGTCTCGCAGAAGAATCTTGCCAAACGTGCGCTTCTTCTTCGGAGGCCCCTACAGAAATCATCGCATCAGAAAATACAAAGCGTCCGAGAGCCATCGTGGCCGCCATCGCCCCAACAACCAAGGCCACCCGCCGCCAAGTACGGCGCGGCCAGAGAATCCCGGCGCCGCCGTTTCTTGGATCTGGACTCACCGCGGCTTCTCGCTCTTCCTCCCGCTCGGCCTCCGCCATCACCCGCGCAACGACGTCGATGTCGCTCATCTCGCCAAGCTTTGCTGTGGTCCCGAGCGCGCCTATGCCGGCCCAAAGCACGCGGTCGATGGACACATCCCCGGCCTCTCGCTCGAACTGTTCGCACCACTCTCGCTCCTCGCCACTCAGGGAGCGACCCCGCGCCTCCGCAGAGACGATACGGGACCATCGCTCATCGTCTTTCATTGTCGCGCCTCCTCCCAATCAAGACTTCTTGGCGCACACGGCGACGCAGCGTCGTCGAGCCCAGCCGCAGACGCCCCTTCACCGTGTTCGGGCTGACACCGGTCGTTTCCGCGATTTCCGCAATCGAATAGCCAAGCGCATGATGAAGAACAATCGCATCACGCTGCAAGTCTGGTAGTTCATCGAGGTATTCGCTAAGCTCGCGAGGGAGCCCTTCTCCGCCTCGCTCAAGCGGTTCAGAGACCAATCTCTCGCCATCCTCGCTGACCAGGGGTCTGCGACACCGTCGTTCACGCTCCAGATGTCGCATGGTCGTGCGGACAGCGATCCGTTTCGCCCAGTGGGCCAAGCTGGAGTCCCCACGAAAACTCGGCACACTGCGTAGTATCGCCAGGAGCGAGAGTTGCGCGGCATCATCGGCATCGGATCCTTCGCGCAGAAATGCCCTGGTAATTTGGCGAACGCGGGGCATCAGCAACTGAACTAAGGCAGTTTGGGCGGCCCCATCGCCTCCGGCGGCGCGCTTGGCAAGCTCGTGCTCCCGCTCGCGCTTAGCCCGCGCGTCGGCCTCGCCACCCAGCCCGGTCTGCGAACCCAGCCCAACACGTTGCCGGGGGGTCCATTCGCGCAGCTGAATGGGGGAACCTTCCATACTTATTGCCTAAGTGCAGATCTTCGACGCATTCGGGTCAGCATTTTTTAGCAGGCGTGCGTCCCAGAAACCAGGACCCCTTGCGCGGGCCTCCCTGTGGCCGTGACTCTCTGAGAACCCCCAAGGACCCACGTGCAAGGCAGGCCCGTCAGCTCAAGTCCAAGTTTTCGGCACACTCGCGGAGTTGATGCGCGCTTCGGAGCGGAAAACCGACCTCGTCCCAGCGCGGATCCTCATCAAACTCGACGCTTGGTTTCTTGCCGCCCAAATTGACGTGATACGCGAGGCGATCGACGCCGGCGATAACCTTGTTGATCTCTCGTGTTCGACCCTCAACCCCGCAAACTGGAAGATGATGAAAACGAGCGACCTCCGCGACCACGCTGGGCAAGCCCCAGCTCCGAATAACTCGCTCACCCACGATCGGATGCAAAAACTCAAACAGCGCGCGCGGCTTCGATTTCGTGATCTGAGGAAGGGTCCCCGCATCCACCATCTGAATCAGAATCGGATGGCCAACATCGTGCAAGAGACCACACAAGAAGGCCATCTCCGGATCGATGTTCAAGAACAAGCAGGCCTGACGGGCAAGATGCGCCACAGCGACACTGTGGCGTTGGACCTCTTCGATTCTGCTTTTTCTACCGCGAAAAATGTACGCCTCGGCGACTGCCTGCGCGAGCACGTCACGAAGTTTGTCCACCCCCAGCCGCATCGCCGCCTGCCACAAAGACGAGATTTTCGCGTTGCGCGCATACGCGGCAGAATTCGCCAACGAGAGCACACGCCCGGCCAACATCGGATCCTGTCGAATCGCAGTCTCGAGCTCGCGTAGCGATGCATCGGGGTTGGTTGCCAGCGCCAAAAGGCCTGTCGCATCCGCGGGCAACATTGGCGCCTTGAAGCTGCGGGCGAGCACAATCGATCGAAACTGCTCCGATTCTTCGGGATCTACGTCAAAACCAGCCATCATCAGTCCAGTGGGAGTCCTACCTTTCCCCTCATCGACCCCGTCGCGCAGCAATTGAGCTCAACCACAACCCGATGTGGGTCTACCCCCCCTTCACGATCCCGTTCTCGAACGGCGGCGCACCGCGCCAAACAAGAACAACGAGACGAGTCCGAACAAGGTCCACCCGGCCCCGGCCCCCGGCCCTAGGGCGCAGTCGCATCCTCCGTCCGCGAGACGCTCGGCCAAATCGATGCAGTCGCAGCCCTCACAACCCGAGGGACGGAGATCGATACCCGAATCTTCGCTCAGCCAGCACAGCGCCCGCTGTGGAACCCCGTAGACACCGCCATCTCCGCAAATCGCAGATCCATAGGACAACACTCCGCCCAGGGCCCACTGCCCCGCCCCGTCCATCACCAAGGCCGGTCCACCGGAATCCCCGCTGCAACTATCAAGCCCGTCACCTCCCGCACCGAAGGCCACACCGGTCGTGGAACGCAGGGTGATCTCGGCCTCAACCTGCCGTTTCGCGCCCGAAGCACCGTCGTCATCGAGGCCGTAGCCCACGAGGGTGACTTTGCTGCCCACGGCGACTTGCAGGTCGTATTGCGCCTGGGTCGCCAAGACCCGTACCACCTCAACGCCAGACAGAGGCTTCGAAAACAACAGATAGCCGAAATCGCTGCAATCCTCCTCCGGGACCCCACAAAAATCTGGATGGCTTACGGCCTTTACCACGCTGACATCCGCCCGTCCCTCCTCAGAGGCGATCGTCGAACCGAAATGAACTTGAAGCGACGACGGGTCTGTGATGCCCTTCGTACAGTGCGCAGCCGTCAATAAAATTCGAGGATGGATCAGGGTTCCCGTGCATAAGATGCTGCCGCCTTGAACAATCGCGCCAACGCCCGGCCAATCCTGCGGGGACGCGGGCGCCCCGCCGACAATCCCCGGCGGCAGGCCGTTCCGTCCGCCCAAAGCCTCCCTTTTGGGGCCCGAAGCCCATACAGGGCTCGAAGCCCATACGGACTCGCCTGCCACTAAAAAAAGTGAAGCGGCGAAAAATCGGATCAAAACCCGATCGTGGCTCACCGCCCGCCGTCGGCCGAACCTACGATTGTCCCCGCGAGAAACACCGCCGAACACAAAAATCGACGCCCAAGTCATTGGCCCACAGTAACAGCCCCGGAAAAAGTCTCATATCCGTCCGCTGATGTGGATGCAGCGCTTGAGAAACATCCGTCATCACCGCACTTTCGACCTTCTCAGGGCCCAAGCCGGTCCCAGCAAAAACTCAAGGTTCGGCCCGCGAGCGACGAAACGTAGTTCCAGGGCCACACGATGAGAGACCACACACGCCGCGTCCTCGTGGTGGACGACGATCCATCCGTTCATCACGAATTTCGAATGACCCTCGAACGAACGAGCGCCAGGGGCCCGGGCTTGGCAGGTGTCTACGGCGCCTTTGTCGGATTCAAGGTCGATGTCGCTGCCGAAGGCGAAGAGGCGCTCGGGCTGGCCCTCGCAGCTGTCGAGGAGGGCCGACCCCATGCGGCGATGTTTGTCGACCTGCGGATTTCACCGGGCTGGGACGGAATCACGACAATTAAAGAGATCTGGAAACGATGTCCCGACATTGAAGTTGTCATCTACGGTGCCCTCAGTGACCTCTCATGGTCCGCGATCTACGGCGAATTTGGCGAGACATCGCGTCTCCTATTCTTGCGAGAACCCTATGGGCCAGCCGAGATCGTGCAGGTTGCCCTCACACTCTGCTCAAAGTGGCATCTGACCCAACAAAATCGTCGTCACACTCGGGAACTTGAAAGAACGGTCGCCGAGTTGCGCGCCGAGGTCGACCACCGTCTGCAAACTGAACGCAAGCTCTTGCACGACTCGTTGCACGACCCCCTGACGGGTCTTCCCAATCGAACGCTCTTCACCAAGCATCTCCAAGGCCGGCTCACAACCGGACCTGGCCCTTCATCCAGTCTTGCAGCCGTCGCCCTCGATATCAACGCCTTCAGGATCGTGACCCTTGGTCTAGGGCACGATGCGGCGGACTCGCTGCTCGTCTCGATTTCCCACCGGATTCGCGACGCTCTGGGCTCCAACGATTTCTTGGCGAGAGCTGTCGGCGACGTATTTTGGCTGGTGATTGAGACCTCTCCCGATCCGCGAGAACGGGATCTTCGAGTTCGAGATATTCAGATCGCGCTAAAATGTCCCTTCATCTGCGGCGTCGGTCGAGAGATTGAACTGACGGCCGCAGCGGGGCTCTGTGCGCTCGACGACCCAGGGATCTCCGCCATCGATGTCATCCGCAATATGGACACGGCGCTCTCGCTCGCAAAACGTAAGGGTAAGGGAAGAACCGAGATATTCACCACCCAGATGCGCGATCAAGCGATCGAAACTCTGAAGATTCGCGAGGAGCTCACGGTCGCCACACGACAAAATCAATTCTGCTTATACTATCAACCACTCATCGATTTCTCGACCGGAATGATCTGTGGATTCGAAGCTCTCATCCGCTGGAATCACCCCACAAAGGGCCTCGTGCCCCCATACCAGTTCATTCCTGTCGCCGAAGAGAGCCACTTGATCGTTCCGATCGGCCGCTGGGCGCTTGAAGAAGCCTGTCGGCAAGCCGTCAAATTTTCGCAGATCGCGGGCTACCCACTGAAGATGAGTGTGAATGTTTCCGGTATCCAATTCACAGAGTCGGACCTGCTTGCGGACATGGACCACGCGCTAGCGATCAGCGGATGTCCCGCGGAAAATATCAAAATCGAAATTACCGAGACCGTTCTCATGTCAGACGCCAAAACATCCGAGACGATCCTCGTCGAACTGCGAAATCGAGGCGTCGAAATCTACATCGACGACTTCGGAACGGGCTACTCCTCACTCAGCTACCTTCACCGATTCCCTGTCGATGCGCTTAAAATCGATCGGGTTTTTGTCGCAAAAATGCAAGAGAACGCGGACGACTTGGCGATCGTCAAGATCATTCTTGGGCTTGCGCAGACCCTGGGTCTTCAAGTCGTGGCCGAAGGTGTTGAGACCCTCGCTGATGCTGAATTGCTCCGTCAGCTGGGTTGCCCCATGGCCCAAGGATACTATTTTGGCCGACCCGCACCTTCAGAGGAAGCCGCGAAAATTCTCGCCCAGGGGCAACCGCTTTTTGCCATCGATCTCGCTAGCTAGGTCGCCAACTCGACACCCCGGTGGGCTTCGAAAGCAGTCGCTACCTCCTCAATCACTGCCCACTCTTTCTTCGACACACTCCCAAAACCAAGAAGCCCACCACTGGCCTCCGCGACGTCCCGGCAGAGTTGCAAGAGGTCGTGTACATCAGTCTCGGCACTCGCTATGGTCTGTATCAACGCGATGGCCTCCTCGTGGTAGGCGCGCGACGGAGCATGCTCAAGCAGGACTTCGAGAAATTTCCCGGCGCGAGATTCCCTCTCGTGCCCCCCCGCTTCAAGCGCTCTGAAGACCACCGCCCTCTCACGAAGGCTGACGGCGCCGTCGGCCCACGCAACGAGGACGAGCGGGAGCAGACGAAAAACAGCAGCCGTCGGTCCTTTGAAACCTAGAGCATGGATTCGCTCACCAACCTCGGGACGGACACAACCTAAGGTGTGAAGCTCGGTCGCGGCATTTGCGAGCGCCGCACGATGTAAGGCGCGTTTCTCAGCCTCGACCCGTCGGAAATATTCGTCTTCGACATCCGTCGGATTTGTCATCGCTCAAGGTTAGCGGCCCGGCGGTCCGGCGGCCCCGCAAATTGGCAGTGGCCACCGAATCGCTGGACCATCCCCCTTCGAGCCCAATCGACTCGTGCGGTCGCTCGATGACCTCTCCGCGACCAAGCCGCACGATGTTTCGGGTGCAAGATGGAAGGGTCATTTTACGTAGGTGCAGGCCACGAATGACCCCACCAATGACCCTTTTTCTACCTCGTTTTCCACAATTCCATGAAAACTAGTTTGACGATCGATAGCGGTGATTTGGCAGACCACAAACAAATACAGCGCTGCCAGCGGCGATCGAACACGACGCTTGCAGCGAAAATTTGGCAGACGAAAGTACTGCACGCCACCCGACGGATCCATCGATGCCAGTTGACGGTTGCCGGCGCACGGACGCTGTCACTTGTCCTAAAGTCGATACTATCCTATGCTCGAAGTCTGTCGGCGGTTAGAATACGCTGAATCGCTTGCAATCGAAACGCGTCGGATGCTCGTCACCTACGTGAACAACTTTTCGGGCGACTGAAACAGCACACAGTTTCCAGCGAAGCGAAGCGAACAGCAGGATGATCGAGATTCAATGTCACGCATAAAACTACAGCGACGAACCTTTCTCACGGCAATGGCCTTGGGTGTTTCGGCTCCGCTTGCAGCGAGCATCTCACGGCTCGCCACTGCAGCCCCGACCGGCGCTCTGACTCGACTGCTCAATATATACATCCCCCATGGAATCCCTTGGGAATTCGCCAGCCCATTCCTCGAGAACGGCAGCCTCGATCTCATGGCCAAGGGAGACACCGGCGTATTCGCTCCCTTGCAGCCCTTCGCATCGCAAGTAAACATGTTGCGTGGCATTGCGATGGCCGCGGGCGCCAGCAATCACACCGCGATCAAGACGATGCTCACGGGCTCGGCAGCCGGGACCGCCGACTCCTACGACTACAATATCGCCAAACAACTTGACACCAAAGCTTTTGCGCTGGGCGCCGCCCCCCGTCACCCGACGCAGGGGTTCAATCCAGACTGTGAATTGATCCGGCACGGCGGGCAGTGGGTGCGCGCCCAGGCAAGTCCGGTCGCCGCTGCCGACGAGCTTTTCTTTGGTCTTGGTGATGATGCTCCTGGAGCCCCCGACGAATCCGTCTTTCGCGAGGAAGCCATGGGATTGAGCGCTCTACAGGTTGAGCGCCTGCGCGACAAGGTACAGGGGCTCTCCACCGAGGACAGCAAACTCAAAAAGCACCTCGATGCCCTCCTGGAGCTCAAGCAAGGTCACTCTTCCGCTTCGACATGCAGCGAACGTCCCACCCTCGACCGCGTGGAGGCGACCCGACTCGTCGATCCCCTCGACCCCACGCAATTTGGAAAAGTCTTCGACGCTCAACTTGAGGCTGCGGGCACAGCCATGCTCTGTGGCGCAGCGCAGGTGCTCACACTTCAGGCACTCTACGTAAATTCAAACCTCGTGTTTAATTTCTCGGGAGGGCCCGGACTGGGTGCAGGCCACCATCAAGGACTTTCGCACGGAAGCCGCCCCGATTTTGCTCAGGCCCAACGCTGGTTTATGGAGCGCATCGCCGCCGTGTTGCTGCCTATTCTCGACCAAGACGATCCTTCGGCGCCCGGATCGACCGTGCTCGACAACAGCATCGTCTACATTTCTAGCGAGGTCTCAGATCCCAATGACCACAATTCCCAAGCGGGCGAGGTCTATGTCGCGGGTGTCCCGATCTACGCAACACTCCCACAAATTCTGATCGGCGGAGCGGCAGGCCAATTCAAATCGGGAGGCCATGTCATCAACGTCGAAGAGGATAGACCCCACTCGGATGTCATGGCCACGATCGCCTCCGCCATGGGCACGTCGTTGCCCGCGATCGATGGCGCAGCGACAACTGTAATCACGGAGCTCCAATCATGAAGGCCAATCGAATCACTTGTCAGCCCCCGCTCGTCGCGTCTTTTTTGTCCATCAGCCTGCTTACAAGCGGACTCCTTCCCGCATGTAAGGATCCGGACGACGGGACAAACTGGACGGCCACCGGAGGCGGTGGCAACACCGACGGGACTGGTGATGGTGATGGTGATGGTGATGGTGATGGTGATGGCGACAGCCCCAGAGACGAGAGCGACCGCGCCTCGGTCTGCGATACATCAAAGATCGCACCGGCGGTACTTCGTCGGCTCACGGCCAAAGAATATCAAGCGACGATCCGAGACATCTTCCCGCAAATCGATACCCAATGGGCCGGCGTCGCCATGGGAGGCGACCGGGTCGGCCCCTCGGGTTTCACCAACGATGCACGATCTTTGCTGATGGGACCCCAATCCGCAGAGGAGGTCCACCGTACGGCATTAGACGTAGCGACGCTCATCGTTCGCTCTGAGGTTGTTGACGGGATTTTACCCTGCGCGGAGTCAGCACCTGACACGGCCTGCGTCGAATCCTTTGTCGACGCCTACGGAGATCGCCTCTACCGACGTACCCTCGATTCCACCGAACGCAGCGAACTCGTGAGCTACTACGAATCCGTGGCCTCCCGCTCGGACTTCACCATGGGGCTCAAATGGATGATTGTCGCCATGCTGCAGTCCCCATTTTTCATCTACCGAAGTGAACTCGGGAATGATGCTGGCGCACTTAGCCCCGAGGAAATCGCCACCCAGCTTGCCTACGCGTTCTCCGGCCGACCACCTTCGGCCGAGCTCCTCAGCAAGGCGCAGGCGGGTGGACTCGATGCCCCAGAAAATCGTGTTGCCGAGGCAACGGCCATGCTTGAGACGCCAGATGGACGCGCGATGCTACAGGAATATTTCCGTCAATGGCTCGGGTACCTCGCGGTACGGACGGCGTCCAAACAGGACATCCCCAACTTCAACGATGTTCGAGACTCGATGGCCACCGAGACACAGATGTTCTTGGATAACATCATCTTCGAGACTCAAGGAGGCATGGATGAGCTCATGACCTCAACACAGACCTACCTGGATCCAACGTTGGCAAACCACTACGGTTTCCCAACTCCCGCAAGTGGTTTCGCGGCCACGGAGCGTCCTGTGGGCGGAGGAATTGGAATTCTCGCTCAGGGTTCCGTCCTCTCAGCGATGTCTCACGTCGACATCACGTCACCTGTGGCGCGCGGACTTTTTGTCTACGAAAATCTTCTGTGCGGGCTCAAGCCAAAGGTCCCCGACAACGTGCCTCCCATCACGGAGGCCGCCGAAGCCAACACCACTCGCGAGCGTTTTGAGATCGCCCATGGGGCTCCCGCGTGCAAGGATTGCCACGCCGTATTCGAGCCCTTCGGCTTTGGCATGGAGGACTTCGACAACTCCGGACGTTTTCGATCCATGGAGGGACAGTTTCCGATCAATGCCCTCGCTACCGCTCCTTTGCCCGGCGGCGGAGAAATCACTTTTGACGGTCTTGAAGACCTCGCAGAGAAACTCGCGCAATCACCTCGGGTCGCCAATTGTTTCAGCGGGCTGCTCGCCACCTACGCGTATTCGGGTGCAGGCGGCGAAATCTGTCTCGCCGAGACCGAACGTGCCGCCTTCGTGGCGCGAGAGACCAGCATCCTGGAGTATTTCGCGCATCTCGCAGGCGCGCCAAGCATGGTCCGGCGTCAGCGCTGACGCCACGGAGGGAGCGGAGCCGCCAACCGCCAGCGACGCCGTTCCCCCTGTCCCTCGTGGTCTACTCGATCCCCCAAAGCTTCGCATCGCCCCGCGACGGATCGACGTTGACGTAGAAGCTCTTGCTATCCGCCTTCACAACATCCAGACAACTTCCGTCTTGCGACCCACCGAGCAGGCTGTAGTCCCCGTCCGTTTCAATCAAATACGACAGATCTGTTCCGTAACGGAGACATTCCTCGGAGGGATCTGCAAAGCGAAGCGTTCCATTCTCAAAGGTCGGCAATGGGCAGACTTCAGTCGACTTCCGATAACGGATCACGGTCGAAGGACCCGTGACCCATAGTTTCCCCTCGCTCACCTTTTCTTCGACGTAGTCGAGATGGTCCTCATATTCGTCGGTCAAGATCTGCCAAGTCGACGAGTCCACCTCTGCCGAGAGGGTCGCCACCACGGCGTGGAACTCCCGGATCGCATAGCCGCCATCGGCGATGGCCTCGTCCACATAGGCATCGAGGCCGACCAATTGATGCGGGTTCGCCCCCACCCCCGTCGGGCTGGCGTGCACATCAAAATTGAGGGCGAAGGCGTCAAAGTCATCAATTGAATTGATAGCGCCCTTCACCCCAGCCCGCGCACCGAGATAGTCGAGGTCCCGAAGCACCTCGATATGAATATCTTCAAAAAGATCTGTTGGGAAAATATAGAACTCAATCGGACTTTCGGTGCCAGCCTGTAAGAGGTCCGCGGCGCCATTGATCTCAACATCAATGTCGTAGTCGTAGCCCCAGCTTCCGTCGACCGGGTTGTGCGAGAAGCTATGGTTCACAAGCTCGTGGCCCGCCTTACCGAGGCTATTCACGTCCTCCCATTGGTCCCACATCCCCTTGACGAACTCCCCGACACTGCCCTCTACATTGTCCCATCCATCGCATCCAGCCGCGACCATACCAAAAGCGGCGACGAGGCCACGCGCCTCCAGAGCTGGGGCCGCGACCTTAAAGTGGCTGCTCTCGTGATCCCAACAGGTATCGTCGTGAAATATCGTGTAGACGCCATCCACATTGTTTTTCCAGCGAGGGAGCTCCGAGCTGATTGTGATGGCCCCGAGTGCCACGCCCGATGGTTCTCCACAGTCGCCTTCGTCTCCGTCTCCGTCTCCGTCTCCGTCTCCGTCTCCGTCTCCGTCTCCGTCTC
>CAYTFJ010000026.1:0-9959 GCA_964437075.1 uncultured Nannocystaceae bacterium
GACGGCGACGGCGACGGCGACGGCGCGCTCGAACCCGCGACCCTAATTCTTATCGACGGTATCGTCTTCTATGACGGATATGCCGAGACCGTGGATGAGCCCGTTCCCGAAGGCATTGTGCGACACAGCAATTCGTCCTACGCGACCAAGTTGAGCGAAGAACAGCTCGCGTTGATTCAGCCAAATCTTAGGATGCAGGTTGTGGTCGGGGCGCTGTGCGACAACTACGACAGAATCGGTTCCGTTCAGTTGGCTCTCGTACCGAAGGGGGCAGAGAACTATGATCCAGGGGATGTACAACGTTTGGAGCTGGCGAGGTTCATCACGCCCTTCATGAACATGAACAAGGCTCCGACGACAGTTCCCTTCGAATACGAGTTGGACAACATCGTACCGATCTTAAAAAATGAGGGGCTATTGGCGGAGTTCGATTTTTGGTTTGAGCTCGACCTCTTTGGTGTCCCCTACGCCGCGAACACCGAGATTCCGGGCTGCGATGGCCGCAACGATGTCTACAAGGGGTCGCTTGCCCTCTATACCGACAGCACTGAAGAAGTGAACGACTACAATGTCTTGCTGCCTCTCGCCGTCAAAGAATCGTTCAACAACTACGCCGATGGCGCCAGCGACACCTTGGGGACCACCCGCAAGACGATCGAGTTCGAGTTCCTCGAAGCCACCGAGGATGCACAGATTGTACTGATCACCTCCAACCACGGAGCCAATTCAGGCGGTGAAGAATACATTCGACGCGAGCACTATGTGTACATCGACGGAGATCTTGCGCTTCAGTACAAGCCCGGCCGCGATACCTGCGAGCCCTTTCGCCAATACAATACCCAGGCCAACGGCATCTATGGTGCCACCCCAATGACCGACGAAAAATGGCAGTCGTTCAGCAATTGGTGCCCAGGCGATCTTATCTCGACCCGAACGATTCAATGGGGTCCGGTCAACGCCGGTATTCACGAGTTTGCGATCGATGTCCCCAATGCGACCTTCAACGACGCAAAGGGAGATTTTCCGTTCTCCCTATATATCCAGGCTCGCTAGCCAGCGGCGGGGTGTCCAAGCCCTCCGAAGGTCGAATTACGCCGCGCGCGATCTCGACGCTCCGACTTTCGCTAGGATCTCGGCGGCTTCCGCCACAGGCATGGGTCTTCCAAGTAAATATCCCTGCGCAAAGGGACACCCCAGCGCCCGTAGATGAGCGAGAATCTCGGGCTCAGAAACCCCCTCCGCGATCACCTTCATATTTAGACTACGCCCTAAGCTGATCACGGCGCGCACCACGTCATCGGTCTGGGGATCAACGAGCATTCTCGAGATAAATGACATGTCGATTTTCAGGGCATGCAGAGGGTATCGAACCAAACTCGTGAGGGTGCTGTGACCAGTTCCAAAGTCGTCAAGGTGAATCTCAAGGCCAAGCTTCCCACACTCGGTCAGCACCTCGCAGGCCTGCTCGGTATCCTCGACCAGCGCCGTCTCTGTGACCTCAAGATGAATCCAGCTCGCCTCGCATTGGTGACGTTCAAGGGCGCTCTGGACGACGCTGCACAGCTCTGGACGGAGCTGCACAGCCGAGACGTTTACGTTGACAAATATAGGATCCGCCGCAGCTCGGCCATGGTTCCAGCAGGCAGCCTGATGCACCGCTCGATCGATCACAAATTCGCCTATCGACAGAATCAGGCCAGATTTTTCCGCGACAGGAATAAACTCTGCGGGCGAGATTTTTCGGTCCGGATGATTCCAGCGCAACAGCGCCTCGAAGCCCACCAAACGCTCGCCCTCGCTAAGTATTTCCATCACGGGCTGATAGTGCAGCTCAAATTGGTCGTCATCGAGACCCGCACGAAGTTCGGCATCGAGCCACAGGGTATACTGGGCATTTTTTCGCATCTCTGGCTCAAAGATAACCATGCGAGTCGTGCTATCGAGTTTGGCACAGTGCATGGCTGCATCGGCATCGCAAATGAGGTCTTCCGGCCGTTGATAACTCGCATTGCCGACTGCGACGCCGATACTAACGTCGCAAAAGAACTTCTCACCATCGATATCAAAGGGATCCACAAACCGAGTCAGGATACGTCGAACACGACTCTCGATCTGGGCGACATCTCGAATACGTTCAAGCAGAACGGCAAACCCAGCGCCCCCCACACGTGCGACGATGTCATTTCCGCTCAGCGGAAGCGAAATACGATGTGCGGCTTGGACGAGCAGTTTGTCGCCCATCTGATGGCCATAACCGTCGTTGATCAGCCTGAACCTGTCCAAATCTATGAGCAGAACAGCGTAACAAGGACCCTGAGATCGGTATTGAGTGATCACCCGATACAGGTGCTGGGTAAAAAGCACACGATTGGCCAGCCCTGTGAGAGAGTCATGAAGCGCCCTCTCTGAAAGCTGCCGCTCTACGAGTTTTCTCGCGGTCACCTCGGTGAGTGATCCCGCCATTCGAATCGCCCGTCCGTTTTCATCTCGAACGATCGCTCCGCGAACAAGCATCCATCGTTCTTCCTCGTCATCGTCATCGACAACTCGATATTCATCGAGGTACTGCTCGTCGTTGCCATCCAGGTGTTCTCGCAAATACTCACGTACACGGGTGCGATCGACCACGTGTACTCGATCGATCCAACCGTCGGATCGACCCGGTGACACCGTCGAGTTGAGTCCAAGCAACTCGCAAAACCGTAGTGACGTAGAAAGACGATCGGCAACCAGATCCCAATCCCATATCCCATCGTTGGTCCCCAGCGCAGCGAGGGCGTATCGCTGTTCGCTCTTCACTAACTCTTCTCGGATCGTGGCCCCATGCCGGATGTAGCGAATGCAGCGCGCGAGCATGTCGACATTCATTCTCGCCCTCACCATGACGTCGATGACCGAAGTGTCGCAGCAATCACGGCCGTCATCCTGTCGATCGCAGACAACCACGAATGGAGGCATCGGGCCACGATTTCGTGCGCCATTAACAAACGAATATGCACCGTTGGAGCCGAACGACACATCGACCATACACAGGCTGATGTCACCAGCGGACAAGCGTACCAGGCCCAATTCGGGGTCGGAGATCCCCTCGACTTCGATCCGACAGTCCTTCAAACCACCGACCCAATTGGAGACTTGGTCGCACAGCTCGGGGCTCGGTGAGACCACAAGAATGGAGAATTGTCCCCGCTCCTCAGCAGCGCCAACCAACGAGTGCTCATCCGCGCTCTCTGGGCTGCAAAACCACCCCAAATTCGTGTGCAACGAAGTCGCCATCTTCTTCACACCGTTCGACCGAGTTCGCGCAAACGTTAGCGCTCGTGTTCGCATTCACGGGGATGAATTTGCGACGATTTCCGCCCAAATCGAGCCGCAGTTCCACCTTGGCACCCACATGGTGAACAACGAGCGCTTTGTCCCGGACACCGCAACGGCCTCTCGCTCCATTTGAGTATGTGTTTCTTAACGCTCGGCGAGGCCTACGGCAGTCTTCACCGCATATGGCGCTGCAACGGATCGCCCCGCTTCGCGTGTATGCGCGCGCCCAGAGCCTGGGTATCTCTCCTCCTTACCTTGCCGCTTGTGCCTCTGATCGTCCTCGGCGACGCCGAGGCTGCGCAACCTGTGCTCCAAGACGCTGAGACTCGCGTTCGTACAAAATACAACGAGGGCAGTACCCTCTATTCTGCGGCCGACTATACCGGTGCAATCTCTGCGTTCACCGAGGCGCTCCAAATCGTAACCGCAGAGCTTCATGACATGAACGTTCGTGGCGCGTTGCTGCTCAATCTCGCCAAGGCCCACACCAACGCATTCGACGTCGATCACGACGCGGAGCATCTTCGCCAAGCGCGATCGATCTACACCCGTTTCATCGGAGAATCTCGGAACTCTGACGTCGAGACTGAGACAGACATCAAAGACGCACAACGCCAAATCGACAAAATCGATCGACAGCTAAAAAAACACGAGGAATGGGGTGCCCCGTGAATCGAAGCCACCAGCGCCGTCGAACGCTCGCCTCGAAATTCCCGCAAACAGCGCACATGTCGACAATGGCATGAGGGCCACAAGACTCCGAACAGGCGGGATCAGTCTTTTTGCAGTCGGAACCACGTTTATCGGAGGCGCCGTGGCACTCACAGTCTACGGAGCGACCTTCAGATCGAGCTTTCGTGACCAAATCGTCGCCCAAGGGCAGGACCCGGCCGACTACAAAGATGACCTCAACAACGAGAGCACAAAGGGCGCGATGGTCATGGGAATCGGCGGTAGCTTTACCTTTTTGCTCGGCGCCGCAGGGGTAACCGCAGGCATCGCCATGCTTGTGAAGAGCAAGAGACTCGCTTCGTCGTCTTCCTCGACTCACGCGTGGCTTCCACACATCGCTCCCGGCTACTCGGGTCTCGTCTTTCTCGGCCAATTTTAGCCCCCATCCGTGAATGGAAGACACATGAATGCTCAAGGGGGCCCCAAAGTGGACGCTGTGCCCCGACTCGTCTAGGCTTCGAGAACTGGTTCTCATGGCTCCCGTACAGCCCCACTCGCGTCCTCCTCAACGGCTTTCACGCGTCCTCCGCCATGCGCCGGCTCTGCTCATCAGCCACATTTTAGCGTGTAGCGGCGCGTCGAGCGATGCGGACCTCACACACTCTCTCGGTGCGAATACGTCCGAGCCGTATACAAACGCGACAGATGGCGGCGAGAGTCCCAAGTCTCCGACCGAGGGCACGCTTGATCTTGGGGCATCCCCCGCGCCATGCGACGTCTGGACCCAAGACTGTACCG
Organism: uncultured Nannocystaceae bacterium; assembly: GCA_964437075.1. Taxonomy (GTDB): domain Bacteria; phylum Myxococcota_A; class Polyangia; order Nannocystales; family Nannocystaceae; genus CAYTFJ01. The sequence continues at coordinate 4,789 of CAYTFJ010000026.1, forward strand.
GTGGCACAAAATGCACCTATCGTCAGATCCAAGGAGAGTATGAATCTCTCTGTGTGCCGATCCGCCCGGCGTCGCAGCCCCTTGGATCTCCGTGCAATATCCAGGGGTCCACATTCTCTGGGCTCGACAACTGCGACCGCGGAGCGATGTGTCGCTTCCTGGATGAGCAGGGAGACGGGCTTTGTATGGCATTTTGCCAGGGGTCTGCATCCGATCCCCAATGCAGCACCGAGGACTCTTTTTGTGAGCTCTGCCCAGACTGCCCGTCGTTCTGCATCCCGCTGTGCGACCCGCTCAACAACGATTGCCCGCTCGATCTGAGTTGCGGAAATTTCGATCAAAAGTTTGGTTGCGCGGCTCCGCTCGACCCCAACCAATCCGGCGTCTTTGGCGAGGAGTGCGAGTTCTCAAACCAATGCGCCTCGGGTCTGACCTGCGTATCACCAGAAGACCTACCCGGATGCGCAGGAATTGGATGCTGCACCCCCTATTGCGATCTTAGGCTCGACTCGCCATGTCCCGGAGCCACCATCTGTGCGCCGTATTTTCTCGACGTTTGCGTATTGCAGCGCTACGAAAAACTCGGCATTTGTCTCGCGGGCTAATCCTCGCATTCGATCATTCGGCGAGCGTTCTTCCCTCAAGGGCTTCCATCGCTTCGCAGTGAATCCGCGAACAAACCAACGCTTGTAGACGGCGCTTGCCGACAAGAAAATCGGCCCGCAATGCCGATGACCATGGGATGTCCGGCCAGCAATCGTCCCGTAGAGCGTGCAGCAGCCGAAGGGTTCGAAGCCCGTCAAACCACGTCCGAATTTGTCGCCCGAGGACCGGAGGCTTGTAGCGGCGACATAGACCTTCGACGGATGCATCGTATCCGAGCCGCGACAAACACCCCACGAGACGGTCGTCGAGTTCATCCCGAAGCCATGAATCACTCGGAGTCCGCTCACCTCGACCGAGCCGGTCCAGAAGTGAGATCCAGCTCCGAAGCGCCGTAAAACCACGTGGGTCGGGATACATACGCCCTTCAGGATCAGTCATCAATGCCTCTACGGCGGGACCCGTACCGAAGGGCACTCGTGAAGAGCGGCGCGCGGCAATACGAACGCGCTCGCCTTCATTGCACAGAATCGGCCCGATCTTTCGTAACTTGTCGAGCAGGTAAAAATCTTCACCGGCCTGACGGCGCGGGACCCCACGCACGGCGGCGTACGCTCCCGCGCGCACAGAAATCAAGCTTCCAATGCTGTGGTGTGCGTACTGAGAACCAGCGAAACGCAAACCGAGAACAAAGTAACGTAGCCAGCGCTCATAGCTCCACGTCGCGTCATCAACCTGGCTGTCGCCGCTCGGGACGTGGCAAAAACGGGCGACCCGGGCGACAAATTCCTCACGCACTCCCTTGGCGGCGTCGAAGTGTTCGGCACTCAGACTCGCATCGGCGTCCGTCATATGAATCCACGTGTCACGAACCCAACCACCGCGCATGAGCGAGAGAGCGAGATCGGCGCCTATTTTTCTTGCGAGACCAACGCCATCGCGGGGCAAGAAACCTCGGCCCCCCGAGCTGCAATCGACAATCATCCGATCAAAATCACCCTCGCGGTGCAGCCATACTCCCTTCCCCTGTGCGCCCTCTCCACACCATCGAGCCTGAAGTCGGGAATTTTCGTGTGAGGGCACACCCTCGATCCCATTGACGACCACCACGAGCAGACTCCGCTCAGCGCTGCGGGCCGCCGGTTTTTGAATGCACATTTCGAGCTGTTCTGCGGACTCCTCCCGTGCGGGAACCACAACAACATCGCCCCAGGGTCGTTCGCTCGAGAGGGCTTCTTGCCGCCTCAACTCCTCCACGAGGTGCGCACAACGTGGATCCGCGTAGCCACGAAGATACTTATCGATCCGAACATGATCGTGCCACAAACGAGCCACGGACCCACCCTCTCGCGCCCGCCCAAGCTCGTCAAGAATCTCGCGGCGCAGATTCTCGGGTCTCGCTATAAGCGCGAGATGTCATCCGCTATGCTCCACAGCCATGGATTATGTCGGCCGCATCTATCGACCTCCGAGTGAGGCCCACAGCACCCTCTTGCAAGTCACGCTCGGGTGCAGCCACAACAGCTGCGTTTACTGCGACATGTATCGCGATAAAAAATTTTCAGTGAAGCCATGGGAGCTCGTTGAAGCCGACCTTCGAGAAGCCGCTCGCGCCGGCCCTGTGTCGGACAAGCTGTTCCTGTGCGACGGCGATGCCCTGATCCTCGGAATGCGCCGGCTCATGAAAATTCTTGAGGGTATTCGCAAGCATCTCCCTTGGGTGCGTCGGGTAGGAAGCTATGGCGACACCCGCAGCGTCGGACCCAAGTCCGTTGAGGACCTGCGAGAACTCAGTGATGCAGGCCTCAAGATCATCTACCACGGCATGGAGAGCGGAGATCCAGAGGTCCTCACGCGGATCGACAAGGGCGGCACCGTGCCCGAGATCGAGGCGATGGGGCCGAAACTCGCGGAGGCGGGCATGCTTCACTCGGTCATTATTCTCTTGGGCATCGGCGGAGAATCCCTCAGCTCGACCCATGCGACCCACACCGCAAAACTGCTCTCAAAGATCGATCCTCCCTTCGTCGGTGCGCTGACAACCACGGTAGTCCCCGGGACGCCCCTGCATTCGATGCAACAGCGTGGGGATTTTCGACTGCCTGGAAAATTTCAGATGCTTGAAGAACTCCGCACGATCGTCGCCGAGAGCGATTTTTCAAAGTGCCGTTTTTCGTCAAATCACGCCAGCAACTACCTCCCTATTCGCTCGATACTTCCACGAGACAAACAAGAAATCCTTGGGATCATCGATGGTGTGCTAGCTCGCCGCAATGAGAGCGACCTCAAACCAGAGTTTTTACGCGGACTCTAGATCTCCAGCGACAGGTCATAGCGTATGTTTCGCTGCGGTCCCCGCTCTAAATCGGCGTTTCTTCACTATCGTCTACGGGACCGATGAAGGCTCGCACCTTCAACCCGCCGAGATCGGTCATGAACTGACTGCGGAGCCGAAGTCCCGTCGCGGCCGCCAGTCGTGGGTCATCGCTGAGTAGACCAATCTTCCAAGACCCTTGTCCTCGAACCTGTGCGCCCAGGGCTGAATAGAGGTTTCGCAGGGTCTTGGGTGTCCCGACGCGCCGGCCATAGGGCGGATTCGTGACGATCACACCTTGCTTTGCCAACGGAAGTTCCACGCGGCTGAGCGCACAATGTGAAATGCGAAGGTCTGCCGCCACGCCCGCCCTCGTCGCATTTGCCTCGGCGATCGCCACAGCTCCAGTGTCGCGATCGCTGCCATGAATCGGTGCCAAATTCTCCGAACTCGGCACACTCTCGTCCAAACAACGTTGACGCAGCTTGGCAAACGTCGACTCATCGTGGAGCGGACCATCCATGAAGGAAAATCGACGATCCAATCCGGGCGCGAGGCCCCGCGCCCAACGAGCGGCCTCGATAACGATCGTGCCGCTCCCCATAAGAGGATCGACCAACACCATCCCGGGACGCCAACCGCTTGCAATCAACAGCGCACGAGCGAGGTCCTCTCGTAGAGGAGATTTTACAACCGCTTCCTTCCACCCGCGCTTGTACAAACTTTTTCCTGAAGTCCCGATTGAAATCGTGCAGACGTCCCTATGCAGCCGCACCTGCAATGGAATAAATTCGCCGTCCACGCCCGGCTCTCGCTCGTTGATCGACCGCGCAAGCCCGCCGCGCACACGCTGCACGATGGCTCCTGTGTGATACAACCGTGAACGCCGGCTATGGGCTCTTATCCGTAGACACGCATCTGAGGGAAGCCATCGACTCCAGTCGATCTTCCCACATTCCCGCTCCAATCTTTGGAGGTGCCGGGCGGGGAAAGTAGCGATACGCACGAGCACATGAAGCGCCAGACCCAGACACAAATTGGCGCGCATCATGTCCGAGCGAGTCCCGCTGAAACTCACACCCCCCGGTTCTGAGACTGCATTTTCACCCAGCTCAAGCCCGCGAATCTCGTTGAGCAGCATGGTCTCCAGGCCGGGCGCACAAGACGCAAACAGCGGCATGGTCGAATCCCGCTCCGAAGCAAGATCTCTCGTGGGCAAGGCGGCCTCGATTGGGGGCTGCGACCGCTTTTTCGCCTTCGATTTCGGCCTCTCTTGCTGCTTCTTGCTCACAACTCGTCGCTCTTGTCCCATTACGTCATCGTCCCGCCGCAGACTTATCTCGGGCGAAGCATCGCCGAAGTCGGACAAGAAAGATAATCAGCCCATGGGGCCCCTTCTTCACTGGAATATTCAGTAAAGTTGAGCGTCACTACGAGCGTGAGATCCGTGGCAACAAAACTCGCCCCGCTTGTCTTGTGCACGGCCTTCGCGGCGTTGGCCGCCAGTCCCGCGGAAGCCCATACAAGAAAAAGCGCACCGAACCGCCGTGGAGCCCAAGCCGAGGTCGTATTCGGAGCCTCGGCGTGCATTCCGGGCCAGGGAGACTGTCGGGACGATACTGATATGTCGGGCCGAACAGCACCGCTTGTCGGTCTCGGGCTCAATCTTGGCTGGCGCGCGAGCCGAAATTTTTTCGTGGGCGGAGGATACTCGGTGGGATGGTTCCAGCCAGAGTACGAGATCCAGGGCGATCGCGTCTACGCACGCGCCTATCAAAACAGCCTCTTTGTGGTCCTGAGGGCCATCATTCCACTGTGGCGATTCGACTTTGGTGCAGAACTCTCACCGGGGTGGTCCCGCCAGGTTTTTGTGCTCGACGCGGGGAACGACGACGCAATCTACTCCCAAGGATTCGCCTTGCGCCCTGGACTCTCCGCCGATCTGTGGCTCTCTCGACACCTCTTCGTGGGCGCCAAAATCGACACGATACTCAATTTCCATTCTTCGGCCTGCCTACGGACAAAGGGTGGATTCAGCTGCGAGATCAAGTCAGACAACCGACAAGCCCGCGTCAATCAATTGATCGCAGGCATCCATCTCGGCGGAACATTCTAGCGGGCTGTCCGGCCCACGACGCAGGGGAAGCCGGGACCCACCCGGCAACCCAACAGACAACGCCCCAAGACCCTACTGAGCAGCCGCCGGCTTTGCGTCGGCCTTTTCGGGCTTCTTGGCGTCTGGCTTCTTGGCGTC
>CAYTFJ010000026.1:10059-46727 GCA_964437075.1 uncultured Nannocystaceae bacterium
CCTTCTTCGCGTCAGCCTTCTTCGCGTCAGCCTTCTTCGCGTCAGCCTTCTTCGCCTTGGTGTCAGCATCGCCCTCGGCCTCGGCTCCGGGCGTCTTTCCATGGGCATGCCCATGCCCTCCCCCCTTGGCATCCGCCTGCACCTTAGAACTTCCCGCCGAAGTGCCGAATCCCTTTCGTGGCTTCTGCCCGGGCTTGTGGCCCTTTTTACGCGCGCTCTTACGCGGATCGGGACCGAGAATCTTCTCCATCGTATTGTCGACTTTGAATTTTTCTAGCAGCTCGGCCTTCAGGTCGCGTCGGCCCTGATGGAGCTTGCGTGCCTCCAAGCGCTCGCGAATCTGGCCTTCCAGCGCCTCCTTCGGGAGGTCTCCGGGTCCGTACTTTCCAAAGCTCTTGATGATGTGAAAGCCGAACTTCGTCTTGATCGGCTTTGAAATCTCTCCGGACTTCAGGGCGAATGCGGCCTTGCTGAATTCACCGACCATCCGATCCTTGGTGAAAATACCAAGATCTCCTCCTTTGCGCGCGCTCGGACCATCGGAGAGTTCCTTTGCGAGTTCAGCGAAATCTGTGCCTTCGACGAGCGCCTTCTTGTGAATCTCCTTCGCTGTGGCGAGCGCCTCCTTCTCCCATTTGGCGCTATCTTCGTCGGAAGGTTTGTCCTTGTCGGCGCTCGCTGGCGGACGATCCTTGGGACCGATCCGAACGAGAATATGAGCCGCCCGAACCCGTTCCTTGTCCTTTTTATAGTTGGGCTTGATCTTGTCGTATTCAGCATCGACGTCACCGCCTGTGATGAGGAGCTTGCCATGTTTGTCGAGAATCGCGCGCTCACGCAACTCAGCGATATACATCTCTCGCAAACTGTCCTCACTCTCGCCGCGCCGCCGAAGATGACGCTCCCAGTCCTTGATGCCCTTTTTCTGAGCCTCTTCACGCTTCGCCAATGCGGCCTTGTCGTGCTCGATACCTAGCTCTTTCGACTCCTGTCGAAGGACCTCTTGGTAAATTAAGCGTTCGGTAATCGATTTTCGATAGCGTCGGTCCGCCGTTGTCGGAATTTCTCGATCTCGATCTTGGTATTTTTGCAACTTGAGATCGTAAATCTTACGAAACACCTCCGTCGTAATCGGCTTGCCATTCACGACCGCGACGCCATCGGTTGGAATCGGCCCGAGCGAACCCGCCGACTCAGACTTTTTGGTCTTTCCCTCGTCCTCGTCCTCAGCCTCAGTACTTTTTTCCTCGGCTTTGGGTTTGGGAGGCTCGGAACAGCCAGCAGCGAGGTATAGACAAGAGAGGCTCAGACAGATCGGATAGAGGCGGCGCATAGGAAGACTCCGGGTCGAAGGGGGACCGGCGCCGGATTCTATGCTGGAAGCGAGCAAACGACCAGCCCGAGCGTCGACACCGCCCAACTTTCCTGCCTGAGACTTCCCCCGAGGCCGCCTCCGTCGGGCCCGAGCTCGACAAGGGTCCTCGTGTTTTGCCTTCGAAGTCCCATGGATTTCCGGCCGATTCGGCGATTTTTGGGCGCTCTGCGAGGTCCAGGCGGCGGTACGCATCCTCTCCGGCGGAGCCTCCGATGGCTCCGCGTACCGCGTTGACGTAGCATGCCGACAAATGTCTGGACTGGTAAACATTCGCTCTGCGCACGGGGCGCCTCGTGCAGAGCCAAATCTCGAAAACTCGGGACCGGCACCAACAGCAACGCATGAGCCCCTCAACGGCCCGGGCCCCCGCATCTACCTCGAGACCTTTGGCTGTCAGATGAACGAGGCCGATTCGTCGCTCATTCTCGGACAGCTCCGACGCGCCGGCTACCGACGTGTCACGCAACCGGAAGATGCAGATCTCATCCTCTTGAACACCTGCGCCGTAAGAGAGAAGGCCGAAGCCAGAATCTACGGACGAAGCTCCCAGCTCCTCAAGCACCGCCGGAGCAATCCCGACTTGGTGATCGGAATCGCCGGATGCATGGCCGAGCACCTGCGAGAAAAAATCGCATCGAGGGCACCGTACATCGGCCTGATCGCGGGACCGGACAGCTACCGCAACATCGCCGCACTTGCCGACGCCGCACTCAAGGGCAAACGCGTGGTCGATATTGAGTTGGACAAGACCGAGACCTACGAAGGGCTCGATTCCCACCCCGACGATGATGGAGTGCGCGGCTTCGTGACGATTCAGCGTGGGTGCGACAAATTTTGTACCTTCTGCGTCGTCCCCTTTACCCGTGGACGCGAACGCGGCGTCGCCCCTCGCGAGGTGCTCCGCAATGTTCGCGCCCTGGCGGATCGAGGATACAAAGAGATCACGCTGCTCGGCCAAACCGTCAATTCGTACCGCTGGGAAGACGTCGATTTCGCGGCCCTGCTCAGGGCCGTCGTCACGGTGGACGGGATCGAGAGGATTCGCTTCACCTCCCCATACCCGATCGACTTCTCAGACGAGGTGATTCGGGCCATGGCCGAGCTTCCCAAAATTGTCCCCTACGTTCACCTCCCGGTACAGTCCGGGTCGGATCGGGTGCTTGAGCGTATGCGACGCGGCCACTCCCGCACCGAATACGTATCGTTGGTCAAAAAACTCCGTGCAGCCATCCCTGATCTCGCTATCAGCACAGACTTGCTGGTGGGCTTTTGTGGAGAGACCGATGAGGATCATCAAGAGACCCTTTCGTTGATCCAAGAGATTCGCTTCGATTCAGCCTTCATGTTCGCCTACAGCGACCGAGGAATCACCTACGCCTCAAAGCGCCTCAGCGACGATGTGCCCGAGTCTCTCAAGAAATCCCGCCTCCAAGAGGTCATCGACCTTCAAGAGACGATCACTCGCGCCTCGCACGACGGCCGGGTCGGCCGCACCGAAGAAATCCTCGTCACAGGACCCAGTCGCCGAGGGAATTGCCTCGTCGGTCGGACACCTCGCTACGAGAGTGTGCTGCTTCCGCTCGACAGCGGTGCGCCCGGGGACCTTGTAAAACGACGAATCACGGGCAGCAGCGGTCACTCCCTCACGACCTTGCCGTAGTTTTTAGCGAGACCGATTCAAATCAATGAATTTCGCGCACCCGCGTAACGGCCCCCGTTGCGCGGAGAACGGCCGGTGGGCTCATCCCGTGTTTGTTGGTGTATGGTGACCGCGATGGCCAAGAAGACCGCCAAACGAAAGACAGCCAGCGGGAGTCCCAAAGCCGAGCAAGACAGCTCGATCATCACAACCCCGGATGCACCGAGTCGGATCACCCGGCACGTGCGTCCCATGGGACCTCGTGTATTGGTTCGAGTGCTGAAGTCGGGCGACCGTCTAGACTCTGGGCTCTACCTTCCCAAGGGAGCCAAAGATGACGCCAGCGAAGCTGTACTCGCAGAGGTTTTGGAGGTCGCCAGAACCATGCCCGACACGGTCATCTACTACGATGACGACGAGGATGGCGTCGGCCACCTCGATGGCGAAAACGTAAGCGGCATTCCGATCAACTCGAAAGTACTTTTCGCCAAAGAACGTGGAACTCGCATCCCCTGGGACGACACTCTTCGCCTGCTACACGTCCGCCACATCCTCGCCATCGTCGATGAAATCCCGGAAGAACAAATTCAATAGTCCGGTCGTTCCACGCCGCGCGGAACGACCTCCCCTCCAAATTACCCATGAGGTAGCCAGACCATGACCAGCATGAAAGTACAACCCGGGGTCCTGACCGGATCTCGAATGCGCGAAGTTTTCGAGTTCTGCAAGGCAAATCAATGTGCCCTGCCCGCCGTGAACGTCGTCACCTCCAATTCCGTGAATGCGGCTCTGCAGGCCGCTCGAGAATCGAGATGCCCGATCATCGTTCAGCTATCCAGCGGCGGCGCTCATTTTTTTGCAGGAAAATCGCTCGACAACTCCAGCCACCAAGCCGCGATCGCGGGGGCGGTTGCCTGCGCCACATACGTTCACCAAATCGCCAAACAGTATGGAGTCCCCGTCATCCTGCACACCGACCACGCCTCCAGAAAGCTGATCCCTTGGGTGGATGGCATGATCGAAGCCGGCGAGAATCACTTCGAACGCCACGGCCACCCTCTTTTTAGCTCCCACATGCTCGACCTCTCGGAAGAAACCCTCGATGACAATATCGAGACCTGTCGAACAACCCTGGAGCGAATGGCAAAGATCGACATGTGCCTCGAAATCGAGCTTGGGGTCACCGGCGGCGAAGAAGACGGCGTCGACAACAGTCATGTCGACAACGCAAAACTCTACACACAACCCGACGAGGTCCTGCGCAGCTACGAAGTTCTGCAACCCGTCGGCATGTTCACGGTCGCGGCATCATTCGGCAATACACACGGCGTATACAAACCTGGGAATGTCGTCTTGCGCCCTGAGATCCTCAAAAATTCTCAGGAGAAAATTGCAAAAAAGCACAATACTGCGCCCAAGCCGGTGCATTTCGTATTTCACGGCGGATCCGGTTCGAGTCCCGCCGACATCAAGCAAGCGGTCTCGTACGGGGTCGTCAAGATGAACATCGACACGGACACCCAGTGGGCATTTGCTCACCCCGTGAAGCAGTATATGGACCGGAAGAGCGCCTACCTTCAGTCCCAGATCGGCAACCCCGACGGTGATGACGCACCCAACAAAAAGTACATCGACCCACGCGCGTGGTTGCACGCGGCCGAAAAGGGTATGGCCGCGCGTCTCGTTCAGGCCGCAAGAGATCTGAACGCCTTTGGGAAATTCGAGTTCTAGTTCGGTCCCCTCGGAAAATGGCATCCGCCATTGCTGCACAAAACTCGTATTGTGTCCGGTGAGCGAGCTGCTCGCCGGTCCCGGGGTCCGCAGCAACCGCCGTTCTATCCGCCTGCTCCAGTACCCTCAAAGTCCTAGGTCTGGGGGGCATCCTGCGGATTGGCCGACTTGTCCATGAGATCATTCACGCGGACCAAGAACATGCTCGGCGTGAAGGGCTTGGCCAAAAAGGCCACGCCCGACTCCAGAACACGAAGCTCATCGCCAGCATAGCCAGACATGAACAACACGGGAGCACGACTCCCCGCCGCAGCGAGAGCGCGAGCGAGCTCAGGGCCACCGATGCCCGGCATAATAACATCGGTCACGACCAAGCCAATTTCGGGATGGCGAGCCGCGATCTCAAGCGCCTCCTCTCCACTCGCAGCGGGTAAGACCTTGAAACCGCGGGCCTCAAGCACAGCGACCAAGCTACGACGAAGCCCCCCCTCATCCTCGACAAGAAGAATGGGCATTCCATGATCCGCTGGCTGAGCAAAGGAGACGTCAAACTCGCTGGAAAATGACTCGTCTATCGACCTTTGGGCAGCGGGGAGCGAGATGATGAAGCGGGTCCCTCTTGCAAGGCGCTCCACCCTGAGGTCGCCCCCACTCTGACGAACGATGCCGTATGCCACGGCGAGACCGAGCCCCGTTCCCCCCGCTCGACCTTTGGTCGAAAAGAAGGGCTCGAAAATATGCTTTATGGCTTCATCAGCGATACCGGCGCCGGTGTCGCTGACACGAATCTCGACGGAGCGCTGCCCCTTTTCTTGGACCGAACACGTGGTGATGACCAGCGTTCCGCCCTCGGGCATCGCGTCGCGTGCGTTCATTGCCAGATTCAGCAAGACCTGCTCGAGTTGGCCCGAGTCGACCTCGACATCAGAAACGCCGCGAGCGAGATCGAGCGAGAGCCGGACATTCTCCCGCAATGCCCGACGTAGGAGTCCCGCAAGATTCCCTAGAAGTTCGTTCGGATTCAAGACTCGCGGACGGAGACTCTGCTTGCTCGCAACCGCGAGCAGCTGGCGAGTGAGTTTTCCGGCTCTCTTCGCAGCATCATCAATCGCCTCCCCCGCGTATCGGGCCTCTTCATCCTCGCTCGAATTCAAGGCATCGCTGTACCCGTGAATAATTGTCAACACATTGTTGAAGTCGTGCGCGAGACCAGCGGCAAGATGCCCGACCGCTTCCATCTTCTGTGCGTGCTGGAGTTGTTCCTCAGCCAACTCTCGCTGCTTGACCTCTCTGCGAATCTGATCGGTGCGTTTACGAAGCTCTCCGCGAATACGATTGAACCGACCAAGGAACACGCTCAGCAACACCCAACTCGCGGCCAGAACCGCCAGGGCCGCAACCGCGATCCCTATCATGTGCGAAGCGGCGATGTGGTCACCGGAGGGATCACGGCTCCAAGATTCGAGCGAGCGACGATACACCGAGTTGGCCTCCCGTTTTTGTCGATGAAGCGATGCGTCGATCAGACGCACTAAATGTGCACCGGTCCCCCTCGCGCCTCTGAAGCGCACCTCGCCGATATCAAAAATGATCGGAGTCGGTTGAAAACCGTATGCCGGTCCATACAGGTGACCGGCGAGACGGTCCGTGACAACTACCGCTTTTTCGAGCCCTTCTGCCTCGGCGAAGGCTTCTTCCACCCCACCGACAAGATCCGAACGGTGATGAATATTCTTCGCTTCCAGCCGCCGGACGACGATATCGCCACGGGGATCGCCCTCGATCCTGATGAGGCGCCGACCTTCGAGGTCCTCAAGCGACTCGGGCACATCTCCGAGCCCCACAAAAACTTGTCCCCAACTCGCCAGGAGCGGTTCCGTGCCCTCCTCAAGATCCAGTCGTTGCGAATCCTCGGCCGCGACCGACACCATAAGATCTACCGCCCCTGTGACGGCGGCCTCGATGGTCGCATCACGGGTGCCGAAGACATAGGTCAGTTCCCAGTCGTACTCCACGGCCATGCCCTTCAGCACATCGATCGCAAAGCCATCCGGTTCGCCCGATGGCCCCCTAAACATGAAAGGTGTAGCTTCGTAGACTCCCACCGACACGGGCTCCGCGGCTTGAGCGAGTCCAGGCGCCACGATGCATACACAGCTGGTAGAAATCACCAGGACAGCATGGAAGGCGGGGGCGAGAAGCGAGTCACGCAACACTGGCTCCAGATTATCCCGATTTCGTCACCTTGGCCACACCGTGCGGCACTCCTTTGCATCGATTGCCATCTGGAGCGCGAAAGATCTGCGACCCGGCATCGCGATTTTCTGGTCCTTCGAAAATCGTTCACAAGTCTCACCATCGCCCGCATCAACCTAGACATTCCGACGCATCGAGGGTGCTGGCAGAGCCTCTTCAACTAGCGTAGTGTCCGGGAATGAGGCGCAAGGCTGTAGCACCACTCTTTTTTTCTGGTCTTTTCGCATGCCAAAGCGGCAGCCCCGTCGAGACGACGTCGCCCAATGTATCCGCAGAAACGCCGAACGAGACCGAGGACCTTCGCTCGATCCTTGCGGCATCGGATCTTCCTGACGAAGTAAAAACTGCGCTCCCGGGGGACCCGATGAAGGCGACCGTCCATCGGCTCTCAAACGGCCTCACGGTCTACATCAGTACCGATCGTCAGGCACCCCGTTTCAACGCGTGGATCACGGTCCGCACCGGCGGCCGCAACGACCCCGCCGACTCCACGGGCCTCGCGCACTACCTGGAGCATATGCTCTTCAAGGGGTCGGACGAGCTCGGAACGCTCGATATCAAGGCCGAACAGGTACATGTAGACAACGTGGCGGCGCTCTACGACCAACTTCGTGGCGCCGACGATGCCGCGCGAGCGGAGATCTTGAAACAGATCGACGCCGAGACACAAGCCATGTCCAAGGCGTCGATCCCGAACGAGTTCGATAATTTGTACAGCTCGCTCGGCATCACTGGGGTGAACGCTTTCACCAGCGAAGATGCGACCGTTTACATCTCTGACGTGCCTTCGAACCGACTCGATGCCTGGGCCCGGGTCGAGGCGGAACGTTTTCAAGACCCCGTGTTCCGTTTGTTTTTCCCTGAGCTTGAAGCGGTCTACGAGGAAAAAAACCGTTCGCTCGACAACCCCGGATGGCGTGTCTTTGAGCTAATTCCAAAGATGCTGTTCCCTAAGCATCCCTACGGAACGCAAACGGTCATCGGCGAAGTCGAGCACCTCAAGACGCCCGCCTACGGGGACATGTCGGCCTACTTCGACCGGTGGTACCAACCAAACAACATAGCGATCGTTCTTGCCGGCGACATCGATGCCGCGGCGGCACTTCCGGTGCTTGAGAAACACTTTGGGAGCTGGCAGCCACAAGCCCTGGAGCAACCCACCCCAGGAGCCTTCCCAGCCTTGAGCGAGCGCGTCTTCACCGAGATCAAGGCCAAAGGCGAGCAGAGCGTGCACATCGCCTGGTCGACGGCCCAGGCAGGCCACGATGACGCCGCCGTGCTTGTGGTCATGGACGCCGTTGCCAACAACAGCACCACGGGGATCCTCGACCTCGACCTCGTGCTCTCGCAGAAGCTTCCGCAAGCCTACTCAAACAACAACTTCTCGCACGAGGCCGGATACTGGTCCATCAACGGCGTCGCCAAGGAAGGCCAAAAGCTCGAAGATGTCGAAGCCCTACTCATGGGCGTGATCGAGAAACTGGCACGTGGAGAGTTCACGGACGAGGCGGTCGAAGCGGTGAAGCTCAGCGCCGAGATTCAGACCAAACGCCAACTAGAATCCCCCAAAGGCCGAGTTGGCGAGCTCGCGCAGTCCTTCATCAATCACCGCCAGTGGACCGCAGCGTCCCAGGACCTGGCACGTCTGCGGGCCGTCACTCGCGCGGACGTCATCCGCGTCGCCAAGGCGTACCTCGGAGCAGGACGCGCGGTCGTCTATCGACGGGCGGGCGACTACACCCCGCCCCGCATCACAAAACCATCCATCACTCCCATCAAGATCGATCCGACCCGGGAGAGCGTTTTCGCCCGTAGCATTCGTGCGATGCCGGCCGACAATCTTGAGCCGGAGTGGGCGGTCGCCAACAAACACTATGCCCGGACGAAGCTGACATCGGGCGAGCTTCTCTCGGTCGAAAACCGCCGCAACGACCTCTTTCGTGTGTCCTATCGATTTGAGGAGGGCAGCCGGCGCCGTCCTTTGCTCTGCTTTGCCCTTGACCTTCTTCAACAGTCGGGATCCGGAGACTTGGACGCCACCGCTCTACGCCGCAAGGCCTACGCCTGGGGTACCACGACGAAGGTTCAATGCAGTGCTGACTCCTCGACCATCACGATTGAGGGGATCGATCACAAGCTTGAAGAAAGCATCGAGATGCTCGACCGCTGGCTCCGATCTCCGAACTTCGATGACACGATGTTGGAGGGTCTTCTCAGCAACACTCTCAGCCGTCGCAAGGACTTGACCGACAATACCCGCGCCCTCAATGCTGCACTTAGCGCGTTCGCTTCTTATGGCAAGAAGAGCAAGTACCTCACCGTCGCGTCCAACAAGCAGCTCAAAAAGGTCACCGGAAAGAAGCTGCGGGCCGAGCTGTCGCGCCTCTTGAAGCTCGAACATCGGACGCATTACTACGGCCCCCGATCCGCCGACGAAGCCGCAAAAATTGTTGATCTCGGGTCCTCGAAGATCGCTCTTCGTTCACGCGTGACTCGCAAATACAGGCGTGTCACCAAGCCAAAACTCTACTTTGTTCACAAAGAGATGGCACAGGCTCAGATCGGCATGACGATTCCCAATGGGCCGATGCCGAAGAGCGAATATGCAAAAATGGAGATTCTCTCCAACTACCTGGGCGGAGGCATGGGTGGGCTCATCTTTCAGGAAATGAGAGAAGCACGCGGCCTCGCCTACAGCGCCCGCGCGACCTATCGGAGTGGCTCTCGTCCCAACGACGACTCGGCGCTCGTCGCCACGATCGGCACCCAGGCCGACAAATCCGTAACCTCCGCGTCGGTCATGCTCGAGCTCCTTCGCGCAGCCGTTCAGCCCAAGCGGGTGTCGCTGGCCCAGAAGGCCGTCGATCAGAGCTACCGTTCGGCCCGAATCGACCCGCGCTGGCTCGCCGCCTGGGTCAGCGCGTGGGACGAGCGAGGAGAGTCTTCGGATCCCCGTCCCGTACGCTGGGAACAGGCCAAGGCTGTCAGCGCGGAACAGCTGCAGGTGTGGTTGGATACGTTCTCATCGAAGCCGATCATCGTCACAGTGCTCGGCGACCGAAATTTGGTTGATCTCGTGGCCCTGGAGAAAATTTTCGGTGCGTCGACCGAACTCACGGCCGACGATATTTTCGGCTACTAGCGCTCTCACATCACCGCTTCTCCATTTCGCGGTCATCTCGCGGTTCGCTATTGGCCCGCCGCGAGGTCGATCGCGCCCACCGCTGGCGAGGGGGCTATGTTCAAGCCTCGCGGTCGGGCAAGGTCTTGGCATGAGCGAAGGCCAAAGTTCATGGGACATTACCCTGCGCGGGCTCGTGACCGCGCGATGGATGCTGCTTGCCACCGCTTCGGTCGCCGCTGGCGTCAACGCCGGAGATCTCGGTGACACCGCCATATTCGCCGGGTGGTTCCCTACCCACACACACAACCTCGTGTGGACAACGCTGCTCGGTCTTTGGGCAGTACACAATCTTGCCGTCTCAAAATTAGTGGTTCGTAAGGGACGATCAAACGCGCTGATGGCCGGTGGGCACCTCATGATCGACACCACGGTGATCGCGGTCCTGCTGGCCACCTCGGGCGGCGCCGGCAACCCGTTCACAACGCTTTTCCTGATCCCTATCACCCTCGCCACCCAAATCTCGCCTCGGTGGACCTGGGGTATCGCTACCTACGCCTTGATGGGTTTCGGCCTGCTCTTCACGGTGATGCCTGAGGCCGCCCACGGACATATGGGCGAAGGCCACGGTCAGTTCGGGGGACATCTGCGGGGCATGTGGGTCGCCTTCGCCCTGTCCGGGAGCCTGATCACCTTGCTCGTTCATCGCATCGCAATCGCGCTCGCACATCAGCGTAGGGCGCTGGCAGGATTGCGCCAACATGCGCTCGAAGATCGGCATCTGGCGGCTGTCGGCGCGCTCGCTGCCGGGGCAGCCCATGAGCTCTCGACTCCCCTCGGCACGATCACCATGCTTGCGTCGGAACTCGAGTACATGAATCGCCACGATTCCGAAGTCGCCGCTCAGATGATCAGGACCCAGATCGCAACGTGTAAACAGATCATTCAACGAATGGCGAGCCCAGAGCTGCTCGCCCACGACCGCGGACAAAACAAGGCGACCTGGCCGCTTGGCAGCCTCTTCGACGAGGCTCGCGCGCAGCTCGACATCCAGCCTGGCGACGTCGAAGTCCACACCGATGTTCAAGGCGGAGAGACGCTAAGCAACCAGCACCATGCGGCACTCGAACAAATTCTCCGTGAATTGGTAAGCAATGCCGCCTCCGCCTACAAACGCCAGACCCACAACACGACCGCCACACCCAAAAATGCAGTCCATCTGGGCATGACCATCAATGCCGGAAACGTAATCATCGAGGTCAGAGATCATGCAGGAGGCATGCGACCCGATGTCGCAGCATCCGCTTTTGACCCTTTCTTTTCGGTGCGCGCTACGGGCACAGATTCGAATGCCGACTCGAACTCGGGCACAGGATTGGGTCTGTACCTCGCACGAGCGCACCTACGACAAATGGGGGGCACGATCGAGCTCGACAATGTACAAGGAAAGGGCGTCTGTGTGCGCTTGGGATTTCCGGCAATGACAACGGTTCTCGAACCACACACGACATCGGTGCACGATGGACGAAACGACTGACCCCACAATCGATCGAGGCTCTATCTTGCTGGTCGACGACGACTCAGCTTTTTGCACGGCCCTTGCCCACGGCGTCCATCGCCGCGGCTACCAGCCGATCATCGCCCGAAACGGTGAGGAGGCTCTCGCAGAGGCCGCCGCCTGGAAGCCCGCACGAGCGGTAATCGACCTCCGAATGCCCGGCATCGGCGGCCTTGAACTGGTCTCGATCTTGCGCGAGCGCTACCCAAATCTGCAGGTCGTCGTCCTGACTGGTTACGGAAGCATCGCTACGGCCGTAGAAGCGATCAAACTCGGCGCCGTTCACTACCTCACGAAACCAGCCGAGATCGGCGAAATCCTTGCAGCCTTTGATCGAGCCGAGCCCACACGGCTCGATTCATCGCATGGCACCCAGGCCTCAAGCCTCGAAGAGGTTGAATGGGAGCACCTTCAGCGAGTGTTGACGGACTCGGGCGGAAACATCTCTGAAACAGCGCGGCGGCTCGGCATTCACCGCCGAAGCTTGCAGCGCAAGCTCTCGCGAGGTCGGGGAACCCGAGCGGCCGATAAAGGCTGACGAAGCAAGCCGCACAGTTCACCCAGCAGGTTCAACGTCCTTTTGTGAAGTCCTCATCCGCAGCACAAACGCGGACCGCAAAAGCTGGCATAATCGGCGGCATGTCGCCAAGCCAAGACCAGGACAAGAAGGCCGCCGCTTCCCATCGCCTCCCAGGAAGAAACGAGCAGGTTGTGGTCATTCCTCGCCAACATTTTACCCTCGGCACACCGATCGATGCCGACTTCGTCGGCATGGGACAAATCGTCTTCGGTATGGGATGTTTCTGGGGTGCAGAGCGGATATTTTGGCAAAGCTCCGGAGTGCACAGCACAGCCGTGGGCTACACCGCAGGATCCACCCCACATCCAACCTACGAGGAGGTCTGCAGCGGCCAAACTGGACACAACGAGGTGGTCCGGGTGATTTTTGACCCGACCAAGACATCCTTCGAGTCGATGCTACACCTGTTTTGGGAGGGCCACGACCCGACCCAAGGCATGCGTCAGGGTCATGACCTCGGCACCCAATACCGCTCGGGCATCTACTGCAGCGAATCCGGCCAACTCGAGCAAGCCCGAAACTCAAAGACGCGATACGAACGCGAGCTGCAGACCCACGGTCACACCTCGATCACCACCGAGATCATTCTGGCGACCGAGTTTTTCTTTGCTGAAGAGTATCATCAACAATACCTCGCCAAGAATCCCGGTGGGTACTGCGGAATCGGCGGTACAGGGGTGGTTTGCCCTACCGGACTCAAGACGTGACGGGCGGTCGACCCATCCCCGAACGCACACGGTACCCCTAGAAAAACCTCCGGCATCGTTCCTCGCTAAGACGAAGGCCTGCAAGTCCTCCAGCTCCGACAAGTGGCCAGAGAAGTGCCTACCCCTTCTCTCTATCTGTCGCCTGTTCGATGGAATCAGGCACCACAGCGGTCACCTCGATCTCGACAAGGGCCTCCGCCTCAATTAGACCCGAGACGACCACCATCGCCATGCAAGGAAACACTTTTCCAAAAATCTCGCGGTAGACGCCGCCGATTTCATCACGCTTGGTGAGATAGTTCTCACGGTCCACGATGTACCACGTCATCCGCACAACGTGCGCCGGCGTAGCATCACCTTCTGCCAAGATCATCTTGATGTTGATCAGTGCCTGACGAATCTGCTCGGTCAGGTCGCGCGACTGAAAACGATAGCGCTCGTCCCAGCCAATTGTCCCGGCGACGTAGACGTGGCGACCTTGTGCGGAGATACCGTTGCTGTATCCAACTGGCCTCGGCCATCCCTTGGGCTGCAAAATATTCATGTGCGGGTCCTTTCGGAGGGTCACTAGGCGGCTTGCCCTCCGCTCAATAAATACTTTAGACTTCAAGTATCCTCAAGGGAGCTGATCACGTGACGATTTCTACAACCGAACTTCTCGGAAAACATGCGCTTGTCACGGGGGCCTCCCGTGGCATTGGGGCCGCGATCGCGGCCGCTCTCGTCGATCGTGGCGCACGTGTAACCATCGTCAGCCGCACACGGAAGGCGCTTGAAGATCAAGGGCGCGAAATTTCGAACAAAACCGGAGGCGAAGTGTTCTGTGCACCCGCAGACGTGACCAAGCGCGCCGAGATCACGAAGGCCTTCGATGCGGCTCGCGCCGCACACGGACCTATCAACATCCTCGTCAACAACGCAGGTCATGCCCGAAGCGCTCCCTTTGCGCGTACGGATGAGACCCTGTGGTCCGACATGATCTCGACAAATCTCGACTCTGTGTATCTGTGCTCCCAGGTAGCGCTGCCCGACATGCTTCAAAAAAACAGCGGGCGTATCATCAATGTTGCTTCGTCCGCAGGCCTCAAGGGCTACCGTTACGTCGCGGCCTACTGTGCGGCCAAACATGGCGTTATTGGCCTGACACGGGCTTTGGCGCTCGAGCTGGTCAACAAAGGAATCACCGTCAACGCGATCTGCCCGGGCTTCACAGACACCCCGATGCTGCAAGATTCGCTGGCCAATATCGTTGAGAAAACTGGCTGCACTCCGCAGCAGGCCCGCGAGCGCCTCACAAGCTCAAATCCCAGCGGTCGGCTTATCGAGGTCGATGAGGTTGCCGCGGCCGTCCTCTGGCTGTGTGGTCCCGGGGCGCGTTCGGTCACAGGTCAAGCCATCGCCGTCGACGGCGGGGAGGTGATGCATTGACCCAAGACCTCGAATCGAGTCTCGATCGACGCGACCGCCTCGAGCTGAGGGCCTGGCTGCGACTCTTGACCTGCACCACGATCATCAGCGCCCGAGTCCGCCAGTCCCTACGCGAAAAATTCGCCACGACGCTTCCCCGATTCGATGTGCTCGCCCAGCTCGCCCGGGTACCGAAGGGCCTGCTCATGAGCGAACTCTCCCAGCGCTTGATGGTCACTGGAGGCAATGTCACGGCCCTTGTTGACCGTCTTGAAACCGAGGGTCACGTCTCGAGAGAGTCGGACAAGAGCGACCGCCGAAAACAGATCATTCGGCTCACAGATCAAGGACACCGCCGTTTTGAAGCCATGGCTCCGGCCCATCAAACCTGGATCGACGACATGCTCGCAGGCATGGATCGACAACAACTCGAAAATTTCTATGCGCTCCTGGGCGCCCTCAAGACCTCCATTGAATCCGCATCGCAGCGGCCGCCCCGATCCGCGACACCTTAGCCAGATCCTGTGCTTGAAAGCCAACCGACATGCCCCCAACCGATACCCTCCCCTTTTCGGATCGCTGTCCCAAACACTTCTCGATGAAGGTCACCGACAAGGTCGCCACGCTCACGCTCTCGCGGCCGGAGCGTAAAAACCCGCTCACATTCGAGAGCTATGCCGAGCTGCGAGATACCTTCCGCGCTCTTCGTGAGGCCAAAGAAATTACTGCGGTGATCATCACCGGTGCAGGCGGGAACTTTTGCTCGGGGGGAGACGTGCACGACATCATCGGCCCGCTCGTCGCCATGAAAATGCCGGAGCGGCTCGCCTTCACCCGGATGACCGGCGACCTCATCAAGGCGATCCGGGCCTGCCCCCAACCGGTGATCGCCGCAATCGACGGTATCTGCGTCGGCGCCGGCGCCTGCGTGGCCATGGCCTGCGACCTGCGCCTTGGCACTCCAAAGAGTAAGGTCGCGTTTTTGTTCACCAAGGTTGGGCTCGCTGGCTGCGATATGGGGGCCTGCGCGATCCTTCCGAGGATCATCGGCCACGGCCGCGCCGCCGATTTTCTCTATACCGGCCGGGCCATGGACGGCGACGAGGCCCTGAAAAATGGCTTCTACAACCGACTCTTCGCGCCGGACACATTGCAGGATGAAGCGATGAAATTCGCACAACGCCTCGCGCATGGCCCGGGTTTCGCACACTCCATGACCAAGCGAATGTTGGATCAAGAATGGACGATGCCGCTTGCCGAAGCCATCGAACATGAAGCGCAGGCCCAAGCAATCTGCATGCAAACCAAGGACTTCGAGCGAGCCTACCGAGCTTTTGTCGCAAAAGAGCGCCCAGTCTTTAAAGGAAACTAGTCGATGTCGGACCAAAGCTTTCTCGACTGGCCCTTTTTTGGTGACCCACATCGACAGCTCGCCTTCAAGCTCGAGGCATGGGCGAGTCAACAAACATGGCCCCACCCCACCGCGCGCGACGATGTCGATGCCGCCGCACGCGCCAATGTAAAACGGCTCGGACAGGCGGGCTGGCTGAACCATTGCGTGATCGATCCGACGCACCGAAACGAAGAAGACTCCACCCCGACTATCGATGTAAGAACGCTTTGCCTGATACGCGAAACCCTCGCGCGATACAGCGGCCTCGCAGATTTCTCCTTTGCGATGCAAGGGTTGGGATGCGGGCCAATCTCCTTGTTCGGCACGGCTGAACAGCAAACGAAGTACCTCCCCCCTGTGGCCGCTGGATCCGCCATCGCGGCCTTTGCGATCTCCGAGCGGGATGCGGGCTCCGACGTCGCCGCGATGACAACCACCGCCCGCCTCGACCGCGACCATTTCATCATCAACGGTGAAAAAACTTGGATCTCGAACGCGGGGATTGCCGACCACGCGGTGCTCTTCGCCCGAACAGGCGAGCATCCCACCCGGGGGATCTCTGCATTCATCGTCGAGTCGCACGACCCTGGGCTCACCGTCACGGAGCGAATCGATACCATCGCCCCCCACCCCCTGGGCACCCTGCGCTTCGTCGACTGCCGGATTCCAAAGACTCGCTTGCTCGGGACCTTGGGCCAGGGCTTCAAGATCGCCATGGCGACCCTTGATATTTTTCGCTCAACGGTCGGCGCCGCCGCACTCGGCATGGCCCGTCGTGCGCTCGATGAGGCGCTGCAACGCACCCTCGATCGCCAGATCCACGGAAACCCCTTGTTTGAGCAGCAGCTCACCCAGACGAAGATCGCCGAAATGGCCGTCGCTATCGACTGCGCGGCATTGCTCGTCTACCGCGCAGCCTGGACCAAAGATCGAGATGGCTCGCGTATCACTCGCGAGGCCGCCATGGCCAAGCTGTACGCGACGGACCAGGCCCAGCAAGTCATCGACAAGGCGGTCCAACTCTTTGGTGCCCTCGGCGTCGTCGCCGGAAACCCGGTCGAGGAACTCTACCGAGAGATTCGTGCGCTTCGTATCTACGAGGGAACAAGTGAGATCCAAAAGCTAATCATCGCCCGACAGGTGCTCGAAGCCCATCGCCGGGCGCAGGCCGACCCCGCAACGGCTTCGACAACCCGCAAAAGGGGCGAAAACAATGCTCTTTGACCCCCTCAAAGTCGGCGGTATGACCCTCGCCAATCGAATCGCCGTACCGGCCATGGTCACCCGACTCTCAGGCACAGACGGATTCGTCAACGAGGAGATCATCCAGCGCTACAAACGTTATGCCCACGGCGGTACTGGGCTTATTGTCGTCGAGGCGACTGCCGTCCACGAGGCCAAATCGGGTCCGCTTCTGCGTCTCGGCCACAGCAAGTATATCGCCGGCCACCGTGCCCTCGTCGACCAAGTTCACGGCGAATCAGATGCCAAAGTTCTCCCCCAGATCATTCAT
Organism: uncultured Nannocystaceae bacterium; assembly: GCA_964437075.1. Classification (GTDB taxonomy): domain Bacteria; phylum Myxococcota_A; class Polyangia; order Nannocystales; family Nannocystaceae; genus CAYTFJ01. The sequence continues at coordinate 27,340 of CAYTFJ010000026.1, forward strand.
TTTTTGAAGGTCGCGCGATCCGGATGGCGGCAGACCATCGACAGCCTCTCCATCGCAGACATCGAGTCCATCATCGAGGATTTTGCGGATGCTGCGGCGCGCGCCCGCGAAGCCGGATACGATGGCGTCGAGCTTCACTCCGCCCACGCCTACACCCTCGCGTCTTTTCTCTCGCGCAAGAACCCACGACGCGACCTCTACGACGGCCGCAGCGCCTCGGGACGGCTGCGTCTGCTCACCCGCGTCTATGGGGCCGTACGTGACAAGGTCGGTTCCGATTGGCCCATCGGCGTGCGTATACTCGCCGACGAGTGCATCAAAGATGGGAGCACGGTCGAGGATGCCAAGGCGACCGCACAGCATCTCGTCCAGCTTGGGATCGACTATATCTCGCTCTCGGTAGGCGGAAAATTTGAAGATGCCCAACAGCGCGAAGGTCAGCCACTGTATCCCTACACTGGTTATTCGGGCGACCGCTGCATGCCGGACCATCGCTACCCACCCGCCACCAATCTTCCGGCAATGGCCGCCGTGCAAGAACATCTCGCGCAATTCAGAGGCGCAAGGGGCAGAAAAGTTCCCGTGCTTGCGGCAGGAAAAATATCGACCGCCAACGAGGCCGAGACCATCTTGCGTTCTGGCCATGCCGACATCATCGGTATGGCACGCCAGCTCCTCGCAGATCCCGATTGGCCCAAGAAGGTCGCTGCCGGCCAAGAAGATCCAATCGTCCGCTGCATCTACTGCAACGTTTGCAAGAAGCTCGACGAGTCCTTCAAGCAAGTCCGTTGCTTTTTGTGGCCCAAGGGAACCCTTCATGCACCGATGGCCGACGATCTCTCCCGACCGCGCTGGCCGACTGAAGGTGCCCAGTTGATCGGCGAGACCCGGAGCAACGAAGTACTCCTGCGGTGGAAACCTGCCACCGGCCCCGGCGTGCATCGCTACGAAATCCGCCGCGCGGATGAGCAAGGATCCACGACCATCCTCGATGCGGTCAAGGGCACACGCTACGTCGACCGGACGCTGATCCCTGACAACCGCTATACCTATTGCGTTCATGCCTACGATGCGACGGGCCGCGGCACGGACGCGTCCAATAGCCTCTCCATCGATTTCCCCCCCCAGTTGGGCAATGCGATTGCCACAAAACCGGACAACACAGACGCGAGGAAATCATGAAAATTACCTGTATCGGCGCCGGCCCGGGTGGACTCTACGCCTGTATTCTCATCAAAATGCGCATGCCCGATGCCATCGTCGACGTCTATGAACGGCACAAGTCCGACGAAACCTTCGGCTTCGGCGTCGTCTTCTCAGATGCGACACTTGGAAAACTCGCGACTGCGGACCCCAGAAGCTACGCGGTCATTCAGGATAATTTTTCGCATTGGGATGACATCGATGTGTTTTTCAAGGAAGAGCGCTGGCGTTCGACCGGCCACGGATTCTGTGGTTTCTCGCGTAAAACTCTCCTGAAAATTCTTCAGGACCGCTGCCTCGAACTTGGTATCTCCCTTCATTTCGAGACCGAGATCGAGTCGCTCAGTGGCTTCGAAAGCTCTGATTTGATCATCGCCGCAGATGGCCTCAACAGCGCGGTGCGGCAGCAATTCCCCGAAAGCTATCGCCCACAGATCGATCATCGGCCAAACCACTTTATTTGGCTCGGAACGACCCTCAATCTTCCAGCGTTTACGTTCTATTTTGCCGAGAACGACGCGGGGCTGTGGAGAGTCCACGCCTACCAATACGAGCGTGAGCACGCGACCTTCATCGTCGAGTGTACAGCCGAGACCTTCGAGCGCTCGGGCCTCGCCGCACGCGACGAGCAGGCGGCTGTACACTACATCGAAAATCTCTTCGCAAAGCAGCTGGACGGACATCCGCTGATCAGCAACCAATCTCACTGGCGACAGTTCCCGACCGTCCGCTGTGGGTCTTGGAGCCACAACAACATCGTGTTGCTGGGTGATGCGGTCCACACAGCCCACTACTCGATCGGTTCGGGCACAAAGCTCGCCATGGAAGACGGCATCGAGCTCGCCGAGGCGTTGCTCGCACATCCCGACATCCCCACAGCGCTCAAGGCCTACGAGGCCACATGGAAACCCCAGGTCGAGAGCCTTCAACGTGCGGCTCAAGTCAGCCTTGAATGGTTTGAGAACGTCGAGCGCTACTACAAGAACTTCGTGGGCGCCCAGTTCGCCTTCAGCCTTCTGACACGTTCTTTGCGCGTCTCCCACGCGAATTTACGCCTCCGAGACCCTGCTTTTGTAGACCAGGTGGACCACGATTTCGCTCGCCGTGCCTTCGCCGCGGCTGACCAATCTGTCCCTAGCGACACCCCTCCGCCGATGTTCACCCCGCTTCGGCTACGCGAGATGGTCCTAGAAAACCGCATCGTGGTCTCCTCTATGTGTCAATACTCGGCAAAAGAAGGGACCGTCGACGACTGGCACCTCGTACACATCGGGAGCCGAGCGATCGGCGGCGCGGGGCTGGTAATGACCGAAATGACCGACGTCAGCGAGGCCGCCCGCATCACCGAGGGCTGCGCCGGACTATACAGCGACAAACACGTTCCCGCCTGGAAGCGCGTCGTCGACTTCGTTCATACCCACAGCAAGTCACGCATCGGTATTCAGCTGGCCCATGCCGGTCGTAAGGGATCGACCCACCTCCCGTGGGAACACCGAGGGGCCGCACTCTCCGGCGACTCCGCGTGGCAGACCCTTGCCGCGAGCGCCGTCCCCTTCCACCAAGAAGACCCGCCGCCTCGTGCGATGACACGAGAAGACATGTTGAATGTGCTCACAGATTTTGTGGGCTCCACAAAGATGGCGCATCAGGCAGGCTTCGACATGATCGAGCTTCATTTCGCGCACGGCTACCTGCTCTCGAGTTTTCTGTCCCCACTCTCAAATCAGCGCAAAGACCAGTACGGCGGCACCATCGCCAACCGAATGCGCTTTCCTATAGAGGTCTTCGAGGCGGTACGCCAGGCATGGCCCACAGACAAGCCGATCTCTGTTCGAATCTCTGCCACCGACTGGGCCCCAGGGGGTCTCAGTCAGGAGGACATGCTCACCCTGGCTCACACGCTCAAGACCGCCGGCTGCGACATCATCGACGTATCGACCGGGCAGGTCGTTGCCGATCAGACCCCACAATACGGAAGGCTCTACCAGACCCCTTTCTCCGAGATCATTCGGCTCGAAGTCGGAATCCCCACGATGGCGGTTGGAAATATTTCCACAGGCGAAGACGTAAATTCGGTGCTCGCAGGCGGGCGGGCAGACCTTTGTGCGATCGCTCGTGCACATCTTTGGGATCCGTATTGGACCCGCCACAGCGCCCACACCCAAGGCCTCGAACTCCCGTGGCCGGCCCCCTATGCCAGCGTAGACCGATACACACCACGAACCCCCTAAAGACCACAGGACCACGATGAACGACCAACCAACAACCTACTGGGGCTACGCAAAGATCGAAGAACTGCTCGACCTCCAACACGGATTGTCGACCGACGAGAAGACACTGGCCAATGAGGAGGTGCTCTTCATCACGATCCATCAGATCGATGAGCTGTGGTTTAAACTCATCCTTCGTGAGTTGGTGACCGCTCGAGATCTTTTTGCAGCCCCCGTCGTCCCCGACGATGCGATGGGCGAGGCCGTTCGTGGCCTTACGCGTGTCACCGAGATCCTTGGACATCTGTCGAGCCATTTCGCCTTGATGGAGACGCTCACAACCCGTGACTATCTTGCATTTCGAGGGAAATTGTACCCGGCCAGTGGCTTCCAGTCCGCCCAGCTTCGGGAAGTCGAAATTCTTCTCGGCCTCGAGATGAAAGACAGAATTTCTCTTGGCAGCGAGACCTATCTCCAGGCCCTGCTCAACCACGATGGCAGCGAGTCTCCAGCATCGCTACGGGTTCGTGCGCGGCTTGAGGACACCCCGACCTTGCTCGCCGCGGTGACCGGATGGCTGCATCGCACCCCCATCGAAGGCTCCAGTCCCGGAGATCCCGGTGACGCCGAGATCGTCTTGGATTTTATCGACCGTTACTCCCGAGCGAGCGAGGCCGAGGCCCATTCTCTAGGGCAACGGGCGGCCTCATTTGCACTCACCGAGGCCGACAAGGTTCGGCTCGGTGAGCGCTATACAAAAGAGGCCGCAGGAGCCCGCCGGCACCTGATGGCCGACGATGTCGAAGAAGCCGGTGGCGATACCGAGCGCCGCGACTACACCCGACGGGTGCGTGCCGCCCTGCTTTTCATTGAAAGCTACCGAGAGCTGCCCTTGCTCACCTGGCCAAGGGCCATTCTCGATGCCATCGTCGCGCTTGAGCAGGCGTTCGTGATTTTTCGTCAGCGCCATGCACGAATGGTCGAACGTGTGATCGGCAACCGAACGGGCACAGGTGGATCGGCCGGTGTCGCATACCTCGACAAGACAGCGCTCGAATACCGTATTTTTAGAGACATCTGGGCCACAAGAACCCTGCTTATTCGCAAGGATGCACAGCCTGACCTGAAAAATGCGGCAAGCTACGGTTTCAAGGCGGGGACTCCAGACACCCCCGACCGCTAAGCGGCGGATCGATCTGCAATCCGATCTTCATCAAAGAGATACGTCAATGACCGAGCCGATTCCTACCCGCTTCAACATCGCCCACTATTTTCTAGACGCCCGTGTCGAGGAAGGGCTCGGAGATACGACGGCAATCGTCACCGATGACCGGACCTACCGCTACGCAGAGGTCCAAGAGATCGCCAATCGCTACGGCAATCTCCTTGTACATGCCGGCATTCGTCCCGAAGAACGTGTATTGATCGCCTTGGGCGACGGCATCGAAATGGCCGCAGCGATCTTCGGCACCCTTAAAATCGGGGCCGTTGTCGTGATGGTGAACCCCCAGGCGAACGAAGAAGCCCTCGTACACTTTCTCGAATACACACGGGCGCGCGTGGCCTTGGGGGACGCTCGGACATCAGAACCGTTCGTAAAGGCCTGCACCGGGGCAACTCGCCATCTGCTTTCCCACATGGTCGTCGGCACCGCGAGTTTCACCGCGCGTCTACAGGCCCAGACTCCGACTCTTGAGAACTTTCCCACACACCGTGACGATGCGGCGGTCTGGTTATTCACAGGGGGAACAACCGGTCAGCCCAAGGCCGTCGTCCAGAGCCATCACTCCTTTGCCAACACGACACGACTCTATGCACACGGGGTGCTTGGCTACAAAAGGAGCGACATCACGCTCTCAGTTCCGAAGCTGTTTTTCGGATACGCTCTCGGATCAAACCTATTTTTCCCCTTCTCTGTGGGCGCCGCATGTGTGCTTTTTGAGGGTCGATGCACCGTCGAGGCCGTGCTCGAACGAATCGATCGATTCAAACCAACGATCCTCATCAATGTCCCGACGCTCATCGGAAAAATCGTCGCCCACAAACAAGCAATGACAACCGACTGGTCGAGCCTCCGCCTCGCAACGAGCGCCGGAGAAGCACTACCGCCCGCGCTTCACAGCGTGTGGCGCGAGGTCACCCAGGTCGAGCTTCTTGATGGAATGGGCACCGCAGAGATGTGGCACATTTTTTTGACCAATCGACCCGGCAAGGTCCATCCCGGGACGCTCGGAATGGCTGTTCCGGGCTTCGAAGTTCGAGTTCGAGACGAGCAAGGTCGAGATCTCCCTGATGGACAGGTGGGCTGGATGTGGGTGAAGGGCCACTCTCGTGCCCAGCAGTACTGGCAACAGGCGGAGAAAACACGCGCCGCATTTCGCGGTGACTGGTACGTTTCAGGCGACATGATACGGCGCGACAAGGACGGGTACTTTCACTATTGCGGCCGTGGAGACGACATGCTCAAGGTCGCTGGTAAATGGCTATTGCCCGCCGAGGTCGAAGACTGCCTGATCCGCCACCCCTCCGTACGCGAGGTCGCCGTCGTCGGAATCTCTGAAGACGGCCTCACGAAGCCCTATGCGTTCATCGTCGCCCACGAAGTCCCCGACTTTGATAGCGAGGCCCTTGCGTCGACGCTGCAAGAACACGTACGGGTGACGCTCGAACCCTACAAATACCCTCGTAAGGTCCTCTTCCTGGATGAATTCCCCCGGACGCATCTCGGTAAAGTCGATCGTTCAGGGCTACGCTCACGCTTCGCTCGCTGATTCCCCGCTCCCATCCCCCGCCCCCGATCCAATCTCCCGCGTCGTGCGCTCTTCAAGCCCCTACGGCGGTCTGATTCGGGAGCATGACCGTCCCCGGCTGGTCTGGGACGATTCTTGCGCTACAAGTCTCTTCTCGCCGACACCGTGCAAGCCATCGCCATGCAACCGAGCGAAACATCGACGCGACTCGAAATTTCAAAGAGCCTGTTTTCACTCGCCTGGCCCATCATCGGTCTCAATGTGCTTCAGGTTCTGGCGCTGGCGGTCGACACCGCGATGGTGGGTCACTCCGAGGACGCCCAGGTTGCGCTCACCGGCATGGGTTACGCGTCGCAACTGCTTTTCTTGCTGATGGTAGCGATGTTCGGACTCACTATCGGGACCGTCGCTTTTGTCTCGCGTGCCCATGGTGCAAAACAGAAGGCCCGCGTCAGCCACATTTTTCAACAATCGGTCCAGCTCACCGCCCTGTTGGCCGTGCTTGTCGCGGTGATCGGCAACCTTCTGGCGAAACCACTGCTCGTGCTCCTCGGCGCCTCTTCGTCAACACTAGGTCCGGCCCTCGACTACCTACGTCCACTCCTGTGCGGCACGATTTTCGGCTATCTAAACATCTTGTTCGCCGCGGCGCTGCGCGGGGTCGGAAACACGCGGCTCGCGTTCACCGTCGCCCTTGGCCTCAATGGGCTCAACGTCGTGTTGAACTACGGCCTCATCCTCGGGAATTTCGGTCTCCCGGCGCTTGGATGTCTTGGCGCCGCGATCGGTACGCTTATTTCTCAGGGATGCGCGGTAATATTTATCGCTGTCTTGCTGCACCGTAACGTCGTCCCGAGCCTCCCACTTAGCTACCGGCCCCAAGCGCTCGACAAGCCGCTCGCCAGTCAACTTATCCGGGTTGGTTGGCCCGCCGCCGCCGATGTTCTGGTTCTCAATGCTGCCCTACTGTCCATCGTCGGCATGCTCGGACGCCTCGACCAGACCGCGGTCGCCGCCCATAGCATCGGCCTTCGAATCCAGGCGTTGGCCTTCGTGCCTGGAATGAGCGTCGGCCAAGCCATTGGAGCCATGGTGGGCCGGGCGCTCGGTGCCAAGGACCTGCGTGGGGCAAAACGAGTCCTCAGGTCTGGCCTATGGCTATGCATCGTGCTCATGACAACAATTGGCGCGGTCATGGTGGCCTTCGCCCACCCGATCATCGCTATCTTCGGGGTCGATCCGGACTCATCACTGGGCCAGCATTCGGTTGATTGGCTGCGTTTACTCGGCATTTCCATGCCTGCCATTGGCCTCTACGTGGCCATCACGGGGCTTTTTGGTGGCGCCGGAGCGACAAAAATTGGTCTACGAATCAACACCGCCGTGACCTTTGTCGTGCAAATTCCGTCGAGTTACATGTTCGCGTTCTCTGCGGGTCTCGGTGCCTTCGGTGTATGGGTGGCCGTACCACTCGCCTTCAGCATCAAAGCGCTCTGGGCCGTTCGGGAGTACCGACGCGGTCTCTGGGCCGACATCGGTCCAGGTGGTCAAACCTGAGCTCTCTACCACCGAAGGCGCACGTCGATTCCTGCAGACGACAGGTGTTCGGGATGCCACGGGACCCACCCCATTTCCCCTGACTCGGCCTCCAACCGGTAGCAGATACCCTCGGGCTTCTCCGCGACTTCCCGTACCCGCATCACTGCACCTCGACCGACCCACGCGGAGACCTGTGCCGGTAAAGGACGAGTCTCGTGCAAGCAATGTCGAACTTCGCGGACCAACGGAAGGACTGTGCGTGCGTTCAGCATGGCACCCCAATCGACAAACACCAGCGTCAGCGCCCACACCACAACCACCGCGACAACCACCTTCGGGGGAGGTTGCGGAAGCCGAATTCCGCGCCGTAAGAACCCGTAACCCATGCAATCCCCATAGTGCACAGGGCCACGCGAGCAACTTAATTCACCCGTGGCGGCGGCCAAATATGGGGCGACGACGACATGGATAAATTAGGCGAACATTCGCCGTATTCGGTCAAGTCGGACTCGTTTGATCTTTCAACTTTTCCTACCGCCCACGCAACAGGTAACGGCATTTTTGATAACCCACTGCAACGTGCTCTTCTGTATTCGACGCCTCCTCACGATTCCCTGACATTTGCCTTCCATTTTTGTCGTTGAATCTAGATCATTTTCTTACTTCACGAGTTCCCGTACAATCGGATCCAAATCACTCACCGACGACGGGTCTTGGCAAGATTTTCCAGGTCACTAAATGGTGGTGGATAGTGTAAATCCAATTTCAGACCCTCCGTCGCGGACAGAGCCCTCGCGCAGCCCCTAAAATGGGCTGCACATATTCCAGCCGCAAGACGAAACAAACGACCGTTCCAAGGCAGGGCTTCATCTTCCCAATGCTCTTCGATGGTGATAGCGAGTGCGCGTGCGCGCCCCTTCATCTTAGGTATCGCCGCTCGACGTTCACAACTCGCCAATGCCAATAAAAACTCTCCCACAGCATCAGGCGTGGCATTGGCCGCGTTTTCATCCTCCCCGTACAAGGTCCACTGCGCCCGTGGCCAACGATCGATGGGAACCCTCATCAAGAGGCCACACCGTTCAGTAAAAACACGTGCAGCACGTGCTTGCACCTCAAGGTTCCATGGTCTCGATACACGTGGCGATGCAAGATCACGACGCTCCGAACCGGAAAGTCGATAATAGAAGGGGTCGGAACGCTGAGCAAAACTAAACAATCCCTGATCATCGAAAACATCTGCAGAGAACTTTGCAATTTTATCAGCGCGCTCGTGATCGAAACGTGCACGCAGGAGCAAAACCCAAGCAAGGTTATCCACTGCCCGTCGTTCAAAGTGAGGGTGATACCAACCGGGGCCCGACGCATAGCGAAACACACCATGATCGAAAGGATCTTGCAGACCGCGATAGGCATCCATACGCCGCAACAGTTCAATGCCCCGCATCCAACGGCGTCCCCCCTCCGGCCCGACACGACTGAGCGTACGCAAATCCTCTGCATCGAAGGCCATATCCCTAGGAGAGTCACCCCGCAATCGCGGGGAGTCTCCGCGTAGGGTCGATGCGATCGTCAGCTTGATCCAAGCATCGACTCGCGCCGGATGCCCCGACCACTGTTCAAGCGCCAATAACATATCCGGATAGGGATGACGCGCAGGACTGAGAAATCCGCCATCCTGAGAGTTCACGCTGATGAAAGCTGACTTCTCTAGCCGAGCGAGCTCCAATGCTGCCGTTTCAGGAACCATTCGACGGCCGAGACGCCGCATTTTCCCGACCGAAACATATGGTTCAATTTTTCCCGACAAAATCCGATCGCACGATACATTCAAGATCAACTGGAGCTCATCAGCCTCCCGGTAGCCACCCTTTGTGAGTACATGCCGTCCCTCTGGATCAAAGAACACGAAAGTTGGTAGACCCTCAAAACCAGGAATGTCCAACCATCGAGGCTTGGCATCGACATCGACTTCGAACGTATCGTAGCGGGCCAACGCGGCATCGAGTTTCGAGCTTGGCAGGACATCGTGTTCCAACACCCGACACCACTGGCACCAACTTGCAGTCAGCAAAACAACGCGGGGTCGTGTCGCACCACCGATCCCAGACGGTTTGTCAGGCCCAGCAATCCAGCGCTCCGCACGAGCGATCTCTGATTCATAAATATTTGCATCAACCTCTTCGCTCGAAGGCGCATATTTTTCCGCATGACGGTCGGCTGTAACCCGATTGAAATTCTCGGTGATCTTTTTCAAATCTCCGCTTGCCGACTCTTTTTGAGCTGCAGCGTCGTCTAGTTTTGGTGCCCGCTCTCGTCCCCTTGTGCACGAGAAGGTCACGAACACCGAAAAAAAAGCCACGAAAAAGCTACGACGAAGAATTTGCATGCAAAACATGATCTCGGTCCAGAATTGAAAGGAAGAGTGCGGATCAGCCCGTTCAACCACACAGTAATCGTAGTGTAGCGCCTCGCAGAGACATCCCCTGCCTCTGTACCCCGAAGAGGGGAAAACTGCCCTACAAGCACCGCCGTGACCATCGCGAAAAACCTGCGTGCCCCGACTCCGAATGCCGAATAACCGGACGTCGCATTCTCTCCTAAAGTTGGGTACGCGGGGTCCTGACAACTTCCTTCAGTATAGGTGTCACATGCATAGAACCATCTCAAATGCGTACGCCCCCAAAACCTTTGTACTACACGCTTCCATTCTCCTCATGTCAACGCTGTGTGGTGCGATTGCTTGCGACGGTGGCCAACAGAGCACGGCGAAGATTCAAAATAAAGCGGTCTCAAAGGTTGATGATGGTCTCCCCCCCAAAGCCGTCGCTGCTGCGACGGCTGGAGATGCTGTCAAGGGCAAGGAGCTCTTCGTTAATTGCGCAGCCTGCCACGGTCCTGAGGGTGAAGGAAAAATAGGAATGGGTCCTCGACTGGCCAGCAAATCCTTTCTGTCGGCTGCAAGCGATGAGATGCTGACCAACACGATCGCCAACGGTCGAGGCGGGACCACCATGATCGCATGGAAAAATGCGATGAGCAGCGAGGACATCACATCCGTCGTCGCATATTTACGTACCCTCGCTCCCCACACGCTAGTCGAACTAGACGAGTCCCCCTGCAAGGGCGACTCCAACGCGGGCGAAAAATTATATCTGGCAATCTGCGCCGCTTGCCATGGTCGCAACGGTGCAGGGTATTCGGAGGCTAGCAGCGGCACCGGCATTGTTCGGAAGCCCTTCCTCGACAGTGTCACTAACGGATACCTACGCCACATCATTAAGAACGGAAAGGACCAAACACAGATGCGAAGCTTTCAGAAAGACAGTCCTACCGCAGTCGCCAATCTTAGCGACGAAGAGATCGAAAATGTAATCGCCTACCTCCGCAAGTCTGCTTGGTAAGCCCTCGATTCAACCTTTGGATTCAAGAACTTCATCACTACCTATGGCAAATCAAGACCAAGACCAAGACCAGAACCCCTTCTACGGAAGCAAGGAGCAGGAACTACGCTCATCCCCTCCTGAAGAACCTTTGCTCACCGGAAAAACCAAGCGTCGCTCTTTCATCAAACGCTCCGCGGCACTAGGCGTCGTCGCCGGCACGACCGCCGCAGTCGGCTGTGGAGGCAAGAACGACACGAAGGGGGTCGGTGGTGTAAAAGACACCATCGCACACGGGGAGAAGCCGGTCGATCTCAACGAAAACGTCGCTCCGCCCCCGAAGAAGACCGCGACAGATATCCTCGCACAGTGCCCCTACTGCGGAGTTGGGTGCGGCACGCTGATCCAGGTGGAAAAAGGGAAAATTGTCGGCATGATGCCCGACCCTAAACACCCGACAAACAAAGGACTACAGTGTATCAAAGGGTTGGCATCGGCCGAAGCCATCTACGTGGATCGTCTGACAAAGCCACTCATCCGCAAGGACATGACCGACATCCTCACGGGGCACAAGAGCGCAACCAAGGGAGACTTCAGTGATGATGTGTTCCGTGAGGCAACTTGGGAAGAAGCCGATGATCTTATTGTTGCGCAGATCGCTGGCATCGTCAAAAAGCACGGCGGAAATTCAGTCGGACTCTATGGTTCAGGTCAACTTCCGGTCGAGGGCCAGTGGCTCGAGAACCTATTCATGAAGGGTGTGCTGGGCTCAAACACCATTGAAGCCAATGCACGCATGTGCATGACCTCGGCTGTCACGGGATACTTCAAGACCCTCGGAAGCGACACTCCGCCCACTTCCTACGAGGATATCGAGCTATCCGACATGATCACGCACTGGGGACACAATGCCCGCGGCGCACATCCTATCGTATTTTGGCGGAATGCCGATCACAAAGCGAAGACCGGTATTCCAACTCTGGTCGTCGACCCCCGTCGCACCGGAACAGTACAGGGCTACGAAGAAGTTGATCCAAAAAATTCGTATCATTTTAGCACCATCAACGGTGACATTTCAATCCACAATGCGATCGCTCATTGCCTTCTAACCGACCATGAAGAGGCAATTGACTGGGATTTGATCAAGAACCACACTACCGGGTGGGAAACTTACGTCGAGGCCTGCAAGACGCGCTACTCACCCGAGCAGCGCGAAGAGTACACGATGATCGATCCCAAGTATCTGCGAGAGGTCGCAGCCGTGTGGGCAGAGGCATCGATCAAGGGAAAAAAACGGGGCAAGGGCGGTGTGCTCTCGTTTTGGGGCATTGGGTACAACCAGCACATTCATGGCCAAAACAACACCGTTGGCCTTGTCAACCTGATGGCGCTCTCGGGCAACATTGGACGTCCAGGCTGTGGACCTTTTTCTATGACGGGCCAACCCAACGCGATGGGAGAGCGTCTCACGGGCGGTCTAACCTCACGTCTTCCTTTCAACCAGAGCATCGGAAATGAGAAGTGGAGAAATCACATTGCCGAGCATTGGCGTGTACCCCCGGAACGTCTGGCAGAGACCGCCAAATTGAAAAATAAGGGTATGGCTATCGGTATGATGGAACGAGCGCTTAAAGGCGACGTGAAGGCGATGTTTATGATCTACGCCACACACATCGATCTTCCCGATCAAAATACTCTCGTGCGCCCCGCACTGACAAAAACCTTCAATGTGGTCCAAGAGATCTATCGTCATGCACCCAACAACTTGTTTGCCGATGTAATTCTGCCTGCCGCCACCTGGGGAGAATGGGTCGGTGGGACCTACATTCAATCAGAACGCCGTTTTTATGTAACCGATGGCACGGCAAATCCCATCAAGGGGACAATTCCTGATATGGATATGGTGATCGACAAAGGTCGAGGAATCGCCAACGCACTCGGACTCGATGGGGACAAAATATTTCCATACAAAAAAATGGAAAATGGATTCTATAATCCAGAAGATGTCTTTCGAGATATCGTAAAAGCCTCAAAAGGTTCTGATGCTGATCTTACAGGAATGCTTGAGGTGGAAGAAAAAGATGGTGTCGGTCTCTATGATCAAATCCGACAGCACCGAGGCATCCAGTGGCCAGCCCCAACCTATGACATTGCCAAGGCCGGCGGAACGAAGCGACGCTACATGGGCCAAGAGGGCAATTGGGCCGACAAGCCCTACGGGATGTTCCGAACCGACGACGGAAAACTCCATATACATCTATGCGAACAAAACTATGAAGGTCGTGAAGAAATCATTAAAGAGCTTAGACGAGCCGGCACTGAAGAGGGATACTACTTTGAAGATCATCCTGAAATCCTCGTCAAGGCACGAGACAATGGCCTAACCCCAGAACTTCCAGATGCCGACCACTTGGGAAAAAAGTGGGAAGATATTCCAAAAGACAAGTACCCCTTCTGGCTTGGACTGGGGGTGGTGTACGAGCATTTTCACACTGCTAAGACAATCCGTTCAGGAACGACTCGTCACCTTGTACCCGAGCAATATGTCGAGATGCATCCCGAGGATGCCAAAGAACTCGGTGTTTCCGACGGTGACTGGGTTCGACTCATCACGCGTAGAGGCGAGTATGAAGCACGGGCCTCGATCGGCCTTGACTCTAAAGTAAAGCCCGCGCGCAATACCGTCCCAAAGGGATATATGTTTAGCCCCTGGAACCTTTCAGTTGCTGATTCAGCCGATCCGAAGGAAAACAAGTGGATGGTCAATGCCGTCAGCCATCGCGCCTATGACCCCGTCAGTGGCCAAGTCGATTTCAAGAAGTTGGCTGCACGCATTGAGAAGGTGTAGTTACACATGGGTATCACCCGCCGCAATATAATTGGCGCGTCAATCGCAGGCGCGTTCGGTGCAGCAGGTGCTGTACTTGGACAAGAGAAAACAAAACGGCCTGGGAATCATCTGCGACCACCAGGCGCGCTTCAAGAAAAAGAATTTAAAAGTTCCTGCGCACGTTGTTTTCGCTGCGGCGATGCTTGCCCGAATGGGTGTATCGATTTCTATGCACTCAAGGACGGCCTGGACAAGGCATTCACCCCCTATATTCATGCCCGCACACGTGGATGTACATTATGTGGTGAATGTTCAAAAGCCTGCCCCACGGGAGCGATCGGATCCTATGAAGTTTCTCGTGATGGCTGGAAAAAGGATGTAAACATGGGCCTTGCACGGGTCAACGAGAGCCTCTGTTATAGTTTTCATGGTCGGACATGCGGTGCCTGCTATCGTGCATGTCCGCTTGCAGGTGAAGCCATGAAGATCGGAGTCTTTGAGACTCCGATCGTGCAAGCAGATGTCTGTGTGGGCTGTGGCCTTTGCGAACAAGCTTGTCTACATCTTCCGCAAGCCATTCGAGTCGTACCCCGAGAGCAGGTTGCTCAGCGAGATGCTGTCTCGCGGAAAAAAAGACTTCCTATTCTAAGTGACGACGGCCACGGCTATCGTCGTCCTTCTCCAACCAACCTTAGGAAAGAAATTCCTAACAAGGAGGCTAGGTGAGCATGAGGCGCCGGCGCATTGCGCGCATGGCGCCCCAAGCTTTCCGGCACACCATCCAGTTAGGAGTCGTGGCCTTCATCGTTTATGCGGCGATGGGGAGCTACTGGCGCAACTACAAAATCGCGCACAATCATCCCCGCTTAGTCAAACTCATGGAAGGTGAGTTCTGGGCAACATTGTATGCCATCAACGAATCGACTCTTGAACTGTTCGGAGATTCCTATGAAGCTAGTTTCGGCATGCTCGGCATGCCTTGGTCCGCTCGTTTTTTTGGTTTTGAGACTACCGATCCAATTCTAACTCTCTCTCACGCACTTGTCACCGGTTCAATGCAGGTCTCATTGCTACTCGGAAGCTTGACAACCGTGCTCATTGCGGCAGTGCTAGGAAAGATTTTTTGCAGCCATATTTGTCCAATGCGCCTCTTGTTCGAGCTTGGCCAACTGCTTCGTGGAGGATTGTTGTGGCTCAACATTCCACTTCCTCGTATGCACATGAAAACACGTCTTGGTGGCTGGATTTTGCTCGGCGGACTACTTGCTAGCATATCCACAGGCATGGGCGTGTGGTACATCTTTCTACCCTATGTAAGTGTCGGTGCAAGCTTGTATATGTCAATTACCGCAGGAACCACAGCGGGTCTCTTCGCACTTCCCCTTGGATGGCTAATGACTGATGCACTTTTTGCGCCAGGTCTTTTTTGTCACAATCTCTGCCCACAGGGTTTTCTCCTCGAGAAACTTGGCCACTTCTCGCGCCTAGTTCTGCATAGCGATAACGCAGTCGCTTGCCCACAGAAATGCCAGGCTTGCATCATGGTATGCCCTTATCAACTTTCTCCTCGTGACCAGACCCATCTCCCTGGATGCGACAACTGCGGAAAATGTGTTCCCGTATGCCCCGAACGAAAGCTTCAACGCCGATTTAGTCTACCCATAATCTCGACGATTCTATTTATTATTGCCTTCTCGCCCACCGTTGCCCACGCGCATCATAACAAAGGTCTACCCCACTATGGTTATTATGACAATTACCCTCAGGTCCCGACCGAGGAAGAAGTTGTTATCGATGGAAACTGGGAGTTGGGTGCGACTATTTTTAATTTTCAGGGTTACGAGCGTGCCGAGTCCGACACACCTCACGATGTAAAGATATTTAGCTATCTTTACGATCTTACTGCCGATCAGGCATATCTGGGGCCCGTTGATTTCGAGATTTTTTTCGACGGCGATATCGTGGCTCGGTACCACAGAGACGGAGTCAATGAAGAGATCATCTATTCAACACGTGAAACAATGCCCGAGAGCGGCACCTATGAACTCGTCGCACATATTCCAGGATCACAAACCAGTCCACGTCTCGAATTTGAGATAGACCTTGCCGAAGATTCAATCTCGTGGTCACTCATCCTAGGACTAACCTTACCTCTTCTTCCCGTTTTCGTACTCGCCATCTTGGGTCGTTCGCGACGTGGTCGATCACTCCGGATGAAGGAAAGTGGTGTAGGACCCAGCGACATCAATGATGGTGAATATATCGATATCACCAACGATGAGCCCCCTGATATCGTCTCACTTCCCTCTCGTTTGCTGATACCAAAATCGCCATGAACCTCACGATCCCTCCGCGTCTCCTCTCGCCCCTGCTCAGCCTAGCACCTGAGCCCGGGACCGAACTCACAACCGATCCGATGGCCAACATGCCATGCCATGCAGGTGGCGCTGAGATGTCGGCATCTATGCTGACTGTCGAGACCGCCTCGGGTGAGCAAGTTATGATCATGGGCGGAATGCCCTTATGGATGTTCCTTGCGGCGGTGACGGCAATACTCTTGTTTTCTTTTGTTCTCGTTGAAATCCTGGGAAGCCGAAGCCATGGCAAAGACCGTCGCATCAATTTGATTGCACATCCATTCATCTATAGCCTGGTCCGTAATCGGTGGTTTCAGGCCGTTCCGCAACTGATGATGGTTGTAGTTTTCTTCTTTCTAATCTACGCAGGTTTGTTTGGAAATCGCATCGGGAACATCACCCCCGTAGCCGTCTGGACCATATGGTGGGGGGGATTGGTGTTCATGGTTGCAGTAATGGGACCCGCATTCTGTTTTGCATGCCCATGGGACGGTCTCGCCAACCTTGCTTCCCGACTGAGTATTGCTCGCAAGACTCAATCTATCAGTCTAGGTCTTAAGGTTCCAAAAACCTTTCGAAATATGTATCCGGCCATTGCTCTGTTTACATTGTTGACTTGGGCCGAGTTGGGTCTCGGGGTCACATCGGATCCACGTTCGACCGCCTACATGGGCATTTCCATGGCTGTCCTTGCGGTAGGTTGTGCTCTCCTCTTCAACAAAAAGACATTCTGCGCTCACCTGTGTCCTGTTGGTCGCATTAGCGGTATGTATGCGAATTTTGCACCAATCGAGTTGCGAGCCAAGGACCCGAAGGTTTGTGCCACCTGCAAAACGCAAGAGTGTCTACGAGGCGGAGGCGACGGCTATGCCTGTCCCACTGGAATCTCTCTAAAAGTCGTCAACAATGCGACAATGTGCACACTCTGCACAGAGTGCGTTAAGAGTTGTGACAAGAACAATGTCGCATTTAACATTCGACCGTTCGCCCGCGATCTCTACCAAAAAATGCGCACTCGTCCGGACGAGTCTTGGATGTGCATATCTTTACTCGCACTGACACTTTTTCACGGATTCTCCATGACCACCGCTTGGGAGGATTTCACCCCCGGAAACAACAGTCTACTGCGGTGGATGGATGTCACACTAGGGACCCCTCACGCTTTCAACTTCACAGTGGGGATGATTATCGTATGTTCGATCCCTGTGGTTCTTTATGTGCTCAGCGGTTTTTTGGCCGAGCGAATGACCCGCGGATCCGGCATCACAGCACGAACAATGTTCTTGCACTACGCGTACTCATTGCTGCCCGTCGCTCTTTTCTACCACCTATCTCACAACCTGATGCACATCTTGATGGAAGGAGGTGCCATCGTCCCAATGTTGAGCGATCCTCTCAATATTGGTTGGAATCTATTTGGTACCGCAGATATGCAGTTGGGACATCTCGTCAGCGACACCGTCACTTGGTATCTCCAAATTTTGTTGATTGTCATCGGACACCTCGTAGGTATTGTCGTCGCTCATCGCACGAGCCGACGTCTTTTCTCAGACAGAAAAATGGCGGTCCGCAGCCTATTGCCAATGCTTGCAATTATGGTATTAGTCTCCACCGCGGGCCTCTCGCTAATGGTGCTTGATATGAACATGCGTGTAGGGCGAATCTAGACCATGCGTCGAAAATTCTCACGACGCGACCTCGTGGGCTCTGGATTCAACAGTCGAAGTCAGCGCGATCAACTTTCCATTCTTCCCTTTCGCGTACGTCCACCAGGGGCCGTGGAAGAACGTCTTTTCCTCGCGCTGTGCACGGCCTGCGACGACTGTGTCGTAGCCTGCCCCAAGAATGCTATCCACACCCTTGCTGACCACGTAGAGCCAGGCTCAGGGACGCCTGTCATGGTACTCGAAGAACGAGCTTGCCATTTATGCGAAGAATTTCCCTGCATCCTTTCCTGTACAGAGGGTGCGTTGGTCCAAACAAAAGGAATGCGCTCGTGGTTCTTTGGTCACGCATTGATCGACCCCGGCCGCTGCCTTCCCTACTTGGGTCCAGAATGTGGAGCCTGTGGCGGTCGCTGTCCGCCCGGGGCAGAAAACGCTCTCAAAATAATCGCAGATCTTCCAGCAATCGACACAGATTTATGCATCGGATGCGGAATTTGCCTGGAAAGTTGTCCGGTAACGCCCAAAGCAATCGAGCTGACAATCGATCCACTCGAGATCGGACCAATCCTCGACATGGAGGTCGTCGATATGGCGGTATCATCAGAGGATAGACCCAAGAGTGGAAGATAAGCGGTCAAACGAGGGGCACTCGTCTCCCGTCGCCCCGGTGCATGTCAACAAAGATGTTGATAAATTTTCTGAGAATTTAGTGTAACCAGATCTCTAATTTTGTTCGGTCCTCGGGATGTTTGATTCACCCAGCCTTGGACGGTACCATAACTACAGGGACGCCGCGTGGGGCACTTCCGGTTGTGGTGTTGCCGATCGCTAGCATCCGCGGGAATCCGCGCGAGAGAGGAAGGTTTTGGCGTATGCCTTCAGCGCCAGTCGCCGCGCAAAGATGGCCAAGGAGCTTATCGGCGACTCCACGGGTTACCTCACCGTCGACGGCTACAGTGGCTACAACGAGGTCAGCGGCGACAAGACGAACCGTGTCCGTGTCGGCTGCTGGGGCCACTGTCGTCGCAAGCTGTACGTGGCGATGGCGAACGTCCCGGCGGTGCGCGAGGTCTTGAAGATGGTGGTCGAACTCTACATCGTCGAGCACGATGCGGCCGCAGACGGAGTGCTCGGGACCGAGGAACATTGACCATGCTCCGCAAATTCGGACAGTTTTGATTTCAGGCAGCCAAGATTGTGGCAGCGTGTTGGGATTCAAACTGATTGGGAGAAAGGTAACCTAAGGTCGAGTGGAGACGCTCGGCATTGTAGAACATCTCGATGGAGTCCACGATGGCATTTCGGGTCTCCTCGGTCGGCATGATTTGTCGATGAAGAAGTTCCTGTTTGATCTTGTCGTTGAAGCTTTCAACGGGTGTGGATCGCAGCCTGAGCTGAGCTGAGGAGCCGAGCACAAGAAACCGATCTCCAGCGCGTGTGGTTGCGCAC
>CAYTFJ010000027.1:0-46113 GCA_964437075.1 uncultured Nannocystaceae bacterium
TCTCCGTCTCCGTCTCCGTCTCCGTCTCCGTCTCCGTCTCCGTCTCCGTCTCCTTGGCCATCCCCATCTCCATCTCCATCCCCATCTCCACCGGCACCAGGCCCGTTTCCTTCTGCGCGTCCACCATCGCCGTCACCGGACTTGCAGGCGGATACAACGAGAATAAGACCGAGGGCTGCGGGGGGGATTATGCTGAACTTCATTTGCGAGAACTCCTTGTCGACCTTCCAAGAGACGAGACACCAGACGGCGGGCGATTTCCGTATGTATTAATACATGTCCGCCCCAATCCGGCAACCTCGACATCAACAACCACAACCACAAGATAATCGAGTATGCATTCGACGGTCGAAATTGCTCGCGCCCCTCAAGCCTATCTCGTCGACGCCGCGGACAAAAACAAACAAATCGCCATACCAAAACTACCGATGGATATCCGCGGTCTGATAGAAATGGAAATCAAAAATCAAACCTAAACGATACGGAACCGGATCGACCGCCCTCCCCCAGTACCGCCAACGACCCGTCCAATTTCCACCTGCGATGGCGCTCGCGGCGGGCCTGGCCGAGAATGAGAAATACGATGCCGGTGCCGAGCATGAGACCACCGAACCCAAGACCTGCATACCCATAATAACGGACATTTTCGCAGGACTTGAGATCGTATTTGCAGTGATCCGGGCGGCCCGCAAGGAAGGTCGTCAAGCCCGCCCCGGCCCGTAGAACGCCGAGCGAAAGCAAGACTCCCCCCATAATTAATTCTTCGTCTCCATCCTTTGGCTCCGGGGGACGCCGCTCTGCGAGGCCCCAATATCCTCCCGGGGCCCCCCCTGTCGATGGCGAATTCGCGCCCACTTGAAGTGCCGCATCCGCCTGGCGCGGCACGAGAACGCTTGTGCCCGCCACAAAAATCGACAGGACACCTGCAAAAGTTGTCGCCCCTCGCCCACGACCTGTCCAAATACGTGGCAGTGGAGTTTGGACCGGCGTTGAGCTCATTGTTTCGTTTCCTGCACCCGCCCCGAGAACCTGAGGCGCTGACGCGCGTAGTAGGCCGACTTCGGCTCAAGCTCAAGCGCACGCGAAGCGCTGAGCTCGGCCTCAGCATTTTCACCGAGCAAGTGGTGAAGCTGTGCGGCGAGGGCATGAAGTCCTGCGCGCGTAGGGGCAAGATGTATCCCGCGCTGCACTGCCCGAAGTCCGGCCTCAGGATGACAGCGCTCACGAAAGGAGAACCATCCGTAACTCTCGAGCAGGTCGACATCATCCGGTCGGACATCGATCATTGTTTCGAGTTGGCGAATCGCCTGTTCGGGCTTGCCTTGCGAGTTCAGCACCCGTCCAATCTGCCGAAAAGCCTTGACCGCAGGCTCGCTGTTGGGAAACCGCCCTTGCAGTGATCTCATGGCCGCGATCGCCGCGTCCCCATCCCGATCGATCTTGAAATCGATAAACACCGCGCGGTCGAGCAGCGCCTTCGCAGCCAACCCGGCTCGATTGTTTTCATCCTTCGCTATGACTTGGGCAAACAACTCCTCCGCGCGATCCCGTCTCGCAGCATGGGCATAACGAAGTCCGAGCGCATAGATGTTAGCGAGGTCGCTCGGATTTTTTGAGACTTCGGCCGCCAACGTGGCCAAGACGTCCCCGCCGTCGCTCGCCGTCGCCAACGCGGCGATGAAGTGCTGCGGCCCATCAAACTCGACAAGCCGGCCCCGTTCGACCCCCGCACCATCGAGGACCAACACCGTCGGGTATACCTGAACATGGTAGCGATCGACGATCTGCGGACCCTCGCCTTCATCGGCATCGATGCGTATCGGCACAAAGCCCGTAGAGAGAGCCGCGCCCACTGAGGTGTCGGCAAAGACTGCTTGCTCAAGATCCCGGCACGGCTCGCACCAGCTCGCTCCCACATCGACCATGACCCATGCCCCCGCCGAATCGGCGGATTCAAGGGCCTGCGCGAACTCGCCTTCGAACCATGGAACCGTGGACAGCGTGCGGTCTTCTTCGATCTCAACCATAGGAGTGAGAGACGGTTCCGAGTCCGATGAACCCTCCACCGACAGATTCGCTGGATTCACGGGGCCCTCGTGAATGGTTCGCGGACAAGCCGCAACATGGAGTAAAAGAGGCCCCAACAAAAACGACAATCTAAAACGACCTCGTGCCCACATACGTGGAGCATGACTTCTCCTGACAGAGGTTTGCAATGCTTACGCCACCTCAACCTAGGAATCGATGCGTGAGGGGTTGATTGTCCGAAGGATGAACTCACGTTGATCCAAGCCGGCCAGAGCGACGTACATCGTGTCACTCTTATGCACACCACGGATTCTAATGCCCGTTTTCAACGCCGAAAAATCGACCCTCAAGACTCGCCACGCCATCACCCACGCGCAAGCGATGGCGCGCGAACTCGGCCACCCGGAGGTCACCAGCCTACATCTTTTGATGGCGCTCCTGCAGCAAGATGGCGGCCTTACTCGCCCGCTCTTGGAACGCGCGGGGACCCACAGTGATGCCGTAGAGCGTGCGGTCAAAGATGCGTTTGCGCAACAACCGCGGATCTCCGGCGGCGCGAGCCATGGGCCGTCTCACGAGCTCTCGGAGGCGCTCGATCTCGCTGCGGGCGAAAGTGAGAAGCTCCAAGACACCTTCATCAGCACCGAGCACCTTGTTCTCGCCTTCACGACCGATGAGGCCAAGCGTAAACGCATCTTCGCGGCGACGTTGCTCGACGGCCTGGGATGCACCGGAGATCTAGTCTTATCGGCGCTCTCGGAGGTCCGGGGACATCAACGTGCAGATACCGAAGAACCCGAAGGTACCTACGAATCCCTCGACAAATACTGCCGCGATCTGACCCAGCTTGCGCGCAATCAAAAGCTCGATCCAGTCATCGGTCGAGACCAGGAGATCCGACGCTCCCTCCAGGTGCTCGCCCGACGTACCAAGAACAATCCAGTCTTGATCGGAGAACCTGGCGTTGGCAAGACAGCGCTGGCCGAGGGCATTGCGCTGCGCATCGCCTCTGGTGACATCCCAGAAAGCCTCGCCAACCGTCGTCTCCTCCAGCTCGATCTTTCCGCTCTCGTGGCCGGCGCGAAATACCGCGGAGAGTTCGAGGAAAGACTCAAGGCTGTGCTCGTCGAGATCGCCAATGCCGAAGGGAAAATCATCCTCTTCATCGATGAGCTGCACACGCTGGTGGGTGCCGGAGGAACGGAAGGCACTCAAGATGCCGCAAATATGCTCAAGCCCGCGCTCGCGCGAGGCGAGCTCCGGTGTATAGGGGCCACGACCCTCGATGAGTACAGAAAATTCATCGAGAAGGACAAGGCGCTCGAACGCCGTTTTCAACCGGTGATGATCGATGAACCTTCCGTCGAAGACTCGATCGCCATCTTGAGAGGTCTCCGAGAGCGGTTTGAGACCCACCACGGTATCGAGATTCAAGATGCTGCGCTAATCGCAGCGGCCCAGCTCAGCCATCGATACATCCAAAATCGTTTCCTCCCCGACAAAGCGATCGACTTGATCGACGAAGCCTCAGCGCGGCTCAAGATGGAAGTCGAGAGTGTTCCGCTCGAGATCGATGAGCGGGAGCGAAGCATCACCCGCCTCGAGATCGAGCGCCAGGCGCTCTTGCGGGAGACGGAGAGCGACCCTAAACAATCGAAGCGCCTTCGGCAGGTCGAGCGGGAGTTGGCGAGCCTGCGAGAAGAGGCAGCGGCGATGCGTGGACGCTGGCAAACGGAGCGGGACCGAATCTCAAATATTAAGCAACTCGGCGAACGTATCGATCACGCCCGCGCCGAGGCAAAACGAGCCGAGCACTCTGGGGACCTCAACCGCGCGGCGGAACTAACCTACGGAACCCTCCGAGATCTCGATGCGGAGCGCGAGGCCGCCCGAGAGCAACTTCGTAAGTCCCAAGAGGGGGGCTCGTTCCTCCGAGAGGTGGTCACCTCGCAAGACATCGCCGACATCGTCTCCAAGTGGACGAAAATTCCGGTGACGAAAATGCTTGAGAGCGAGCAACAACGGCTGCTTTCTATGGAAGAGGTCCTGCACGCCCGAGTCGTCGGTCAACAAGCCGCGATTGAAGCAGTCTCGTCCGCGGTTCGCATGTCACGGGCCGGGCTCTCTGACCCCGACCGGCCCATCGCATCGTTTCTCTTCCTCGGGCCCACCGGGGTTGGAAAAACGGAACTCGCAAAGGCCCTCGCGGAGTTCATGTTTGACGACGAGCGCAAGGTCATTCGTATCGACATGAGCGAGTACATGGAAAAATTTTCGGTCTCGCGGCTCATTGGAGCCCCGCCTGGATATGTGGGATATGACGAGGGTGGACAACTCACTGAAGCCGTACGCAGGAGTCCCTACAGCGTAATCCTGCTCGATGAGGTCGAGAAAGCCCACCAAGATGTCTTCAATCTACTCCTTCAGGTTCTGGACGACGGCCGTCTCACCGACAGCCAAGGGCGAACCGTCGATTTTCGAAATACGATCGTGCTGATGACTAGCAACATCGGGAGCGAGCTTGCAGTCGACATCAAGGACCCCGCTGCTGTAGAGCGTGCTCGGACCCAGGCCCTGCGGGGTCACTTTCGTCCCGAATTTCTCAATCGTCTCGATGGAATTCATACCTTTCACCCCCTTGAACGGCAACATATGGGAAAAATTCTCGATATCCAGATTCGACGAATCTCGGACCGCCTCCAGCAACGTGAACTTTCCTTGGATATCTCCACTTCGGCCCGCCATTGGCTGGCGCACGAAGGATACGACCCAGAGTATGGGGCCCGTCCGCTCAAGCGCCTCTTGCAACAGCAGATTCTCGAGCCGCTGTCTCGCTCGCTACTCTCGGGTGACTTCCCCGCTGGCACGAAGGTCAAAGTTGATCTGGAGGGCCCTGTGAGAACAGAGGAAAATGAGAGCAACGCATCCGCCGAAGCTCGGCATGCGGCCTCAAAAATCGTGGTCCAGGGTTCTGGGAGTTGAAGGATCCCGTTCGCCATGCACTCGTGGATCCCTGGCGAGACGCCCACCGCCTGATGCAACGAGTCGCGGAGAGCCCGCGGCCCGAACGCGGCCCGAGGACTGCCCAGGAACGTCGGCTCGCTCGATTCAGAGGCTGTAATTCTCGCTCACGGCCGTTATCGCTCGTTTCCTGATAGAGTCCTCTCCTGCGGAGGAGGAGACCGGGACACATGCAAAATACGCTCAAGAGCTTTGTCATCGCGTTGGTGACGTCGACCACAGTTTTGTTTGTGCTGGGGCCGTTTATGAACCGTCTCCATTCGGAGACGGTTCTCTCACAAAAAGCGGCCCCCCCCGTGGTCGCCGCAGCCGCCGTTTCCACCGATCGAAGCCCTCTGAACCGATCTCCCGAGCTCACGCCGGCCAAACTAAGCGCACCCATGATCGTGGGAATGAGCGTTCGAGACGCCCGTGACCGCTGGCGACATCAAGGATTCTCCATCATCGAGGACGGAGAGCGCGAGCAAATGGGCGTGGAGGCCGGTACGATCATCGAACAGAGCCCCGAGCCGGGCGATTCTATTCGACTCAAAGAGATTCGGGTCACCGTCGCCAGCGCCAAAGAAGCCGTGGCCGTCCCGAGTGTCGTTGGACACCCCCTGAGTCGAGCCCGAGAACAGCTCGTGACCGCGGGCTTCGAAGTGCCAGACCCGACCGAAGAACGTTCTTCAGAGGCACCAGGCACAGTGATCCGTCAGGAACCCAATCCGGGCGCCCAATCCTTGAAGGGATCGATCGTCAGACTCTTTGTTGCCACCAAGCCGGCAACACTCAAAGTCCCCCGAGTCCTTGGGAAACCGCGCGCCGCGGCGATCCGCACCCTCGAAACCGCGGGGTTCGTAGTCGGTCGCATCACGGTCCGCGAGCACGAAGAGCGAAGCGGCGGACGCGTGCTTCACCAAGACCCCAGACCGGGAAGCCAGGCTGAGGCAGGAACCACCGTGCAGATGGTGGTGGTCGCCCCAGACTAGCCTTGCACCCCGGTCGGTGCGCTCCATCCAAAAGATGCCTCGGCCAACGATCCGCGATAGGTTGCGCGCGTGAGCGACCGCGACCCCACGGATTCAGTCGATGCCCGCCCAACCCAGGACTCGACGCCCACCGCCCAGCCGAATATCGTCCGTCGTCTATACAACTGGGTCTTGCGCTGGGCCGACACGCCCTATGGAGTTCCCGCACTGTTTCTCTTGGCCGTGGCGGAATCGAGCTTTTTTCCGATCCCTCCAGACGTCTTGCTGATCGCCTTAGCGATCTCCCTACCAACACGTGCATTTCGGTTTGCGGCCTGGTGCACGGCCGGGTCGGTGATCGGCGGGGTTCTCGGCTACTTCCTGGGCTGGGGTATGTGGGAGGTCGTCGAGCCCTTGCTCATTCCCCACGTCTTCCACCAAGAGAAATTTGACGCGATCGTCGGCTACTACAACGACTGGGGCGTCGTTTGCGTATTTGTGGCCGGATTCTCTCCGGTCCCCTACAAAGTCTTCACCGTCGCTGCGGGGGTTGGCAAGCTGAACCTTCCGGCATTCATAGCGACGTCAATCGTTGGCCGCGGCGCACGTTTTTTTCTGGTCGCCGCCGCAGTTCGACGTTTTGGTCCCCAGGCCAAGCGATTGATCGACAAGTACTTTAACCTGCTCACGATCGGCTTTACGGTCCTGCTTGTCGGAATGCTCGTGTTGCTCAAAATTCTACTATAGAAGACAAAGCCGCGTCTCGATCAACGCACCTTCCAGTGGGGCATAGACCCATGCGGAGCATGGAAGTAGCGAACCGGCGACACGTGCAAAAAATTGCTCACACGCGAGGTGTAGAGGCACGCGAAGTTCTCCACCTGGGCCCCAAACATGCTCGCGTCCCGCCGCTCGGCAAATAAGGACCCCCAATAGGGGTTAAAGGCGTGATCAACCTGGGCGATTCGAGCATCGAGGGTTGCGGTCAACTCCGCCTCATGGGCACGAAGACGGGTAAGACGGTCGTTCGCATCGACGTGGAGGGAACGAAGCTGCGATGCAGCATCTTCGCCATCGAGCCCATGAAGACCCTCGACCGTCTCTTCCGCACGGCCCAGCCCCTGAAGGAAGTGGCGCTGGCGAGAGATATCCTCTTCGACCTGTTCACGTAGGTCCGAAAGCATTTCGATCTCGGCAACTTCTGTACGCCAAGACGTCCGCATTGAAATCTCGTGTTCAAGCTCCGCGACCACGAGAACGGTCCGCCAGCCAGAACTTTTTTTGCTCTTCACCACATCCCCATAAATATGGTCTCCCACATAGAGGACCTCATCCGGCTCGACGTTCATGGCGCGCTGCAACCCGGCCTGACTACCATGGACGTAGGTCTTGCCCATTTCGGGCACCGCTACCGCATCACCCAGCTCTCGGTCGTCTCGATCAACCTCCTGAAAAAACTTCGTCTCTGTGAAAAACTGTGGCTTCTTCGACCCCATCACCATCCAGTCAAAGTAGTCGGTCCAATGGGGATATCCATCGATCCGGCCGTTGAGAAGATGGCCTAAAACGGCATCGCTAAAACGAGCGTAGCTGTTTGTGAGCAGAAAGAGACGCTTCCCGGCCTTCCGCAACTTGTGCAGCGCCAGCGCCAACTCAGTATCGTCGCGGATGAAGGCTTCCGGATCCGACTTGATGGCCGCCTTGATCGTGTCATCTTGGTGACATCGATCCACGGAATCCCGGGTGTCAGCGAAGGCCTCCGAGTAACTCGGAGCACCCCCTGGCCAGCGCTCAGGATGACGATCGATCATATCGACCACCGCTGCATAAATGCTCATCTCCGGCAGAGAGAACATCGTGTCGACGTAGAAAAATCGGTCTTTCTCCTGACCGACCCGCTGTGCGCGATAGATGAATTTTCGCTCCTCGCGCCCAAGCAGACCACGTCCATGATACGCGCGCCCCACGTATCCGTGTCGATCCATCTTTAGGATATTGCCCAGGTGCCGGTCGACCACCAATCCACGAATGGCGAACTCCGGATCGTACTGCAAACTCTGCAATTCCTCCGGATATCCACGGCCAACAAGTTTTTCGACGGTCTTCTCGATGGTCAACGCATCCAGCGACCGACGACGATAACGGGCCAGAGTGTAGTCCATGTCGAAACCAACGACCTGAATGGTGTCCAAGTCTAGATCTCGATTCGTGAACACCCGGCGACTCTGCGGTGGATCCTGCTCGTAACCAACGGCATCAAGAAGTTCGCGGACAACTGGGGAAAGCTCCGATTCGATCGACACTCGCTCACTAGAGTAGCGCGTGATTCGATAAAATACAGAGCTTTCCAGCTACAAGAAATCGTCCTCGCAGATCCGAATGGACGCATTGTCGTTGTTGTGCCCTCCGCCGTAGCCTTCGTCGGGAGTCGCCATGTTGTTGATCGGCAGCCCCGGACCTGGAGCGAAGCTAATCTCCTGCTCAACTGCAACAGTGGTGTTGTTGACGGTCGCCATCGCGGTGAGGACCACGCGAGAGTCCCGGTCTTGGGTCCAGTGTGCACCCGGGTCGGTGTCGCGATAACGAAGCGCATCGGCAGTGTTGTTGCGTATCCATAACGATACGGCCGCATCGGCGTCACCTCCGGCGATAAGTCCCGCGAGCGGCGTATTCACCCACGGAATCGGCGCGGCATCGTCACTCCCGGGCAGTACCACGACAGCCCCTGGCCGCATGCAAGGTCGTCCCGCACATTGGGAGTTGCCTGTCAGTTCGGTATTGCGCTGCCCGGTCCGGGGCACGTCGCCCTCTCCAGGGATGCAATCTTTCTCAATGTCGTCGCAGATCCCGGTCGAATTGGCGAATTGACCCACGAGATGTCCTGAAAATACCGCGGAAACATCCGCCACATTCTCGATGAGTCGCCGGTATCGTGCCGAAGCTAAATCGAGGGTCGCCTGTGCTGCCAACAACGCGCGCTCCCGCTGCACAAGCGCACCGGCTTGTTTGAGTTCTCTCGATGAGGAGCGAACAACCAAGAGCGCAACGGTCATCAGCGACACAGTCAGCAGCATAACGCTCACCATCGTCGCCCCCCGTTGGCTATGATGTTGAACTCGGTGTTTGACCTGCATATTGATTGTCCTTCGTAGCCTTTAGCGATGGGACGAGTCGCGCCAGCGAAGATTTCGCGGAGTGAATCGTTCGGTGAGCACTTGATAGTCACGCCCGGTGACAACCGCATCGATCAACGGTCGGTCCTCGATCGGCGCGATCTGCGAATAAAAAGCTTGGTCGACGTTGGAAGCCGAGACCGCCGGCATGATTTCCGATTTCCCAACCAAGGTCACACGGACGACCTGCGGAGCAAAACGAGAGGCTGCAAGAGCACCCTCGACACCGTCCCACTCGTCGACATTTCGTTCAGCGGTGCCGTGATAGACACAGTCGGGAGCCCACTCTTCGTTTCGGGAGTTTCCGACCCATTCGTCATTCCCGCGATTGTCTTCATCGGCCAACTCGTCGACTCGTCGGTTGGCCACCGCTCCTTGTCCTGTCTCACTGAAACCGTCATCAGGACCAGGTGTGCCGAGCGGAAGATCTCCCTCATCGATCCAACCGTCGCAGCCCGCAGCCACCTGCATGTCGACGATCATCGGACCAATTGCGGTGCGTGGGACATTGGACCCATCCTGGGTCGGCAAATTCAACTGAGGCAATCGACACTCCCCAGCGCAACCGGGGTAGTTGTCTTCGGGGACCTCCGGAGAATTTGCCTTTTTATCGCTCTCTGGATCGAAGCCAATAATGTCGGAGCGAACCAGATATGGCCGACTCGGGACGCTATAGTCGATTTCATAGCGAGACCAACGAAGCCTACCCAAGGGAATCACCGCGACATCCCCCGTCATCACGTCGTCATCCCAATCGTTCCCGGTGTCACCGTCCGCGTCGGCATCGGAGGGGTTGTTTGTACCGTCCAAGAGCACATCGAGGTTGGCATTAAAATCGGAGTGATCCGTGATTGGCAGCTCCCAACGGTCGTTGTCGGCCTTGAGTTCACCCGTGATTTGCACCAGAGCACATTGCGCTTGGCTCTCTGGACGAAAACCTAGCGGGTTCTCCGAATCAGGTAAATGAGCCAGAAGAACAAAGCTCCCCGGGACAAAAAGCTGACGCATCCAAGACTCATCCTCCGAGGCCGAGACCGGGCTCAGGGCATCCGAAGACTCAAACGCCAGCACCGTATCGCTCGCGGAGCTTGGCTTATCGATACCCGAAAAATCTGCCACAAAGCTCCCTGCGCCCCCAGTGTAGTTGCGCTCCCCGAGGATGACATCAAAGCTATCCGCCGCGCTGGTCGTCGAGGCCGAGGTCCCTTCGCTGCCGGACAACGAACTCACGCCATCAGCCACGCCGCTGCGCCAGTGCACCTGGAGCCCGTCGCGCAGCACCCAATAAGGCTCACCGGTGACGCCATCGCGTATGAGTTCTCCACTGTCGATGTCGTCGGCGTCCACAGACCCCGGATTCAAAAGATGCCCACCATCGCTCTCGTCCCAAATGCGAATCTCCGAACAAAGACGACCGAAGCCAAGGCCGGCAACACGAATGTCGCGAGCCATGGAATGCATCGAGCCTTCGAGCGCCTGCTGAACGCGAATATGCTCGCGATGACGAGAGGCCGAACGTTGCTGTATCGTCCCGAAGGCAAAAACTCCCGAGAGCACGATCCCCGCAACGATAAGCGCCACCATCAGCTCAATCAGCGAGAAGCCTCGCGCGCCGGGGCTCACGTCGATCTGTTTTGAAAATCGATTCATCTTCTTTTTACAGCCCCGCGCCATCATTTACACGAACCGTGCTGAGGGTAATTCCACGAACCCATGGTTCGAAGTCGCCATCGCCCGGTGTATTCATCGAGGGCCGAAGGTCATCCACCTTGGCGGTATGGGGGGGGGGGAACTGAGGATTGCTGAAATCGATCCACAACACGTCGACCCGCAACTGCAATGCATCGACAAGTTCGGGGTCGCCTCCTGGCTGTGGATCCGAGGTCGGGAAACGCTCGATCGACCGCCCCACCCAAAAAAATTGAGGTCGGATACCCGGAACGCTCGGGTCATCCCCCCCCGAATCCCTATCCGCCGGCACGCCTCCGTAGTCGATGAGCCGATAGGTATCGAGGTTCTCATCATCGTATGGGAACTCGGGATTGAGGTTGTCGGCGAAATCCTGGACCACCAAACCATCGAACCCTGTCGTTTGCATCTCACTCATGACCCGCTGGGCGATCCGTTCGGCCTCTCGTATCTCCATCGATGCCCGCTGGGCATCGATCGCCCGATTTTCGAGCGCAACTAAACCCACCATAGCGATCATGAACACGATCATTGAGATCATGATCTCCGCCAAGGTAAAACCACGTTGACCGGATCGTTTGGCCCCTCCCACGACGCACCTTGTGTCTCGTTCCTGTAGCATCACCTAAGCACTCACCTTGTCGAAGGTGCGAATATAACCCCCCGGAAAAATTTCGATAAGCGTGTAGACCGTCTCGGTACGGTCGTCGGAGACCACCATGGTCGCCCCTTGACCGTCGAGATAGTCGGTCCCGGCAAGCTCAAAACTTCCGTCGGGCAAAAAAGTAATTGTTTGCTCACCAGCGAGACAATCTTCCGGAAGATCACCATCATCCTTTTGTACGCCCACCATGAATCCCCGAATACACGCCTCGTTTTCTAGAAGACCACCTTCGAGGGCAGAGCGGTTCACCGCCCAAAACTCGGTCGCGTCGGTCCCTGGATCCCCCGGATTATCCTCTGGTTCTTCGTTGCGCGCGATCAGTTGGCCCGCGGAGATCGTCACCGAGACACGGGTCTGAAAATCAATGGCGTGGTTGCGAGAGCGCACAAGCGCTCCTGCAAGGTCATCCGTGAACTCCGCATATGCGCCCTCAAAGCGGTGGCGCGACATCCCCGCGAATGCGATTGTGCCAACGATCGTCAGCACCACGAGCACGATCATCATCTCGATAAGCGTAAAGCCAGCCGCGCGACCCCCTCGAACCCAGGGCCAGAGACCCGGCGCTGTGAACTTCTTGCGCAGTTCCGAAAGACTTTGCGCGCCCACATCGTCTGCGCTTTGGACGCTATCCGGAGGCCGCTGTCGATTCGATGCGGATTTCATCACGTCATCCTGGGTCCTGATCAAGACCGGCTCTTTCGCCACTGGGGTCGCTTCGTGGGTGGGATGGCCATTCACGCAACCAACGTGCAACCACCGTGCCGCCGATTCTTCGTCGGAAATGGCGATAATTGCGCACAGACACGGACGGTGCCGCGATCACAGTCATCCGGCTCACATCATTGCTCCAGTTGGTAACTGAGCGTACTCTCTCAGACAAATGAGTAGACGGAACAAGGGCAACGAACAGAGCCGGGAGCAGGATGGAAAACGTGTTCTTTGGTACCTGCGCAAGATTCCGCTGTTTGACGGACTCAGCCCAGAGCAGATGCAGCAGCTCGTGCCAAAGGTCGAGCTTCGTGAAATTCCGAGACGACAAGTCATCTATCTCCCCGGAGATCCGGGAGAGACCGTCTATTTCATCAACGGCGGTCGGGTAAAATGCAGCAAGGTCACGCGTGACGGTAAGGAACTTACGCTGGCTTACCGAGGTGCGGGACAAATTTTTGGTGAGCTGGCCGTTGTCGATGGCGCTCCCCGAGAAGAGATGGCCGAGGCCATGAAGAACGCAATCATCACGGAGCTGCCCTGCTCTGTGTTTCGCGAATTCTTGCTCGGAAGCGCGGAGCTCGGTTTCCGATTCACCTGCATCATCGGAGAGCGACGTAAGGCCCTTGAGACCAAGCTTGAACATCTCGTGTTTCGAGATGTTCAAGCAAAGCTGGCTGCCTTATTGCTGGAACTTGGCGCTGAGTACGGGTCGGAGACCGACGAAGGGCTACAAATTGGCCTAAAGATCACGCACCAGGAGATGGCCAATCTGATCGGCTCCACACGCGAAACCATCTCCTTGACTCTCGCCCAGTTCAAGAAGCGGGGGCTCTTGAACATGAATGGGCGAACCGTCGTTCTAGTTGATCAAGAGGGACTCAAAGCCGCCACTTAGAACGCCCGAACCACTCTCGACAATGCAGCGCCGCCGAACGAAGGGGTATATTCGCCCCTCCGCCCCTTCGCCCGGCGCATTATCGCTCGAGGTTGGTCCAGGCATCGGAAAAACGACCCCGTGCTAGACGGGTCGCGGCGATCATGCTCGCTGGATTTGCGCGGGCCTGACCCACAAGATCACGCGCGGTGCCGTGATCCGGTGAGGTCCGAACAAAGGGCAGGCCCAAGGTCACATTCACGCCGTCGTGAAAATGAACTAGCTTAAACGGGGCCAGTCCTTGGTCGTGATACATGGCCACGAGCCCGTCCAGCTCACCGATCGCCTGTTTGTAGAATGCGGTATCTGCGGGGATTGGGCCCCTGTAGTCTGCTTTTTGGCCCCCGGCGCTTCGTAGCTGCTCAATTGCGGGCACAAGGATCCGCCCTTCTTCCTCGCCGATCAGCCCAGCTTCTCCGGCATGAGGGTTAAGCGCCAAGATACCGATACGGGGGCATTCAAGTCTCAACTCGTGTGACAAGGCCCGAGCGAGCAGCGAAGCCGCGCGGATCACATCGACGGTGCGTAGACGCTCGGCAACCTCTCGGAGGGGGATGTGAATCGTCGCCAATGCCACCCGGATGGTAGGTCCAGCCATCAACATAGCGAAGTTTTCAACACCCGCTCGCGCGGCCAGGTACTCCGTGTGTCCCGGATAGCCGAGCCCCTCGGCCATCGCCGCGGCTTTGTCGATCGGCGGTGTCACGAGGGCGCGATCGCCCGGGCTGGCGAGGACCTCGTCCACGGCCCGCTCCAGAGACTCGACCTGGCCGAGGGATGCCTCGCCCACCAGAGCGCGCTCGAGATTGGCCAACCCTCGACGCGGCCAGGCCTGCTCGATGTCGTGCACTCCGCCAGCTCGCTGAGCCAACGAAGCGCAAAGCATATCGCTCGTGCTCTCAAGGCAGTCACGGCCCGCGAACACCCGGTCTCCAGGTAAGATCAGACCCAACGAAGCCAGGCGCAACAGCAGCTCTGGACCCACGCCACCGGGATCTCCCTGGCTAAAGACGAGCGTTCTTTGCGTGCCAGACGGGCCCGCGACAGGGGTAAATTGCGGGGGGGCTGAGATCATGTGCATGGCGTCACGGGACGGGTAAGCCTACCATTATCACCGATGCCAGTCGGTTCCCGCACGCTCCATCGCGCTCGTGTCTTCACGGCAGCACTTTCATGCGCCGTCTTTGGACTGGGCATTCTCGCGGCGTCTCCCGCACACGCGTTTGATGCACCAAGCGCGAAGCCCGAACAAAAACGAGTCGGCTTCCATGCGAACCGCGAAGCGAAGATCCGCGCGCGAGGATCGAAGGGAAAACGAGGGAGTGCCCACGAGCGACGCGAGCTCGAGGCCAGCCGGATTCCGAACCTCGGCCATCCCAACCTCCAAGTTAAGCCAACAAAACGCAGCGAGGTCGCGGTGGGATGGAGCGGTCGCGCCACGCGTCCCCGGTTCCGCGACCGACGACGTCGCCTTCCGAGCCGCGACCGCCCGAGCGACTACGGTGGAACGCTCCGACTTGGTGAACGATTTGTCTTTGATGTCTATTTTGCCGGAAATCCGGCGGGCATGGCCGAAGCCGGCGTCATCGACTTCACCCCTGATACCACGAGTCCCACCAAGAGCCCCGGCGGAGTCTTCACCTTGCGGGGCAAAGCAACAACAAGCGGCGTGATTTCGCTCTTCACGAGCATGGCGGACGTCATGACCACACAGGTGGACGCCAGCACCGGCGCGCCCCTGCACAGCGCCAATTTGCTCGAACGCAACGGGTTCGGCACGAAGATCAAGAAACGTGTCACACAGACTGACTTTGAGGGTCGCGGCCACATTCGTATCAGCGACGACCGAGATGGCAAGACCACCAAACGTACCAAGACGGTACCCAGCAATACCTTCGATCCGCTCTCGGCCATGGCCTGGGTTCGTGCGCAGAGCCTCGATTCCGGGCAACGCGCATCCGCCTACGTGATCGATGGCCGTACCTTGCTGCGTGTCGATGTCGTCGGGCGCGGGTCGACCACCCTAGACCCACTCCCGAGCATCGGCGCGGGTCTAGATGTCCAACCGGGGGACCTAAACCTGCTCGAAGGCACGGTTCGGCGAGTCGATCGCTATGGGGTCCCCATGCCCGAAAAGCGGACCTACACGTTTCGCGCCTACGTAACCAATGACCGCCGACGGCTGCTCTTGGCGATTGAGACGGACATGTGGCTGGGAGTCATTCGTCTCACATTGGCGCAATACGATCCCCCAAACCAAGACTCCCAACTCCCTGCAAACGTCCCATAACTAAAAAATCTTACGATGCGTCAGTCTCGGTTGTCGCGCGAGCGTCAGCAACATGATGACCGACTGCAATCCGTCCCGAACCGGGGTCATAGTTTTGCTACACTCCCCCCGCGGCTCTCGGGGCCGGCGGAACCGATGGCACAACACTATCGACCACTCTTCAAGCTGGACTCCGGCGGCATGGCCGAGGTCTACGTCGCCGAAGCCATCTCGATGGCCGGCTTCAAGAAGAAAGTCGCCATCAAGCGCATTCTTCCTGGACTTCTAAAGGACGAACGTTTCGTCCGGATGTTCCTCGATGAGGCTCGACTCAGCCTTCATCTCAACCACGCGAACGTCGTCTCCGTCTTCGATATTGGGGTGACCGGTTCCGGGTCCGACAAGGCCTATTTCATCGTCATGGAGTTCGTCGAGGGTGCCACGTTAAAGGGTGTGCTCGATTTTTTTGAACGCACAAAACAGACGATTCCCGTGCCGATCACGATCTGGCTGCTCAACGAGGTTCTCAAGGGGCTGCAATATGCCCACGAACTCGATGATCCTGAGACCAACGAAAGCCTAAACATCGTTCATCGCGACATCTCGCCGCCCAACATCTTGGTCTCGTGGAACGGCGAGGTAAAGCTCACCGACTTCGGCCTGGCGAAGGCTAGCTCACAGCTCGAATCGACCGACCCTGGGGTCGTGAAGGGAAAATTCAGCTATCTCTCTCCAGAGGCCGCCCATGGAACCAGCGTCGATCTTCGCACTGATATTTTTGCGGTCGGCATCCTCGCCTTCGAACTGCTTGCTGGACGCCGCCTTTTCAAGGGAGAAACCGACTGGCAGACCGTCGAGAAGGTTCGAGCAGCCCACATCCCAAACATACAAGCCCTTAACCCACAGGTTACACCCGAACTTGAGGCGGTGATTCGCCGTGCTCTCGCCCGTGAAACCTGCGACCGGTACCAGGACTGTGCAACCTTTGCCGACGACCTTTTAGGCGTCCTCTTTGCGATGGGCCAGAGGGTTTCTTCGCGAGACTTTTCCCATCTTCTTGAACAAATCCGCGCCCAGCAAAAACCTCTTGCGGGGGCGATGCTGGCCACCGAGGGGGTCAGCGCTCCAACAAATTTGATCATGGAGCTGATGCGCGACGAGATGACGAATTTCCGCTCGATCGACGAGCAGAGCAAAACGAGTCTAGTCGAAACGGGTGCACGTCCACTTTCTTCATGGGCCGATGAGACCCTTCCCTCCTCTGGGAGCACGCAGAGAGACGGACACTTCGTGGACCGGGATAGCGTGCATGCTGCGCACAGGGGTCCGCCCCCCCTACCCGTCTCCGCATCCGCGCCCTCTCGCTCCTCAAGCGGAACGACGGTGGTCCAATTTGAGCCAAGCCAAGCCGGCATCTCACTTGGGTCCTCGTCGGGACAGCTCTCCGTCGCTACCAGTCGCTTGCCGAGCCCAACTCCAAAACGTGAACGCGGCGGAACGACAGCCGCCATCATGCTGGTGATGCTCGCGCTTGGGGCCGCTGGAGCTGCCTACTTTTTTCTCGTTGCGAGACCCTAACTTATCGCCTCCGCGACGCTCGAGCCGCCTCGCCACTAAACCCCATGAAGTTCCAGCTGAGGCCGAGGTTGGTAGCGCAAGAGCACTCCCTGGTACCCGGAGGCCCGCAAGGCATCTCGAAGCGCGACCGCCTCGGATCGTCGGGCAAAGGGACCTGCGTGCACGACATGCCAGCAGCGCTCGCCACGACGACGAACCTCAACCTCTGGAGCATACCCGGATACGCGAAGCTCAACGATCAATGGTTCGCACGAATCCCCCTCCGGGAACTCCACGCAAACGCACCAAACACCGCCGATCATGGCGTCGCCTCGCCGCACGTCCCTGAGCGCCTCAAAGTTTTCCGTGGGTCGATTTCCAGATTCACGGAATTCACCGACGGTCGATCGACTCCACCGGTGTGCTTCGTGTTCGTCGGAAAATGCGCGACACTGAAAATGTGGACGGCGAGCCCACAGTAGGGCGACCATCAGCCCGCGAAACAATGCGGTCGGGCACAGCACCGCCACCCCAGTGATCAAACCATAGGTCGGATCTGGATCCGACAGATGCCGAGAGAGCATCGCTCGCTGATCGGCTGACATTCGCTGCAGCGTTCTCAAGTCCACGACCACGCAGTAGGCCAGTTTCCGCTCCTCGCGAAACCGCCTCATCATTTCAAAATAACAACGAAGGTCATCGTCTTCAAACGCCTCCGGTGCAGCGACCACAACAAGAGGGCAGCCCTGCTCGTCAAATTCAACATCGACTCCAATCGCCCCATCACTGAGCGATTCGCAGTGCTCATGGCGCTCCTGTCGCGGCTTCGCTCTCACTCCCACATCCCTACATACCCATACAACAATACGTCCCAAAAACGAACGCAGCGGAGCGCGCTATCACTGCACTCCGAATTGGCTCCAGTCAATTAGTTCGTGGCGTCTGCGCACGCACCTGACATCAAGCTTGCGAGCGCTTGTTCGCAAGCCAGGAGCCTCGTGCGGTCAGAACGCGTTTCGTCCACCGACAGCCGAACGACGATGCGATCTCCGCCGGACATTGTCAGTCTGGTTTGCTCCCGTACCATGCGAACCAAGCGCGTGGACACGAGCGGAGTCTCGGCATTCAGACGCAGAGAGAATCGTCCGCGTGCCAACTCGAGCGTGGTCGCCCGAAGTTTCCGCCCGTAGCCCTTGCACACCATCATCGTCCCAAAGTTTTCGGCCTCAGGGCTCAACTCCCCATAGCGATCGACAAGCTCGCTCATCAGTCGACGCACCTGCTCGCGGTCAGCTGCACTAGAAAGCCTCCTGTAGAATTCCAGCCGCTGCCCGGTGTCCTCAATATATGTGTCGGGCAAAAATGCCGGGATATCGAAGGCTAGCTCTGGGTCGCTCTCTCGATGAATAGGATCCCCACGTAGTTCCGCCACCGCCTCACCCAAAATTCTCGCGTAGGCCTCAAACCCCATCGCCTGGATATTGCCGCTCTGCCGTCCTCCTAGAATGTCTCCAGCACCTCGAATCTCGAGGTCCTGCGACGCCACATTAAATCCAGACCCCAGCGTCGCGTGGCGCTGAATCGCTTCGAGTCTTCGCCTCGACTCAATATCGATCTTCTCTAGCGAGTTCACCATCATGTAACAATAGGCTCGCCTTCGTGAGCGACCGATTCGCCCCCGAAGCTGGTAAAGCTGGGCGAGTCCGAATTGATCGGCTCGCGCAATAAACATCGTGTTTGCACGCGGGATGTCGAGCCCACTCTCGATGATCGTTGTCGCCACAAGCACGTCCGCTCGATACTCGACAAAATCCACCATCGTCTTTTCCAACAGCTCAGCCTTGACCCCGCCATGCGCCACCAAAACTCGCGCCTCCGGTACGAGTTCTCGAATCCGTCGAGCGTGCTCCTCGATACCTATAATTCGTGGAACCACATAGAACACTTGACCGCCCCGCGCGAGTTCCTTGCGCACGCCCTCTTCGACGATCTCGTCGCCCTGGCGAGTGATCAGCGTCCGGATCGCCAGACGATCGACCGGGGGTGTCGTGATCATGCTGACCTCTCGTACACCGAGCAGCGACATGTGCAACGTGCGTGGGATCGGCGTCGCGCTTAGGGCCAGCACGTCGACCTTTGTCTTGAGCTTCTTGAAGCGCTCCTTTTGCGCGACGCCGAAGCGCTGCTCCTCGTCGATGACAACCAGACCCAAGGCCCGAAATCGAATATCCTTCGACAACAACCGATGAGTCCCGATCACGATATCGATCGTTCCGTCACGGATACCTTCGACGACTCTGCGGCGTTCAAGCGGCGACTGAAATCGGTTGAGACAACCGACCTTGAGCGGAAAGGTCGACATCCGCTCTGCGAAGGTTGCGAAATGTTGTTGCACCAAGACTGTCGTCGGAGCCAGCACGGCGACCTGATGCCCCCCCATGGCCACCCGGAATGCACCCCTCAACGCAACTTCCGTCTTTCCAAAGCCCACGTCGCCGCATACAAGCCGGTCCATGGGTTGCGGGGACGCGAGGTCTCTTTGCACGGCATCGATCGCAGCGGCTTGATCAGGCGTCTCCTCAAATGGAAACGTCGCCTCGAAACTCGAATAGGACTCTCCAACTTCGCCATGCGCATGACCAATGGTCGATGCTCGCTCAGCATAAATTTGAAGCAGTTCCTCGGCAAGTTGACGAAGATCGACCCGAACTTTGCGTGCTTTGGCAGCAAAGGTCGTTCCTCCCATTTTGTCGAGTTTCGTCTTTTTTCCATCGGCCGCGAGGTAGCGCTCGACCTCCCCCATCCGATGCACGGGCAGGTACAGCCGGTCCTTCCCCGAATACTCCACCAGCATGAAATCCGCGGGGACCCCCCCCGCCAGGGTCAGTCGGGCCAGGCCCTGATAGCGCCCAACACCATGCACAAGATGCACGACAGTGTCACCGAGCTCCAGCTGAGCGAGTGTCGCCCCACCCATTCGCTTTCGGGTCCCCGCTCGTCGCCGAGGCCGAGCGCCGTAAATATCGCTCTCCGCGAGCACGAGCAAACGATCTTGAGCGGCACAAAACCCCTCCGAGAGGCGCCCCGCGACCACCCGGATTCGGGTTTTCGTCTTATCCTTCCCCCCATCGCACGCGGGTATCTCAAGATCGGAATCTCCGGGGTCTTCCAGAACGAGGCCATAGCCGCGCAGCAGCGCGGTGAGGCGCTCTGCATGCGAAAAGTTGGGCGCGACAAGAATGACGTCCCACGCCTCTTGCGAAATCGATTCTCCACGTAAATCTTCGTGCGTCGCGGCCAAGGCTCGGAGCTCGTCGACCAAGGGCCGAAGAACTTGTTCAGACTTGTTGGCCCTTGAGGCCTCCAGTCGTGTCTTGATCTTCAGGTTTGTCGAGAGCTCGATACGTATCGGTGTTCGGAAATCGTGTTTTCCTTCCCCTTCATAGAGATCCAAACGGTCTCCGATGACCGGCGTCGCACGAATTCGGTCAACAAGCTGCTCTCCATTTAAGAAAAACTGTTCGGGCAATGCAACCAGACGATTGTTTTGGCGGCACCGTCGATACTGTTCATTCAGATCTTCTTCCTGACTTTTCACTAGCCCGACGAGCGCCTCAGGATCGTCGAGATACCAACGTGCATCGCTTGGAAGATACTCCCAAAGCGGTACCATTCGTTCGTGAAAAAGCGGAGTCAACGCCTCGATGCCAAAGAAGTTCACACCGTTTTGCAGATTCTCCAACACCTGACGAGTGGCGCTTGACGGGACCTCCAGCGAATCTCCAAGCGCGAGAACAGCGGCACGTACGGAATCTTTTCGGGTACGAATCGTCTCGCGAACAGGGTGCACGGTCACAGATGGGATCTCGCGCAGGCTCCGCTGTGAGGCGGAATCAAAGAGCCGAATCGCTTCGATCTCGTCCCCAAACCACTCCAGTCGCGCTGGAAACTTCGAGAGTGGAACAAAAATATCCATCACAGCACCTCGCACCGCGAAGGTCCCTGGATCTTCCACGATATCAACGCGCTGATAGCCACATTCCACGAGTGCCGAAATCGATCGCTCCCGCTCGATCTCCTCGCCTTGTGCCCAATGGTGCCGATGGCTAGCGAACGCAGCCGCCGGGATCATCATTCTTCGTAGACTCCGCAAACTGAGAATGATCATTCTCGGCTGGGCATCACGCATACGGCTTGCAGCCGCGAGACGGAGACCCACTCCGCGCGGATCCGCCGAGGCGTCCGTATACGGTGAGGAGTCGATCTCGGGAACGATCAAGATATCGTTTTCGCCCCCCGAAGAGTCTCCTCCCAATCGCCCACCGCCCGAAAAAAATGCGACGTCCTCGGCCACTACGGCCGCATTCGCCTCATCCGCTGCCAAATAGACCAGCGGGGCGACCCCAGCTTGTTTTGGCTCGAGCATCGCCCGTGCCAAGACAAGTCCACGGTACCCACGGCTGGCTCCGAGCACCCGCGTCGGACGCCGTTCGTGAAGGGCGGTCAGGATCGAAGCGATGGCGTCGAGTGGTGCGGTGGCCATGGGTCCAAGATCATCCCGGGTCGCGGACAGTAGCGCCTCCGGGCGATTCACAACAACGACAATTTGCCGAGCGAGGGGCGAGGCCGACCGGACATGACCCGCAGCCAACGATTTCGAGCTTCTTTAGCGATTACAGGGCCGTGGCGCTGGCTCCCCCTCGCCTACGAAGCTAGGCTACCGACTGTGGGGACCCTTGCCCATCGCACAACACCGATGGTGATGATCTCCCTGGCTCTGCTGGCGTTGTTGGCGTGCGATCCGGAGCCGCAGCCGACCGCGGCTCCGTCGGCGGGACCGACTGCCAAAGCTTCATCCCCCGCGGGCAGCAGGACTCCGCAGGTCCGTCGTCCTCACTCCACGAAGTCTTCGGCCGCGGAGCGACAAACACTGGCCACCGCAAAAATAATTGTCGCGGATTTGGCGCGTTCTAAAAACATCACAACCCCAACAAATTTCGGCCTCCAACTCGTCGATCGCCGGGCCATCCGAACCTTTGTCCAAGGTGCTCTCTACGAACAAATGACCCCAAAACAGATCCGTTTGCTAGGACGGGTAGAGGCGAGCCTCGGCGTGATCCCCCTCGGAACCGACGGCGAAACGCTACTGCTCGACATGTACGAAGACGGCGTTCTCGGAATCTACGATCCCAGAACCAAAAATATTCTGATCGGAAATTTCGTCGACAAGACTGCCCTCGGTATGGTCGTCGGGCATGAAGCCGCACATGGAATCCAAGACATGACTTTCGACCTCGCGTCGCTGCAAGTGACCCATGCCGGACAGAGCGACCGTGACAGCGCAAAGACATTTTTGATCGAAGGAGACGCACAAGCGACCTACCTCGCATGGGTCGCAGGCGACGCTGGACTTCAGGCGATCGGGGACGACGTCCTGCGCGCTCAGGCCAACATGTCTCTAACGATGGCCGACTCGTTGACGCCCTATTCGATTCTCGCACGACTGATGCAGATGCCGTACACGGACGGCACCGCGACGGTCATCCAACTCGCCAAGGCCGAGGGTCGCAGCGCCGTCGATGCCCTGTTTCGCCATCTCCCCGAAACGACCGAGCAGATGCTTCACTTGGACAAGCTAAGAAGCCGTGAAGCCGCAAAAACAATCATCATCGACTGGCAACTTCTCGAAGACGCCAGCTCGGGTCATCGGGTTGTGTGGGCCGACGACATTGGCGAGGCAGGATTACTCGCCATGCTGGCCGAGGTCGAAGATCCCGAGACGGCGCGGCGCGGCGCGGCCGGCTGGGGTGGTGACGGTTACATCGCGCTCGATGCAAAGACCCCTGCCGAAGCTCCAATCGTGATCGGCATGATCGCCTGGGACAAAATTTCTGACGCGAGGGAATTTGAGACGATGTTCCGCCGCTACCTCAAACAGGTCACCAGCGGGGACTACTTTTTGTCGCGCCGAGGCAACAAAGTCGCGTACGGCACTCGGCTCGCCGGGGCAAAGATTCCCTTAGAAGCCGCCGTATGGAAAGCGATCTCGGTAGCAAAACCCGGCGTGACGGGACGTCGCCCACCTCCCAGCCTCGGCTCTCGGAGCCCACATTCGTGAGCAAGACCGCGCTTGATCCTGTCTTCACCTTGCTGCGAGTTGTGCGCAGAAGAGACCGCATGGTGGCAGCCGTCCGGCACGCGAAGCTCATCGCACTGCCGGCAGGACTGGCGCTCGGTGCAGCCGCTATCGCCGCTGTCCGGCTGCTCGATGCTCCCCCGCAGGCTCTATGGCTTCCCGTCGCCCCTATGGCCTGCGTGCTCGCCTGGAGTCTCTTTCACGATCGAGAGCTGCGACCCGTAGCGCGGCGTCTCGACGATCACTACCGGCTTCACGACCGCATCGGCAACGGCATCGAATTGTTGGAGCAGACCATCAACGCCCGTCTCAACTCGAACGACGGCAGCGCCCATGGGCTCGGCAAGGATCCCCGCTCGCTCGCGCTCGCGCACCTCGCTATCGAAGAGGCGCTCACGTGTGCGGAGGGACTCGACCCTGCAAAAATCGCTCCCTTGCGCGTTCCGGTCCCGCGAGCCATCGATGCTGTGGCAGCCACACTTTTTTGTGCCGCCCTTTTCGTCCCGCGCCTAAACCACCCGACGAAAATCTCTCATCAACCGGCGACCATCCCGGCTGCTCCCTCGACCGAGATGATGATTTCGGCGAAAACAAGCCCGAACATGGTGGATGCCGAGCCACTTCGCGAGAACCTACGTGACCTCGGCACCCACGACGACATCGCAGCGAAAACGACGAACGAGCTTCTCGACGTCCTCGCGGCGCTGGAGAACGGTACACTCGCTACCGCTGCCGCACTTCATCGCCTCAACGAACTCGATCGAGCGCTCGCAAAGGCCCAGGATCAACTCGAGAGTTCTGCGCACGAAGATTCCGGATTGATGAGCGAAGCCATGCGACGCGCTGCGGAGCAACTCCGCCAACATGAGATCATGCGCGACCTGTCCGACGCCCTTGCCGACCGCGAAGGCGACCAAGCCGAAGAGGCGCTCAATCGTGCGATCCGGCGAGGAGAGGCTGAAGGCGACGACGCCCAACGCGATCTCGACAGGGCACTCAGGGCGCTAGAGAAGGCCCTCTCGGGTTCCTCCGCCACAACCGCAGGCACAAAACAGAAACTTGGTCAGGAGGAACGTCGACTTCGCCGTCAGACAAAACATCCTCTCGAGAGCCCCCAGGAACAAGAACGACGACTGCAAAGGCAACAAGAGACCATCGACCGAATTCGCAGACAGCACGAGCGTGAGAAGGCCGCCCAGCAGGAGCTCGATCGCCTGCGACGACTGATCAAGAACTCGCGCAGCGACAACCACCGGAGCGGCAACGACCGTCAACAATCCCAACGGGCCATGAGCCGAGGCCTCGGTGATGCAACGCGCAAGTCCGCCCGTATACGGAGGTCTCGCAGCACCCGCGACGCACTCGACGAGACCCGACGCTTCATTCGCCGCATCGGATCCCAAAAAAACTCGCACGACCGACGTCAGCAACAGAAACAAAGATTTTCACGAGCTGCCCAAGGAAACCCGAGATCACAATCTAGGCCAGCAACAATGCTGATCGAGGGCGAAGTGGCCGACGGTGGTCGACGCCATGGGGCCTCGCACACAGAAGGGCAAGAGCATGAGCCACGCCAGGGTCAGAGCCAGGGCCAGGGCCAGGGCCAAGATCACGACCTGCGCGGTGCCGAAGCCGACGACATCGACGTCCACCACCGTAGCCGCCGCGCTCGGGCCGATGCTGGAAAAGGAGCGACCCGCGCTC
The DNA here is from genome assembly GCA_964437075.1 of uncultured Nannocystaceae bacterium. Classification (GTDB taxonomy): domain Bacteria; phylum Myxococcota_A; class Polyangia; order Nannocystales; family Nannocystaceae; genus CAYTFJ01. The sequence goes on from CAYTFJ010000027.1 coordinate 24,837, forward strand.
AAGTGATCGAGACTGCGAGCCAAGAAGGTTTTGCGCGGGAGTCCTACAAGCGTGTGTACACGGACTACCGCTCTTTTGCCCAGAGTGCGATGGATAGCGAAACCATGCCCAGTGACCAACGACTCCAGATACGGCGCTACTTCCAAATGATCCAGCCACGCGGATAGACCCTCCCACCATGAACCCCTCTCACACCAAACCACCCCACGCGACCCGAGAACAACTCCAATCGCTGCAAGACGACCTCGCAAACTTGAACGCACAGATCCACCGTGTGATCGTCGGGCAAGACCAGGTCATTCGCGGCGTGATCACCTGCCTGCTTTGCGGTGGTCACGGTCTGCTCGAAGGCGTTCCTGGTCTGGGCAAGACTCTACTCATTCGGTCGGTCGCCCAGGCCATCTCGCTCCAGTTTGCTCGGATTCAGTTTACCCCGGACCTCATGCCCGCCGATATCGTCGGCACATCTGTGCTCGTCGATAGTCAGGAGGGCCGCGGACTTGGCCGCACACTCCAGTACCAAGAAGGCCCAGTATTCGCGAACATCGTGCTTGCCGATGAAATCAATCGAGCCACGCCGAAGACCCAATCAGCGCTGCTCGAGGCCATGGCCGAGGGCCAAGTCACTGTTGGCGGAGTCAGCCGTCGACTCCCTTCCCCGTTTTTTGTGCTCGCTACACAAAACCCCCTTGAGCAGGAGGGAACCTACCCCCTACCCGAGGCGCAACTGGACCGCTTTTTGTTCAAGATCAAGGTCGACTTCCCTAGCGAAGAAGACCTCATCACCATCCTCGATCGCACGACCGCCATGGAGGTACCCCGCGTGGAGCCCGTCTTGGCCGGAGGTCGTCTGCTCGCCATGCAAGGCCTGATTCGGGCGATCCCAGTGACCCCCTCGCTCACCCGTTATGTCGTCCGCTGTCTTCGAGCCACTCACCCCGACGATTCAAACGCGACGGAGTCGGTCCGTCGCTACGTTCGCTTTGGCGGAAGCCCACGCGGTGCACAATCGATCTTGCTGGCCGCCAGGGTGCGATGCGCGATAGACGGAAGACTCTCTCCTTCGATCGACGATGTCCGCGATGTCTTCGCACAATCCTTGCGCCATCGGGTCCTGCTCAACTTTGAGGGCGAAGCAGAAGGCATCGACGTCGACATGATTCTTTCGCAGGTTCTCGATACGATTCGACCCGATTGATCCGCCATCCGTCCGAAAGATCACATGTTTTCACGCTTCACTGGCAACGGCCGTCGCCACACTCACACGGGCAGCGCCGACATCTTCGATGAAGATTTTCTGCGCCGACTTGAGCTGCTCCAAGTGGCCGCGCGTCGGTTGATGCGAGGGAAGGCTCGTGGCGAGCGAAAGACCAAGCGGGTAGGAAGCGGGCTTGAATTTGCCGACCACCGCGAATACTCACCCGGCGATGATATACGCAAGGTCGACTGGAACGTGCTGGCCCGCCTCGACCAGACTCTCGTCCGACTCTACGAAGAGGACGAAGACTTGCCCTTACGTCTGGTCGTCGATGTCAGCGACTCGATGTTGACCCACGAGCGTTCGAAGTTTTTATTCGCCTCAAAGGTCGCTGCCGCCCTCGGATACGTCGGACTCGCCGGTCTGGACCGCGTCGGCGTGACGACCATGAGCCGAACCATCTATGAAACGCTGCCGGCAGTCCGTGGGAAGGCACGGATCTTTCGAATCTTTGATTTCCTCCGCACCACCAAGCTTGGCGGAGAAACCGATATTCGCAGCGGCTGCTCGCGCGTGGCCAACGCATCGGGGCCTCCCGGGGTGACCGTGATTCTCTCCGACTTCTACGACCTCGATGGCGCCTTCGACGGCCTGAGCCGGTTGAAGTCACGCAATCATCAGCCAGTGTGTCTGCAAATCGTCGACCCGAAGGAGATCGATCTTCTCGATGCCGGAGTTCGTGGCGATGTCCGCCTCGTCGACTGCGAGGCAGGCACTGAACTTGACGTGACCCTAAACAGCACAACGCTGCGTGCGTACGCCGACGCCCACAAACGTTTTTGCGCCGCTCTAAGCAGCAAGTGTCGCGCGCGGAGCATCCCTTATTTTTGTGCATCGACACAAATGGACGTCGACGATCTCGTGCTGAGAATACTTCGGCGCGGTGGTGTTCTGCGATGATCTTCGCGGGCTGGGCTGGGCTCGACCTCGCGCTCCTGTTCGGAGTGGGCTCCGCGGCGATCACCGGCCTGTATCTACTTCGTATGCGCCGCCGGCGTATCGAGGTACCGTTCGCAGGGCTCTGGAACCGAGTCACGCAGGAAAGCGAGGCGCGCAGGCTCTGGAGGCGTCTCCGCAAGCTGGCCTCGTGGTTCCTCCAGATCATCATTTTGGGCCTGACCTGTTTGACTCTAGGAGATCCCCGCCCCGAAGTATGGCTACGCCCCGCAAAAACGCTGGCGATCATCGTCGACACCTCCGCGAGCATGGCCGCCGATTCCGAACCCGGAGAAACCCGTCTGCAGGTCGCAGTTGCGCGGGCGCGGGCAGAACTGGATGCTCTCGGACCCCAAGATCAAGCCGTACTGATCGCCGCCGGGACAGAGATCACCGTCCTGGAGCCACTCGGATCCCCACTTTCTTCCTTGCTCACAGCACTCGCTCCCCTGCGCAGCGCCCCCGGAGACAGCGATCTAGAGGGGGCGATCGCACTGGCTGGCGATCTCATTGCCGATCAGGTCGGCGCTGAGATTTTGATACTCAGCGACGGCGCCTCCCCCCAGTCGGCCTCCGGCCCCCTCCACACCTGTCTCACCAAGAACACCGACACCCCGACGGATCCGAAACGAGCGACGGCGGGACCGCCTTGCCGAATCCTCCTGATCGAGGGATCCACTCGGAATGTCGCCATCACGGCCTTTGCCGCCCGACGCTATCCACATGACCGCGCAAAGGTGCAGGTGCTGGTTGAAGTCCGCAACCTCGGCGACGCCCCCGCAAACTTCATCTTGAACCTAAGCTCAGATGGAACTCCGGTCAGCGCACCTCACATGATCGATCTTCAGGCGGGGGAGACACGCAGCATCCTCGTCGACCGAGTCGACTCCATCCACCGTCGCCTACTCGCAAGTTTGGAGTCATCCCCGGGAGAGGAAAACACCGAGTCTGTTCTTGGCCCGCCACACGACGATTTTGCCTGGGCCGTTGTTCCCCCACTCGATCCTCTCCGGGTCACGTTGGTCACGGACGGTACGAACCTGTTCTTGGAGGCCGCGCTCCTCGTGCTCGACGATCATATTCATCTGACGACGGTCCCCGTCTCCGAAGGATCCGCCACGAACGCCGCGGTCCACAACGCCGCCGTAGTTTTCTATGATCTCGGTCCCAATCCCCTGCCCAACCCTTTGCCCGACACCGATCTGGTGCTTTTTGATCCCTACCGCGCGCAAAATTCTCTCGCGCCTATCGCCCTCGACAACAATTTGAAACAACCACGGATCACCGAGCAAGATCGTCGCCACCCAATCCTACGAGGAGTCGTGTTTAAAGACGTAAACATGGCCCGCGGAACTAGCTTTAAAACCCGCCCAAGCGACCACGCGCTTGTAAGCCACCTGGGAGAGGCCCTTGTAGTTCTGCGTGAGTCTGCGCACTCGACACTCGCCATCGGTTTTGATCCGCGACAATCCGATCTCCCCATGCGAGTGGCCTTCCCAGTCTTGATCGCAAACATCATCGACTATTTTTCGGGACGAGAGGCGGGCTTCGTCGCCAGCGTTCAGGTGGGGCTAAGCCGTGAATTGACCTTGGCCGACCTTGGACTCGACGGTCGAAACGCCCAGAGTGTAAGGATTCGTCCACCGAGCGCAGAATCCATCGCAAAGATGCCCAACGTCATGGACCGCGACTCCGCAGCTCTCCAGACCGCACGACTCTACGAAGGAAGATTTCGATTGCGAGCCACCGTCCCCGGAATCTATGAGATCGAAGTCATCGGCGGCCCGGAAGACGGTCGGCGCGTGGAAGTCGCGGTCAACATCGCCAGTTCCGAGGCCTCCGATCTTCGGTCTAGAGTTCGGGTGGAGGATATTCCCTTACATGCACGAGCCGGCGAAAGCCCCCCGCCCTCCCCGTTGGATCGTGGCCCTCTGTGGTCGCTCTTGTTGCTCGTCGCGGCGGCCTTGGTCACGATCGAGTGGACAACCTACCACCGAAGGAAGACCGTGTGATCCTCCGAGAACGTGGCCTAAAATTTTTGCCCATGCTCGCGCTGTTGCTGGGCCTCTTTGGAGCTTGGTTTCTCGCGTCGCAGTTCTCCGGCACCAAGTCCTTGTCCTTCGAGTTTCCCGGAGAGGGCACGACGCTACGGTTGGCCCGTCCGCAGTCGCTGTGGCTTATGCCGGTCGCACTTCTGCCCTACCTTACGCTCGTCGCACTGCGAACGCTTATCGATCTGCGACCTCTTCAGATCATACTGCAGCTGGCAACTCGTATATTTTTGCTCATGGCGATCGCCCTGGCGCTTGCCCTCCCAACGATCGAGACACCTGTGCATGGCAAGTCGATCGTCTTTGTCGTCGACGTCTCGGCAAGCATCGACGAGCGTCAACGAGAAGCCGTCCGTCGTTTGGTCGCCCGGGGCCGCAGCCTCGCAGCCTCGCAAGAACACACAATCTTTAGACTCGTCTCCTACGCTGCGCGTGCAAAGATTGTCGACCTCGAAGGCGTTCGGATTCAAGACCTGTTTCAAGTCGAAGATACAGACGATCGCCTCGCAAGCAATCACGCAGCCGGACTGCGACTGGGCGCGGCGTTGCTTCAATCACAGCAAGAAGCCCGGATGGTCCTCGTGACAGATGGCACTGGAGATTCTGGTGAGCGAGAGGCCTTGGCCCAGACCATCCACGCGCTTGAGGCCCGTGGAGTCACGGTCCATACTCGAAGCTTCCCCGCCGCGGCGCATGCGGACATTTTCATCGAAGCGGTCCATCTTCCCGACGATTTACGGACGGGGCAAAGCTTTGATGTCGTCGTGGACGTCGTGTCGACCACGCCTCAAGTCGCCGTTCATATCGCCATGGACAAGAACGACGCACCCAACTCACTCGCGCCGAATAGGGCCGTCACACTCCGGGAAGGCCGACAGCAGATAAAATTTCCGGCACGGGCAACTCGATCAGGCCCGATTATTTTTCGAGCTACGCTCGACTCTCAAGGCATTCCTGGAGACCTCAATCGAAGCTTGCGCAACGACACTGCCGCAGCGGTTGGCGACGTCCGGGGGCGTCCCAAGGTTTTGTTTGTGGGGCGCAACACGAACGCTGCGGTCCCCCGAGCCCTTCGTGCGGACCATCTCGATGTGCAACAAATTTCCGCGGTGGATCTACCTGTTCAAGCGGACGAACTCTCGCCCTTCGATCTCGTCATTTTCTCGGACATCGCGCGCGCCACTGTCAGCAACGAACGGCAGCGCGCCCTCGTCCACTACGTTGAACAGACCGGTGGAGGATTCATCATGATCGGCGGAGAGTCCTCCTTCGGAGTCGGAGGCTGGGGAGGATCGCAGATCGAGTCGATCCTTCCGGTCCGGTACTCCGGGAAGGTCCAGCGCGAGCAGCCAACCTTGGCCTTGATGCTGGTCATCGACAAGAGCGGCTCAATGTCTGGCCAAGGTCGTCTCGGCCTGGTCAAGGAAGCCGCCCGCGCGACATCGCGGACCTTAGATCCCAGCGACGAATTGGGCATCGTGGCCTTCGACTCCCGGCCACAGGTCCTGGTCCGTCTGCAGCCCGCGGCGAACCGCCTTCGCATCGCCTCTTCGATTCGGCGGCTAAGCTCGGGTGGTGGGACTCACGCTCTACCCGCGCTCCGAGAAGCATACCTGCAGTTGACGGGCTCAAAGGCCCTCATTAAACACGTGATTCTATTGTCGGACGGCGAGTCACCGAACGCCGGCGTCGATACCCTGCTGGCAAATATGCGCGAGGCCGACATCACCATCTCCTCGGTAGGTGTCGGTTCCGGTGCCGGTAAAGGATTTCTCGCTCACGTCGCCAAGCTTGGAAACGGTCGCTACTATTTTTCTCAAGACGGCACGGATGTCCCACGGATTTTTTCTCGAGAGACGCGTGAAATTACACGAAATTCCGTGGTCGAACGACTTCTCTTTCCGAAGGTCGCAAAGCCTGTACAGGCCTTACGTGGCATCGATTTTTCGACGGCCCCAGGGCTCCGTGGTCTCATCCCACTGAAAGCGAAAGCTGGATCCGAAGTTCTACTCCGCACCCATCTCGGAGATCCACTGCTCATCCGCGGCCGCACGGGACTCGGACGTGTTGTCGCCTTCGCAAGCGACGCAAAACCCCGGTGGGCGGCCCATTGGCTCACATGGCGCAGCTTCGCCAAATTTTGGAGTCAAGTCGCGCGCGATACCATGCGACAAGGAAGCGGTAGGCTTGGCGGGGCGACACTCCTCGTACGTCCCGCCCTCAAGGCTGGTTCTTGGAAGGTTGTCGTCGACGTCGAGTCGCCCCGGGGATTCTCGAATGACCTGGACGGATCGGTCGAAGTGATCGATCTCGGGCTCTCGAACGACAGCGATCACGAGACCACCCACGTGCCGCTCTCACTCGTCGCTCCAGGTCGCTATGAAGCCGTACTCGACGGCGTAACCACCGGCCATCGACTCTTGCGTGCGAAACTCTACGACGAACAACAGCGGCCACGGCGGCTTCGCGCCGAGGCCAGCGCCCAAATAGCGATCCCCTATCCAGCGGAGCTTGCCCCCATGCAGCTCAAGGCCCAACATGACTGGCTCGCATCGATTCCGGCTGGAGCGAGCACCGCGGGAGAGATCGACGCGATCATCCAAACCCCCGCGGATTCCTCTGAGCAGACCCACTCCAAGCCGCTGTGGTCAAAGGTCGTGTTGCTGCTTGTCCTCCCCGCGATGCTCCTCGACCTTTTTCTACGCCGAATCAGCTTTGGCCTTCGCCGGCTCAAGGCCTAACGACAGGCCATACGCAACTGTGCCACCGTACGCCCCATGCGTCCGTTCTTGTGGATCATGTTTGCCCTGGCCACCACGCTCTTGGGCTGTGGACAACCACCGGTTTCGCCGCCTGCATCCGCCCGCGAGCCCGCTCAACTGCCGCGTCGGCAGCAAGTGGAGGCTGCGCAGGCCCCACAGGTCACCGATCGCCAAGAGCGAGCACCTCAACTCCAGGAAATTGCCGGTATTTCGTATTTAGAAATAATTACCGGAGATGCGCGCGCAGACCAGGAGCTTCCCATGATCGTCGCCATTCACGGCCTCGGCGACCAACCAGAAAATTTTTCCGCGGTCTTCGATGGTTTTACGACACCCGCCCGACTTATCCTCCCGCGTGCGCTCGACGAGTACGAACCTGGCTACTCATGGTTTCCAATTCGCGCCCGTGACCCCGACGTGCAAGCCCTCGCGGCGGGCATCGTCCGGGCGGTTGATGCGCTTGCTCCAGCGATTGTGGCCCTGGCCAAATCGCGGCCCACGACCGGAAAACCGATCGTCACGGGGTTCTCACAGGGCGGCATGCTGACTTTTGCGCTCGCCACGCGGCATCCAGATCAGCTCGCCTCGGCGGTCGCGGTCAGTGGTGGGCTCCCCCGGCCGCTTTGGCCAACATCTGCCACGGCGCCCACCATCGATTTTTCGGCCTACCCGACGCTCGTCGCTCTACACGGCGACTCGGACATCGCGGTCAACATCGGTCCCACACGCCTGGCAATCGCCCATCTGCGTTCCCTTGGTATCCCGGCCCGGCTTCGGGAGTATCCGGGAGTCGGCCACGCGATTCCCCCCTCCGTGCGACACGACCTGTTCACGGAGCTGAGCCGTGCCATCGCCACGGCAAGCTCTGATACCAATCCATCCCGTCGGTAGCAGCACCCGACCCCAACCCCAACGCCTCAAGCTCAACCTCGACGTGACGGGCAACGAGACCCAAATTCGCGTGGGATTACCCGCACATCCCCCAGCCACACGCTTGCCAGCCTCTCCAAGGTGTAGTTGAGTGAGCCGGGGCACATTCGATGCTCGCGCCACCGTTCTTGTCTGCCGCCTCGCGAAATCTCCGTCGATCTTGATCGAGCCGTCACCATTCGATGCTCGCGCCACCGTTCTTGTCTGCCGCCCCCCCCGTGTGTGCACCGTTTGTTACGCTGATCGCCAAAACGTCCCCAGACGGACTCGCATCCAGCGAAACCTATCTTCCTCTGCTCTTCCCAGCGCCCATGTCCAAAACCAAGCTAACCCCGCTTCGCGCCCTCACGATTACGATGTTCCTCGTGAGCGGGAGCCTCGTCCTGTTCGAGCTTCTCTTGACACGCATCTTTGGTGTTGTGCTTTTTTCGCAATTCGCGCACCTTGCTCTATTGTTGGCGCTTCTTGGCATCAGTGTTGGTGCCGTCATCCAGCACGTGTGGCCGAAAATACTGCCGACGGAGCGCTTGGAAGCGAGAGTCGCCTGGGTCTGTCTTGGTCAAGGGGCCGCCATGCTGATCGCAGTTGGCTGCGCTCTCAATTTTCCACTGACGGAGCAGTGGGACACAGCACTCACCGACTATGCGACCCGCGGCGGCGAGAGCCAAGACCTTGTCAATCTCACTTGGTTCGGAGCGCTTCTGCCAATGCTCATGTTGCCCTTTTGCTTCGCAGGGCTCACCTTTGCAGCTGCATTTCAGCATCGAAAAAAATACATCAGCCAACTCTATGGTGCCGATCTAATCGGCGGTGGAGCCGGCGCGGTGATTTTTCTTCCAGCGCTCGGCATCTTGCCGGTTCCTGACATTGTACTGATTTGTGCTCTTGCAGCGACGGTTGCAGCAGCCCTCCTGCTGCGAACATCCGGCTCGACCCGCAGTCGAAGGATTACGACTGGAGTCGTTGCCTTGTTGCTGGTCTTGATCGGTATCAACGGTGCTGGCATCGATCTCTTCAAGGTCAAATACGCGGCCGGGTACTCCGAGACCAAGGTGCTCCATACTGAATGGACGGCCCTCACTCGCCTCGCCATCCACGAGGACGACCAAAAATTTGCCAAGATCCTGTTGGACAACAGTTCCGCGTCATTCGTCATTCGGGACGAGAGAGACCTTCGCGCTGTCAAGCGACACGCGAACCGCTCCGTCGTCTACCAACTTCACGATCCCCCCGCGCGAGTCGCCGTAATCGCGGCATCCGCAGGTCCCGAAATCGCCATCGCCCAATCGTATGGGTATGAGAATATCGATGCCATCGACATCGCCGGCGACATCGCCGACCTTGTTGCGCGAAAATTCCCAGATGCACCGCTGAACCCCTACGTGCATGGCAACACCAACCGCATCAAGGCTGACGGGCGGGCCGCGATCATGCACGCCCGGGGCAAGTACGACATCATTCACATGGTGCATGCGAACCTGCACTCCAATGCCGGAATGATGGCGACGGCTTGGTCCTCTGCGCTGCTGACGACGAAGGACGCTTTTCATACCTACTTCGATCGTCTGAGCGACGATGGAACGATCTGCTTTGGCAAAGGCGGTCACACCGTTCGAATTGCCAACAGCGCTGCAGCAGCCCTCCGTGAGCGCGGGGTCAAGGAACCTTGGAAGCACATCGCTTACATCAAGACCCGCCAGGTGCAGTTCATGATGGTCAAGAATCGACCGTGGACGGTCACCGAACGCAACCGTCTCCAGAGTATTCTCAAGGGCCGACACATGAACAAGGGGCTCTACTGGGATCCTACCCACGAGCCCAACAAACGCTCCGCGAGCCTTTTCGAGGGCGATGAGGTGATGACGGACAACCGTCCCTACCTCGACCGCCGCGATCTCGCGTCGAACGCAATCCATCGCCTCTCCGATCCTGAGTTCATGAGAAAGGAAGACCGCTATCTCGGGCGCGTCTACGACATGCTTCTGGTCCAGGTGCTGTTTGTGTTGCTCGGCGGCCTACTGTTCTTGCTGGTGCCTCTACTGAGCCGTGGGCGGGCGCATCTGAAACAGGTGAACCGCGTCTACATCGCGCTCCTCTATGTCGCTTGTCTCGGCTACGGCTATCTCGCCATCGAGACCGTGTTGATCCACGAACTCATCTTGTTTGTCGGTCACCCGACCTACGCCGTGACCGCCGTGATCTTGAGCATGCTGCTTTTCTCGGGAATCGGCAGCGCAGTTGCCGGATTTCTTAAGCAAGAGACCTTGACGCGCTCGCTCACGATCATCCTTGCGACCATCGTTGTACTCGCCTCGGTGCAAGCTTGGATCATCCCCGATCTGCTCAAGACCTACGCGCTCGGATATACGCCGACAATTCGAATTTTCATTACGATCGCGGTGCTTGCACCCCTCGGATTTGCCATGGGCTTCCCCTTTCCGGTGGGCCTGCGAATCCTTCCAGACCGTGCCTCGGCCGCGATTCCTTGGGCGTGGGCTCTCAATGGCTGGATGAGCGTGGTGTCGAGCATCGCTACCGTCCTGATCTCGAGAAACTTTGGATATGGCCACGCATCGGCCGTCGCCATCGCGGCCTACTCGTTGGCGCTTCTCATCGGCCTCGGCTTGCGTTTTGTGGGCCGAGACTCCCCGCGTTCCTAGTGCCTAACAAATCGGCGGGTGTCCCATGAGGGGCCACACGGTCCCCAATGGACCCGCCGCGACGCACTTGGGTTCCAATTCGAGGAACGACGACAGCGACGGATCTTTGCATAGGGGGTTACGCGGGACACCGGCGAGCCAAACGGTGAGCCGCGATGTCGCGCGAGCGAAGGAACGCCATGCACAGTCCTGAACTGCCCAACGAGCTCACGAACGAAGGTCAATACCAACAGGTCCAACACGCGCTCAGCCGGGAGAGCCGCCCCCCTGCCGTCCTGAGAGTCTTGATGAGTCTCTTCGAGCGCTATCGTGCCTCTCGCAAACTGGGTTGGTCACGGCCCTGGAACAAGGCCGGAGTGACCACGTTTGCGGCCTATACCCTGAGCTCTCGCGACGATTCACGACTGCTCGACATGGCCCGAGCCCTCTTGGATGCCAACATCCGAAACGAAGCCGAGGCGTTCATCCGCGCGCTCTGGTCTGGCGATGGACCGGCGATGGGTTTTTTGTTTCTCTCCGAGATCGTCGACGACGGTCAGCGCTACGAAAGCGCGACGCTTAGCCTTGGTCGTATCGCTCCAGGATCTCCGCGCCAGCGCGACCGTGTCGATGTGATCTTCGATTGCCCCCTTGTCGATGGGCGCACGGACCGACCCAGTCGGGTTCGGATCATCGTAGATCCCCTCTCCGGGCCGCGGCTCAACATCACGGTCGAGACGACACACGAACCTCTCGTTGCAGACCTTTTTGACCAGATCATCGCGAGTCACCGCGACTGGTCGTCGGACCCCGCGCGGGAGTGGTCACATTGGTCGAGCGCCTACGTCAATTATTTTGGACCTCGCAGCTACGATCTGCTCCAGAGCTGCTTCCCAAATCGCAGCTCCCAGACGACCGAAGTTCAGCAAGCCGCATGACATCGCTGGGAAGCGCTGCAAAACGCGCGTTCAAGGTCGGACGTATCGCCGTCGCCGCCCGAACCCTGAAACGCGCCATCGACGAAGAGTCCCGCGAGCGTGCCGCCCGAGCGCTCTCGGGTCTCATGGCGGATGCCCGCGGGGTTCCCATGAAAGTCGGCCAGCTCATGGCTAGCCAATCGATCGACGGCCCCTTTCAAGAGCTCGTTCACTCGATAGACCCGATCCCCCTCGAACAAATCGTCCCCATCCTCGAAGACGCCTGGGGACGACCTCTCGCTACCGTATTGAAGGAATTTCACCCTTCCAAACATGCGGCATCGATCGGCCAGGTCCACCGGGCGACGCTTCTCAACGGTCAAGAAGTCGCGATCAAGGTCCGCTACCCCGATATCAGCGCGGCCATCGATGCAGAGATGCGTCTCGCCGGTCTCATGCCCGGGGTCGGCCCGGTAAAGCGTTGGGGTTTTGATCTCGACGGCTACCGAACAACTCTACGAGCCAATCTCGAACGTGAACTCGACTACCTCAACGAGTCTGACCGCCAGGTACAATTCGCAGCGAACAACCAGATCGAGGGTCTCGTTGTCCCTAAAGTCACCCGCCATCTATGCCGCGACGGTATCCTTGTTCAGCGGTGGGAACCGGGGGACCGTTGGTCCGTCGCCACACAGTGGCGCCCCGAGGCCCGCCGCACAGTTGCCACGACGCTGCTACACACCCTCTTCTCCGCACTTTTTCGCGGGGGAGAAGTCCATGGTGATCCCCACCCCGGAAACTACGCCTTCCGGGGGCCCGGTCCGCAGGTTGTGCTCTTTGACTACGGCTGCACAATTCCTGTCTCTGCGCGCACACGTACATCCTTGCTCAAGCTCATCCAATGCACCCGAAGCGGTATCGACGACAATCTTCTCGCCATATTCGTGGACATGGGCTTTGATTGTGAAAAGCTTGGAGAGATCCGTGACGACCTTCCTGCTCTAGCTCGGGCCCTATTTCAACCTTTTGTCGGCGACCGTGACTTCGACACCGCCTCCTGGAATTTATCCACGGAATTGTCGAGCATTCTCGGCGAACGACGATGGTGGTTTCGCTCGGCGGGCCCCCCAGAGTTGATGCTGCTGATGCGGGCCTTCCAGGGGATCACACAGCAGCTCGAACAACTCGACATCCAGCTTTGTTGGTGGAAAGAACTATGTAAAATCATCCCGACCGAGACCCTCGCCCACGCCCGCACCTACAGCCCACGGCAGCCCACGATTCGCCCACACTCGCGCGATCCCGATGTTTTACCGACAGCCAAAGACCTCTGTGTTCGGGTCATGAAGGGGCCCAAACAGCTGGTTCGCTTGAAACTCCCCGCCCGCGCCGCACTCGACCTTGTCTCGCTGGTCCCCGAGGATGTTCGTCACGCTCTACGACGCGAAGGGACGGATCTCGGAAGGATTCAGAGCCGATTGACAAGTACGGGTCTTCACCCGCAGGAGATTTTCGCGCTCGACGATGGGGACAAACGCTACCGTATCTGGCTTGAGTAGAAGCTGCCGAAACTCGATTTCAGCCTCGACGAAAACTTGCTTCGTTGAACGGAAGCGGACCCAATTTTGGGCAACAGCGGACACCAATCTATTGTCTGAGCCGCGGCAAGCTCGCTAGAGGATCGATGGGCAGCCAGATTCGAAGGCACCACCGACGTCGCACATTTTTCCACCCTACATCCCGCCGAAGGCCCCCTCCGAGATCTGCAGGTCCTTCAGCCCCAGACCCACCTGGATGATGCGAGCCCCACAACTGAGCAACCGAGGTCTCTACCGACGAAGCTCTCGGATAAAGGCCCGGCGATTTTTTTTACTCTCGCGCTTTCGAGCACGTACTCTACGAGGCGCGGCGAAAAATTCTCGCACTGCAATCTTCCGGCAACGCCGAACCTGCGCCTTACGATTTTGACGGTCTCGCGTGACGTAACGAGCAGGCGCTCGAACACCAAAATCAAGCGCCGATCCAATTCGTCCACGAGCATATTCCACCATATAGGTCGGCCCTTCCGTGCTGTAAATTTTAGAGGTCCCCGAGTCTAGGATCGCATGACTTCCAGGTCCGTATTCACGTCGGTAGTGGTCGCCCGCGTGATAGACCTGCATCTTTCCTTCAAGCAGCCAGTCGTGTACCGCCATGGCATAACGCCCTGAATAGGCATTGAGGTCGGTCGGAGATCCAAAAATGATGACGTACTCGTGCGCGGAGCAATACAGAAGTTGGTATTGCCCATTGGCTCCTCCTGCAAAATTGAAGATGAATCCTCCTTGACTGTCATCGATGCCACGCTGTGGATACGTGGAGATCAAACTCTTTTGGAAGTCCGAGAAAATCGATTCGAGGCGCGCCTGTTGCTGTTGATAGGCCCGTTCCCGTGGTTGGACCATCGCCATCCGATCGTCCCTAGACATCGTGGCCCATCGATCGAGTTGGGCTTGGGTCTGTGTTTCGTAGGTCTGCTTGACCGGCGCACGTTGGAGCGACTGGGTGATAAGATGGTGAATAATTTCAGGATCAAATACGTAGTCGTGGGTCCGTTTTACACAACGATGGATCGATCGCGGAGATTTTCGGAGCAGGCAGTCTCGAAGTTGGAATCGATCCAGACGCCTTCCTGCGGTCGCCTCAAGACAGCGAATTTTCCCCATGGAATCCTGACGATCGCTGCAAAACACGACCGCAGCCGGTGAAAATCTCTGGTCAGCGACGGCCGCCAAACAACGACGAAACATCCCCTTGTCCGTTTTCAGTGAGAGACAAACCCGCATGGCAGCCGCCTCGACACCGTGAGACTGAGCAAGAATTCGACAGTCTTCCGCAGACTCTTCGGTCTTGGTTCCGCACTTGGATCTCAGGACAGCACCCGTCCATCGCTCAACATCTCGCTGCGAACGGAGGGAATGCCCAAGTTCGACCGCTCTCTCGTCCTCAACCTGTGCGCGCCCCGATGCTGCCGCAGGCCATAGACACAGCAGTCCCACCGCCACCAGAGCCCTCGCCCCCTGTGTGATCCAGGTGAGACGACGCTCAACATCGACACCGCCCATGCGACGGCAAAGCAACGGGCGCGAATGTTTCGGGTTCGTCTGCGCCTTCCGCACCTAGCGGCCTCCCGCGAAGTGGTCTCGATGACGAATTGAAAAACAAGTGTGAATTTTTGGATTTCTCTGAAAATCCAAAGGGAGTGTCTCTCGGCTTATATCCTTGAGTTCCACATCGGACAGCGCCTCTTCGTCGAGGCGAAAGCGACGATTGTTTGTGGAGAAGATAAGCTCGCCACCCGGAGCCAAGATGGCCATGCACGCGTCGATCAATTCAACATGATCGCGCTGCAGGTCGAGATTTTCCTCGGTACGTTTGGAGTTCGAGAAGGTCGGGGGATCAAGAAAAATAAGATCGTATCGGTATTTTTTTCCGCGAGCGTCCTTTAGCCACGAGCGACAATCGCCGTGAATCAAACGGTGACGACCGCGCGACCCGTAGCCCCCCTCAAGACCGTTGAGTTCGAGGTTGCGCTGAGCCCAATCCAAATAGGTTTTCGACAAGTCGATCGTGGTCGTCGTTCTCGCTCCTCCCAATGCCGCATGAACCGTCGCCGTGCCGGTGTAGGCATAGAGATTCAGAACATGTTTGCCTTGGCTTCGAGCGCCGATGCGTGCCCGTACAGGACGATGATCGAGAAAGAGTCCGGTATCTAGGTAGTCGTTCAAATTGACCCAGAATCGCGCGACCCCCTCTCGGACCTCGATCTCCTGTCGGGCCCCGTCGAGGCGCGTGTACTGATCCTTGCCGCGCTGCCGTCTCCGCTCCTTCAGCACCACACGCTCCCGTGGAAGCCCCGTGAACTCACGAATTGCGCACAGTGCCTCACGCAACCGCTTCTTCGCCTTTTGCGGTTCGATCTCTTCGGGCGCCGCGTACTCTTGCACGTGAACCCAGTCGGCGTAGCGATCGATCGCCACCGCATACTGAGGAAGATCCGAGTCGTAGAGTCGGTAGCAGTCGACTCCTGCCTTCTTTGCCCATTTCCGCAAACGTTTGTCGTTTTTTTTCAGACGATTCACCACGGACTGCGCACCCTCGGAGAGCCCTTTGGGCTCGCTTCGAACCGCATCGCCAGGGTCCTCTTCCGTGCCGATTTCGAAGGTCAGAAGCTGGCATTCGATCGGGCCATCCTGCATCGTATTTCTACGTTTTGCACGTAGGCCCATGCGTAGACCCAGGCCCGGATTCCCGGCGAACACAGCCGCTCGCCACCCTCGAAATTCCGTGCGCAGCACGTGGCCAAGGGTCGCATACAGGGGAGCCAAGGCATCCAGCTCTCCTAGCCTTTCGCCCCATGGCGGATTGGTCACCAACAGTCCGGAAGGCCCCGGCGCAACACGGTCTGCCAAGTCACCCGACGCCAGACGAATCCATGCATCAAAGCCAGCGTGCTCGACGCATCTTCGGGCGGCTTCAAGCGCAGACGGATCGCTATCGAAACCGAGGATCACCGGTGGTCGCTTGGCCAACGCGTCAAGGCCCGCCTCTTCGCGCTCCGCCGCGTCGCCAACGATCTCGGACCAAAGCTGAGCGTCATGCCCCCGCCAGCGTGTAAATCCGTACGCACGGCGACCCAGACCCGGAGCGATATCGCCAAGGATCTGTACCCCTTCGATTAAAAAAGTTCCCGACCCACACATCGGATCGAACAACGCGCCACCGTCCTTGCCGATCTTCCCCCAGCCCGACCGAAGCAGAATCGCAGCGGCCAAATTTTCCTTCAGAGGCGCATGGCCCCCCGGGCCCCGATAGCCGCGACGGTGAAGCGCCGCTCCGCTTAGATCAAGAGAGACAATGGCTTTGCTCGCCTGAAGATGCACCACCACCCGCAGGTCGGGCTGTTCGAGCTCAATGCTCGGCCGCGTGCCACTGCGGTCGCGAAAGCGATCGACGATTCCGTCTTTTACGCGCTGCATTGCGTAGTGGCTGTGACCGATCGGCGCGCTCTGGCTGCGAGTCACAGTGATGGCCAGGGTCCCCGCGGGGTCCATATGATCTTCCCAAGCGACCTCGCGGATGCCCGCATACAGCTCGTCGGTTCCGCTCGCGGGCAACTCGCACAATCGGAGCAAAATTCGGCTGGCGGAGCGAGACCACAAACAAGCGGCGTAGCCCACCTCCAGCCCCCCTTCGAATGCGACGCCCGCCGGTTGAGGCGCCACCCGTTGGGCCCCGAGGCCCAGCAGTTCGTCCGCAACAACCGATTCACAACCACGCGATGTCGTAGCAAAATATCGAAACATAGGAACCCTCAGCGCGGCGGGACCATACACAAGTCCGCCGCCGGGTACCGCGCTTCGGCACCCACAAACAAAAAGCCGCCCGCACTCGGAGCGGACGGCCTTTTGGCAAATAGGAGAGGCGAATTAGAGATCGTGCGGCCGCACCGTGCTGCGTCCGTTGGCGGTGCAGCGCTTGATAGCTTCCTCGAGCATGGCGTGAACCTTCTCGGATACCGCTTGAACCAGTTCTCCGTCGCTACGAAGTTCCGCCTCGCGAACGACCTCTTTAATTTTGGATCCGACAACAACGATTTCTCTAGACTTGCTTGCTTTGGCCATGTTCCGTGTTCCTCTAGGACGACGAGTATTGCGCGGTCGGACCTCCGACCGGAACCCGCGCCGAACATAGACCGCCCAGAGGAGCCTTGAAAAGCCCCAGTTCTCAAAATACGCGGCTTTCGCCCCGCCTAGGCGCTCACCATTCCGCGAAAAGCGCGATTCCGTATTTTCTCTCGCGGCAACAATCAACATAGGTCATTGATTTTACTATGTTTTAATATCAGAAGCGCGGCGCCACCGCGCAAGAAGTTCACACATATGCGAAGTTTGCGCGTGCACCCGTAGTTGACGGAGGTTCGAGATGTTTGAGGGGGAACGAGAGAAATGCAGGCTCAAATGCTCTCGCGGCGGGTCCCCCCACAGCTCGGCCCACTCCACGACCATGACCCTTGTCGGACCTGGCAACTCATCATGCTCGAGTCCCAACGACTCAAAGGCAGCCTCCCCTACCGAGCCGGAGCCCTGCTCCCCCAAACGAAACAAATCGATATGCACGAGCGGCAACGGGCCTTCGTGCTCCATGCAAATCGTATACGTGGGACTGCACACACGCTCGGGCCGCCGAATTCCCATGCCGTATCCGAGCGCCCGAGTGAAGGTTGTCTTGCCCGCGCCCATCGGCCCGTTCAGAAGCAACAGTTCGCCGCCACGCAATTGCGATCCTAGATCTCGCGCGAATTGCTCTAGTCCGTGCTCATCGTAGGTTTGTTCCCAGTGGTGCACGGCCGAGAGTGTACGTCGCATCGACGGCATGTGAAGATAATCGGGTAGGGCCCGCTATCGACTCGCCATGACACCTCAAACGGCTCTAGGTTCTTGTCTCCTCGGCGCGTCGCTGCTGTTCGGCGCATGCGCGCGGGACCGCCGAGGCCCGGACGGCGATCTAGATCTACAAGAGACCGGGCTTGAGCTTGATGTCGCCAGCCTGGCAGAACCGCAATCGTCCCTGCGTCCAAGAGAGCTCCGCGGCGACGTACCGACAGCAGCTCGAATCGCCGACTACGTCATTCAAGCTCGACTCGACGCCGACGGCCACCGCATCGATGGGACCAGCCGGATAACCTGGCGCAACACCGCCAACGAATCGGTGAGCACCTTGCCGCTTCATCTCTACATGAACGCCTTTCGCGCCAACGACACGGCCTGGATGCGCGGTTCTCCGAATGCACATGGCGAAACATCCAGCGCGCGTCAGAGTTGGGGGTCCATCGAGCTTCACGCCGTCGACCGTGTCCACCGCGGTCCAACGCGAGACTTCAAGCCCCTCGCTATCGCCGCCCCCTCCACCGAACCCACCGCCCTTGCCTGGCGTGAGGAGTCCGACCCGTCGATCGCCACGATCGAGCTTCTGACGCCCCTGCCCGCGGGCCACGAGATCACGATCGAGATCGTGTTTGTCACCCAGCTCCCCAAAGTCATCGCACGAACGGGCTACAGCGGAGGTTTTCATCTCGCCGGTCAGTGGTTTCCAAAGCTCGCGGTGCTTGATCCGGGCGAGAGACCCGGCGACTCGCCCCGCTGGAACAATCACGTATTCACCTTCAACAGCGAATTTTACGCTGATTTCGGCAACTACCTCGTCGAACTCGATGTACCCGCAACCATGACCGTCGGAGCCACTGGCATCCGGGTCGACGCGCAACAAAGTGAGGGGCGCAAGCGCCTCACCTACCGGGCGCAGATGGTGCACGACTTCGCCTGGGCGGCCGACCCGCTCTTTGTTGAGCATCGAGGCCGCTACAAGGACATTCGTATTCGACAGCTGATGCAACCCGACAGGGTCATGGATGCTCCTCGGCATCTGGCCGCCCAGGTAGCGACCCTCAAGAGCATGGAAGCTCGCTTCGGGCCCTACCCGTGGTCGACGATCACCATCATTCATCCCCCGGATGACGCCATGCAGGCGGCAGGCATGGAGTACCCCACGTTTTTCACGACCTCAGACATTTGGCATTCTGGCTTCCCGCGCTGGATTCTCGAAGAGCGACTGTCCGGGGTCTACACCACCGTCCACGAATTCGGACACCAGTATTTTCAGGGGATCTTCGCCTCCAACGAAAATGCGCAGCCGTGGCTCGACGAAGGTCTCAACGAAACCGCAAATGCAATCGCCTACATGGATCGATATGCCCCTGACGAGCGCACGCCGCCGTGGCTCGTCCGCGTGCTTGGCCACGAACTCACGGCAGCGGATCTCATCCGCATTGCCAACATCGAGGGCGACCTGCTCGATCCGATCGACGGACCAGCCGAGCAATTTGATCAAGACGTGCAATCCTACGGCAGCGTCGTCTATCGAAAAACAGCGGCGGTCATGCACACACTACGCAACATCGTCGGTCACGTCGCCTGGGACCGAGCGTTGCGGCTCTATGCCCAACAGGCCCGGTTCACCCATCCCCACGGGTCCTCGCTCGAAAAAGTCCTGATTCAGCAGCTTGGCGGAGGATCCGGTCAGGTTGATCTCGGCACCACCGACTTGGCGCCCGTTCGCCTCGACGTGAAAGATTTCCTCGACCAAGGGCTGCGCGAAATCACAGAGGTCGACTTCTCTCTCTACGCAGTCGAAAATCGTAGATTGCGAAACGACAACGGACTGCACCGCCTGCAACCAGACATCTTCGCCATTGGACCTCGCACAGAACTTTCCCGCACAAAAGCACCCGAGCACATCGAGACTCCGCTTGAAGAACTTGAAGACTCCCGAGTCGAGGCCATCGTCGTCATCCACCGTATCGGGGGCTATCGAGTTCCCGTCGAGCTCTCCGTAACCTTTGCCGATGGTAGCCACGAACGCCGATATTGGTCCGGTGAAAGCCGCCATCACAGTTTTTCGTGGCCGGGCCGAAGAATCGTCCACGCAACGATCGATCCCGATCACCTTCTTTGGCTTGAAGGTCGAAGACTTAACAACTTTCGCTACGCAAAAAAATTCGAATCCCCGACGCCAGGTCTCGATCGCATCGTCTCCCTGTGGTCCGAAGCCACCACGCTCGCTGCCCTCGGATTTTTCGGGCCATGAACCTGCAGTTCACCCCCTTCACCGATCTTCGCCGCGCCTTGGCCTCGGTCGCTCAATTGGGGTCCTTTCTCGCTGTCGTTTTCATCGCTAGCCACTTCATCGCGTGGCTGGCCGCTGCGCTTGTGCGATCAACCGTGGCGGCGACCGTCCTCCCCTTCGCATGGCTCGATCGCGGAGATCGTTTGGCTGCACTTTTTGAGCTCTTCCATGACAATCCGGCTGTCCTCCCCGTTTTCTTATACGCCACAACGATCAGCATCGTTTCGGGGACCGCCTTGTGGACGGTTCTCTACCCCGGATTGGCCCATCGCCTGCGCGCAAAGGCATCATTCGCTGACCTTGGAGCCCACTGCATTCGAGGCCTCCCCGCCATGGTCGCCCAATCCTGCTATGGCCTAGGGCTCCGCGCCGCCCTGGGGGTCCCCGTCGTTCTCGTTTGCGTGACGCTCGGACTTCGCGGCATCGCGCTCGTCCCTCTTTGGCTCGTCTGGACGATCGCTACTCTCGCCCACGATCGCGCGCGCGGCTCCGTCGTTCTGTATGGAGCCGCCGCTTTTGACCCCCGGGTCCTCGCCCGCAGCCTCAGCCAGGTGTTGTCCCGACCCCAGCTGCTCGTCCCGGGGGCGGGGCTGACCCTCTTGCAGGTTGCGATGTCGGCGGCGGTCTTGCTCGTCGCTCTCGCCGGCCCCTATGCCTTCGCCACGACATGGATCGTTCGAGGACTGGGCGCAGCCACTCTCGTTGTGGGTCTGTGGCGGGTCGCCCTCGGCCTTCACGACCTCGAACGTTCCTAGAACAACTCTAGAGTAAACCCCATGCAAACTCTTCGTGGGGTGGAATCTGTACGGTTTTGGGCCCAACGATCACGATCGCCGCAATCTTCAGCACAAGTCGCGTTGAAGCTCTCCAATTCAGAGGCTACCGTAGATCAATGCAGCGCATCAGGCTTGGAAGTACTTTGACATCCGTCGCCTTACTCGGGCTTTCCGCCCAGGCATGCAGCGATGACGACGGCGGTGGCGCCGAAACAGGGACTGAAGTTTCTGGCGACGGCGACGGCGACGGCGACGGCGACGGCGACGGCGACGGCGACGGCGAC
>CAYTFJ010000028.1:144-45582 GCA_964437075.1 uncultured Nannocystaceae bacterium
CGGTAGAAGCGGGCTCGGTAGAAGCGGGCTCGGTAGAAGCGGGCTCGGTAGAAGCGGGCTCGGTAGAAGCTATAATCTGTTGCGAAACGAGGAATGGGGTGCCGTCCAAATACTTCCCTCGTAATACGAGAACCGCCAGCACGCCTTCGGAGAGGTCGGGGAGAATGATCCTCACTGCCGAGGTCGCCGAGGATCGATGCAGAACATTTGTCCTGTGGCCGCTGGGATCTTCGTGGAACACTGTAACAGTCAGGTCCCTGACGTCCGCGGGAGCCGAGAGCGCGATCTGTTTTTTCCCCGTCCACTCGATAGCAATGTCGGGCCACAGAATGTCGAGCAAGGAGCGCGAGGCTTCGACGGCGAGTGGGAGGAGAGTCGTCGCTTGCTCTCGGAAGACACCACTGTCGAGGTACAGTCGGGTCTTCCCCTCCGTGTCATGATCGAAAGCGGCGAGAACACGTCCCGTAGAGCTTCGTAGATAGCCGCTTGGGGCTGGCCAAGGCGCGAGATGAGCGCCCTTCAGCTCGATCACGGCGAGCGTAGTGGTATCCTCGTGGGGCGCCAGCAGTCGCGTGGCCGCGGCCACGGGGGAAAGCTGATCGGGAATCATTGCCGCCGCGGGCAGGCTCGACTCCGAAAAAAATCGTTGTCCGGCGATCGTGCCTAAACCTTCCCAGTCTGGACCGCCCAAAATCAACTCCTCAACTGAATCTGCGACGGGTGTTCCGTCCGGGAGCCCCTCGGGGGGCGTAAGCGGTAGGTTACGACGGCCATATTCGACGCGTGTGAACTCTTGGAGCGGAAGACCTCGATCTCCGACGAGTGGCGAGAGTGCCGCGAAAAAAGCGCTGGCGTCGCCGCGGGCGTGTGCCGGCACTGAAAGGTCTTGCAGGACGTGCATCAACGCACCTGCACAGATCAATGCCATGGCCAGGTGATGGTCCCGCTCTGCCGCTTCTCCGGCCATCATCGATCGCTCAAGATGACGATAAAATTGCGTAGGGGCCAGGAGATCGTCAGATGCAAGTAGCCACGCGAGTGCGGTGGCGTCGCCACGCGCCGCGAAATTTGTGCCAGCGATTGCCCCCGCAAGGGGCTCGCCATTGCTCCTGCGTTGACGGTTTCGGAGGACTTGCGCGGGAAGCTCCGCATCGGTCCAGCGCAAGGACCTCTGGTTCTCACGAGAAAGAAAATGGTGCGAATGTCTAGCCGTGGGCACGGTCTCGGCGACAATGCCGAAACGCATCCAATCCAGCGCGGAGTTCTCCCAAAGATCGCCCTGCACACAGAATTTTTGGGTGCGAGGGGGGGCATCGCCGCCTGGGCAAGCTCCGGGTCCGCCGAGTGCGCGAGCTCCGGAGTCGGCGTGAGCATATTTTTGAACCTTGAGCACGAGTCGTCGCTCATCTGCGGTGAGGCGGGCGGGATCGAGGCGAAGGGGTGAGAAAACGCCGCGCATTCCCTCGCTCCCGTCCATCCAGTGAAGGTGCATTGCGCTGCGTGCGACAGCAGCCTCAAGTAGGCCCTGGTGGGTCGTCGAGGGGTCCCAGGCGAGTGCAGGAACGGGTCTCAAGAGACACAGCCCCGTGGTGACTAGCAGCAGGGGGCGACGGATGGCGCGAACCAGGCGTTTCATGGGGTGAGATCGCTATTCGGGACCGATGGAGGCCCGGTCTCGACGGGAGTTTCCGCCGTCGCTTGAGGCGCCGGATCCGCCTCAGCAGGTATCACAGCGTCAGATCTGGGGGTCGGGAGAGGGGCGGGCTCCGTCGTTGGAACCAACGGATTCGACACATTTTCGGGCCTGTTGTGGCGGGTCCCGACATTCTCGATCTGGCCGTGGATATACTTCGCCAAGATGATTGCGGTGTCGATATCCGGACACTGATGGGCGCCGCAGCTTAGCAAGACACCGACCTCGCGCTCACGGTCGATGAAGCCCACTGCACGGACCTCGTCAGTATCGAGGACCCAAGTTTCGGCGGTGACGTCGTCATTGACATCCGCGGTGGGGAGTGTGGTCGCTATCGTTTCGAGAATGGCTTGCATTCCCCCCGCGGGCCTCTCCCACACTCGAAAGGCGATATCGTATTTTTCCCCATGGTCGACCGCCTTCAGGTGCACACCGTGATAAAAATAGGTTCGGGTGAGATCCGTCAGATCACCGATCTCGAAGCTACCCTCGAAGCCCGTTCGAGCGATGGCTTCCGTCGCCGGGAGCAGATGACTTACCGACAAGAGCGTCTCTTCTCGCGGTGCGACCGCGACCTCTGTATTCTCGTTGGCGATCAACGACGGCAATTCTGTATGCCGCGGACTACCACTGAGCGCGGTGTAGAGATCTTCGTTCGCGTAGTTTTGCTCCCAACGAGCCACACGCCCGATCTCCCGTGGGGCGGCAAGAAAAAGTAGGTGCTCCGAGTGAGAATCGCGCGACCGCCACTTTCTCAGAACGATCGCGTTGTGTCGACTTGTGAAATCGCGGCGTGGACCGCCTTCCAATAGATCGTCGGATCGATACGCCCCGTAGCCTCGTTTGTAGACCAGGAGATGAAATGAAACGAGTCGAACGCTCTTTCCTCGAATCCGAAGCGGCGCGTTTGGGATGCGGTATCGTCCCGCAGGATCGGTGACGACCTCGATCGTCTCGGATCCGCGAGGTCCGATAAAACCGTCGCCCCGATCATAGGACCAAACGCCAACGACGATCGCGTCCTGAAGAGGCTCACCGGTCTTATCGTCGACGATTTGACCATCGAAAGGGCCTTCGAGGCTGGCGTCGGTGACTTGGTCCCGTGCCCCGTGAAAGGGGGCCGGGCGGACAATGACCGAACATCCGGACAAGATCATACCGGCCGAAACGATGGCCACCAGCGCCGAAATCGGCGACGAGAGCTTTGTGTATTGGGTGCTCAATTGACGCGCTCCGAGTCGGTCGATAGGCTAGCCGCTCGGGAAGGCGGTTTATCTCAGGGCGTCGCTAGTCGCAACCCGCGAATCTTCCCCAAAGCTTTCGGAGGCACCGGCAATGACAGCTACGTTCCCCTGTCCACACTGCGGCGTACAACACGGAACCGCGGAGATTCGATGTCGGGAATGCGACTACGACTTTTGCGCAACGAGCGCAAAGTCCGGTTCAAAATGTTCTCGCTGTGGCGCTGATTTTGACGCGGGATTTACATTTTGCCAGGTCTGCGGTCTTCGACTGACCAGCCGCTATGTTCGACCCGCAACGCAGGGGATGATTGTACGCGGCGAAGCGAGCCATCCAGCTCACGAAGATGCGAATGATATTCACCCGCCCCCGCACCGGGCCGTGAGCCCGACGCTGGCCTCTGCGCAATATCCAAGCTCGGCTACGGAGACGGACCGACTCGTCACTTCCGCCTCGGTTTCGGACGATGGCGACCTCCCCCCGAGCCCGCCATCGTGGACCGCCATGGAGGAACTTGGCCAACCCGTTAAGCCGGAAGGTGCTCGTTTGTTGCGCATCGCATGTGTGGCCCGGGACGGGAGTGACGGAGAGAGCTTCGTCGTTGGCCAATCACCTTTGGAAATTGGCCGGGAGGCAGAGATCTCTTTTCCTCACGATTCGTTTATTTCGCCCCGGCATTGCCGAGTCGCGGTGACGCCCGGTGGTCGAATCCATCTCACCGATCTCGGATCGCACAACGGTGTGTATGTACGAATATTGGCGACCCAGCGACTTTTTCCGGGAGATCGGTTTCTGTTGGGGCACCAACTGTTGGCCCTTGAGAAACTACCTAGCGAGGTCGTTGATCCGGCGATGGATGGTGCCGGAGTTCGGGGGTTTGGCACGCCTCTCCAACCAGCGTGGGGAGTTCTTGTCTTGCTGGGCGTGGGTGATGTCTTCGCGGATCGCTATTTCTTGCGGGGCAACCACGTCGTATTTGGTCGCGAGGCTGGCGACATTCTGTTTCCTGGGGATGGTTTCCTTAGCCGTCAACACGCCCGACTTCGAATGGAACTGCGCGGGTCCGGCGTTGAAGTCTTGCTCGAGGATCTTCAGTCGGCGAATGGGACATACTTGCGCATGCGGCGAGAGGCCGCACTCGAAGTTGGCGACATGTTTCGTGTCGGAGATCAGCTTTTTCGAGTGCGGACCGCGTAGTCAAGATAGGCCGAGAAGACAGAATCATTGGAGAGTATCCTCGAAGAGTATCCTCGATGTCCAAGCTTGAACTTTTTGCACGTACGGAGACTGGATGTGTGCGCGAGCGCAACGAAGATGCCTTTGTCATCGCCAGTCTTGCGCGGGGCGAGCGGGGGTTGGTGCCTCGCATCCGCATTCAGGAATTGGTCGGTGCTTCGGCATTGGTCGCTGTCTGTGATGGCATGGGAGGGGCGACGGCCGGAGATGTCGCGGCGCGGCTGGCCACCGACAGTTTGTATGGTTCGATGATGTTGGCGCGACCGTTTGTCGACGCGCTCGCTCTACAGCGAGCGCTCTTAGTCGCGGTTACGGAGGCCCACAGCACCGTGGTCGACCATGCGCGGCGCCATGAAGATTGCCGAGGGATGGGGACAACGATGACGGCAGGTGCTGTCTTTGAGACCGATCTGCACCTTGTCCACGTAGGCGACTCGCGAGCCTATTTGCGGCGTGGGCGGGTGCTTCAACAGCTCACAAGCGATCACACTTTGGTCGAGAAAATGGTCGCAGATGGGGTTCTCAGCGCTGCTGAGGCCCCCGAATGTGAGCATCGCAATGTACTCCTGCAAGCGCTTGGACTCGGTACGGAGATCGTTCCAGAGAGCGTCAGCACCTCGATCTTCGCGGGGGACGTGCTCTTGATCTGCAGCGATGGGCTGACGGGGCCGCTGAGCGACCGGCAGATTCTTGATGTCATGCTTTGCCACGAAGATCCGATGCGATGTGCCAGAGCGTTGACAGAGGCTGCATGCGCGAGTGGCGGACCCGACAATGTCACCGTCGCCGTTGGACATTTTGTCGGCGAAGGGCTGCCAGCTCCGGGGCTTCGAGAGCCAATCGTTGCACATCGATCACAGCATCAGCTGCCCAGATAGGCCCCGATCCAAAGCCCGAGGCTGAACGAATTCGACATGGGCTGTCCCGCCGAAGAGGGGGGAAACCCGGTCCAACCGAGTTCGGGGCCGACCACAAAACCGCCTCCGCGGTGTGCTCGCCGCCTGCTTGCCCCTGGAAAAAATTCGTATCGTAGCGAACCATTAAATAGCGCGCCGCCAAAACCATCGCGCCCTCGCTCACGGTCGTCGTGCAACGCGCCCGCTCCGAAGCCGAATCCCGCGCGCAGCGAGAGCGGGATTTGTGGAATGGGAAGGATGCCCAGCTCGACCATCAAGCCACCATGGCCCGCGCGCTGATGGGAGTTCCAGGCCTGGCCGAGGACGACCTCGAAACCGATGGTCAGCCACGGGAGCACGGCATCGCCGACGCGAAGGGCCGCTTCGAAGCCTGCGAGCGGTTTTTCCGCGAATGTCTGCACGCGGACCGTTGTGGCTGCGCCGGCGAGGCCGAGGCCAAAATAGCCACCATCGATCCGTGGAGGCCTCGGAGATGAAGCCTCGGAGACCTCCGAAGAGACGGCACCGGTCGTTCCCGCGGCGATTGCGGGCGAGGGGGGGGCGGAATGGGCGGTGGTCGGAGCCAGCGCAATGAGCGCTGCTGCGTGGAGTGCAATCACCGGCGAATCATGGGCCAACGAGACCACGGGGGGCAAGCTTTCCGTTGTCTTGCCCCGACCCGGGACCCCGATTATCGTCCAGCCTGACCATGGAGAGGTTACGAATTCTCGAGGTCCTTGGTGCGATGGCATTCGGAGCGGGGGTCATCGTTTCGATCTATGAGTTTTCAGCGGGTCCGCCCCTCTGGCCACAGGATTCCGCCGTAGCCTTGGACCTCACGGGTGCTGGACCTTTGAGCATCGGTCGAGGTGCACGAGCCGAACTGGATCATCCCGGGTCGGAGTCGGGAGGTGGCGCTGCCACTCTCGCTAGCCTCGGTCAAGCATTCGATGCTGTGGACGAGGATGGTCATTACGGAAGTTTTCCCGACATCCATGACGACCCCGCGCCTTTCGATGCACAGGCCAAGGAAAAGTTTCCAAATCACGGTCTCGTGAGTTCGGGATCGGTGACGGTCCGCCGAAAGCCAGACGTGAAATCGGAACGTCTCGGGTTGTTGCGCGTCGGGACTTCGCTACGGGTTGACGCTGAGCGCACTTTTGGTGGCGGCTGTTCACAAGGGTGGCGAGCCATCTTTCCTCGCGGATGGGTGTGTCTCAACGCAGGTGTTCGTGTGGGGGCCGAGCCGATCGACAAGGGAATGATCGACGTGGCCGATCCCGACGAAAGCCGCTCGATGCCCTTGGAATACTGGCGAGTGAGCGGACCAGGGACCCCATTTTTTCATCGACTCCCAACCTTTGCCGAACAAGACCAGGCAGATGCTGAGGCTCGGAGATGGCTTGATGTGCACGGAAAAGAACCGATGCCGAGCCATCCCCAAAAACGCCCTAAAGAGGTCCCAGGCGTCGTAAAAGAGTATCTAAATGCGGGGTACTACGTGACGATCGCGGCTGAACATGAGCGCATGAAGCGCAGGTTTCTGCGAACGAACCGAGGAGCCTACGCGAGAAAATACCAACTGGAGCAACGCAAGGGCTCCGATTTTCGCGGGATTGTTCTCGCGGAGGGGGCCACAGATCTTCCAGTCTATTGGGTTGTACGTGAGATGCCGCTTCGCGGTCGAGATACCCCGAACAGCGGCATTTTAACGAAGTCTGAGACCACACTTCCACGGCGCAGCCGCCATAGTTTTGTCCGCAAGGTTCGAATTGGCGATTACGACTACTATGAAGACAGCAACGGTATGCTGCTGCGGGCCTACGCTGTTGGACGCTCCTACAAGTTGAAGCGCCCAGCCGGCATCGGACCGGAAGAGCGCTGGATCCACGTTGATCTGTCGGAACAGACCTTGGTCGCCTATGTAGGCGACCGACCGGTGTTTACGACGATCGTCTCGACGGGGAAAGAGGACGGAATGACACCGGTGGGAATCCACCGAATCCAAAGTAAATTTGTCGTGACTTCCATGCGGGATCAACCCATCGAAGAGGAGGCTTACTCCATCGAGGATGTGCCTTGGACCCAGTATTTTTCCAACAATGTCGCCCTGCATGGCGCGTTTTGGCACGGTGGTTTTGGGCTCGTACGTAGCCACGGTTGTGTCAACCTTTCGCCAGCCGACGCTCGCTGGTTGTTTGGATTTACGACACCGAGACTCCCCGATCGTTGGCACGCGGTGATTGGTGACAGCGGCGCATCTGCGGTTGTCATCACAAAATAGAGCCTTGTGGTTTTCGGCTCGCCGGCATCGATTGGGTTTGATTGCGTGTTTCGATACAATAGGAGGCGATGAAGATCTGCGCTGGAACCGTCGTCGCTCTTACATACGACCTTTGTACCGACGGTGGTGAAATCGTCGAGAGCTCTGAGCTTGGCGGCGTGCTGAGCTTTCTTCACGGAAGCGGGGCGATTCTCCCTGGCCTCGACAGTCGGCTCGAAGGCCTCGAATCCGGTTCGGAGCACAGCTTTGAGTTTTCACCTAAGCAAGCTTTCGGCACGGTTGAAAACGCTCCCCTCAAGGAAATCCGGAGAAGCGAGTTTCCAGCCGATGCCGAGTTGGAACCCGGCATCACTTTCGAGGCCGGCATCGGCGTTGGGCAAAATATTCGCCTTGAGGTGATCGAGGCTGGCGACGACCTTGTGAAAGTGAGAATGATTCATCCCCTCGCGGGTATGAGCCTTTCGATGAGCGTCAAAATCGTAAGCGTACGTGCAGCCAGCCGTAAAGAAACCGCAGCCGGCATGGTTCTCACGGCACCTCCGCCACTGCCTGCAAAGCGGTAAAATTCGTCAGTATTAGAACGTGACACCCACATTGAACACAAGCCGGCCGTTGGTGTCGTCCGTGCGCCCCACGTTGTGTCGGTTTGGAATGAGGACCGCGTAGCCGACTGCCATGGTTACGATTCGAATGTCCCACTTAATAACGTTGATGCCCGCGCTATGTCGAAAATCTCGGTTGAGTCTTGCGTTGCGCCAAAATTGCGTAAGCACACCAAAATCGTAAAAAATCGAGTGAGCAAGCTTTCCGCCAAGAAAGCGTTTCAGCGAGACGATCTGCAATGCCAAGGTCCCGAGAGCCCGCACATGTCCACCTTGGGCTCTCGGGCGGAAGAGGACTCCGCCGAAGGCTTGTGGAACCTCTTCGATATCGACGAGCATCGTTTCAGGTAAAATTCCACGAATTCCCAGGTTCGCGGTGCCCCCGCCATAATAGCGCCAGACGTCGGGAACCGTGACCGTGTGAGCCCTTGGGCCAGCGAAAGGGAAGAGTTGGCCATAACGTAGAGAGTAGCGGAGGCCAAGACGTTCACTCGTTCTTGGGATCGGGATGAAATGTTGCCAACCCAAATCGATTCTTGCCCACCAATCGTTTCCACCGAGGTACGGCGACGCGAGTTTGATATCGAAGGTCGAGATGAACCCTTCGTAGGGGTTAAAGGCGTTGTCGACTTGGGTCCATCCGAAGCCGATCTCCACGAGCCCGGTATTGTCGCTGACCACAGCGGCCGGTCGATGGGTCCAAGGAGCGTTGTCGATACCTAAAGGCTTAACGATATCGCGTGAGATATTCGCCTTCTGGAAGAGGTAGCCAGTGTAGAGGGTGAAATTGTCTGACAACTCCCACGACAGTCGCGGTGAAAATACGGCACTTGAAATTTCACCACGAGCGGGTGTTGCCCGAAGTTGATAGCGCCCGGTAACGTCAATATTCGTAAGACTTCCAAGCACATGGCGGCGCAGTAGCGATGCTTGGGCGGAACGTTCGTAGCAGGTCTGACGATCACAAAAATCTGAGCGAGCGAGGGCATTGCTAAGGTCAAAGCCATAGCGTGCTTCCGTGTTGAGGTCCCACGCGGATCCAAATAGGTTGGGAAACTTCGGCGCTCCCCAGACAAAAAATGGGTTGAGAGTTGCGGCGCCGAAGCCCACCTCTAGGTCGATAGAGATGTCTTTGGACTCATCGATGGTGACCAACTCGTGGACCTTGCATTGTTGTTCGTCATCAAATTCACAGCCAACTGCGTAGTCCTGGATTCGTACACGTGTTGCGACGCCAAGCCTTTCAATCTTTCGGATCGCGCGCGTAACGACGCGGGCCGAATAGGCATCGCCTCGATGAAAGTCGAGCTCTCTTCGAAGCACAGATTCGCGTGTCTTGAAGTTGCCGCGAAAAAGTGTGTCGCCGAAATGCCCTCTTTTCCCTTCGTAGACGTTGACGATCGTTTCCACAGGGACCACGGCATCGGCCTTGTGCTCGCGGCAGATCGAGATACGCTCGCTGGTCAAGGTTGTAAGATCGGGGACGATGACCGGTCCCTGGGGGGAGGCATAGCGCCAACTCAACTCAACGTCAGCGATGGGATAGCCGCTATCTCGGTATCGATCGATCACCGACCTCCGGGTCGCGCGCGAGACCTCTTGGGAGAGCGCGATACCCCCCGCCTTGTCGCTTTTTCCACGACGCAAGGGGCTCCCGTGCAGCATTCGGCGGGGTCCCCAGCGGCCAGATTCGCGTTGGGGGATATTGGCAGTCGATCGATCGATTGGGATTGGGTCATCGAGATAGAGGACTGTTTCGTCGGGCGCCGTAACGATGCGGGGTCCTGGTGTGACATCGATGCGCACGTACAGGCGCGATGAAGCTTGCTCTTCAATCGCAAAAAGCCCTCTTGAATCGAATTGTCTAGTCCACCGGGGGGTCCCACTGCCGCCAATCAGATGGGAGAGATCAAGGACCGCTCGCTCTCCCGTGACACCGAGCCCCTCTTTCCAAAATGCGACGGTGATCGTCGCGGTTGCGCACAAATATCCGATATCGTTGTACGCCGCGAGTACGGTGCCGATGTCTTCACGAGCCTTCCGCTCGCTAAAGGTGCCGCGTTTGCGGAGCTTTCGACCGTCATGCCAGAGGCCGTTAACGGCCTCTGTGACGGCCGGTGGGATGCCGATCGGTGGTACCAGGAGAATGGAGGCAATATTGATGCGGGGACCTTCGTGAATCGTGAATTTCAACTTCTTGAAAGATCCAAAATCGTGATGCTCGCCTTCGACGCGAGCGAGAAGATGGCCCTTGCTCTGGTAGTAGGCACGGATGTTCCCTGCCTCGCGCGCCGCTGCGGCGTCGCTCGAGGGCTCTCGTCGAGGGAAAAGTTGCAGCTGCTCGTCAAGCCGTTCGTCGTCGAAACGAGGGACCGATTGGGAATGTTGTTTTCGGGCAGCGAGGCTAGGCCGATCGGCCTCAGGCTGGCTGGCGGTGACGGGGTCTTCTGTGCGGTGCGCGCGGTCCACGAGATAACGGGATCGAACACCATCGCCAAGGTCTACTACGATGGTCAGAGGAATCTTCTGTCGTTCCGGAAGTTGCGTTCGGGAGATGTCCTCATAGCTTGTCGAGACCCGAACCTCGGGGTAGCCGGTATTCGCGCCTCCCGATTGCCAGAAATTTCCTAATCCACTGTTGGGCTCAGTGTAGGCCGTCTCGACCGATTCGATGGCCCTATCGATAAAATCTCGGGTGACCCGTGCCGGAAAGAGCCCGAGACTGCGTGGAATAAACTGCTGTCGTATCCAGCGTTGGTCCGCGGATGGGGCCCCGGTGATCACAACGTTTCGACGGTCGACGCGGTACGATTTTCCTTTGTCGAGAAAGACGTAGAGGTCCGCCTCGTCGTATTTTCGACCACAGACCAAAGAGAGGGTTGCGTGTCCGCGGAAGTACGCGGAGTTGAACAAATATTCTTCGAGTCTACCGAGTTCACCGAGCTCCCATGTCCGGCAAGCGACATCACGCGGTGCGCATAGCGGCGGCGGCTCGACCGAACGCCGCAAGGTCTTGATATCAACACAGCGTCCACGGGCGAGGGCGCCAGGTTGCGCATCCACGGAGAGTGTTCGACGGATCTCTCGTTCAGGCAACGGAAGGTGACCGCGTACTCGAATTCGGCGAATGCTGCGGCCCGGCGCCAGCTGAGCGACGACCGCTCCCTCCGCTTCTGGGATGAACTCGACGTGGTATCCGAGCTCGCGGGCTCGCGCTCCAAGTATTGAGGGGAAAAAATTTCGGTCGTGAATGTCGAGGACACGGGAAAGACGGTTGACGTCGTCGGCCAGCATCGATCCTCCGACCTGAAGGTGGTTGATCCTGACATATTCGACATAGCCTCCAGCAAGCGCAACTCGGGCGATCAGGCGAAGCTCATCGTTTCCGATGGGCGCCAGCTCAAGCGCATATCCCTCTTCAGCGAGGCCTTGAAACTTGAGCAAGAGGAGATCATGATCGTGGCCGCGCAGCGTGATTTCTAAGCTTCGACCTTGGAGAGCGTTGCGCTTCTGGCTACAATCTGCGAACTCGAAGCCCGCCACACGAACGGTAGCGAGCGCTTGAATCACAGGGTAAAGAGGATCCTGCGTATCTTGTATCCCACAGTCGACGCTGGGCAATAGCCCTCGGGTTGATCTGTCCGTTTTGTGGAACTGGGATGGTCGTTCGGGTACTTCGGCGGCTCGACGCTCAGCGGCAAGATCGCTCGCCACGTCGAGGTCGAGCGGGCTTGCATTGGCGTCGACGACATCGGTCTGCGGATCCGCGGCGAAAACTTCCAGGGGAACCGACCAGGAGGTCGTTACGAGCCACAGCAGGGTGGCTCGATAGACGAGGGGGAGCCACTTTGAGGGCTGACTGCGGCGATCAGCGGACACTAGGAATCGTCACGTGGTGGCCCAACTTTACGTCGGCCGATGTGGGGGGATCGAGGATCAGTATTCTCGTCGTGTAACTACGTGTGCCGTAGCCGAAGCGAAGGTAGGTGTCCTCAAGGATGTGGACCTCTCCTTGAAGAGCTCGGCTGTCGCGGATGAGGGAGCCGGGATAGCCGTTGAGATAGCTCAGCCCCAAGCTTCCACCGCCCCAGCCCCATTGCAACCATTCGGGCCGGGTGGATAGGTCTGTGACAATTCCAAGTTGGTCGGCTCGGAGGACAATCTCAGGCATGAACTGCTCGAGCTGCGGCGACTCCTGGGCCAGATAGTCGTTGAAACGCAGGCGAGCGAGTTTTCCGAAGACTGGCAACAGCCGGTTTCCGACCAGATCACCTTGTCCACGCTGCTGAAGATCGGACTCCGCGGTCGCCGTATTTCCAGCATCGAAGATCAAATAGTCGACGCATCCGCTGGCGGTGCCAAGGACGCCACTGGTGTCTCCGACCGCCGTGCATCGCCATTCGATGGCATCGAGGGATCCGCCGAGGTCGAGATAGAGCGCGTGAAGCTGGCCGTCGATATTGACCGGCTCTTCCCTTAACGCCTGTAGCGCTACCTGACTTCTCGACAGGTCTCGATCAAGTAGGACTCGCCCCTTTTCAACGTCATAGCTACCGCCCAAAATGTCGACGTCGATGGTGCCGCGACTGATATCGAGACTTCCGGTCATATCGGGCGCACCGACGGTACCCTCGATCCGAAGGTCCGCGCGCGCCTCGAAGTCCTTGAGCACGTTGTTATCGATGGTGAAGGGGTTCACCGTCGTGAGCTTGAGATCGAGCTCGAGGTTTGAAAGGGCCTCAGGAAGTGGAGCGCTAGATGGTGGATTGGGGTCCGCGAAGGAGAGGACTTTGAGCCCCTGAATCGCATCTCGTCGCCAGCGCGAACTCTCGACGTCAACGTCACCGCTAATGCGTACGGTCCCTCCGTCGGCGTTGAGGGAAATCCGGGAACTGCTCAGCTCGGCGGTAAGCTCAGGGTGGCCAGAATTATCGTTCATTGTGAACGGCACCATGGAGAGGGCGGCACGGACCTGGGTGTTGCGCATGGAGTCCAGCCGGGGTCCAACAGTTGCGTATCCCCAGAGCGAGGCCGATCCTCGGTCTCCCACTCCGACATGTAGTGCTGTTCGCGGACGACGGAGGGCATGAGCGCTTCGTTGTTCGCCAAGAAAGATGGCGATACCCGCGGACGATCCATCGGGGCAGGGAACAGCAAGACCGGTCTTGCACTGGTGGAACTCGACGCGACCGCCTTTTATCGTGAAAGTCTCGAAGGCTGTCTTCAGCTCTGTGGAATGGCGACCAAAGCTCATCGCACCGTCAAAAATTTCGAAATAGGGAGAATCGTCGCTCGAGAAGGCGGCGAGATTACCCGCGACATACAAACGTTCCATGGTGGCCGCACCACGGCTGGTCAAAAACAACTCTGGCAACATGAGTTGGGGAAGTTCTCCATCGATCTCTCCTTGAAGCGCGAGCCCATAGCTACCGCTGCATGCGCCACCAAATTGAATAAAAGTGGGTTTGTTGTCGATCTTGCCGAAATTCAGCGGCTGTTTTCCAACGGTGACCTCGCCCGCGGCCGTCACCGTGCCGTCCTGAAGGTGCACCCCGAGCTGGGTGAGGCTCACAAGGATGCGCTTCCTCAAGGACCCGCCCGGGGCGCGGGGCCTTGACTCCTCTTTATTGTTGCCCAGGTAGAGATTGATGGGCTCCGAATCTGGGGGAAGATCGATGTCGCCAGAAATATCTGGGTTCAGGCCGGGACCCTTGATCTCTAAATTCACTGAAACTTGCCCCTCCGGGGTCTGGATATTCCAGGGGTGTAAGATCGCCTCGAGCGCTCGCAGATCGAGTGCCCCCACAATTTGCGCGCTCGTCATCCCAGCCATCGGTGCCATGGGGGAAGGCATACCCGCGACACAAGCCTTTCGGGGTCCATGGGCGGGCCTCGAAAGGCTTGGAGAAAGATCGAAGTTGCCCCCTAGCTCAAGGCTGACATTTTTTTTGCCGCCGCTGCTAAGTACCCATGGCAAAACTTGGAGTTGAGAGCGGTCCAAGGTCGCTTCGAGCGGTTGCGAAGAACAAAGCGCTGCGGGGCTATCGCAGGGGTCATCTGTTCTGATGGGGCTCGGCCCCTTTGGCCCAGATCCCAACGAGTGACGTGGGCGAAACCAAAAATGTTCGAGGGCCAACTCCACCGACAAGGGATCCGTGGCAGGTCGTGCCGAGGGGGGTCGCGCACAGGCCTCAAGCAGGGCGCCACCGCGAGCGGGACAATACCGAGCCTTGAGTTCCAAGTTTCGCAGCTCCCCCTCTACGTGGTCACGCCACAACTCGGCTTCGGGCCGGGCCAACAAGGTCCGTAGGGGAAGAGTATCGAAGCGCACATGAGCGATGGCATCTGGTGCAAGTTCATCCGATGCCATGGCGGGGAATGCGACGGTCGCGTCTACGTGCCAGTCAAGCTGGCCGAGATTCTTCGCCGGATCGGCCGCTGGACCCTTGAGATCGCCCCGGACGTGAACCTCTCGGCGCGCGGCTACGCGGAGGCCAATGGGCGAGGTTGAATCGGGGTAGTCACGGGTCTCGAAGACCAAACGACCATGGCCGAGCGGTACCCCTGCGGCCCCCAGCTGAGCGAGCCGCAGCTCGCCCTCGACATGGGGGCGCCGCAACGTGCCCCGAAAGGCTAGCCGACTACCTTTGGTGAGTTTTCCTTGGATATCGATGTGGGTCTCCAGGAGCGCGGTGAGTGCGGAGATCGGAAGCCCGGCGGTATCGACGATGAGGTCGAGTGCCGGGTCTGAAGAAAAAGAGATGGTCCCCGAGGCCGCAAGTGTGCCCGATGGGACCCGAAGTTGCGGCGCGAGTTGGGGGCTGAACTTTCGACTGTAGTTGAGTGTCATCCGGTCGAGCTGCAAGCCGTCTCGGGTAATGGCGAAAGCCGCATCCGCGTTGGAGTAGTCGACGTCCGAGATCCGTAAAACCGCAGCCGTGGCGGTACCGCGCGCCTGTACTTTTGACAGGGCGACGGGGTTGCCAGCACCGTCGTCGACAAACACTCGAATACGAGCGTCTTCCGCATCGATCGGGGCTCCGAAGATCTTCCGATGGTCCATGTGGTCCAGATCGAGGGACGCTCGAATCTTCGGGTCTTTTAGAAGTTTACCCCGCTCAGCGAGGACGAGATCGACCTCTAGGGGACCGCTTCCACCGAGAAGTTCAGCATTTTTCGCACGAAGTCGCAGGATGCCTTGGCGCAGGTCGATCGATGCCTGCTTGATATTGCCGAGGGCAAGGCCGCTTCCTGCCGCCCCAAGCACGGACAAGTCTCCCTTTCCTCCCGGTACAGGCAATTTCCCGGCAAGGTCCATGTCAAATTTCGCTCTAGAAAAATAGGGATCTAGATTGAACTGCCGCAAGAGCGCCGGACCATCCGGGACATTCGCGGCGATCGCCGTAGGCTTGAGCGTCTCAAAGTCGGCGTCAAAGCCTCCGGAAACTCGAATCTCCCCCCCCTCAGTCCCGAGGCTAAGATTGCGCAGGTCAAGGCCGCGATCTTGGTGATACTGGAGGTCGCCGTCGGCATGAATCATCCGCGGAAGACTGTCATTGGCATCGCGTGTGAGTCGAAAGCGACGCAGTGAGAGCTCCGCCATGATCACACCGCTTGGTTTAGGTTCAGACGCCTCGGACGAAGTGATTTCGTCGCCGCCTAGCTGGAACTCGAGCGCATGGACCTGCACGCCTCCACCAGCGCTCCCGCGAAGCAGGGCGCCGAGTTGCGGGTGATGCGGGAGAAGTTTCTCGGGATTGATGCCCTCAAGATCGACATTCATGGCGACCATAAGCGGCTCAGAATCGGTGCTCCCTAAAATTATATGATCTCGACTTCCTCCACCGTGCAATCGAATCGCGCCATCGAGCGCGGTGCCTCTAAAAGTCTCGACGTAGACCATCCAGCGCTCCGGTGCCGCAGATGTTGGTGCGGCGCCGGGCTCGTAAGAATTTGGGTAACGGTTTTTCCATCGCTCGGGAACCGGGTCCTTGGCCAGGACAACGCTGAGGTCGACGTCGTCCAGAGCCCAATCAGGTTCTTCCGCGAGATCGAGGGTGATTCCTTGAGCGACGAAGCGTAGCCTCGGATCCCCGAGAGGTCCCTCGACACGAACGGCAGCGCTTGAACCGTCGCTGATGGCGAGTGGGCGCGAGCCGTCCTTGACGGCCGGGAGAAAATCGCCGGCGAGCGGACCGGCATCGCGAGTGGCGACTCTGAATTCGACGGCGACCCCGGGGTTGAAACTGTCACGTAAAAATCCGTCGAAGCGGGACGGCGAACCACCGAGATCCGCCGCCCCTTGGATTCGGGTGTCCCCGAGCGGTGTGCCCCGCATTCCACCTGAGATGGCCAGCTCTGAGAGTTCACGAACAACGATCGGACGGCGAGCCAGTCCATCGAGTTCAAGAAAACCGTGAGCGCCATGGGCGGTTGCGAGGTATCGGAAAGGCATTCGCTCCGCAGGGGGGTCCTCTGGGAGCGAACCGGTGAAGCTCAGCGCCAGGTCGAATTCGTCAAAGTCCAGTTTAGTGCCCCATCCCTGCCGTTGGTGAAAATCGAGCGCAAGTCTTAGTCCAGGAAGATTTGCGTCTTCGACTAGGAATCCCAGCCGTCGGTAGCCGGGGATCGCCGGCGCATCGTTGGCCGATGCAAACGCCTGAAGCAGACTAAGTCTCCATGCTCCAGCGTCATCCTGATATTCACGGACATTGATCCACATGTCTCCGTGGTTTCGGATTCGCGCAAAATGCAGAATCCATGGAATCTCTGGCGTAGGAAATCCCATCCGGTTCCACGGGATGATCTCGTGCAATACGAGATCGAGTTCGAGGTGCTCGGCCTGAGCCGTGACATTGTGCCTCTTCCTCCCGTCGCGTTTATACCCTTCGTAGACGCGGACGCCCCGGGCGTGCACGGTATGGGGCTGGCCCGTGATGAGATCGAGGATGAGGTCCGGCTGCCACTCGACGCTTTCAAATGCGAGTTCCCCATCGAGCAGGGTGCCGACTGTGCTGGTTAAAAAATTTCCGAGTCGCTCATTGTTGAGAAATGTGTAGGCCCCCCCGTAGGTTGCTAGAAAGAGCACCATCATCGCAGCGATGAATTGCAAAGGGAGGCGTAAAAGGATGAGTGTGGCGATAGGATGGCGTCGGGTTCGTGGCTGCGACGAGCTGGCGAACGCGATGTATTGCGGATGCAGCCCTGGAATCAGAGCGGGGTGAGCGATGGCTTGGTTGAAGAGACTCGTTCGAAGCTGGCTGAGACCACGATCGAGGCGGGCTTGTTCCCGTGAGGAACGGTCCACCATCCCGAGTGGGCCGGGCCCACGTTTCCCGTGCATGAGCGTCGCAATGTCATCGCGGACATCGGGGTCGACTTCCCTTAACGCGCTTAACACGATGTCTGGGAGCGCCGTCCGCATGGGCATCGGCTGGGCGAGAGGGAGGCCCCACCGCAAGCGTCGGTCGCGGGCGAGGGCATCACGGCGCACCATCCGTTTGAGAATCGTGGCCAACAAACGACCTTCCCGGCGGCCTCGGTATCCGCGTTCGCCAGGAAAGGGACGCCGGCGAGAACATCGCTGACGAGTGAGCTCTTGATAGGCCTCAAGGAGGAGCGAGGGGTTCGATCTGCCAGGAAAGAGATGGCCGTAGCGCCGAGTGCCACATAGCTTCTCCAAGAGGTCGCGACCGTCCGCGAGCAGATCGGCTTCGACCTGCCACGGGCTCAATTCGTTCCTGTGATCACCGGGCGGCACGATGCGCGAAGAGCTTAGCAGAACAGACTCGGTCAAAGACCCCCAGCGAAGCCTCCTTCATCGTCTGGCCTGGGGCGCAGACTGTCGGATTCACCGCGGCTGCTTCCGCGAGTTGGCCGCGGTAGACCTCTTGAAAGGCCGCCCATTCAAGGACCGCCTTTAGGCCGCTCTCCCCAGGCAGGGCTCCAGAGATCGATCCATTGATCTTGCCGCTCCGTTCCGACGACGGCAACCTGGCAGGCGAGTCGCTGGCTGCTCTCGAGTCGCCAATGATTCTCGCGTTTTGTGCGCCTCGAGAGCAGCGAATATCCCGCCAAAACGGTAATCTCGCACGATCGGCAGATTCCCTGCCCTGAACATGCTCGGCCGAGGGGGATACGAGCCTGGGCGATGAGTGCGGAGAGAACATCACCGTGCTGTGCGCGAATTTCGATACCCGCCGGCATGACTCGGACCCTGACCACGGCGAAGTCTAGACCGACTTGAGAGCATCAAACGAGACAATGCGCGGCCGCCATCGCCGGGGCGGCGATAAACTTACAGACAGGGGTTGACCACATCGGCCGTTGCGTCTAAAGACTGACTCACCTGATGCGGGGTGGAGCAGTCAGGTAGCTCGCCGGGCTCATAACCCGGAGGTCACAAGTTCAAATCTTGTCCCCGCTACTACAAGGACCGCCGGATGCTTTTGCACCCGGCGGTCCTTTTTTTTTGCAAAAAGAGCGATCCCAGAACGACGCGGGACTCGCGGTGCTGTGGTATTTTTTAGGAATGCCTCGCCCGATTCATGTCGACCCACATCGCGGCGCAGTCACGGTCATCGGCGCGATGCTCGAACCGGGAACCGCGCCAATGAAGATCGACGTCTGGAGGCATGTGCGTCACCCCCCGCCTGACCTCGTTCATGTCTTTTCGATAGCGACGGCCCAGCAGTTGGGAACTTCCTTCGATGCTGGGCACCCCGCGTCGTTGATGGGCAAGGTCCTTTCGTGGGTATGGGTATGCCGTGATCTCCCCGCAACGAGCGAGCGGTGGCGTGTTCGGATCGACATCCGCCAAGAAGGGATCTCAGTACCGGACTACCCCGCCGAATATTGGGGACCGCTTCCATTGGGCCAACCTCTGGCTCAGCTGAAAATTTCTGAGGTCGTTCATGAGCACACGAAGCAGGGGCCGTCATAAACGATGACCGCCAGGTAGGCTGAATTGCCCAAACACCTTGGTGCGAAGGACTGTCCGCGGCGGGCCTGGTATTCTGGGTTCGGGTGTGACTTTTATGTCGCGCAGAGAAAACCGATTGTCGTGTATTCGGAGAAAATGACCGTATCTTGGCGTGCAAGTAACGATTATCGGGATGTCATGAATTTTGCACCGCCCATTTGTATGTTTCGAGAAGTCCAGGCAATTGAGACGCCGGCCAAAACGATTCAGGATGCAGCGCGCGAGACGTCAAATGGTGACTCTTTCGACTCCGACTTGCTCCAACTCTATTCACATCCAGGAGATCTGTCTTGTTTTTGACTATTCCGAGTTCCAAACCGCGACTTTCAATCGTCGTCATCACTCTATCCACTCTTGTTGGCTGCGAGTTGAATCTTCCCTATGAGAGGGAGATCGAGATCGACGGCCCCGTGACCCAAACAAGAGATAGCCTCGTCTATATCGATAAAACTCACGACGAGATTGTCATCGTCACTCCCGAGGAGGACTCGGTCGATGTTGAGCGACTGTCTGTCGGGAACGAGAGTGATGCGATCGCGTGGGCACACAGCACGCTCGACGGCTCACAGCTGCTGTACCTTTCGGTCCCCGCGAGCGCCAAAGAAGAGGATGTCGAAGAAATACTCTATCGGACCTCCTCGGATGGGCAGGAGAAGGCCGTCGAATATCGTGTTCAGGCGCCCTACGACTCGGTCGCATTCAGCCCAGATTACCGTCACGCGGTCTTGTACTTCGCGCATGAGTCCACAACGCAGATCCACAACGCCAACCAAGTCGCTATCGTCGACCTGACGAGCGATGCTGTGCGAAATGTTACATTGGATGGCTTCGGCGGACGTCTGTCGTCGGTTCATTTTCCGAGTCAAAATATCGAAGGTGTAAAGGCACCCGTCCGAATCGGCGACCAGGACCGCGATTTGGTTGTCTTTTTGGCTGGCAACGAGGTTGTCATGGTCGATATGGATGACGAGACGTCAAATCAAGTCGCGGTGAGTTTTGACGAGCATGGAGGGTTTCGCCCCCAGCAAGTCCTACTTCGTCCGAGCGACGACCTCTACGCAGATCCGGTTCTCTTTCTTCGCTCCTCATCAGGCTCGGACATCGCCATGTTCCCGCTGATTGCAAAGACTAAGGGAGGCGGCTTTACGACTCAAACAAACTTGCTGCCCATCGGCAACCGAGCGACGGACATGACGCTCTACAACGATGGAGAGCACGCCTATTTAGTCTCTCTCACTCGATACGATTTGGTCTTCAGCGATCTCCAAACTCAAGCAAGCTTCGTGGTCGATATCGAAGCGGGTCAAGACTTGAACGGCGGAGGTCGAGTCATCTTGCGCGATCACGTCACAGATTCGGGATCCATCAAGCAGGCGGTCATCTGGGGTCAATGGGGGCATGCAATCCATACCCTCGATCTGGACGGGATTCAAAGCAGCCTGGGCCGAAAACCTTCGCATCTAAAGATTCAAGATGGCCTCGGTGATACCTTTGTCTGGCTGGATAATGACCGGGCCGTCGCGGGGTCTGGGAACAGTGTTCTCTATGTGATCGACTTTTTGTCTGAGCAAGTCACACCACTGACCACACGCTCGGAGTATGATCTTCGCTCGTCGGCACTTGACGGTGACACACTGATATTGGGGACACCCAATCAAGATTGGATCAGTAATATCGACCTCAAGGCCCTCAATCCAGAGAGCATGGTGCTCGACGACAATATTTCGACATTTCACTACATGCCTGGCATCGAAAAAGTTGTAGTTACCCATGACGACGTCACCGGGCACCTTACCATTGTCGATGCGAAGAACCCTTCGCGATCCAGCTCAAGCGTGATTTGGGGTTTTCTGTTTGAGGGTCTGTACAGCCAAGGAGAAAACTAGCCATGATGATTCTCTTCGCTAACATTTCCCTTGCATCAACCCTAGGCGCGGTAGCTCCTGCGGTCTCCGCAGCGCCTCCCATAGGACCAAGGACAGATTTGGGGGCAAGCTCGACACCACCAGTGATTGAAATGGCCGATTCGCCAACGGAGGAGACGCCTCTTCCGTCAGTGGGTAGATCTGAGGGTAGATCTGAGGATTCATCCGCAGCAACATCCGCGAGTGACACGGCACCGGGTGCTGCCGATCCTGATACCGTGGCGCCAAAATCTGCCGCTCCGTCGGACTCGCCGGCCGCCTCCAGCACCCAACCAGTCCCGGCACCCACGCAAGCTCCGCACGAGCTGCTCTCGGTGTCGTCAACCCCGGATCGCGGACAGCTATCGATGGAGTCCCAGCACGAGCAAGACCGCTCGCGTCAGTCCCATCCGCAGAGACGGATCCGCAATCGATTTGAGATCATGGTCGGCTACATGTCTTCGATCAACATCGACGACAGCTATCTTGGTTTCGCTGACGATCGTCAGCTTTCTGGCCTCGAGTTGGGGCTGAGACTCGATCATAGAATCGGTGAGCGATTCTATCTTGGAACAGAGGCGAGCTACCGAAGCAGCGCAAGTGAGGGGACTACCTACGGCAATATTTTCCACTCAACCACGATTGCGTTGCAAGAGCCTGCTCTTGGATTAAGAGCGACCTTCGTGCCCGTTGAAGGCGTCGACATTTACCTTCGCGCGAGTGGAGGGCCTCTGATCGCCGATCTCGATTGGGTCTGGGGCGAACAATCCACCGCTTCCCAACGTGTGGTTACAGGCAGCGGAAACGCCCTCGTGGGGGGGTTGTTCTATCTCCCCAGGAGCGTCATGCCCCGACGGGATGCGAGTCGTCTGACCCTCGGATTGGACCTTGGCGTAGGCTACAACTTACGAGGATCGATCGATGTTGAGCCGGACCGAGGTCTCGATACGGATCCAATCTCAACTGAGGCGCCCTCGCTGGGTGCCGTCAAGACCGGCGGGTTCGCCTGGCGCGTCGGATTGTTCATACGATTTGATTAGGAGAAATATGATGCATAAATTCAATAGTGTCGTAGGTATTGCGGCGTTCACGTCCGTGGCTGGCTGTGCGATGATGGACGGACGTGAGAGCACATCATCGGGTGATGCTGGCGTCTGGGAGGAGACGGAAAATCCCGAGGGCGGTGATGGCGACGGCAACGGTGGCGGCAATGCCGGCGGTGATGGTGATGGTGATGGTGATGGTGATGGTGACGGCGCACCCGTTCCCGGGAACGAAGAGGAAGAACAAGCGGAGTTTCGCAAACCTCAGCCCAGCGGCCCGTACATCTACTCCGCGAGCCAGATGACGGACCGAGTGGCTGTCATCAATACGGAGACCCTTGCGATCGATGTCGTCGATGTGGCCACCGGGCCGACGGCGGTCGTGGCGATCCCCGGGGCCGAGGAAGGCACCGGAATGGTGGCCGTGCTGTGCCAGGGAAGCGATGAAGTGTCGTTAATTCGCACGCAAAAAAATGGCGAAAGTTCGGTTGAGCTGCGCGATGTCTCGCCAGGGGTCAATGCGTTGATCGCCACCCCCGATGGGAATCTGCTCTTCGTCTACCACGACGTCGATTCCGAAAATATGCTCGGATCCGGCAGCGATCAAGAGCTGACGGTGCTAGAGACGAACGCCGGGGGAGCCTCCTACAAGATGACGATCGGTGCTCACCCTCGAGCTCTTCGAGTTTCTCCCGATTCGAGCCGTGCATATGTGGTCACCGACGATGGGGTTAATGTGATCGACCTCGCATCATTGGCGGGTCTCGGCAAACCAACGTTGCTTCCGGTTGTTGATGACCCCGCGCTTGACCCCAAGACGTTGGAGATTGAGATCTCCCCCGAAGTGGGCCAGGCCCTCGCACGGGTGGATGGTGAACGGTGGCTGACCATCACGTCGCTGACCGATGGCGAGCAAACGACCATGAACCTTCCGGGGTATCCGACGGATCTGGACATCAGTGCAGATGGGAGTTTTGCCATTGTTATGCTCCCGGGGGCGCAGTCCAGCTCCATTGTCGAGATCCCACTTCCAGTCACGGGCACCGACGGCTTTAGCGTGCACGAAGTTCCCGGGGAGTACGTGGGACTCGCAGACATCGCACCGAGCGGTGAACGTCTCGTACTGTATACGACCGTGTGGGACACTGAGGATGAGCGATCCCCCACGGCCGGCCCGGATCCACGGAAAAGAGTTACATTGGCAGGTAAAGCCGGTGGTGCGTGGTCGGATCTTGAGACGATCTATGTCGAGGTTCCCGTCCGATCTGTGGGCGTGGCTCCAGATAGTAACAACGTAATTTTGCTTCATCAGCGCGACGACAACCTCAACCCGGCCGCCCCGTGGCCTTACACGCTCGTCGATATTGCCGCGGACTATCCCATCAAAAAGCTACAGACCGTGGCCGAACGGCCAGGACCCATGCTGTTCACCCCCGATGCAGATCGGGCGATCATGGTGGTTCGCGGATTGGGCGACTACACTTCCGTGCGGCGAGTGGACCTAATCGATCTCAACAGCTTCATTGTTGAGAGCATTCCGCTTGGGTCGCCACCTACCGGAGTTGGGTACGTCACGGCCACGGACAAGGTCTATGTG
Organism: uncultured Nannocystaceae bacterium; assembly: GCA_964437075.1. Lineage (GTDB taxonomy): Bacteria > Myxococcota_A > Polyangia > Nannocystales > Nannocystaceae > CAYTFJ01. Next base: position 23,623 of record CAYTFJ010000028.1, read on the forward strand.
GCCCAGGAACACCCCGGGGGCCGGATATCGTTCATCGATGTCGACAACGACGTTCAGACCTTAACCGGCTTTGAACTCAACGATACAGTCAAAGACTAAGAGAATGGCACTCGGTCGATCACGGGTTTGGAGCTGGTGACCGTAAAATCTCGAGGATCGAACCTGCTGTTTTTCTAGCCAGGGAGCGGTCCTCCAGCGAGAGCGATATTCCCGCGACCTGGGGGTGGCCGCCACCTCCCGAGCGCTCACAAAGCTCCGCCAGATCGTGCTCGCGATCCTCGGCGGAGAGCCATGGATTGTAGCCCACTGTAAGTCGCAGGTCGCCGTCGGGGTGTTCGTAGAGCCCAACGACGTAGCGGACGTCAGGATGGTGCACGTAGGGGATGAAATGACTCAAAACCCGTGGGCCGGCATCGAGAAGGTCGTACTCCAACGCGCCTGCTTCGATCCGTGAGACGCTCCGGATCAGACGCATGTCGCGCGCGTGGGCGCGAAGACGGGGCCGAACGATCGTCTGTACGTAGGGGGCCGATGCCAGATGGGCGAAGTCCTTGACGAGCAAGTCCTCAATAAAGGTCGCTATGGTCTCGGGATCATCGGCGCTCTGGATGTAGGCGGCGAGCTGCATCGCCGGTTCTGCCAGGTCTACGGCGACGTGAGGCGTCGCAAAATTTGCGGTATCGATGATCGTTGCCCACCGGATAAGATTTGCGTGTGGTGTGGGATCGTAGCCATGATGTCGCGCCAACTGTTCGGACATATAGGAGGCACAACAAGGAGCCAGCGGGTCGTGAAATCTTTTCTCGCTGCGGTCGGCTTCGTAGTGTGCACGGTCCCCTGGAAGTTGAAACGCGGAGCGATGGTGGTCAAAGTACCAAGTAAGCGCTGGGTCTTGCGTGTAGCGAAAATCAACGATGGCGTGTTTGTCGCCAGAAAAATCGTCCGGATCGTAGGGATCGCCGGTCCGGTGGCTCTTCGCAATAAATTTGAATTCCGCCGTCCCATCGATATGTCGGCGATAGAAGTCAGCGAAAAGCGCGGCGCTGGACGCCCCGTCGAAGCAGCGCCCGTGGTACAGCACATGGACGGCCACAATCTAGTCGTCCGTGGTCTTGAGCCGTGGTGAAACAAGTGCCATGGCGGGCAAGCGTATCGGTACAGACGATGCCGGGGCAAGGTGTGCGTGATGTTCCCGCCGCCGAATGGCCAATTGCGCAGATTTTTTCGGATGCTACCGGTGCGGAGTTAGCCTAGCGCCATGTCCAGGACCTACCGTGCTTCCGTAGCGCCAACGCTCGTCCACCGGCTTGGCGAATATTCCCGGGCGCTCGTTTTCACGCTGGCATGCGGGATCGTCCCGGCAGCGGGCGGGTGTGCGGGGAGCGCAGAACGGCGCTCGACCGAAGAAAAAGACATCTCTTTGGCTGACAAACACTACAACGTCGCCGTAGGGTCTTTTCAAGAAGGGATGTTCTCCGACGCGAAACTTCGCATTGAACGCGCACTTGTCGCAGATGCGACACATGCGGGAACCCACTATCTCGCGGGTCTAATCGCCTTGCATGAGGGGAAGACGATGATCGATGCGATCGAGAATCGGACTTGCCTCACCGACGAAGGTGCGTCTCGGATGCGAGAGCGCGCCGACGGACTACACCGAGTCGCCTATGACGCATTCAAGCAGGCCAGCGAGAACTACAGCGATGCTGAGGATGCGGGGCGAGGGCGAGCCCTCAACTCGATGTCCGTGGTCTCCCTGTATTTCGAGCGTTACGATCGAGCGATCGAGGAGGCTCAGGGCGCGCTTGCGGTTAAATTTTATGCGGAACGATATTCGGCGCTGGCGAACCTCGGCTGGGCCTTCTACCAACGTGGTGATCTTGTCGACGCGCTGACCGAGCTGCGTGAGGCGATCTTGATGAATGATGACTATTGTGTTGCGCATTATCGCTTGGCGAGCGTCTACTTGGACATGGACATGGACGTCGAGGCCCTCGAAGAGATCACCGCCGTGGTCGAGGACCCTCGATGTCCAATCCAAGACGCGCATCGCGTGCAGGGCGTCGCTCAGATGCGCGTTGGACGGCAGAAGCGAGCGGGCCTCGCATTTGAGGCGTGCATGAGCCTCGCTCCCCGCAGCTGTCTGGCGAAGGACTGTGCGCAGTTCTTGCAGATCGCAGCGTCCGACGCGCTGGCGATCGGGCCGTAGCGAGCGACGGAGGACCGCCTCCGATGCGCCATCGCCACCGATCGCCGCCATCGTGCGCTTGCGCCCGCGACCGCCTTCGAGCAAGACTCCTGCCATGCGTGCCGACACGGGCCGATTGCGGGTAGTCGCTGATGAAGCGGCAGATTCGCTTGGCATAGCGACGCCGGAAGTCATTCGGTCTCCGGGGTCTTATGTTCGCGATCAGCGGAAACGCCGAGGCATGAGCATTGAACAGCTCGCCGCTGCGACCAAGATTCCACGAGTTCAGCTTGAACTCCTGGAACAAGATCGAGTGAGTGAGCTCCCAGGACCCGTCTTCGCCAAGGGCTTTCTTCGGTGCTGCGCGCGGGCGCTCGATCTTGATGAGGAGACCGTCCTTGGTCTCTTGTACGAACAGGAGCGAGCTCGGCTTCGCGCCCGACGGAATGAGTCCTCATCGCCCTTCCTCGCTAGCGCGAATAAAGCTGCAACGGTGGATTCTGGAGTTTTCGCCCCGTGGGTCGGGGTCTTGCGCAGACTTCCTGTGGCGCGGCTGTTGACCTGGCTGATCGCGGGGCTGCTGATCGCCATCGTCGTGCTGGTGGCCTTCGGTCTTTCTCGAGGTAGCCTCGATGTCTTGACAAACTCCTAGCGAGGGAGCGGCGTGTAAACACGTGGCGTCGTTGGCTTGCTGTTGATGATTTTCCGCCTATGATGCCGCGGTCTTGCCGACCGCTCGCCCCAATCTCGATCTTGCGAAGCTGCTACGCGATGGAGAACTTCGTCGGCTCGCGCGAAAGCTCGAGCGCATGGATGAGGTGCAAATCGGCGCGGAGCTGGATAATCTTTCGTCAAACGAGCAAGAGAAAATCCTGCTCGTTTTGCCGCTCGGACGGCGGACGGCGGTCTTGGGATTCATGCGCGAGGAGCACGCCGCGCAGATCATTCGACAGCTCGCGCCAGAGGAGGCCGCGGCGCTGCTCGATCCTCTCGAATCCGACGACATCGTCGATATCCTCGGCCTCCTCGACGAGAGCGAACTCACGATTATCCTCGCTCGGCTTGAGGAGCGCATGGCGCCAGAGGATCTACGCGGGCTTGAGGACCTGCTGGCCTACGACCAAGAGACCGCTGGGGGCATCATGTCACCCGATTTTATTGCGGTCTCCGACAACGTCACGGTCGCGCGTGCCCTACGAACGGTGCAGGATCTTGAGGATCCACCCGAACAGGCGTTCTACGTCTACGTTATCGACGATGACGAGCGTCTCGTAGGTGTGCTCTCGCTGCGCACGCTCGTCACAAGCAAACCCGATCAAAGAGTCCGGGAGGTGATGCATTCGGAGCTCACCCTGGTGAAGTCGGATGCTGATCAAGAAGAAGTCGCGGAAATCGCGTCGAGGTACGATCTCGTGGCCGTCCCGGTGGTTGATGCCCAACACCGCTTGCTGGGATTGATCACGATCGACGACATCGTCGATGTGATCCGCGAGGAGGCGACCGAGGACATCCTCAAAATGGCGGGCGCAGGCGAGGAACTTGTGGCCACCCGCCTGTTTTGGGTGAGCTTTCGTGCACGACTTCCGTGGCTCGGTGCGGCCGTCGCGGGCGGCATTTTAGTGGTGCTGCTGCTGAAGGACTTCCACATGCAGATCGAGCTGTTTCCTTCGTTGGCGATGTTTATGCCGGTGATCGTCGGAATGGGGGGATGTGTTGGCACCCAAAGTTCCACGATCGTGGTGCGTGGACTCGCTGTCGGATACGTTGAACGCGACAAGGTTCGGCGGCTGTTGATCCGAGAACTGGGGCTGGGGTTGCTACTGGGGGCCGTCTACGGGGTTGTGATCGCTCTCGCTTCGTGGGTGCTCATCGATGACATCTCTCCGCTGCCGCTTGCGATCACACTTGTGGCGAGCATGATAGGCAGCATGGCGATTGCGGCGACAGTAGGGAGCGCGACCCCACTGATCTGGGATCGCCTAAATATCGATCCCGCCCTGGCCACAGGCCCGTTTGTAACGACGGCCGTCGATGCACTTGGCCTGCTGTTCTACTTTTCGGTGGCGACCTACATTCTCGGGGTAGACCCGGGCGCAAGCTAAGTTGGCCGCGCCCTCCGAAGGTACGCCCGCTGTGGTGTTGCGTACCCATGCGGTGCGTGAATCGGATCTTGTCATCGTCTTGCTGACCGCGAAATTCGGAAAAATTGACGCGATAGGGCGGGGCGCTAGACGCAGCAAGACGCGTTTTCCTGGTGGTCTCCCGGTGGGCGCGCGCGGAGAAGCGAGGATCGGTGGGTCGGGCAAACGTCACTCGACGATGGCCCGTCTCGACGGTTTTCAGCATTCGGTGAGCTTGCTCTCGCTGGGCCGAGACCTCGAGCTTTACGCCTACACAAACTATTTGTGCGAGCTCTGCGATCATCTTGTGACAGGAACCGAGCCGGATCCGAGGATCTTCGCCAGCTTATGTGTGGCGCTCGAAACCGCGATGATTCGGACCGAACCGGGGGTTTTGCGAGGGTTTGAGCTCGAGCTGATGTTGGGGCTGGGGCATCTCCCGGCGCTCGACAGCTGCGCAGTATGCGGAAACTCGGAACTGGGGTCCACCACCGTCGCCTTTGAGCAGCAACGCGGAGGTCGGGTTTGCGCACATCACGGTACGTCGGAGTCATCCGTCTATCCGCGTATGGTTTTGGATCTCGGCCATCGCCTGGCCCGGCGAGAAGAGGGGGCCGCAAAAGAGCTCGCAGTGGCCCCCGCTGACGTGCGCCGGTCGCTGCGGGATCTCTGCCGTGACTTGCTGCGGCCTCATCTTCGGCGTCGTTTGCGAAGTATCGACTTTTTTGCTCAGATCTCCGCGTTACCCCCGCGCGCAGGGTAACACCAGACTTGAATTGATGCCTTTGTGCCGGCTCCGGCCTGGAATTCGGCGCTGATCCTGATAGGTTCAGCGCCGATGTTCGCAGCACCACGCCGCGCGATAGTAGCCACGCTGCCCGTCTCACTCGTAGCGATTTTGGGCTGCGGACCAGACGCAAACCCTGGGCTCTCGCCACCCAACGATGCATTTACCTTCCCCGCGGGGTTGAGCCTAGATCCTCGTGTCGCCTCAGAGTCGATGGGCATTTGCAGCGACGACTTAGCGTGCGATGCCGGTGAGCTGTGCGCTGCCGGTCAGTGTCGAGAACCATCGCGTTGGATGTTTGTCGTCAACGCAGCAAGCGACCTGACCTACAACAGCGGCAGTGTCATGGGCTTCGATCTAGACGCTTTCCACACTGCATTGCGCAACAGCTCCAACATTGGTCACCCGGAGTCGAAAATCAGCAAGGAGGCTCCCTGTCGACGAATTTCGCTTACGCCGTCGATCGTTGAGTGTGAAGAATCCTTTTTTGTTCCCTCCGATGCGACGATCCACATTGGCTTGTTTGCGGGGAGGCCCCAGGCGTGGGACCGCGTCGCGGGCGATGGAGAGGCGACGCTCCTCGTTCCGGTACGGGGCGATCCCAGCATCACCTCAATCGATATCCGCGGCGGGCTTGATCAAGACAATCTGACCCTCGACTGTGGTCAGGGGTCAGACTCTGGTCGTCGGGATGGTCGCAGGTGTGGAGATGAATTTCGCATGCTCCACTACCGGAATGACGACGATGAGCCGCGGATCGAACGCGAGCCCTTTAACATTGTCATCGACCCCAATCCGACGTCGCCGCTTGCGTATGTATCTCACCTCACCAATGCAGATTTGACGCTCATCAACCTCGCGGGACTGGATGACGCTGCTGGAAAACCAAGCGGGCGCCCCGCGATCATCGATCAATCACGAGTCTTTGGTGACAACGCGATACCCTTTGATGGGGGGTATGGCATGGCCGTTCGGCCCTGTGATCCCGATGTTAACGCACCGAAGATCACCGCGAATTGTCGCTACCCACTAATGTACGGCGGTTTTCGTTTCGCACCGTTCATTCGGCCGACAGTCGCAATTGGCGTCTCCGCGGAAGAGGTCGTTCACGAGCAACGCATTTGCGCCGATCCTAGCGTCGTGGGGACCTACGACTTTAGCCTCTGCGAGGAGGCCGAAGCGACCCGAGGCTGCGAAGAAAATTGGAAGCTTCCGGCGTTTCGTGATGCGTGCGACGAATGCCGGCGTTTCAGCACCGTGTGCGACGAGTCGATCCTCGCCCAGGGGCGTTTCTTTAGCGGTGGGCTCTCCACGGGTGGATCCTCGGGAACGGCTGTGCTTGGCGGCATGGCCTTCTCGCAGGACGGGAATCAGCTCTACGTTGTCCAGAGCAACCCTGGAGCCCTCTTGCGCATTGATACGAGCCTCGATGAGGCCGGTGATCCCGTCAATCGGGCTGCAGGGCAAGAAGAGGTTTGCTCAAAACCAACTGCGTTCTCCTTGTACGAGGACGCGAACGGGCGCTACGGATTGGTGAGCTGCTATCGGAGCGCGGAGTTGTTTGTGGTCGACCTGACTTCATTGGACCTTGTAAAGACCATTCGCGTGGGGACCGGGCCTCATGAAATCTTGGTCGATATGGCGCGCGAGTACCTCTATATCGCCAACACCCTTGATGCCACGATCAGTGTCGTCGACATGTCGCGCAAACGGCCGACCCGCTTTGCCGAAGTCGCACGCATTGGCCTTCAGGAGCCCTACACCAAATGAGACGCACAGCCGTGTCGATGACCTCTCGTTTTTGCGCCTATGCGCTGATCGCTAGTTCTTTCGCGGTGGGGGCCTGCCAAGAAGAACAAGTTCAAGATATTCCGAACCGAGTCCTCGATCGCCCCTCCGATCTAGCGCTTACATGTGTGCGGGTGGTTTGCCCAGAGGATGCGGACGCTTGCCACATGGAGGCGGGACCCATCCGTAACTGCGCCGAGCAAAACAACAACTGTCTCGACTACGATCCAAACGGATCAGGGGTTGACGGCGATCCTAAAAAAGACGGGACTTTTCATCTTGTCGGCTTCGTCGCCAACTCAGAGCGGAATGAGCTGGCAATGTTCACGAAGTGCAGCGGTCGACTCGTCGATATGGACAAGGAGGCGCCTGGCTACAATTTTATTAGCGTTGGTGAGCTTCCGACCGACCTTGCGGCGACCGCAGATGGGTGCCGCGTGATTTCTTCCAATCGCGGCAGCTGTACCCTCGGCGTTCTCGATGCCGAAGGGGCGGCGGGCTACGGATTCGGTCTTCCGGCCTCGGGAGGTGGAAGCGCGCTGGTCGAGGATGTAGTTCCATTGCGCTACGATGGCGAATCCGAGCGCTGGCTGCCACTCGGCGCTTGGCCTGGAGAGATCGTGCCGGTACCGACGTACTTGAGTCACGCGATCGAGATCGAAGCTCCACAAGTTGATGTTCTTGGTTGTGACTCGCGCAAGCCAGGATCGGCCTACGTAACATTCCCGAGCTGCGGGATCGTTGCCGAGATCGACCTGCTTAGCGGGCATGTATTGGCCAGTCTCGAGTTTGTACAGGACCCAGACTCGGGTCTTGTATCGGTGGTCGACCGGGGAACAAGTCCAAGCTGCGCCGTCGACTGTCCCGCACAGTTTAAGGGTGGGACGGTACCGGACATCGCAAGCGATGCGTCAACCGGGGTTCGACCACAGGCGTTGGCACTCATCACGACTGGCGATAACACTCACTTGTATGAGGTCGGCGAGGCGAGCCAATCCGAAGAGGCTATTGTCGACAACACCCTCTATGTCGGTGGGCTCGGATCCGATCGGTTGTTCGAGATTCCGATGGGGCGGGATATCGAGGGAGGACTTTGGGACGCTTCAAAGGTGACATCCCTCGATCTTCCGAAGGCATCTGGGATCGCAACAATCCGCTCGTCGCCCGTTGTCCGAGTGAACGGAGGGAGCGAGGCGCATCAATTTTTGTATGTCATCTCCGGAGACGGCGCGACTCGAGTCGTCCGCCGCGAGTTTGATTTTAACCGAACGTCCCTGGGTCGAGAGTGCGATACGCAGATCGACCCGATCATTGCGGCCACCGAGGATATCTATTGCCCGTCGATCCCAGACAACCCCAGCGGTGCGGCGCCCTTGGAGAGGCGTGGTTTTGCCGAGGGCCCGGGGATTCGAGCGCCAGCGGGCGCAAAATTCACCGATTGGGTCTTTCAGCGGTTTCCTGCCGGGCAGCCCGGAGAGGGCGGAGAGGGCGGAAGCATCGCAGGTGTTCAAGGGACCGTGGCAATCGGCACGACAAACTTTGGCGCGCTTGTATTTTCAGTGATCGACGGGGGTCCATTTCAAGGCCGTGAGCCCGAGTCCTTGACGCAAGACGATCCGACGGACCTGTTCGAGGCGACCTTGCGACCGCATAACCTCTTTCCAGAGGTCCTGCCAAACATCAATGAGATCTCTTGGCGGCCCCTGGTTCGGGATGAGGCCGTTCGCGCCAACATCTCGGGGCTCGATGAACGCGCGCAGCACCTGGTTCCCACGATTCGTCTGATCGACCTGGCGTACAAACGCGACGAATACGCGAGCGCCGCGCTTGGCGTCTACAAGAGCACCGACAAAATGGGCGCCCAGAGCAGCTCCGACGATGCCGTCGGCGCGGTTGGATATTATACCAACAACGTCGCGCGAGTGGCCGTCCGAGACTATCGCTCGTGGGGTAGCAGCGAGTGGCGCTTGGAATGGGAGGGAGCGATCCCCGGTACCGAGTCGTCCTCAGGCCAACTGGTCTGCGATCAAGATGACCTGGGCTGGGCCGATGCCAGCTGTTTGGCCACGGACGTGCACAGCTCGCGCCTCTTACGTCGTGGAGCTTCTTTCTGTGATGCTGGCGTGTTGCCGGGCGACAAGCTCGTATTGCTCGGCTGTTCAACGGATGAGCAGTGCGGTGTCGGTCAGCGCTGTCTACGAGAGAGTGCTGCGGGCGGCGACAGCTCCGGAATCTGCGTATCTGAGCAGGCCTACGCCCAGGATGCGGAGTATCTTCGAGAGGTCTGTGGTGAGTTTATTTCGGATCCGTGCGGCGAAGCATTCCGAGAATATCGGGTGACTCGTGCATTTCAGGACGAGCTTTGGTTGCAAGCGCTTGACCTTCCGCCGATTTCGTTCGTGGACGAATACGCGGAGTGTGAATCAGGCACTTTCAACAGAGTGATCGACGACGACGACGGTGGCGGCTGTGCATGCCTCCCTGACTTTGAACCTTGTTCGAACGATGAGGATCCCGCGGGTCCAAACTGTTGCCCAAAATATGGTGGCGATGGCGTTCAAGCACCCGGCGAGGACGAACAAGAGGGAGAACAATACGCGCGCCTTTACGAGCGCGAGGGGCAATTTATTTGCGCTGAAGAGCAAGTCGAAGGGGGCTGTACAAGCCACTCAGATTGTCAAGAACTCGAAAGTGACGACGATCTCTATTGCGTCGAAGGCATGTGTCGTCGAGAATGTTCGGGATCGGATGAATGCACGCTCCGTCGGCTGCCCGGCCCAGCGTGTTTCAGCGAATTTGTTCGTTACCGTGTGGCCGCGGACAACAGCTTTGTGTTCCGAGGGGGGGGGGCCGCCAGCTTCATGACCGATCTCGTACAAACGATCGATCACGGCGAGAGTCTCGACATAGGAAACGATGCTCTCGATAGGGATGGAAACCCGACCCTGTCGTTAGACTCGCAGCGTTACGAGTGTGTTGAGCGCCCAAGTGACTCGAACGTCTCGGAACTCATGACAAGCCGAATTCGACTCCCCGCCAACTCCGAGGGGCTCGCCAGCATTCCCGTGTGTGGATCAGATATCCCGCATGCTGGCGAGAGCAATCCGTGTCGCATCTCGGCCACTCGCACGGCCGATGATGCCTCGAAATTTCACCGACTCGCGTACAACGAAGCCGCAATTCCGGCGCTACGGTTCAGCAATCCAGTGATGAGTATCGTCTTGGACCTGACCGATCCGATGTATCTGTCGCAGCCCGCAGATCCATCCTCGGAGGGCTTCTGGCCCACCCAATTTCGGCTCTTTCGTCGATCACGCATTCCTCGTGGGTATCGCCAGTCCTTTAGTACCCGCGCAGGCTACATCCCGAAAAATAGCGGTGTCCGTCTTGGCGGCAGCGACCTGACCTTTCCTACCCGAATCGTGAACGCTCCTGAATACGGCATTGTCTATGTGGTGGACAGCAGCGGTCCAGGCTCTGGGACATCAATTCGAGGCCAGGTCATGCGAGTTCAGCTCTTGGGCAACGTAATCGTCCCAGATGAGAACTTTGATGGCGTACGGTAATGATTAAATTGCGCGCTTAGCGCAATCCTGTTCGGCCCTAAAAGCGTCCCGACGCTTGCCTTGAATTCGTAGGGGCATGGGATCAAAGTTGATCCCATGAGAGTTGGGCGATGACCGAGTATTCTGCGCTCCCCACCGAGGCCACTTTGTCACGAATTACGTCCGATCGCGCGAGATCAGCTATCGTTTCGGAGACGTGGACTCCTTTAGGCTAAGAATCGGCGGACGGACGCTCGCGCTACCTGAGGGCAGACTCGATGTCGGCCGGATGTCCGACTGTTGGCTCACGCTCGAGGATGACCTAGTTAGCCGCTATCACGCCAGGCTGCATGTATCGAAGGGCCTCCTGGACGTCGAAGACCTCGGGAGTCGCAACGGTACTTTCGTTAACGGAAAACGCCTCACGGGGCGGGCCAAGTTGGAAAATTCGGACCAGGTTCGGATCGGTCGTGAAGTTATCGCTGTGCTTGGGCCTCTCGCCATCGAGAAAAAAAACGGAGCCGAGGAGCCGCTTCGCCGGACGATGGGTCCGAGCGAAGAGGCCCATTTTCCGTCTTTGATTGGGCAGCTCGTTGAAAAAAGTCTGAGCATGGGAAAGTTCAAGGAGGCGGAGCGTTATGCGATGGCGCTCACGAACCAGCTCATGGGTTCGCATGTCCCTGGCGACCACCCGACGGCAGTCTCGTGCGTGCAGTGTTTAGTCCGTCTCGCGGTGGCCTCGGCCTCGGGAGTTTGGCTCGATCGCGTCTTCCGTCTGCATGCGGTCCATCGTTGGAAAATGCAGGGAAGCGTGCTCGCGGAGATTCGCCATGCACTGGACAGGATTCCGCGAGTACCGGGGACCGGAATCAGCGACTACGAAACCGCTCTGCATTCCATGGTCAAAGAGGGAAGTGATGTCGATCCTTCAATCGTCTCGGCGGTAGCGAAGCTGGCAGACGCCTACGGCTAACGAACCCGCGAGACCTCGAAAGGGCGTCTCTCGGGTCCGCGGGCCGGAGATCCTATTTTTCGCCCGTGTAGCCTTTTACGCGTAGCTCCGTGCGATTGTTCTTCTTGCGACCGGCCACCGTCAGATTCACTGCGATCGGTTTTTTGTCGCCAGCTCCGACGGTCGTAAGCCGATCGGCAGCAATTCCTTTTGTTGCCAGATAGGCCTGGACTGACTGGGCGCGGGCCAAGCTTCGCTTGGCGGGCTTGCCTCGGTCGTCGGTGTGCACGCGGATCTCAAGCTCAGCATATTCAGGGTGATACTTGAGGAACGTAGCCAATTCATCCAAAATCGGATGGCTGCTCGGGTCGACGACATCGTTGTCGTAGCGGAGACTCTTTTTTAGCCGTATCCTCGTTTTTGACGCTTTGATATTCGGCGTCTCGGGAGTGGAGTCGGCGTCTAGGGTCGCTGTGAAAGAGTTGCCCTCATCGCCCGCCGAGACCGAGAACTGGGTGATTGCGGACTTGAATCCGGGGGCTGTGATCGTCGCAGTGTATTCGCCAACCGGGAGTCGAACTCCAAACGCACCGCTATCGTCGCAGCATGTAAAGGGTTCGTCGAGGCCATGGCCCACGACCTGTACCGTCGCATCTTTAATAGGGGCGCCTGAGCTGTCTAGCAAGGTTCCAAAGAGCGTGCCTTCGGCGGCTTCTTCTTCGGGCATCGCACCTTCGAGTTCAATGTTGACCTGCGTATCAAGGTTCGCCTCTACCTCCGCGTTGTGCTCGACAACCGATCCGTCCGCGAGAGTCAACGCGATGGTCACGGCCCCCGCCGGAAAGCGGTAGCTTGTGAACCCTCCGTTGCTGTCGGTGAGAATCGAGTTCGTGGAGAGGCCCGTGAAGTCGACAAGAACACCCGAGACTGGGGTTCCCGTCGCGTCCGTGACCCGGCCGACGATACGGCCATCGAGGACCGGCATGGGCAACTCTGTTGCCTCACTTTCAATCTCGATCTCCTTAATGACTGGCTTGGGGTCAAAGGACCAACCGATACCTAAAATCGCCTGCCATGGCGGTACAGGGGGGCCAAACTCGTAGTTTGGGGAGCTCGTCCCAATGTCGACGCCGGCATCGATGAAAAGGCCGTCGACAAGATTTGCTCGAACACCGACGGTCAGCCAACTTTGAGAGCGCGGTAGAGGCGACGCGGCATATTTTTTTGTCAGAGGTTCGAATGCAGGCTCAAGATGGGTTGCGATATCCCAGCTGTATTCGATGAAAGGGTCGATCCCTATCTGTCGGTCCTTGCCGACCCGAAACGGGAAATCGACTGCGTAGCGGGTGCGGACACGGCTGTGGTTCGCATTCATAGCGAAACGGAGCACCTCGCGGCTAAGGTCGTCACTGATCGACCTCCAATCGACCACCTTGATCGAGTTGTCGAGCATCCAGCCAATATTTGTTGAGAACCGAACGGGAGCGTGCCGATCCGTGAGGTAGCGAAGGTCGAGCGCGAAGATCCCGTCGATATTGAAATTGACGCGCTCGGTGATGAGTCGTTCGCTCCCGGTGATCATCCCAAGACCGATCTGGCCACCGAGGCCGACCCCATTGTCGAAGCGATGTGCGCCTTTAAACCCAAGGTTCATGTCCCCCAGGGCAAACACGGTCGGAGGATCCTGGCGTGCTGCGGCATCTCGCTCATTGCGGTTCGCAGCGCTGTGCACCCCAAAGTAGATCTCTCCCCATTTCGCTACCGTAAACCCGAGATCGACGCCACCCCGTACCCGCGAGTGAGCATCATTCCCGACGTCGTTGCCGCAACAGAAGAATCCTTCCTTGCTAAAAAAATCGGTCCCTAGCCGAAAACGAAATGTGTACTTTCCACCGACTTCTGGCAGCGACGTGTGAAAGAGACCAATACCTCCACCGGCGATCGGCGACATCGCCTCACGTCGGCCACGGACCAGCCCGGGGTCGTCGGAGTTGTTGGGGCCATCATCGGAAAGATCGTCGTCGTTCTCCCCAATCGTCTCAGCGTCGTATTCAAAGGTGCTCTCCCCGGGCGGAAGGTCTTCGAGGCCTTCCCCCGGAAACTCTGGTTGCATGAGTCCATCCTCCGGCGGATCAAGACTATCAGCGCCGGTGGTTTCGGGAGCGGTGTCGGCCGCATCATCATCGACGGGGAGGGAGGGAGGGGCAGCCACGGCGACACTTGGGAGCGTCAGTCCGGCAGCCGAGAGGAGCAGGCGAGACGAGAGTCGGCGCATCGACGCAATCGTCTCCTCAGCGCCTCTCGCTGTCAAACCAAAGCCATCCAATGCCGCCGCCCACCGAGCGGTCCGACGCTATGTTTGGTCGCCAAACAATCAAGGATCTATAAAAAGGCAGCGGCCCTCGATACACACATATCCATCGATACACGCCGTTTCCTCACTGCACCCAATTTGGGAACAGCGTCCCGCAATACACCGGTGGGTGCGCGGACAAGGACCGCAGACCGATTCTTTGCAGCGAGATCCCTCACAATGTTCGTTCATGGCGCAATCTTGATCCCAGCTACATTCCGTTTCCGCGGCAGACTCGACCTGCGGTCGAGACCTCGTGACGCAGCTTCCAAAAGTGCAGACCTGCTCCACGGCACAGTCCGCGTCGGCAGCACACTGATCTTCGCCTACGCATATCCGCGAGGCACTGCAGTAGCTGCCGGCGGAGCACGGTGGCGAGCAGCTACCCGAGTCCATGCACAGGCCCATCACCTCGCCTGCCGAGATCACACATGTCGTGCCTGAGAGACAGCCAAGGTCGTCCGTGCAGGCGTTTGTACGCACGCACTGAAACTGCAGGCACTTGAGCTTGATTCCGCAGTCTCTGTCACTGCCGCAGATCGTCCCAGCGGCCAGGCACTCCAGGAAAGGGCTGCAGTGGCTAGCGGCGGGGCATTGGCTGTCGTCGATGCAAGCGGCGGGCGCACTTCTGCCACAACCGGCCCCCGGGAAGCCGATAAGCGCAGAAAAAATGAGGAAGACGACGGCTCCCCTCGCTGCTAAAATGCCGCGCATGACTAACGTGTTCCGTCCTGCGGCCGGGAGGCAAGGCACAGGACGGGTCCCATCATCGGCGACATGGATCTCGGCGGGGCTGTTGGTTCTCGTGGCTGCCTTGTCGTTGTGGCTACGGCAATCTGGCCTCGCGCAAAGCGGCTTTGTATCCCACGACGTCGGTGGAATCCTCTACAACGCGATGGTCTTGCTGGACGGCGGGCTCCCGTACATCGACACCGTGGAGCTCAAGGCTCCGGGAACATTTTACCTCGCATCGCTAGTCGCGCCCCCCGAAGGGCGCGGGATCGAGGATTTTCAATGTTGGGCAAATCTTTGGGCAACCGCAGGGATGCTCGCCACCGCGGGGTTGGCATGGAGTTTGTGGGGGAGGCGGGCGGCCGTGGCCACCGCGTTGCTGGTGGTTCTACACGCGGGCTTCCTTGACAGCATGGACGCAAATTACGTTACGTGGACGCTTTTGCCCCAGGTGTTGGCGATGACAATGGCCCTCCTTGCAACCCGAAGCCAATCGATCTGGCGAACGCTGTTGTTGTGGGGAGTCGCAGGACTATTCGCGGCGATAGCGACTCTTTTTAAGCGGCCCGCCGGCGTCGTGCTCATCGTGCTCATCGCGTGGGCGTTGTTTGGGGGCCGAGGAGCCCGGAAACAGAGGCACCTACAGGGTGCCGCTTCGGTCCTCCTCGGATTCGCTGCCGGACATGCGCCTATCGCACTGCACTATGGGATGCATGGTGAGTTGGCGGGCCTTGTCGATGGCTATGTCTTGAACCAGTGGGGATCGCGCTACGTGAGTGCACGCCACCAGCCGCTACTCGCTGAGCTCCGAGACGGGGTGTTCGCATCCGCCTATTTTCTCGGACTCCCGCTTGCCATGGCCGCATTTACGGTCATGGCAAGCCTCCGCGACCCCAAACGGCGACGCGAGACGACATGGGTGCTTGTTTGGCTGCTCGCAGCGCTGGGGTCCGCAGCGGTCGGAATGCGCTTCTATCAAGGCTACTTTTTGACCGCGCTTCCGCCCGTATGTCTCTTGGCGGCCGCTCCATGGGGACTGCTAGGTTCCCGGTTTTCGCGTGGAAAATGGACTCAAATCATACTCATAGCCCCACTTCTGGTCCTGTTTCTTCGCCAGTCATGGATGCTTGAAGGCACTCGAAAACGCCGTGGTCTGTCTCGTGATCAGGGCGCGCAGGCTGTTGCCAATCACATCAAAAATCGTACCGTCGACGGAGAGAAAATTTGGGTCTGGGGATGGCATCTATGGGGGGTCTACAGCCTGGCGGATCGCAGATCCGCCAGCGCGATCTATAAGTCGTGGGGACTGCTCACGACGCCAAACGACAATACCTGGCGGCGGAGTGGAACGCGCTCTACTTTCGTGGACGGACCCGCGGCGGCCAAACTACTCGACGACTTTGAGACTGATCCACCCGCCTACATCGTGTTGGGATCGTCGGTACCGCACCGCGATTTCTCGAAGCTCCATCGTTTTATCCAAGAGCGATACAGTCGTGATCGCAGTCTCACCCTAGGGCGGGTCCAGTTTTGGCGGCATCTGGACCCTCCCGTGAGCGGCAATGGGCCTCAATAGGGGCGCAAGGGGCTCATCCCGTTGACCATGGCCGGGACGCCGTTTAGGCTTGCGGTGTGCCACACGGCTCGAAAAGGGGTGCAAATACCTGCCCAATCTGCGCGGAGACGTATCCAGACGACCAGGCTTTTTGCCCGATGGACGGCGCGGCCCTGGCAGAGATGCGGGACAAATACGCAGAGGCGGCGCCAGACGACCGCGACGATGTTGTCCCTGAAGATGCGGCGCTGCTCTCGCTAGTGCTCGATGAACGCTATCGAGTCGATGAGCGGATCGGTCGTGGCGGCATGGGAATTGTCTACCGAGCGAGCCATGTCGTCCTCGAGAGGGTCGTGGCGCTGAAAGTTTTGCGCCGCCGCTACGCCGAGATAGAGGACGTCGCCCAGCGCTTCGCTCAGGAGGCACTGCTCGTTTCAAGAATCAAGCATCCAAACGTCGTCGACATCCTCGACTATGGGGTTAGCCCGATCGGCTCGCCCTATTTCGTGATGGAATACCTCTCGGGCCGCAGCCTCGCGGACGAGATCGACCACGCGGGAGCACTGGACCCACGGCGCGCCGTGGGCCTGGTCATGCAAGCCTTGGAAGGGCTCTCCGCTGCCCACGAACATCGAATTGTTCATCGCGATTTGAAGCCTGACAATGTGTTTTTGGTGCTGACAGAAGGAGGAGGGGAGCAGGTCAAATTGCTCGATTTTGGCATCGCACGCCAGGAAGGCCGAGCCCATCGACTCACGGCAGAGGGCGAGATTGTAGGTACACCCGAGTACATGTCGCCCGAGCAGGCCCAGGGCAGCGATGTCGATGGGCGGTCGGACATCTACGGCATCGGTATCATCCTGTTTGAAATGCTGACCGGTGCGGTACCATTTCGATCCGATTCCGTTGTGGGTCTCTTGGCAAAGCAGGTGTGTGATGAGCCTCCGCTACTTCGGGACATCGACGCGGCACTTGCAAATCTCGCTCACACCCAACGTGTTCTCAGTGCGTGTCTAGCGAAGGCCGCGGATGATCGGCCGGCCACCGCGGCGGAGGCTTGTACACTGTTCTCACGCGCGCTCGCTCACGATCTGGGGCAGGGGAACAGCCTTCCCTCAGCTCCCCCCCCGTCACATTTTCCCCATGGGGGAGCGCGACCCACGGTCGCTATCGGGTCGTACTCCGTCGTCGAAAGCGCAGAGTCGGCCGGGGCATTCGAGACACACCATGCCGCCGGGCGACGTGGTCCACAGATGCGCGATCCCACTCCCCCCGGCGGCCATGGTCGCAGGCCGCCGGAGTTTCATCGAATGTCGTCGGGACAAGGCCGAGCCTTGGCGGGTCCATACATCTCGGGCGGTGGAGCTGCGAGCCTCCCGGGGCCCGTCGTGGTAAATGCCGCTCTTCCCAGTCGCTACATCCCGGCCCAGGCTCCGGAGCGCGACCTAAGGTTGGGGGGAGCGAATGAGGAAAGCATCGGCGCGACTTGGGGAGAGGGACAGACCGGCGTGCGGCGAAAGATTCTTTCGTTTCTGACCTTGGGCGGAGCCGCAGCGGTATTCGCCGGCGTACTCACCTTGGGCATCGTGAACTGGTTTCAGCTGCGATCGCCCGTTGACCGGCCGCAGCCCCCCCGCAACGCAAATGTAGTACCAATCGCCGACCCAAAAGCTGCGACGAGCGGAGACACTCGGAGGAGGGCGCCCGTTGCGCCGGTCGCCCAGAATCGGACTCAAAACACGGATCGGGGAGCGGACGCCCCGCCGCTATCAGCTTCCGATCCCCAGGAGATACCGCTCGCTCATGAACCGCCGGATCGTCTTCTTTCAAGCTCGGGCCGGGTAGAGGTAGAGGCGAAGGCGAAGACTCCCTTGCAGAGGCGCGTAAAGAGACGGCGGAAACGGCAACGGAAAAAAAACCTTGATCCCGCCGTCCCGTCGCCGAAGTTGCAATCGCCGGATGTGACGCCGGATTCGGAGCGAACCGAAGCAAAGGCCGCGACCCCGGCCCGCCGCCGCCCACCCCCCACCGCTCCGGAGGTTTCTACTGGGGACCTTAAAGACCCTTTCCAATGAAATTGGGGTAGGCTAACCCCGCCAAGCGTACTGAACTATGGCTGAGACAAACGAGACATCTGGCGGCACGATGATCAGCGACCCCGGCGAAGCCGCGCCGCCGCCCGTTGAGAGGACCCCAAGTGGGGCCGTCCGAGGTGACTTGATCGGTGAAGCGCAAAGGAGAGACTCCCTGGGCCGGTTTGTGCCCCCAACAAGTGGAGCCGTCCGAGGCGACTTGATCGGCGAGGTCTTGCTTGGGCGATACCAGGTGATCAAGAAACTGGGCGAAGGTGGGATGGGTACCGTCTATCTCGCGGAGCACATGACAATTCGCAAAAAGTTTGCGGTTAAGGTCCTGAGCCACGAGTTCGCGCACAAAGCCGATCTCGTAGAAAGGTTCTTACAAGAGGCGCGTGCAGCCTCGATGATCAGCCAAGAGAATGTGGTTGAGATCACCGATTTTGGCGATACGCCGGATGGATCGGTCTTCTTTGTGATGGAGTTTCTTCGAGGCGAAGACCTTTCCGACACAGTGCGCAACCAGGGAGCGCTGGGCTGGGCGCGAGTGAAGCCGATCATACTTCAGGTGTGCCGCGCCCTGGAGGCCGCACACGAGGCCGGGATTGTTCATCGCGACATGAAGCCCGAGAACTGCTACCGAACGCGACGCGGGAAGAACGATGACTTCATCAAAGTCCTCGATTTCGGCATCGCCAAGGTTACGACCGAGGAAGGTGAGGGCGGTAAGGGCCTTACGCGTACGGGAATGATTTTCGGCACCCCAGAGTACATGTCGCCCGAGCAGGCTCAAGGTGCGCGAATCGACCTCCGTGTCGACGTCTACGCCGTGGGCATCATCATGTACGAACTTCTGACCGGACGTGTACCTTTCATGGCGGATACGTTCATGGGTATCTTGACCAAACACATGTTCGAGGTCCCTGAGGCACCTTCGAGGATCGCGCCGCAGGCGGGAATTCCCGCGGAAGCGGAGAGCATCATCCTCAAAGCCCTGCAAAAAGATCGAGAGTTCCGATTCCAGGATATGCCCGCGATGATGGAGGCCATCGAGGCTGTGGGCACGGGGGCCGCGGGAGTGGAGGTCGTTCAAGAGAACATTGTTCTGCCGGCAACCGGCGAAATGTCCTACACGGGCGGGTACCCGACCGTGAGCAGTGGCGATACGGGGTCACCACGTTCAACCACGGGGCTGGATCAGCCTGGTGAGACGACAGGGTCCTTCAAGCGAGGATTGCTGGTTGCGGTTGCCGGGACACTTGGGCTCGGAGCACTAGGCTTTGCCGCCTGGACCCGCCTTTCTGGCGGTGATGACCCGGTTGTATCCAGCGCCACGACCGAGCATGATAATTCCGCGGCAGTACTCCCCGCGCCCCTTCCCGCGGTTGCGGCCCCGGATGTATTGGAGGTCGTTCCGCAAACGGTTGATGCATCCTCAGCAGACCGCGGGACAGAGGCAGCCGCGATGGTTGTCCCAAGTCAGTCCGCGCCGCTCATCACCATTCATATCCAGACGGAAGGTGTCAATGCGACAATTCTCGATGCTGAAGATATGGCTATTTATGGCACGACCAATACGGAGGTCGGCATCGATCTTGAGCGGTCGTCCGAGGCTCTCTCGTTGATTTTACGTGCTGAGGGCTATGAAGACCTCGCGTTTTCGTTGAAGCCAAATCGCCCGAAAAAGTTCGAGAAGAGGCTAAAAAAGGTTCGGAAAAAGAAAACTCGGCCTGGCAATCGAAATCGCACTGGAAACAAGCCCGCGAACCGCCCCTCGCCGCCGACGGAAGAAAAGCGTTCAACAGCAACAAATTCAACTCCGCAATCGAATGCGTCAAATTCGCGAAAACCGAGACTGCCTCGCTCCGGTGAGCAGCCGTCTCGGTCGAGCGGAGGCGGCGTCAATTCGCCAGATCTAAAAGATCCGTTTGCGAAGCGTGGCACCAAGTAGCGCGACCATGTCAGGCCATCAGACTGCGAGGAATCGTACCCGGTCGCGGCATTTGTAGACTGGCGTCAAAAAATGCGTACAGCGCAGGAATCTCGTTTGCGCACCACAAATCCGGATTTTGGGGGTTGAAGCGCCAAAAGACCGACGGGGCCCTCAGGTGTTGGCGAAACGATCGTCCCACGGGAAAGACCTCGACGCACAGCGCCCAGGTCTTTCGATTGTGGTGCTGATGATCTTCTTGTTCACCGGTGTAGGTATCGAATACGAAACTCGACAACCGTCGATACCGCACTCCTGGCTGGGCTGACGAATAGGCAGCGCATAGTCTCTTGTAGGTTTTGTAATGATCCCAGGCGCTTAGGCATGGAGGGATCAGGGTGCCCATGAAGGAATGCAGGTTCGCGCTGGCGTGAAAGTCACCGGTCTTGAGCAGAGCATCGAGACCGGCTGTCTCCGGTTCACTGAGTGGTGCGGGCCCGATGAAGGTCGTGGCTCCAGGAACTGTCGATCCCGCCCATGGGACATGAAGCCGTCGCTTTCCCGGCGGCAGCGGAAAATTTCGGTTTAGGTCGACCCCGCGAGCATTGGTGCGCAGTCGTTGAAAATTATCGAATCCTGCAGTGGACCAGGTGCGTGCATAACCGTCAGGGTTCAGGCAAGGAGCCACCCAAACCTCGGATCGATCCCGAAGTCTCCAGTGTTTTCCACGGTGGTCGTTGGCGAGTTCAGCCAAAAATGCTGTGGCGACCCGATTTCCAATGAACTCAGGTCCATGGATGTTGGCACAACACAAGACCCGTGGGAGCCCCGGGGACGACCCCGGAACTCTCACTGCGCGAAGTTCACGACCCTCGACGCTCTCCCCATATGGAACAATCTCCCCACCCACGGCGGATGCCAACCGAAACAACTCGTCATCGCGCCGTTCGGGGCTGGGGTAGGGACCGAGAATGATCTCCTCTAGTTCTCTTCCGGGTTGGGATCGAGTTTCTCGACGTTGATCGCGGGTAACTCGGGGATCAAGTCCAGCTGCGGTGCAGTTTCTTGGGTTGTTTCCACTGATTTCGCGGTATCCCCCGAATTAGCGACAGATGGGGTCAACTCCAGCTGTTCGTTGTGGAGGCTTGGATCCGAAGGAGTGCCCGGGGCAACCGTTGGTTCCACTGGAAGATCCGCGCGCAGCGGTAGATCTGTGGATTCAGCGCGGATGAGTCTAAGGGTTTGTCCTTGGAAATCCTGTTCCGCGAGCGACCCGGCAATTTCGTCAAAATTCGCCGCTGCAACTCGGAAGAGAGAGATTTCTTCTTGGACTGTTAGGTCCCGAACCTGTCTCCCTTGAAGACCGGCCCGCTCGCTCAACAAAGAGCGAATTCCCGATGCCTTAACACCTAGCTTTCGTCCAAGATTGAGGCTTACGCGACAAAGATCTGCATCGTCGACCGGAGGCGCCGGAGGGCGCGATTTCGGGCGCCGACGGCCTTCTCTGTTGGCTGCCGGGGGGGTCGGAGGAGGCGTGGCCATTTCCGCCTCCAACTCAGCGTCAAACGAAGCATCCTCGAAGTCTACGATCGTATACTTTGCGCTCCAGACCTCCCAGAAATCTTTGTGTGGTGGTGCTGTGATCTCGGGCGGATCGGGGACTGGGACCTTCTTTTTGCGCCGTCTACGGCGACGTTTCTTTTTTATGCCCCCGTCTGCATCGGCCTCAGCGCTCTCGCTTGAGGATCCATCAACAGGATCACCTTCGACGTCGGCTGGAGAGGGTGTCGACACGACTGGATCGAGGTCCTTGGCTCCAGGCGCGTTTTCTTTCGAATCGGCGGTGGGCGCCGCAGAACCTGCGGCATCATCGACGTGATTTTCGTCGTCGTCGTCGTCGTCGTCGTCGTCGTCGTCGTCGTCGTCGTCGTCGTC
>CAYTFJ010000029.1:0-45445 GCA_964437075.1 uncultured Nannocystaceae bacterium
CGTCCCCGTCCCCGTCCCCGTCCCCGTCCCCGTCCCCGTCCCCGTCCCCGTCCCCATCGCCATCCCCGTCCCCGTCGCCGTCCCCGTCCCCGTCCCCGTCTCCATCCCCGGTCGTCTCCCCCGTTTCACCCTGCAGGGCGGAACTCCCGGGAACACCGAAGTAACATCCCGTCGCGCCACTCACGGATCCCGCGGACGCAAGGATAAGACAAAGATCGATCCGTCTAGAATGGCTCAACACCGGGCGAGCGTAACCCACGCCTTCTCGATCGGAGTGTTCATTCCATTCGAGAAACAGTTTCGATCGCTCCACATTGACGGCTCAGAACCTCCAACGCTGCCAAATTGTGTTGAGAACGTAAGCCAAATCGAACAGTTTACTTCCGGCCCCAGCGCCGTTCGTGACGATACGCGCCAACGTCACCCGCGGAGACCGCTAGGGCCAGGTGTTTCCAAACACGGTCTTGGTCATATTTCCAAATTCCATGACCTCGCCGTTGAGGACGTCGATACGCCGAAACTCTGGCATTTCCCCCTCGAGAGAGACCCACCAATGCAACACTCTCGGGAATTTTTGCATCTCAAGGTGAACCTTCCACTTCCCCGAGACGGGCAACCCTGACGACTTTGCGATGCAAACGGCAGCATCGACGCTGATCCATCGGCCGGGATCACATAGACCGGGCTTGGGCTCATGCACCGGCTCCCTGATGTCGACTTCCAGACACATGTTACGCAGGGCGTCGACGTCCAAGTCGGGGCCCACTTGCCCCCGCTTTGGGTGAAGCTCAAGGCAGGCGGTCACGTAAGTCGCCAGCAGTGGAATCGCTGGCGGATCAGCCGCCACTTGCTCCGTCTCGGCATGACCGGCTTCACCGTCGGATCCCGCCGAACAAGCGCACAACGTTGTCGCCGCCAGCGCGGCAGCGACAATCTGTG
This sequence comes from uncultured Nannocystaceae bacterium, assembly GCA_964437075.1. GTDB lineage: Bacteria > Myxococcota_A > Polyangia > Nannocystales > Nannocystaceae > CAYTFJ01. The sequence goes on from CAYTFJ010000029.1 coordinate 940, forward strand.
GCCGAGGAGCCCACGGCTGACGTCGCAATACCATGCTCTCTCCATGGCCTGCTTGCGCAAAGTCGTCCTGGCGCATGATCGACCCCCACATAGGCTCACGACGAACCACACCATGCGAAGACACCACCCACAATGTTACAGTCCCCAACGCAATGACTCGCGCCGAGAAGGCAAGACGCATCCAGACGATTTTTGACGCTCTGCATCCAAATCCGCCCATTCCTCTCGACCACACCGACGCCTTCACCTTGCTTGTCGCGGTGTTGATGTCAGCACAGACAACCGATGCCCAGGTCAACGTCGTCACTCCAGCCCTGTTCGCAGCGGCCTCGAGTCCGCAGGCCATGGCGCAGTTGTCCGCCAAAGAAATTCTCTCAAAAATTCGCAGCTGTGGACTTGCGCCCACCAAAGCCAAAAATATCCATGCACTCTCTGGGCTGCTCATCGAGCGTCACGCCGGGGAGGTGCCAAAAAACTTCGAAGATCTTGAGGCATTGCCCGGGGTCGGCCACAAGACCGCGAGTGTCGTCATGGCCCAGGCCTTCGGGGTGGCCGCGTTTCCTGTCGATACCCATATCCATCGACTCGCAACCCGCTGGGGCCTGACGGGCGGACGCAACGTTGTCCAGACGGAGAAGGATCTCAAGAAAGTCTTTCCCCGCAAATGCTGGAACACCCTTCACCTGCAATTCATCATGTTCGGCAGGGCCCAGTGCCCAGCACGGGGCCACTCGCTTGAGGGCTGCCCAATATGCGGCTGGGCCGCCAGCCAACGTCAAATCATAAAAGAGAAGGCCGAACAGAAATCGCGCCGCGAAAGGCGTGCTAAACCAAAGGGGACGTGAATCTCGAACAGCCGACTCGTTTCGATGTACATTTTTCGCTGATGGGTGTGCCCGTCCGCATCCATCCGCTGTTTTGGATCGTATCGATGCTCTTTGGGCTCAACAGCGCCGGCGGCCACTCGAACTTCGCGTCGGTAGCGATGTGGACCGTGGCGGTCCTCACTTCATTGCTGGTGCATGAGATGGGACACGCCCTGCTCGCCCGCCACTACGGTTGGCCTCCCCGAATTTCGCTCTACGCCATGGGTGGGCTCGCTCACTACACCCCGCATCATCAGACTCGTAAACAAGAGGTACTCATCGCCCTGGCCGGGCCGGGCGCGGGCTTCCTCTTTGGCGGGTTGGTCCTTGCGGCGATGTCAGCCGTGGCCACCATCGGAGACCCGGACAGCGCGGGCGCCGTGCAACTCCATTTGTTTACCCGCCACGCCGGTCAGAGTCGACTTGGCGTGTTTGTTCAGATGCTGCTCATGGTGAATTTTTTCTGGGGCATCATGAACCTACTACCGATCAAGCCCTTGGATGGCGGAACGGTGAGCGCGGCCATCATTCGCAAGGTCCATCCTGACAATGCGCAGGTCCTTACCTACCAGGTCTCGGTCGGGGTCTCGGTTGCCGTCGCCGCGCTCTCCCTCTTTGTGCTCAATCAGGTGTTTCTCGGGATCATCTTTGGCATGCTGGGCTTCAACGCCTGGCAGGCCCTTCAAGCCCTCAAGGCCGGCTATCATCTAAGCTAGCGGCTCTAGCGACGCCCCCCGTCCGTCGATGGACGAGTGGCGTGCGCAACAGAATCACGCGATCATTGAGCCGCGATGATCGCCCGAACTTCCTGCTCACTCAGCGTGTGATCCCCCTTTTTGGCGGCCTGAAACACATGCTCGACCAGGGACTGCGTCGGCTCGAATCCATGGTTCCGCAGCCAATATTCGACGTTGGACTTGCCGCTGTAGTGGCCGATCTCGATCTCCTGTCGGCGGCCAAACACGCGCGCAGGGACGGCGGAATACACCTTGTCCGCCAACTCGATCTGCCCCATTCGCTCGGCCTTGATGATCGCTGCCGCGTGCACACCCGTGGCGGTTCTGAAAGCATCCCGTCCGGAGAGGGGGTACGAAGGGTGCACAGGCACCCCGGTGTACTCACTCACCTTCTGCACGTACTCCACGAGGCAAGACAAATCGTGGCGCTCCGAATCCAGTTCGCCCAACAAATATAGATTGAGCAACATGAGATCCATCGAGGTGTTGCCCACCCGCTCGCCGATACCCAGCGCGCAACCGTGTGCGCGGTCGACACCCCATTCGAGGGCATGCAATGCCAACGACAGCGCGTGCCCTCGATCGTTATGTCCGTGCCAGTCGAGCTCAACCCTGTCCTCGACGCCCATCGCACGCAACAATCCCTTCGTAAAATTGAGAAGATTGCGGAGCCCGTCCGGCGTGGCGTGACCGCAGGTGTCGCAAAGTACCAGGCGTGTGGCGCCATGATCGATCGCGGTCCGAAACAGGGTATCGAGCGCCGTGGGATGCGAGCGAGTCGTGTCCTCGGTGACAAACGAGGCGGGCAGACCGTTGTCGACGATCAGTTTGATCGCGTCACGGGTGTGCTCTTGCATACGCTCCATGTCCCATTTCTCCGCGAAAGCACGAATTGGACTCGAGCCGATAAACGCAGTGACTTCAATTGCCACTCCGACCTTCTGCGAAATATCGATGATCGGGGCAATGTCGGCCGCCATCGTCCGCGCGGCGCAGTTCGGTACGATTTTCAACTTCTCGTCGACGATGCAACGAAGCAACTGTTCGACATCTTTCTGGGCCCGTTTCCCTGCGCCGGGAAGGCCGAGGTTAACCACATGGATTCCCAAACGATCCATCAACCGCAGCAGCTCCATCTTTTGGTCGATGCTGGGGTCCCTTACCGATGGCGACTGAAGCCCATCTCGAATGGTCTCGTCGACGAACCTCGGGACCTTCGAAAGAACCGGCCCGCGGCGATCGAGCTGGTTCCAGTCGTAAACGAGCGCCGTCGAGTCGACGATCGCTGAATTATTGTCCGGTCCTCGTTCGGTCATCGGCCGCTCACCCGACCCCAATGTGAATGTCGTCAACACCAAAGAATCGCCGCATTTCCTCGACGATTCCCATCAGGATCGCATCAGGGATGTCTTCGTCGTCACCGATCTCTTCGATCAGTGAATTACGCATGATCACGAGCCCGAGCAACTCCGCCTCTTCCTCTAGCGCTCCCTCTTCTCCCTCAGGGGCAGGATTTCCTTCAAACGCGATCACCGCCCTAGGATCGATGCCGGCACGAATTTGAGTCTTCGTTGGACCCACCTGCACCGTGATTGGGACGTTCGCCACACGTCGTAAGAGCGGATCCGGAAGCTCCTCCAGCGCGTCCTCGACCCGACCCCGCAAGTCCTGAATTTCGGCATATTCGAGGGCTGTATCGCCATGCTCCTCGGCGTCCTCGGCAAGCACCTCGAGAAACGTGGCGATCGCCGACTCTTCTTGTTCTGCGGCGCGCAAGGTCACTCCAAGTTGATACTTGAGATCGACGTCCCCATGCACTTCGACGGCCTTGCGAAGCTCGGTGATCGCGTCGTCGAGTCGGCCAAGATGCATCAACACGTTTGCGCGCAGGCTTTGGTAGTAGGGTTCCTTGCGCAGCTCGGATGAGATCGTGTCGAGCAATTCCAGCGCTTCCTCGGGGTCGGAATCGACATGGTCAAATCGAATCTGAGCCAGCAAGAGCTTGGCTTGTTCGGCGCGCACAGTCTCGAGATCTGGAATCGCCAGCATCTCGCGAACGGCAGCCTCCGCTTCGCTCAGGTCGTCTTGGGTAAGCAACAGCAGCTCCGCGCAGTCCAGATAGGCGGTGGGATTCGACGGTCCGGCGTCTACGGCTTGCAACAAGAAACCTCCGGCGCGATCCAGATCGCCTTCGGCCCAGGCAAGCATCCCTCGAAGATGCAAAACATCCGGGTGATTCTCGCCAGCGATGGTGACCGCAGTCTCAAGGGCGGCAGCCGTCTTGTCGAAATCTTCGCGCTCAAAGGCCTCCAAGCCGCGGGCGATGACAGGGGCGAGTTCTTCACTCATGGGCCAAGACTATCACCCGCAAGGCCGCTTCCTAGCCGACGGTGCTGAAAATTCCGACGATGTCCCGCGCGGACTTCCAGACCCAGACCCCGGCGTTGAGGAACGGGGCCATAATCGTCGCAAGAGGTCACTGAAGGCGTAAAACTACGATCTCCGGGGCCTCTCGATACAGGGCGGATCACCGCATGGCCGCTGTGACCGTGTGCCCTAAGCGCTCCAGGTCAGCGACGGGGCCAAGCCCGGACCGACAAGCTCACGCACGAGATGCTAAAGGTCGAAGGTGGCAGACACGACCGACGACCATGTGAGTGCGCTCATGATGCTGTTGACCGAGCAATGGGTCATGAGCTTGGCAACCAATGGGCCTGCAGGGCCCAAACAAGGCCACCACCACCGCCCCTCAGTGATGCACAGCAGCCTGATTTTCTACGCGGTGGCCCCCCCGAATTCTCTGGGCGACCATTTTTCACCGATTCTTATCCATGCGAGCGACCCGCGCAGTCTCCACAGTCGGCAGCTTCGTCTCTCCTCCGCGGTGGCCGCCTCGATCCACCACGCCACGCCGAAATTCGATGAGATCCGGGGGGTGCAGATGCGCGGCAAGGCGATCATGCTCCCCACGAGCCATTTTGCGCGGGAAGCGGCTCTCTCGATATACCTGGCGCGCCATCCCCTCGCTGCCGCCACCCTCGCTTGTGGGGCGACCCATCAACTCTATGGCCTGCAGCTGACTTGGGCAAAACTCACCGACAATCGGCGCGGATTCGGACTCCATCCAGAGCTTCAGTTTTCGCGGCAGTGGAATGCTCCAGCCGAATAGCGCCACGGAGAGAGTTTGGGACGCCGGTACCCCGGCGCATCCATGATCCGTGCTGTACACTCACGAGCTCATGCTGACGCGTCGCAACTGGATCCGCCGCAGCCTTGCAGCCGCCACACTCCCGAGCCTCGCCGGTACCGGGTTCGTTCTCGGTTCCCGCCGCTCCCACGGCGCCGAGCCACTCCAAGTGGAGGTCAAAAATCACAACATTGGGGCGATCGTCGCCGCCGTCGGTGGGTCCATGGTCCAGCCCCGGCTCGCCGTCGAGAAACTCGACGACGGGGGGATTCGCGTAGAAAACGTGAACTTCGACATCACCGAGACACTCCGGCTCAAGGGTGAAGGCGATGCCCGCGGCCGTTTTCTCGATGATCCGCGCAACGCCACGAAGGTCGCGGCCAATATCCGAAACGCCTTGATCGAGCTGAATCCCGGGGCAGAACAGCAGCTTCGGGCCCAAACCAAGGCCTGGTCGAGGGCATTGATCCGCCGCGTCCTCCCGTGGTCCAAACGCCTCGCAGCATGCCCTTTTGCCGGAAAGTCTGTCCGCGACGAAAATGGGCGGGTCTATCTCTTGCAGTGGGCTGGGGCGAGAATCGACCCCACCTCCACTCTGGCGCCCGTCCTCGGCAACCTCCCCGTCCACGCCAAAGACTCGACCCCAGCGGCCTACGTGGACTACATCGAACAACTCGTTCGACAGATGGAGTAATACCAGCCGCACATGCGGCCCCGACCGTCCCACCACGGCTGGTCTTCGCCAGCGGGGTATGAAAGAGTTCGCTGTGGCTAAATCTCCGCGCGAAGGCGCTCCCACGGGGCTTCAGCTCCACACCAAAATTTTACTCGCCCTTGTGCTTGGAAGCGTGTTCTCCGGGCTGCTCAAGCTCCTTATCGTGGGTGAGCAAGCATGGCTCGGCCCTCTTGTCACTCACCAGGAAATCATCCTCTTTGGTGAACGTTGGATCGAGCCGCTAGGGCAACTCTTCATCCGCGCGATCATCCTCACCGTTGTTCCGCTTGTCTTCACCTCGATCACCGTCGGTATCCACGGGCTCGGCGACCTGCGAGCGCTCGGACGTATGGGCTCGCGCACCCTGTTGCTCTTTATGGGCACAGCATTTGTGGGCGCCTGCGTCGCCACCCTCCTCTATCAGATCATACAACCAGGCGGCGCACTCTCTCCCGAGACCACCGAGGCTATCGCCGCACAGTTTCAACAGAGCGCGACGGCAAAAGGTGCGGCCGCGACCGTGGCCGCACAGCGTTTTGACGGGTCCTTGTTTCAAATCTTGCTCAGCCTCGTGCCTGAGAACCTGATCGACGCATCGAGCAAGAACAACGAGCTCCTCAAGGTCATCTTGTTTGCCGTCATCTTCGGGATCGCACTGACCCTCATCGACAAAGACAAGGCGATCGCGGTCACTACCATTCTCGACGGAATCAATGAGGCGATGATCAAGATCATCTCGCTGACGATGAAACTTGCCCCTTTGGGGGTCTTCTCACTCGTCTTCATGGTCGTCCTCCGTTTTGGCGTCGATGTTCTCTATGCCCTTTTGGCCTACACGGGCGTCGTGCTGCTCGCCCTGCTCGTTCATCTCTGCGGGATCCTTCTGCCCCTCGTCTGGACCCTCGGACGCAAGAGCCCGCGAGTTTTTCTAACCGCCACCAAAGAAATTTGGATCACAGCGTTCTCAACATCTTCCTCTAGCGCAACCCTTCCGACGACGATGCGGGTCGTGGAAGAAAAACTCGACGTCCCGCGACCGATCGCTAGCTTCGTGCTCCCTCTAGGCGCGACGGTGAACATGGATGGCACGACCATCTATCAGATCATCGCCGCCCAATTCATCGCGCAGGTATGGGGTATCGAACTCAGCATCGGGACGATGCTCACTCTGATTCTTGTCGCCATGCTCATGGCCATCGGCGCTGCAGGCGTGCCTGGAGGCGTCATCCCCCTGCTCTACGTCGTTCTCGCAACCATCGAAGTCCCTGAAGCCATCATCCCTCAGGGAATCGCACTGATTCTGGGCATGGACCGAATCTTGGATATGTGCCGCAGCGCGCTCAACGTTGTCGGTGATTCGGCGACCGCAGTGATCATCGCCAACCGCGAAGCGAAACCCTAGATTTTCGCCATGGTTTCGCTCTCTACTCCTTTCACCTAATCTGTCGGGCCCATGGACCTCAGCTCACTCGAAGCTTTTCATCCTCAGTTCGACGAGTCTCGTTCTTTGCTGGTCCTAAATCTGGACCACGGAAAGGCCAACGAAATCGGAAGCTCGGCTCTCGAGACCTTCGCGGCGCTGTGTGATCTCGTGGAAAACGAGACTTCGATTTCCTGCATCTGCACCACCAGCCGTCGTCGAAGTCGAAAGGGGAAGACGATCTTCATCGCGGGCGCCAACGTTACCGAGCGAACCGACTGGGACGATACCAGGGTCAAAGCCCATGTCATCCGCCAACGAAGCTTGATGCAGCGGATGCGCAGGCTCCCGGTCTTCACTGTCGCCCTCACACATGGTGTGACGCTTGGATGGGGCGTTGAGTTTCTCCTGACTTGCGACTACAGCCTCGCCACCCCTGAGGCGAGCTTCGCCCTTCCTGAGACGGGCTTGGGCATCATGCCAGGCGCCCGGGGAACCGCCGAACTCGCGGCCCTCATTGGCCCAGCCCAGACGATGCGGCTTGGCTGCGCCGGCGAGAGCGTGAGCGCCCAAGAGGCGCTGCGGATCGGTCTCATCCAAGAAACGGTCGACGACATCGACGCAGGGCTCGAACGAGTCCGTGTTTTGGCCAGCCTGCTGCGCCTTCGCTCCCCCACGGCGGTCGCTATATTTAAGCGCGCGGTGCTCGACGCCTCTGGGCAAAGCGAACAAGACCGCGTGGCGCTCGAAGCGGCAGCCTATGAGCGATGCGTAGACAGCGGAGATGCCGCTATCGGCCGTGCACACTTTTCCGAGATCCGCGCGGGCAAGCGACCACCATGGACGCCGCGATGACGGACTCATCGAAGTAGACCCATGGCTTGAGAATTCTCACCTCTCAAAAACAATATTTCGAACAAAATTGGCCGCAGAGGCCGCCGAATCCAACTTGAAGAGTTTGTCCTACCTACCTGCATGTCTTTCCAGTAGCGCAGCACTTCAATTGTTCTATAAAGTGTGAGCAAGGCCATAAATTGTTCTTCGATCAAAGTGTACGCTCGAATTTGAACGGTTGTCGCCACTCCCCCCCATCGCTACGCTCCAGCCGCGCAAAGCGCATCCCCGGGCTCCATGCTCTCGACTCCCCCTTCTTCTGACAGCCTTCCCGGAAAGATTGCCGGGCGCTATCGAATTGAAAAGCTCTTGGGCCAAGGGGGCTTCGGCGCGGTCTACCAGGCCCACGACGAGCTCGAGGACCAGGCCGTCGCACTCAAGGTCATCCGCCACGACGCTACCTTCGATCCGCGTCAGACACGCTCACGAAGTGTGGAATCCCACATTTCGGCGGAGCGAAGCAGCTCCGCGATCAGACCCAGTTCGACGGCGAGCGCCAGCTCGGCGATTCAATCGCGGGGCGCCACACGAGCCTTCGGTGCCACGCCGTCCTCGGGCAGCGACGTCACTGAGGCGTTCAAGGACGAGTTCCGGCTGCTCACACAGCTCCACCATCCCAACCTCGCCGGGGTCTACGAGTTTGGCCTCTGCGACGAGGCCGAAGGTGTATTTTTTACCCAAGAACTCGTTAGGGGCGTTTACCTCACCGAGTTCTTGCGAGATGCAAGCCGAGAGACCATCGTCGAGATCTTCGTTCAGCTCGGTCGTGCCCTGGATTACATCCATACACTGGGGCTAGTGCATGAGGATATCAAACCCACCAATGTTTTGGTGACCAAGAACGCCGATGGGCAGCCGCAAGCCAAGCTGATCGATTTTGGTTTGGCCCGCATGTTTCGAAATCCAAGGCAGGTCGACCTCGAGGACACCAGCGCAGTCGTCGTTCTCGGTACCCCCGGCTTTTCGGCCCCTGAAAAAGTCCGTGGAAAACTTACGGACAGCCGCTCAGACATCTATTCGCTTGCAGCGACGATGTACACGGCGATCCGTGGAACTCGCCCCTTTCCGGCCCGTGACTTCAAGCAGGCCCTCAGGGCGCAGCGAGACTGGCGCCCGGAGCTGGCCGGGTCGCTTCTTCAACAATGCGGGCCCGTCGTGGCCGAGCTGATCGGCCGCATGTTGCAACCGGAGCCAACGGACCGACCGCAAAGCACCCGTTCGATTGTCCTCGAGCTGCTCCGCCGCGAGGTCGCTCCCATCCGCGAACACGAGAAATCGAGCGATGAGCGGCGCGAGTTCGCCCGAGTGCTCGTCGAACACCTACCCTTTGTCGACCGAAGCGGGGCTCTTGAGCTGCTGCTAACGCGGGCCTCTGAGATCCTGCTGCCTGCAGAGAACACCGACCCCGGGGCGAGCCGCTCTGGATCTCGCAGCCGGCTCATCCGCTCGATCATCATCGAGGCCCCCGAAGGCATGGGAAAACAGCGGCTCATGGCCGAACTGCGGCGCGAGGTTCAGCTCGGCGGCGGTTTTTTTGTCCAGACGAGCTGTTGGCATACCGACTCGACCGTTCTTGGACCCTTTGGTCCGGTCGTTCGACAGATCGCCTCGGCCCTCGGAGATCGTTCTTCGGTCGTCAAAGAGTTCGCCGACCTTGTTGCGCTGGCCCGCGACAAGGGCTCGGACGAACTCGTCGGTGGAAAGATCATGGAGTTCATCGTTGCCGCAGCGGCCCGGCGTCCCTTTGTCATTCACGTCTCCGACCTCGCCCAGTCCCCCGCTGAGCTCCCACGAATCGAGCAGCTCTGCCGAGCGTTGGAACATTCCTGTGCGCCTGTCCTGCTCTGCGCGACCACGGTCCCCCACCGCAAGTTGGTCCCCCTGCTCGGCTCGCTCTCCAAGGATCAGGTGGCCGAAGTCTGGAACCTTCGGCCCTTCACCTCCCCAGAGATGCGCTCGATCCTCACCGGGATACTCGGCGACGGACCCGCAATCTCAGATCTTGTCGAGATGCTCGACAAGCTCACCGGCGGTCATCCACTAAGTTTCCGCGAGACTTTGAGGGTGCTGATCGAAGAGTCGATCCTCGCCCGCGATGCAAGCGGTTGGAATCTTCGGGCGGCATCCACGGCGGCCGAGGCTCTCCATCAAACGCTCGCTCAACGGTCGGAATCCCGCCTCGATGGTCAGGGGGTCAGCGCGTGGGAGATCGCCAGCGTGCTCTACTTGATCGAGGCTCCGATCGATGAAAAGCAACTGGCAAGCCTTGTGGACGTACGGCGCGGCCGCTTCGAGCGTACGCTCGATCGCCTCGAAGGCGAGGGGTTGATCGTTCGCGCCGCGACCAGTGGATCGAGCTTGATCTCCTTGGCCCATGAGTCGGTCATCCAGGCGGTGAAACAGCGCTATGCCGATTCTCTCGACGAAACCAGGGTCGACCTCGCTACCAGCATCGAGGAGCTTGAGAGCCCGGATCCTCACCTAATCTTCCTTCGCGCTCGACTGCTCGACGATGCCGCAGACCGGATGGAATCGATCGACAACCTGAGCGATGCGGCCGACAAGCTTTTTGAAGCGGGTCAGGCCCAACTGGGCGCGAAGGTCTTGGAGCGAATGATTCAGCGCCTGCGAGCCTTTGGCGGGACCGAGGGTCTCCCGCGATTGCTGGCCACCAAGCTGAAGCTTCTGCGACAGGCTTCGGGGGCCATCGACGACCCTCGCCGGGAGGCCGCCCATTTTGAAGCCGGCATCCTCGTGGCCGAACTTCTCCAGGATTTTAAGGCGCAGTCGCTGTTCTGGCTGAGTTTGGCAGATCGCACCCGCATCGATGCCGGCGAGGATATCGACCTCATCCTGCACCGCCTCGACCGAGCTGCGCAAACGGCGACCCACGCCGATGACCGTGTGCTCGAGCTTCGTATCGCCAACCGCCGCGCAGAGGTGATGCTCGGTCTTGGAGAGATCGAGCAGGCTGGTTGCTATTCACGTAAGGCAATGGAAATCGTCGATCTCCCGACTTCGTCCGACGTCGACGTCTGCCACATCATTGGCGTGCGCCTACGCTGCCTCGCCCTCTCCGGCCAACTCGATGATGCACGCCAGCTGCACGAAATGGCCAAACCAATCGCAGCTCGCATCCGGGTCGCCCAACGAATCAGCTACCTCTCGGGCGTCGCCTACCTCGCAGTGCTTGGTGAAGAACCAGCACGAGGCATCCCCGAGATACAAATGGCCGTCGAGCAACTGCGTGCCGCCAATGTTCAGCGCCTGTTGATCAGGCCACTCCACAACCTCGGAGACCTCTCCCTCCGCAGCGGTGACATGCCTTCTGCCGTCAATGCTTTTAGCGAGGCCATTCGTATCTCCAGCCTGCTCGGCCTCGATACTTCAGTCCATCTCAACCGCGGTTTTCTAGGCTACAGCCTCGCCCGCATGGGCGACCCCGAGGAGGGAGCCGCTCTCCTCTCCGAGGCGCTCGATGGCATGTCGAAGATCTCTTCGGAGCAAGTCTCCCTGCAACAGCTTCGGTTGATGGATGCCGAGGTCGCCCATCTCATGGGCCAAAGTGCCCGAGCGCGCCGGCAACTCGAAGAGATGCTTGCTGATTTTAATTCGAGCAATGAGGTTACGTACGCGCACCAGGCCCAAGAGACGCTCTCGAGAATCGAGCGAGATCTCGGCGCGAGTTTCATCGAAAATCCGCAGGAGGCAGAGCCGGCCAGCGACCCCGAAAACGATACCGTGCGTACAAAACCTATGCGCTGAACACGATATTTCCAGCGGACCGGAATCCGGTGGTTGCGGCCCCAACGCCCAATAAGCCGATCGTCGTCACGCTACCTAGACAAATGGTATGGGTAAAATGAGTGTTCTTGAATCACCTTGCGACCGCAGCATAGGGAATGAACGAGGTCGGCGCCGGTCGCTCGAAGCTGGAGATTGTCCCACGCGGCCCAGCAACTCTGTCTCTTGTTGTCCCCGCGCCCGGAAAACTCTCGCCTCCCCCTCGGACAGCGAACAACCCAACCCCATTTTGACCTTGTACCCGGCACTGGCGATCAACATAGCTACACGATCGATCGCCCCTAGCTTCGCCACGCGGGCCTGATAGTATCCGGGCGAATCGTCGTGACCGATGCTGCCGAGATCGAAGCTGAGCTTGAGGCACGTCTTGGAGACGTGATCGCGGAACGCTACCGGCTCGACAAAATATTGGGAGTCGGCGGCATGGGCGCCGTTTATCAGGCGCATCACCTCCTGCTCAAGCAGGACGTGGCGGTCAAGATTTTGCACACGCATCTGTCTGCAAATGAGGACATTGCCATGCGCTTCGACCGGGAGGGCCAAAGCGCCGCTCGCCTCGCGCACCCGAACATCATCGACATCAAGGACGTCGGGACCACATCAAGCGGACTAAAATACATGGTCATGCCGGTCCTGCATGGCGATGAGTTGGTCGCCAAGCTCGGCGCACCGATCGATCCTGACGATGCTCTCGTGCTGATCGACCAGATCTTTGCTGGCCTCGAGCATGCTCATGACCGGGGGGTCATCCATCGGGACCTCAAACCCGAAAATGTCTTTGTCACCCGAGATCACGAGAACAACGAAGTCCTCAAGCTGGTCGATTTTGGCATCGCTAAAATGCTCGGAGACGAGCTGTCCGGCGAGGCGCTCGCTCAGGCCAAAGCCCCCCTGACCCGGGTTGGCCTCATTTTCGGGACCCCGCAATACATGAGTCCCGAGCAGGCCACGGGAGTAGAGGTCGATGCCCGTACCGACCTCTACTCAGCGGGAACCATCTTGTTCGAGATGCTGACCGGTCGCCCGCCCTTCGAGAATGATGACCCCATGGCTCTCGCGCGCATGCAGGTCACTGTTGCCGCCCCCTCGCTCACCAAATTGGTGCCCGCCGAGGTCGCCACCATCGTCGAGCGCCTGCTCAACAAGAACCGAGACGAGCGCTACTCAAGCGCCCACGAAGTTCGTGTAGCGATCTCCCATGCCCGCGACCAGCTCGCTTCCCCCGGAGGCCTCGCCAACATCGATGTTGGCAACCCAGAGGATCGCGCCGCGCGGGGCGTTCACACCTTCGCGGCGCTCGCCGTCGAGCCGGATTCGAGCGCCGTATCGCCCCTCGCTCGCCTTATGGCGCAGCCTCCCCTGCACCTCTTCGCGGGAGCGCTTGGCACAGTGCTGTCTCTCTCACTGCTGTTCTGGGTCACATCCTCGGACGAACCCACGAATCAAAGCAAGACAGGCGATGCCCCCAGCGTCGGCCGAGCGACAAACACGGAGGTCGAGCACGCGACCGACGCAGAGATCAGCCCGATCCGCAAGGCGCTGCTCGCCAAAAATCCTGACGATGCTCTCGTTCTTATTCGACCTCTGCGCGACCGCTTTCCCGAAGACCCCACGCTCTTGTGGTTCGAAGGCCGCTCTCTCTCGCTCCAAAGGGGAAAACAATCGCTCGCGCTCGCCCGCTACGCCGATGCCCTAGAGCGAGATTCGGAACTGATGAACGACCAGGAGTTCTACGCAGAAATATACGCCCTCCTCGGGCAACGTCGCCTACGCGACGAGGCTGTCAATGTCGCTGTGCAACGCATGGGGAAACACGGGCACAAATTTTTGTTGGAACGTGTCAACGACGAAGAACCCCGACGGGCTCTCGCGTACATCGACCGCCATCGCGCCCTCGATGAACTCGGAGGCGACCCCGAGAGTCTCGGCTTGATCAACGGCCCGCTAAACCTCGCTCGCGATCTTTGGCAGGCCCGAACTGCCCCTAGCCCCTGTGAGGCCTTCGCCCTGGCCCTCGGGGACATCTACTCCGCCCCAAGCGGCTACTACCTGCTTCCGCTGCGCAAGGCGAAGCTCCCGTCGGTCGAAGAAGGACGCGATGCCGTCGTCTGCCCCCCTCTCGCTGGGCAGCTCGCAGCGCTCCTACTCGACCACGAGGTCATGTTTGGCGACTTCTCAAGCCGAGACGAAGAGCGAGCGTCCTCGACGAGGACCCGAAAGAAACGAGAATCCTCCAACTCGCGTGGGCGGAAGTCCACTCAAGATCAAGCGAAAGACGAGGGCGACGAGGATTCGCCGGAAGACGGAAAAACGAAAAATAAAAGACGGGGAAATTTCTTTCAAAAATTTGGAAATTCGTTCAACCGATAGACCGTGTCTCCCCCGTCTCCCCCGTCTCCCCCGTCTCTCGTGCTCGCCTCCTCCTCGAAGGCGCGCGCCGAGTTGTTGTCCCGACTTGAACTTCCCTTCATTCAGGCGACACCCAACTTCGATGAACGCCGACACGACGCTCTGTTCGCGACGCTCTCTCCGCAGGATTTTGCGCTCATGCTCGCGCAAGGAAAAGCCCGATCACTGACCGAAAAGCACCCAAACGCATGGATCCTCGCCGCGGATCAAATCGCAGTGCCGGAGGGCGGCGACCGTCAGCTTCTTCACAAGCCCGAATCACCCGGCGCCGCCCTCGATCAACTCATGAGCATGGCAGGAAAAACCCATCAGCTCGTGACGGGGATCGTGCTCCTGCGGAGCGATAGCGAAGTGATCGAAACCGCTGTCGACATTCAGCACCTTCGTATGCGCAACTTTAGTCGCGAGCAAGCTGCCCAATACGTCAACCGGCACCGGCCCCTTGAATGTGTCGGCAGCTACAGGATCGAAGATCCCGGTATCAAGCTCTTTGAGGAGATCCGCGGAGAGGACCACACCGGTATCATCGGCTTGCCGCTCTTGGCGGTCTGTCGGATCTTTCGCTCGGTGGGTTTGCTCGCCCCCTAAGGCGCAGGACCGCAATGGAATCCGAGCGTGCCTAGGCCGCAGAACGCCCGATCGCCTCGGCATCATGAGTGGAAGCCAGCGCTCCTGCGAAGAGTAAGTCTTCGATCAACTCTCGAACGGCTCCATGCCCACCGCTGCGCCGAGTTACGGCGTCCGCTCGTGCGCAGACCTGAGGTTGCGCGTTGGCGGGCGCGGCGAACATAGCGACTTCATCGGCCATTGGTAGATCGTTGATATCGTCGCCCATCGCCACCAACTCACAACGTCTTGTCTCAAAGCGGCGACACAGTTCCCGGATCGCTCTCGATTTGTCCTTGCACCCGAGAACGATGTGATCGATTTGGAGCTTTTCTCCTCGGCGGCGCGCTGCCTGACTGTTCTCTCCGGTGATAAAAGCGACCTTGCCTCCTGCAGCCTTCCAGCGAGCGATCCCCATGCCGTCCCCGGTATCAAAGCGTTTTTGCTCGCTGCCATCCTCTCCGTAATACATCGCGCCGTCGGTCAAGGTCCCGTCGACATCGAGGATCAGCCACCGTAGTCGCGACAGATCGCCAGGAGGGAGGCTCAACGCTTCGTCATCGGCAATGCGTCGGGCTTGCTCAAGTTGTTGAGGGTCGTCGATCTCCAATGCATCACTCTCCGGAACCACAAAAACCTCGACGTGACCACCCAACCGCACCCCGACCGACTCAAAAAGACTTCGACGAAATATGTAGAACGACCCGGTCTCCAGGTAGCTGTCATCGAGATCTTGGCGTCTTGGACGATCTGCAGGGCTGTAATTGTTTGCCCTATAGCCGCCTCCAACCCCCGCCTTCGACCACAAAAATCCATGAAATCGGCATACCGAGAGCATCGAATCACAGCCACGGGTTTCAAACGTATCGAGTGCACGCTGCAACTGTCCTGGACTTCTAAAGGGCGAAGTACACTGCAACAACACGACAATATCCGGGGCTTCACCCGCTCGCTCCAAGACTTCCAGAGCATGTGTGATGACGGACTCGGTGGTCGAGACGTCTCCCGCGAGTGCAATGGGGCGCGCGAGCACACTCGCTCCCGCGCCACGCGCGATTTCTGCGATCTCCGCGTCTTCAGTGCTCACGTAGATGCCGTCTAGGCTCGTAACCGCAAGTGCGTGGCGGATCGTTCGTTCAACGAGCGACAACCCGCCTACGGTCTCGAGGTTCTTGCGCGGGACTCCTTTGGAGCCGCCTCGAGCGGGGACTAGAGCGATAATACGTGGCACTCACCCCACTTAAGACCTCGAGAATCTTCAGGCCACCTAAAATCTGGGGTGTCCGATAAAAAAATCGACACTGGCCGCAATTGACTTCCCATTATGAATCCAAGTGGTCATTGCACCCCATTTGGGCTCCTTTGCCGCTTTCTAAAGTCGCGGAAGATCCGCGATTGTGGAGTGAAGTGAGCGCGATCAAGAAATGTCGTGCATCGCGCCCGCTTGAGAGCGGGCGACCGTGACCCCGCACCGCCGCCCGGATACGCTGACTCCGTGAGATACCATGCGCGAAAATGCGAGAGCCCGAGCTGCGGACTTCGGTTTCCTGTCGAGGAAGACAGTCCATTGGGAAAAAGCTGCCCAATCTGCGGAGAGCCCACCCAGTTTGTCGACGACAGCTATCTCACCCACCAGATCCGTAGCGATCCCCAAAAAAATGGACCCAATGTCCACGCCCTGCTCGACAACATCCGTAGCCTCCGAAATGTTGGATCGATCTTTAGAACCGCGGATGGCGCTGGCATCCGCCGCCTTCATCTCGGCGGATTCACCCCAACACCCGATCATCCAAAACTCGCAAAGACGGCGCTCGGTGCGGAACGCGCGGTCCCATGGACTCATCACCGAGATGCCTACGAGGGGGCGGAAGCCCTCGTGGCCGGCGGTGCGACTCTATGGGCGCTGGAGGGGGGACCTCGCTCTCAGTCGCTCTTCGATGTTCTGCACGACAGAAACCTCGACGATACTCACGCCGAAACGCCCATCGTGCTCGTTGTCGGCCACGAAGTCTCCGGTGTCGATCCACGAATCGTTGAACGCTCCGCACGAGTTGTGCATCTGCCCATGGCGGGAGTGAAAGGATCGCTCAATGTTGGAGTCGCGTTTGGTGTCGCGGTCTATCTCATGACCCACATGGGCCCCGCCGAACAACACCGCGAACATGGGGGGCACTCCACCGACCCCCGTGGGCCCGAACAAAAATGAGACCTCTGTCGTCATCATCGAGGAGGGTTCACTCATCCACCGGCGCTCGCTCGGCCCCTCCCTTGTCTGCCCTCGGGATCCTGGCCCCTGGAACTAAGGCAGGCGTGTCCCGGAATACGGGATGCTCGCAAGCCTCGATAGCTCATGATTCCACGTAGCGATGTCGTCCAGACAAAATTTAGAAAGATCATCATGGCCGCAAGCTCGGGCCATCACCTTCATCAGCTCTGTGGTGGCCCCAAAGAAGCGCTCCAAACGCTCAGCCCCGACCTGAACATCCATCCTCGCGCGCAGGTCCTCTCTCTGTGTGGCGATTCCAACAGGACAGTTGTTGGTGTTGCAAATACGCGCCCCAACACAACCGATCGCCTGCATGGCCGCATTCGACACCGCGATGCCGTCCGCTCCCAGGCACAAAGCTTTGATGAAATCCGTGGGAGATCTTAAACCGCCCGTGATGAGAAGCGTAATTTCTCCTGAACGCCCCAGATCATCCAAAAAACATCTCGCACGCGCGAGCGCCGGAATCGTCGGCACACTGATATGGTCTCGGAAAATCGCTGGCGCAGCACCGGTACCGCCACCTCGACCATCCAAAATAATATAGTCGGCACTGGCATCGACAGCGAACTTCATGTCGCGCTCGATATGGTTCCCGCTAAGTTTGAACCCGATCGGGATACCGCCGGTGAGTTCGCGTACACGGTCGGCAAATCGCCGAAAATCATCCGGGGTCGACAGGTCTGCGAAGGTTGGGGGCGAGACCGCGGGCTGCCCCTCCGGAATACCCCGCACCTTCGAGATCTTCCCACGATTCTTATTTCCCGGAAGATGCCCTCCGGTGCCGGTCTTCGCCCCTTGTCCGCCCTTGAAATGAAAGGCTTGTACACGCTCCAGCAGAGCCTCTTCAAACCCAAACTTCGCGCTCGCCAGCTCATAGAAGTAGCGGCTGTTTTCCTGCTGTTCCTCAGGGAGCATTCCCCCCTCGCCCGAACAAATTCCGGTCCCTACGCGTTCCGCTCCCCGCGCGAGAGCCACCTTGGCTTCCTCGGACAATGCGCCAAAGCTCATGTCCGACACAAAAAGTGGAATCTCAATGCGCAGGGGCTTGTCGGCCCTTGGGCCGATAACCAGGCTCGAAGCGACCTCAACGGTCTCCATCAGCGGCTTCGTTGCAAGCTGAGCGGTGATGATTTGGATATCGTCCCACTTCGGCAGTAGATCCCGCGCGACCCCCATCGCTGTCATCGGACCGTGATGTCCAAGTTTTGTGAGGCCCTCACGCGCAAGCTGATGAATCAATGCGACATGGGGCTCCTCCGGGGTGGGCACAGGGGCTGGCCCGGCCCCCTCTGTGTTCACCCCTGGGCCGGGCTTACCGACGTCATCGCTCGTAAATTTTTTGTGGGTTCCATCACAAAACGGTGCGTTGCCCGTATGTTTACAAGCACAAAGAAACCCCGTGGTCGTCTCCTCGGCAACAAAGGATTTTGGCGTAAAATCGGTCCCGCTATGGGATCCATCACATAGCGGCTGCGACCGTGATCGACCGCAGGTACAAAAATAGTACTCGGTCCCTTTTATGAGTTCCATTGCGATCGGCGAATTTCCGGCGACAATCGGGAGTCGTTGCTTTTTTGTTGTCATCATTTTGTGTTCCTTGGATCTTTTCTTTTGATCGCAGCTTTTGAACTCACAGATTTGCGGTCGGACGTTCCTCGCAGATCGCCACCATCTTATTAAGGAGCCACCGTCCCGCGGGACCCGGTGGTGCTTGACACCTCGTAATCCCCACGAGCGATACAAGCGTAGGATCGGGTCCCCTTTCCTCAAGAATCAACGGGACCAACGTACCTCGATCCAGATCTTCTTGAACTAGGTCCACCGGCAAGTAGCCCCAACCTAGCCCTGCACGAATGAGTCCGAGCTTGGTCGAGGCATCCGCGACCCGCCATGTCTTTGTCGAAAATACACTGATGGTCAGATCCAACTCGGTTTGAGCACGTTGGGCGATCACGATCTGCACCTGATTACGAACGTCAGAGCGAGACAAGGGAGACATTTTTTGCGCCAAAACATGTTCTGTGCCCGCGACGGGCACCAATGAGATCTTGGTCAAAAATCGCCGCTCAAGCCTCGGTTCATGCTCCGCAAAAGGTCCTGAGATCCCAAGCTGACAGGTGCCATCGAGCACCAATGTTGCCACTGCCTCCATCACCTCGGTCTGCACACGCAGCGCCACCGTGGGAAACTGTTCGTGGAATGCACAGCCAATGGCGATGAGAAGCGCGGGCGGACATATCGCCGAGACCGCGACGCTCACTTCTAACTCCAAAGCCTCCGCCACCGCAGAGGCCTTGGCGCCAAAGCGATGGACAGCGCTCATCACCTCACGCGCGTCAGAGAGTAAACTCTTGCCGATCGGCGTCAGCACTGGCCGACGCCCAGAGCGGTCAAAGAGCTGGACGTCGAGATTTTTCTCAAGATTTCCAATTCCGTAGCTCACTGCGGATTGAGCGCGGTGAAGCCTACGCGCCGTGGCCGAAAAACTCCCGTCGTCGACAACGCTCACGAAAAGCGAGAGCTGGTCGAAAGTCAGCGCGTCAATCTCGATCACACCACACCATCATATTTTCTGATAGTTGAAATCATATTTATGCCGGTTTACGTGATACATCGACAGACCTACTTTTTCAATCGCAACACGGATCGGCAACTCGACGATTGGCACCGCCAGTCTCGTGATTCTTCCGCCCTTTGGCGCGAACGACTGGTGAAACAAGATGAAGAGCAACGACAATTCTTCTCCCAACACAGAGCGCGACCTCATACAAATCACCGAAGGCACCCCCGCCTTCGATGGCGATGGTGTCCGTCTCACGCGCCTGATCGGTGGCTCTGACTTGCCGCTCGTCGATCCATTCTTGTTGCTCGATTGTTTCAGCTCAGACGACCCGAAGGATTACATCCGGGGGTTTCCCAACCATCCCCATCGCGGATTTGAGACCGTCACCTATATGCTCGCGGGCCGCATGCACCACAAAGACAGCACGGGGCACGAAGATGTGATCGGGCCCGGCGATGTACAGTGGATGACCGCGGGTCGGGGGATCGTTCACTCTGAACTTCCTGAACAAAGCGAAGGCCTGATGAAAGGGTTCCAACTCTGGGTGAATCTCCCGGCACGCGAGAAGATGACGGCTCCCACCTACCGGGCACTTCGAGATACACAGATCCCCGTCGAACTTCTTAAACACGGTGGCTCCATAAAGGTCATCTCGGGCACGACGGATGCTGGGACCGTCGGCCCCATTCAGATCGAGACCGTGACCCCGACATTTTTTGATGTTTCGCTCGGCATGGACGAAGTCTTTACTCAGAAGATTTCTACGAGCCATCTCGGATTCATCTATGTCATCGAAGGCCACGTTGTCGCCGGGCCGCAGGCCAAAGAACTCTCAAAGGGATCTCTCGGTGTGCTCGGGCCCGGTGACCATGTGTTCTTGAAATCACGAGCCTCTGACACGCGGTTGTTGTTGGTGGCGGGACGAAAAATTGGTGAGCCCATCGCCCGCCACGGTCCCTTTGTGATGAACACCCAAGAGGAGATCCGACAGGCGATCCTTGACTTTCAAGCCGGGCGATTTTAGAGGCACTACCATGGGACTTCTTCAAGCTGGAAAATGGGTCGACCAATGGTACGAAACCGCGTCTACTGGGGGACATTTCGTTCGTAAGTCCTCCAGTTTTCGCAGTTGGATCACCCCCGATGGCTCCGCGGGTCCCACGGGAGAATCGGGTTTCAAGGCGGAGCATGAGCGCTACCACTTGTATGTGTCCCTGGCCTGCCCATGGGCCCATCGAGCCCTGATCATGCGCGCTCAAAAGGGTCTAGAGGAGGCGATCTCGATATCCGTCGTGCACTGGTTCATGGCAGGAGATGGCTGGACCTTCGCCGATGGCCCCGGCGTGATCAAAGACCCCGTTCACAACGCTCGTTTTCTTTACCAGATCTACACCGCAGCCCAGGCTGACTACAGCGGTCGGGTCACCGTCCCTATCTTATGGGACAAAAAGACCGGCACGATCGTATCGAATGAGTCGTCCGAGATTATGCGAATGTTCGGAAGCGCCTTTGACCAAGTCGGGGCCCTACCCGGCGACAGCTATCCGATTGAGCAACGTTCTGAGATCGATGAGATCAATGAACGGGTCTACACCACGCTCAACAACGGAGTCTACCGAGCAGGATTTGCCACGAGTCAGGCGGCCTACGAAGAATCGGTCACGCCTCTTTTCGACACCCTCAACTGGCTCGAAGACAAGCTGGGACGCGCCCGTTTCCTACTCGGGACCACGATCACAGAAGCCGACTGGCGCCTGTTTACAACGTTGATTCGCTTCGATGCCGTCTACTTCAGTCATTTCAAATGCAATCTGCGCCGTATCATCGACTACCCCAACCTCTCGGGCTACGTGCGCGACCTCTACCAACAGCCGGGCGTCGCGGCCACGGTATCGCTGCATCACATCAAGAATCACTATTTTGGGAGCCATGACTCGATCAATCCCACGCGGATCGTTCCGCTCGGCCCGGCTCTCGACTTCTTGACCCCACACAATCGAGCCTGAAGCGGGAAGCGCAGCGAAACGCTCCATCGGTTTCGATGCGCCTCAACGATTTCCTCGCTGACGTCGAGCGAAAGTTTCCCAGTCCACGCCGTCACATCCCTCTCGGCGCATCAGTGTCCATAATCGTCGATCTCTCGGCTAATTTTTAGCTTCGGAGCCGACCCGCGACACAGGACGAATCCTCGCCGTCTGGTCGGCATTCAACGGATGGTTGACGATCACTTTGATCTTCGCCCGCGCCCAATCTGAATCGACGACGGACACCTGCACTCGATGTTGCAGGCCGTCCACCAGCAACCTTGCCGCCGAGTTTCCGAAGTCCCAGACACGTACATCACTGGCATCACCGGGTAAGAACTCGGTGGGTTGCTTGTGGTGAGGCTCACCGGGGAGGTCCAGGCCAACCAGAGACAATGCACGCTCAAGGTCAAAGGGTCCATCGCCAGGCAGACCGATCAACGAGACGGAAGCGGCCCTTCCATCCTCGTACTCTACATCGACGAATTTCAAATTGAGTTTTGAGCCATCGTAAACACGCGTTTCTTGCTCACACTTAAAAAACACGCGATCTGGAACAAATCGGACACAGCTAATCCTCCCGGACCCTCTATCCGTCGGCTCCCCCAGGACCTTCTCCGCCTCTTGCAGGGTCCGATTTAGAATTTTTGCGAGGGGAACAACATCGCCCTTCGTCAAACGACCGAGTGAATCGCTCGACCCAACGCGACTCCCCTTGGCCTCCAACTGCAAGGTGATGGTCTCCTCGGCGTGCCCGGAGATCTTCGTGTCCTGCGCTGTTGGCTCTGAACTCAGACTGCAAGCAAGCGGCGAGAGCAGCGACGAGGCCAACAGCGTGGCCAGTACCGGCATCTGTGAATCGAGCATGCCCAGAATAATAGCGGCTATGTCCGATAGCCGCTGGCCAGGCCCTACGTGGCGGCTCGATGTCCGTTCGTCCGCAAATCACGCGACCGCCGATGACCCTCAAAATCTGCTCAAAATTCGCACAGCAAGAGCCGCCATGACACCTTCGAACTGTGTCGGAACGGCCCACAACAGTGCCAAAAAAAACTCGCACGCTCGCACGAACGCAGGCCTGGATAGGTCGCTACACGTACTTATGCATCGCGGCAGGCGCAGCCCTGGTACTCACGAAAGTCGTCGAGTTTGAGGCTCCGCAAAAGGTACGTATCGATCCAAGGGCCAACGTATCTGTCGTGGGCGAGGCGCCAGCGCACGAGTTCTCCGAGACCATGGGCGCCCGCCAGGCCGTGCAGCTTCGCGCGACGCTCCGGCTACACGCCCACAACGACCTGGACATTGGACGTCCTAACCCCGAAATTGACGACACCGCGCAGCTTCTTTCTCAGCCGGTGGTCACGACGATCCTAGGCATGAATGCCACCGTCGATCAGACCATACGTCTAGAAAATGGCGATCTCGAGATCGACGTCTCGGTCGACGCGACACCCCGTCTCGTCGCCAAAACGGGGCGGACCCGGGCGCCGGTGCTCCTGCTGGAACACACGATCGAAGTCGTGAGCCGTCGCCATCGTCTCTTCGGACGCGATCCCACACGTCGTGTTCACCTGAGCGCCCGGGGTGTGCTCGCTCGAATCGAGAATGGCGGCTACCGACTGGTGTTCTCGGTCGATGAGCATCTTTTTTCTCTCGACCTTGAAGTCCACCGCACCATCTAGTTGCCACTGCACGGCGTTTTCTACAGCACCTTGCCGGGATTCATGATCCCATGAGGGTCGAGTGCCCGCTTGATCGAGCGCATGGCATCGATCTCGCGTGGACTGCGGCTGTAGTGCAGATGTTCGCGTTTGAGCAGCCCGATACCGTGCTCCGCGGAGATGCTTCCCGAGTACGAACCAACCAAGGCATAGGTGATCTCGTCGAAGTCACGCATCTTGCGAAGAAATTCCTCCGGCGTGATCTCCTGTGGTCGGAGCAAGTTAAGATGAAGATTTCCGTCGCCAACATGACCAAAAATCACGGACGGCACTTCGGGAATCCACTGAGCGACCTCTCGACGCCAGCGCTCGATGAACGACCCGATCTTCGCCACCGGCACAGAAACATCTGCTTTGTGGGGAGAGTGTCCGTGCAGTGATTCGCTGATGTCTTCCCGCCAAGCCCAAAGAGCAGCCTCTTGTTTGGATCCTGCGGCCAGCAACGCATCCGAAATCTCTCCGGCCTCTTGGGCATCCGCCAGCTCATTCATGAGGCGATCCTCCATCGCTTCGGCGCCGGAGACATCCTCGCAGATCACCTCGACCAAGACGTGCTGGGTACCAGACTCTTCGAAGGGACCGGTGCGAACAGTCCTGTGGGCTAGAACTCGCTCGAGCGACGCTCGATCAAAACACTCAAAGGCGCTCAGTGTCAGACCGCTCGCCCGCAACCGAGAAAAAAGCTCGAGAACCGCGAGTTCCCTATCCAGCCGACAAAGCGCAACTTTCTGAGCGGCGGGAGGCGGACACAGACGCAATGTCAGCTCAGCGATTACGCCCAAGGTGCCTTCGCTACCCACAAAAAGTTGGCGAAGATCGATGCCGGTGTTGTCCTTTTCCAACGCTCCGCCGAGATCGAGGCGCTCGCCGTCCGCGAGGATCACCTTCATGCCCTGCACCCACGCCCGGGTCGAACCGTAACGAATGACCTTCACGCCTCCCGCATTTGTGGCGACGGTCCCACCGATTTGCGCACTTCCTTTCGCGGCAAAATCGATGGGATAGATCAAGCCATGCGTCGCTGCAGCCTCCTGCACCGCCTGAACCGTCGCCCCCGCCTCGCAACATAATAATCTTGACGAAGGATCCACGCTCAAGATTCGTGCCATACGCGACAGGGAGACCACGACCTCACCGGCGATCGCCGTGGCCGCGCCGGCGAGACCGGTACGGCCGCCAGAGGGCACCATCGGGTACTCGTAAAGAGCGCATGCGCAGATCACAGCCTCAAGCTCCCCTAGGCAAGAAGGACGCGCGATGGCCCCTGCTCGGGGCTGCCAATCGCCACGGCAGCGATCTGCGCCGTAGTAAATCAAGTCCTGGCCCTCCAGAATTAGCCCCTGTGCACCGAGAATATCGAACAATGCGCGTTTCAGTGCGACTGGAATTTTCTGAGGCATGAAGTGAGATCCTATCAAGTCTCCGGGCCCTCTCTAGTTTTTCTGCGCGAAGACCAACCGGCCCCCTGGGGCTCTGAGCGGTGGTCTGCCCTAGCAAACAAAAAAAAGGACACACGCCCGTGGGCATGCATCCTTTTTCGAGTAAAAACCACCGTTAGGATGGCTTCTAATGGGTATTAGAGCGTTGCGGTGGGCTGGGGATTGGCTGGACGGAGCAACTGACGCACCATGCGAACCACAGACTTCACCACGGGATGACCCTTGATGAACACCACGCCCACAACATGTTTGTCGTCGCCGGAAACAAGCACCGCGTGGTCACCGACAAGTACTCGTACGGAGGGCTCGTTGGCGATTTGGCGAAGCTTGACGGCTTCGAGGACGATAGGATTCCAGCGATCGTCGCCGACCCAGTGGGGCTGCTCTGTGCCGCCTTGGGTGGGGTCGGTGTACCAATCGAGGACGGCCACGATACCATCGTGGCGCAAGACGCGTTCAATTCTGCTATTTGCCATGGGTGTCACGTGAAGCGGGTAGATGCCGATGTTCTATCCGAGGTTGACGCTAGCGTCAAAGGCGCGAGAAGTACAGTAAAAGTGCACTTTTTTGATAGCCATGCACATCTCTCCGAGGGGCTTTCTCAAAATGATCGATTGCGCCTAATTCGCCCGAATACGGGCTCAGACATCGTGATTCGCGCGATTCATATCTCGTCCGCAGGCCCGAGCGACTGGGGCGCGCTCCGGTCGCTGCCCCTCATTTCTGGGCTCTCACTTTCATTTAGTTTGGGAATTCATCCCTTCGCCTTGGAAGAGATCTCTCCGGAGCAGTCGGACCGACACCTCGCGGAGCTCTCGCAAATCTGCCGAGATCCCCCGGAGACATTTCGAGCGATTGGCGAATTTGGCCTAGACTTCGTTCGGCTCTCGACCCGCGCAAATCGCTCGCGACAATGCCACATTGTCCGAGCGCACCTCCAACTGGCCAGAAAGCGAGGGTTGCCGTCGGTTGTTCATTGCGTGCGTGCCCACGGCGCACTCTTGGAACTTCTTGGTGAAGCGCCAACTCCGCCGATTCTCTTTCACTCGTGGAGCGGAAGTGCGGAGTTAGCGAGACAACTCAGTGCGAAGGGGCACTTCATTTCCTTTTCAGGAGCGCTGACCTTGCCGAATGCCCGAAGGGCGATGGAATCTGCACGAATCGTCTGCGCTCGCCACATGCTGATCGAGAGTGACAGTCCCAACCAGTCGCCCTTGAGGCACAGACCCGCGGCCTGCCGCCCTGAGTTTATTGTCGATACCGCGCGCGCGCTGGCGACTGCCCGCGGCACGACCCTCGACGAGGTCGCCCACGCAACCTTTCGCAACGCCTGCCGATTCTTCCAATTGGATGCATCCGCCAGTCCGATCCAAGGCCCCCATCGATGAGAGACAAACGGCGCCGTTTCACCCCCCATCACAGCGCATGCTTTTTTTGGTTCTTCGCATTTGCGCCGCTCGTCGCTCTGCTTGCTTGCCGTGAGCAGGCAGGTGGAGCAACGACCGATGAAAGTCCCCCCCCGGCCCGACACATTCCTCTCGACGTCAAGCAGAACGCCGAGATGCCCGTGCCCACGGCGGGGCAAAAAAAGACCAAGGCCCCGCCTGACCAACTGGTGGTGAGCCGAGTCTCGCAACTCGAAGACCTCGATCTTTCTCGCCTTACAACCCTGGACCTCGCACTCTCGATTCCAGATTCCTACGAATACCCCGAACATGAGCTGCGCCTCGACGACACCGCGCCCCTCTCAGGGCCCGAGGCCCAAGCCCAAAGGTGCCAGGGTCTCGATCTGGTTGCGCTGGCCCGACAAACACCTCGACTACACACCTTGCGGATCTCCGGCTGTCAAACCGCCGTGCACGTAGGTCTTGGCGCCTTCGGACGGCGGCTTCTCGAGATTGAGCTCGCCGATCTCAATCTCGATGGCATGACCGTCGCCCGGCTCGTACAGCTCGTTAATCTCAAGAAGCTCACGTTAACCCGGGTCAATCCGGAAGCCGTGTCCTACTCTCCATTGACCCGGACGCTCCCAATCTCGCACCTCACGCTGCGGGAGCTGAATCGAGACTCGGTTCTCGCGGATCTTCTCGGCGATCTTCCCGGCCTCACGCACGCCAAACTCGAAGGAGCGTGGGCGGGGCACCGAGCGATGCTCTCCCTAGCGAAGGCCTCACGCCTCGAATCGCTGACCCTCGTCGAGACCTCGATCGGAAATTTTTCTCTCAATCGGATTCGGGCATTAACCCACCTTCGAAAGGTGGATTGGACAGGTTCGAACTTCAACAACAATTCGCCGATCTATCTCCGAGACCTCTCCGTCGAGCACTTCCGTTGTTCCTGCCCCCGCTTCGGCGACGGCGGACTTCGTATCCTACGCCTGTCGTCTAAGCTGCGGCGTATCGATCTCCTCAAGTCACAAATATCGGGAGCAGGACTCAATTCGCTGACAGATCTCAAAAACCTGGAGACGCTTCATATCGGCTATCGCGAGGTTGACGAGCAGACCTTTGAGGCCTTGGCGAAAATCAAATCGCTACGACGGCTCCACCTTGAGGGCGGTCCCCTGATCGACCCCGAGGCCAAACGACTGGGCGAGCTGATCGGCCTCGAAAATCTGACGCTAGACCTCTCGAGTTTTGACGACCGAGCGGCCCCCCAACTCGCGACTCTCATCAACCTGCGTAGTTTGGACCTCGGCCACACTCGCATATCGGATGTTGGCCTCGCCTCGCTCAAGACACTCACCCAACTTGAAGATCTTCGACTTCACCATACGCAGATCACCAACCGGGGAATCTCGAACATCAGCGGGCTCACAAAGCTGCGTCGACTCGAACTCGACCACACAGATCTCGTCGATGCCGGAGTTTCCCACCTTGCGAAGCTCGTCCATCTGCAAGATCTACGGCTGGATGCGACGCTGATCACCGATGCCTCCATAGACTCGCTGGCCGGGCTTCACGAACTGACCCACCTCAATCTCGCCAACACCGTCGTCTCCGATGCTGCGCTACCAAGACTACGTCTTCTTCCTTCCCTCCGTGCGCTCAATCTCGAGGGTACCCGGGTACGGGGGCAAACAAATCGAAAGCGCTGAGCCTCGCTTCATTCAAGATGATAACGACCGTCTGGGGCGCGACGAAGCCTCGTCCGGGCGCTGTCGAGCCAAGTGATCGCCTCCTGGACCGCCGCTCGCATCTCGCGGCCCTGCAAGAGCGCGCAAGCAATTGCAGTCGCTAGGCTGCAGCCGGTGCCCCGCGGATCGGGTCCAGAGATTTTTGGCCGAATAAAGTCATATTCGCCCCCGATCGACTCAAGACGGTCGCAAATGTACGAGTCGTCACAGGCGAGATTTTTGAAGAGAACGGCAGCCGGCGACCTCCCTTTTTTTCTCGTGCCAAGAGGCTCGCTCTTGAGCGACAAAGCTCGTGCCTCGTCGCCGTTCGGCGTCAAGAGATCCACCTGATCCATCAGCGCCATCAATGCGGAAACACGGGATCCCAGTTGGCCGCCATCGCTGGCTCGCAGCACGGGATCCAAAACCACCTGCAGGCAAACCTTCGACCGGAGATCGCACAGCCATTCACCCAGCCTCGGGCAACATGGGCCTGGGATCAAACCGAGTTTGATCACCCAGCGGGGCCTCTCGCCACTTCGAAGGTCACGAGACAAAAGTTCCGTCGTCCATTCCCTAAGCACCCAGTCTAGGTTTCGAAGATCACAGGGCTCTGCGGTGGCAGCCCGACCGTATCCCTGATGCGTCCACGCGGTGAGCACGCCGCGATGACGAGAATAGTCGTCGGCGCACAGCCATTTTTGGGCGACCCACGAGTCTCGCAGCAAGCCCGCACCGCCACTCGGGTCCATACCTCCGACTAGGATCAGCCGCCGACCTTCACCGCGACTGCTCACCGCCGCAGGACCTCGACCGATTCGATTCTATCCCCCGGGAGTAGGAGATCGATCACCTCCATTCCCTCGCTCACGTTCCCCACCACCGTGTATCGGCCATCGAGATGCGGTTGAGGTGACTGGGTGACAAAAAATTGAGAACCGCCAGTGTCTTTTCCGGCAAGGGCCATTCCAACTGTTCCTCGGAGATATCGCAGGTTCGACCACTCGCAGGGGACAAGGTACCCCGGTCCACCATAGCCATCGCCATGCGGGTCCCCCCCTTGGACAACAAAATTTGGGACAACACGATGAAAACGGAGGCCATCAAACACCCCCTGCTCGGCAAGATGAACAAGATTCGCCTGGTTGATGGGTGCATAGACCCCATCAAAACGAATGGTAACAGCACCTCGGGTCGTCTCAAACCGCAGACCCACCGCGTCATGGTCCCGCTCCTTGAGATCCACGGTCATCTCCCGGCCGCTGGTGCTCACCGCGCGCTGAAAGGACTCAAGCAACGTGGGCGCCGTCACTCCTCCACCCAGCGCACGTCGAGCTTCCGCGCGAATCGACGCGTTTGGATCCGCCGCGAGGGGAACCAAAACGGTCTGTAGCCACGGGCTGGCGACGGGCGACGGCCTCGACTCTCCTCCTTCCACCAGCGAACTTCGTGCCGTTCGAGCAAGTGCTCCAAGCGCTCGTATCGAGGCGAGCCGAACTTCGATCGCCTCCGAGTTTGTTGACTCGAGCACCGCCTGGCGCAGAACGCCGACGGCTTCTAGATCGCGCCTTTCCGCGTCCACCGAGCGTGTTGCGAGAGATGTCGCCGCCGCGGCACGGACCCCAAGATCTTCACGCTGCAGGGCATCACGTAGAATTTTTTTAGCCCGAGGATCTGCAATCTCAGCCAGAGCCTCGAGTGCAGGCGCCGCCATTGAGGGGTCAGGATCCTCTGCCAAGAGCAAGATCCTCGCTACGCGGGAACTCCGAGGATCCTCCGTTTCGGCTCCGCGATCGCCCCCCGATGAATCCGGCAACAGCGGTCTCAGGTCCTTCGACTCAACGGCGGCCAAGGCCACGCGCCTGACTTGCGTCATGTGCATAATGCCCTCGACATGGGCCCGCTCGCAGTACCCCCTCGGCAAGAAGACGGGTAGCGCCTGATTCGCGGAGTTCGAGCCCCGATAGAACGCGCTGCTACAATCGGGAAGTCGTCGAAGATCCCCCGCAGCGATCGCGCCAAGAGTCTCCAACTCCAAACGCAGATGTACCCGAGCAAGCTCGGACCCCAAGGAATCCAGCGAGTCCTCCCGGTGAGCCAACTCACTCAACCACCGCTCCGCCAAGGCCGAGATTTCGAGGGCACCGCCCGCGTGGGGTCGAAGGGCCCGAAGCGCCTCAAGCAAACCATGCACCCGCGCGCTTGCCAGCACCGTGTCGTCGGTCACGGGGAACGTACGAAGGCGTTCGAGCATGGTTTGACGCCCCTTCGGACTGGCAGCCAGCGCCCGGACAGCCTCGACCTCGACCTTCCAAGTCAAACGATCTGCGACCGGAGAAAGCACCATCTCGGGAATGGACGGAGGGACCTCCCCTATGGCTGCGAGCACCTTCCAGGCGAGCGCAGCAACGACGGGCGCGCCCCGAACGAGGCCGGCGAGGCGCTTGACGATCTTCTCCCGCTCGGCGGCGATCGCCAACAACTCCGACGAAGCCGAGACGCAGCGACCGAGGGTGTAGAGCGATGCCTGTCGCACGCTCCCCTCCTCAGCATCGAGGCCTCCCACGACGACATCGCGCGCCGCGGGGTCGAGGGACCAGCCACGAACACAAAGCAGCCCAAGCGCTTCCATCCGTGCGCTTCGCGCAGGTGCGTTCGCGTGTGAACTCCCCTCAAGATCCACCGCCAACCTCGCTACGGATTCGGGACCCCCCAGCCGAGCGATCGCAAACAACAGGCCTTCGGCCTCAAGCGGATCTTCGGTAACTGCGTAACGAGTCCAGAGGCTGTCCTCCAGTTGTTTCCAGACCTCGGACGGCACCCGCGGATTACCCTCGCTGTCGACCGGGGCAAGCAGCAGAGCCACGGCCGCGAGTGTCTGGGGACCTTGTCCTCCATCAAGGAGCCCGAGCAACCGCGTGGCGGCCTGCCTTCCACCGATCCGCGCCACTGTCCAGATCGAGAAATCGACCCACGCTGGGTCGCCGTGCGCGAGGCCTTTGCGGAGCGATACGCCTTGCTCATCTCGCTCAAGCTCCGCACGACGAAGCCCATCCCTGGCCGACGACGACAAAGATTGTGGCAAATGTGGCGCATGTCCCCACGCTCCTGGAGAGATCGGGATCTTTCCGCTGGACGGCAAGTGCTCTGCTGCGGCCATCTCTTCGGGCCGATCTCCATCGTTCATACCGCCGCATCGAAGACTGGTCAGACAGAAAAGAGCGACCCACAAAGGATGTAGCGAGGAGCGCACGGGCTGCACCGCCGAACAGTAGCGCAGTGCCGCAGCTCAGGTACACTGCGGACGATGGCTACCTACCGTGGAAAGATCCAGCACAACGACCTCGAAGGAGGCTTCTTCGAACTTGTCACCGATTCAGGGGACACCTATCGCCTCACCGGTCCGCTGGCCGCGAACGCGACCGCGGGTCAACGGGCACAAATCACCGGAACCGTCGAGTCTGGTGGCTTTGGGATCCAAATGTCGGGACCCTCACTCAAGATCGACGCGCTAGAGATCCTCTAGGGCCAGCAACAACGCTCCGCCCTCGAACGACCCGAACGACCCCTCCCAAAATAAAAAGGAGGCACCCACGAAAGGTGCCTCCTTGCTGTGCGAGAAAAGGGACTTGAACCCCCACGTCCGAAAGGACACATGGACCTGAACCATGCGCGTCTACCAATTCCGCCACTCTCGCGCGGGCTCCGAATCTAGTCGGGGTGATGCCCGGCGTCAATGCCGAAGCACAAGATTCTTGGACCCCACGTCCGAACCGAGCCGTTCACCTCGAGCCAACCTCCTCGCGGAGATTCGGATGACGTCGCGTGAGTCTGTGCTGCCGAGCGCGCTATGCGAACCGGCGCCATGCCAGCACATCGCCTTCGCCCCGCCACCCGCCGGCTCACGTGCCCTTGCTCGACCACTCCTGTCCCATCGACCCTCAAGCCGTCCTCGCACAATAGAGTCGTCAATCTTCTATCTGATCGACTCGGGCTGCCCCGCGAACCACCAGTCACTCTCGGAAACACAAAACAAGATCGTTTCGTCCAAGAGCGCCCGTTTCTGCTCGCCGGCCAACCTCTGGTTCCATTTGAAGCGCCCTGCTATTGTTCGTGCCCTCGCTGTTCATCTGCAGCCTCGCGGCGCCTAGGAAACCCATGGCCAAACCAGTCAAGTACAAGAGACCGCGTCTGATCAATCCGGTGTCGGTGGGACTCGTAGTCGCGTTCTCGCTCGGGGCCTACGTGGTGTATCAGTACCTGCCGCTCTTTCTACAGCGTCAGGAAGTCTACCGAGTCGTGGACGAAACCGCCTCAAAGTTCTCGGGCTCTGCGGCGCGGTATCTGCATTCTGAATCGGAGTTGACCAAGCTCAAACGTGAATTGGTTAAAGAGATCCGGCGCAACGGTGTAAGCGACCCCGATCTTGAAACCTGGATCGAATCCGAGCCCAACAGCCTCGAAGTCCGCTTCGGTGCCCTCTACTCCGCCTACCTCGAGTGGCCCTTTGACCTGGCGGAACGCCACGAGCAGATCAACGAGCTTGAAATCACCTGCACGCGTATCTCCATCAGGCGGATCTGGAATTGCGCGGCATCAACGCAGGATTCCGGCCAATAGCCGTCAGAACCCGACCCATCGAGAAACCCCAACGAGATGCAGCGACCCAGGACGGGAAAACCGCCTGCGTCTCTTACAGATCGCGGACGCCACCGCCGATGAAAGTATATGGCGTGTTTCCGCTATCTGTGGCCAGTCCCGGCGGCGCCTCGTCGTCGCCGCCTGCCAAACGCCATCATTGCGATGTTCGCGGGCCTCATGGCGGCGCTTTCAGTCTCCGTCATGGAGGCCGAAGCGAAACGAAAGTCCAATCGCCAGCGCGGTCCAATCGCCCTGGTCCATGATCCGGCGCTTCCGCTTCACCGCGCCCTTGTCGACGCCTATACGGCCCAAGCGAAACTCCCTCGCACGATTATCCTAAGCCCTGGCGAGAGCTGGCCACTCGACGAAGCGCCGCACCGTGTGATCAGCATCGGCACCCAGGCCCGCAGCTACGTCCTGCGCCGGTGGCCTCGCCAAGAACGTGCAGAACTGCTCACTTGGACACCCGATCCCAACTCGGCTCTGTGGATATCCGCATCACTGGACACCCAGTGCGTCTCGCGGGCGCTGCTTGCCATGGACTCTGAACACCCGTGGGTGGTGATCGCAGACTCGCACGACATACGAGCCCACGAACTCGCAGATGCCTTGCACGCCACACTGGTACAAGGCGGCCCCGCCCAAATCACACAAGCGCTCCTGAATGTTCCGCTCCGTCCAGGAACAAAGATCTGGCTCCGTCCAGGACCCGAGACCGCGCAACCACTCTGGCTTGAGAGACTCGGCACGGTCGGACGACTCCCGGGATTTTCAGTCGGCAGCAGCATTGCCGAACTCCAACATTTTGGCTTCGAAAATTGGGTCTCTCCCGACGTTGAACAAAGTGCACGCGACCTGGCCAAATGGGCCACTCGACCGACAAAAACCCGTCGAAAACGACGCGGCCACACAAGAAAACAAACCGAGAGTTACTTGGCGTGTCGAACGGACTAAACAGCGACATTCGCCCCCCCACGCGGTTCTCCTTGCTTCTCATGGCGCTGCCGTTGCTCGCTACCGCCGCCTTCTATTTCGGCATCCGTCACGAGCTTTCAGCGCTCACCACGGCCCAGGCCCAGCGCGCAGAGCATCATGCCTCAGAGCGCTTGGCTCGACAAAGCGCGCTCTCGCTGACCATGGCGATGGCGCTCGCAGACCCCGCCCTGGTTCGTAAAGTGGCTGAGGATCTGCTCCGCAGCGATGAAGCCGTCGTCGGACTGAGCGTCGAACTCCAAGATGGCGCTCTCGTGACCGTCGGCTCATTCCCCAAGGATGGGATCGTCTCAAGTCTCGAAGTTCACGGTCATACGCCCCTGCCCGCCGAGGTCCTTCTCTACGGCAATCGTCCTGCCACCGCGCTTGAACGAGCAAGCGAGCCCGCCCCTCGACTCGGTTCGCTGCAGCTGACCACCCTCAGAGCTTCGGGACTGCTCACCGGCACCTCCGAGATCAATCTATCGCTGGCCATGTACGGGACGCTCGCGGCGATCTTTTTGAGTTTCGCGGCCGTCGCCCTGCTTCTTCGTCATCGGCTTCTTCAGCTCGGAAAAATAGCGAGCGCCCTCGCCCGTGGAGAGCTCGACGATATTCCACGCCTGCGTGGCAACGACGAAATATCGTGGATCGCCGGGAACCTCTCCGAAATTTCTGTACTCGTCCGCGAACAAGTTCAGCGGGTGCACGGCCGCAACGCCACCCTGCTCCGCGACGTAACCGTTCAGGAAGCTCGAATTGAGCGCCTCGCCGATTTTATGGCCATCTTGGTCTCGCCCCTGTCTGAACAGCTCCGTTTTCGCCAAGCGCTCGACTCGCTCGCTCAAGACGTTTCCGCGTCCCTTGCCCTGCTCTTTGTCCCCCAACCGGGATCCACCGCCGAAGCGTCCGCATCGTTGGTCTGTGCCACGGCCATCGGCGTCCCCAACAAGAGCGCAATCGAGCTTGAGTCGACGCTCCACGGGGCTCTGGCATCGTCGATCAAAAGTCTCGAAATCGCTCACCTCCCAGCCCTCGCTATCGACCATCCCTGGATGCAGCTCAGCAAACGAAAAGTGCCACTGGAGGGTGTCATTTCTGTACCGTTGACCTTCGACAACCAGCTCGTCGCGGTCGTGGTCCTCGCAACACGCTCGGCGCTTCCAACATCCGATCTCGACTATCTCGTCGACGCCTCGCTACCCATGGCGATCGCTATCGCCAACCAACAGGCCTACGGAGAGCTCGTGGCTCTGAGCCGTAGGTTGGAGGAGCAAAATACCCGCCTCGCCGAGCAGCGCGATCAACTCGAGAGCGTCAATCGACTGCGCGCTCAGTTTGTCGCCAACATGTCTCACGAGCTTCGCACCCCGCTCAACGCCATTCTCGGCTACTCGGAGTTGATCGGCGACGAAGTCTACGGCCCCGTGAATCAGGGACAGCGCGAGGCCGTCGACAACGTCGGCCAGGCTGCACAACATCTTCTTGACCTCGTGAACCAGGTACTCGATCTCAACACCATGGAGGCCGGTCATATGACGGTTGAATCCTCGCCTTGTGATCTACGGGAGCTGGTCGCCCATAGCGTCGCGCTTGCCGCCCCCCTGGCGCGTGACCTCCCCTATCGTCCTCGGCTTCTGACACCGGATTCGGTAAAAATCCCGATCGAGACCGACTCGGAGCGAGTTCACCAAATCCTGACGAACTTACTGAACAATGCCATCAAGTTCACGGAACATGGCAGCGTCACCGCGACGATCGAGACTCGCGCCGACGGAGGTGCAATCGTATCCATTCGAGACACCGGAATTGGCATCGCCAAGAACGACCTCGAAATGATTTTCGAAGAATTTCGCCAGGTTGACGGCTCGTCTACACGGGCGCGAGATGGCGTCGGCCTTGGGTTGGCGATCAGCCAACGGCTCGCTACCGCTCTCGGGGGCAGTCTCCGCGTTGAAAGCTCACCAGGGAAGGGCAGCGTGTTTTCTCTCGAGCTACCCAAAAAGATGCCTCTCGGCAGCGACCCATCCTCGTCGACCGACTCCTCACCACAATCCACCCCTCAGCTCGCTACAGGTTCTTGAACCATGGCCAATATTCTCCTTGTCGAAGACAACACCCACAATCAAAATCTATTCATCACGACCCTGTCCCATCACGGTCACGAGGTCACTCTGGCCGAAGATGGCGAAATTGCCCTCGAAAAATTCGAGTCCATGCCCGCCGACCTCGTACTTCTCGACCTCTCGATTCCAAAAATCGACGGCTGGACCGTGGCCCAGACCATTCGAAAACACTCAGATCCGACGAAAGCACGTGTAAAGATTGTCGCGCTCACGGCCCACGCGATGCGGGGAGATCGAGAACGCGCGCTCGGAGCTGGATGCGATGACTACCTCTCCAAACCAGTCTCTCCCCGAGAGCTGGCCAGGCGGGTCAAGGAGCTACTTGCCCTCCCAAACGCGGCATAGCGACTCCTAGGCGCCGTGAATCACGGTTGATCTCGTGCTTCCGTTCCCCTAAGATCCCAGATAGGAAATGGTCGGGAAACTCATCTTGTTGGTTGACCCGCCTGTGGAGTACACGCTCGCGGCCTTCAACACGCTGGGTCGCCACCCCGACAATACGATCCAGGTGCTCGATCGTATCGTTTCCAAAGAGCATGCTCGAATCACCCTCGGACCCATGGGTCGCTACGTCGTCCGAGATGCGGGCAGCCTCAACGGAACGCTGATCAACGGCGAACGCCACACCGCACATACCCTCGTGCACGGAGATCGAATCACGCTGGGAAACACGTCGTTCCGCTTCGACCAGGAGGACTCCCAGGTTCCCTGGGACCTGCCACGAGTCACGATGATGCCGGGACAAGCGCAGAGCGAGCTGCACCAGCCCATCGCGGCCGACAGCCGGTTTTTGCCCGCCCACGAGGTCCGCGATCTCGACACTCTGCGAGCGGACTACGAGAAACTTCGTGTCGCCCACGAGCTTTCTCAAAAACTCGCCGTCAGTACCGATCTCGACGGACTGCTGCAGCGGATTGTCGACGAGACCTTTCAGTTAATTCGGGCAGATCGGGCAGTGATCCTGCTCTACGATGCGGATCTAGACAAGCTTAGCCCTCGCTACGTCCGACAGCACCGCGACGAAGAAATTCATCTCTCGCGCTCGATCCTCGATGAGGTCAAGCGCAGCCGAACCGCAGTGCTGTCCTCCGATGCCATGGTGGATGAACGGTTCAAAGCGGCCCAGAGCATCATCATGCAAGGGATCCGCTCCACCATGTGTGTGCCTCTCTTGGTCCAGGATCAACTCGTGGGTGTGTTCCACATGGACTCACTACTCGCCACAGGAGCTTTTACCGAAAAAGACCTTCTGCTTTTCTCAGGCATCGCCACCCAGGCAGCGGTCGCCATCCAAAACCACCATCTGGTAAAAAAGATTGAGCACGAGGCTGCGACTCGCGCCCAGTTTCAACGCCTTCTATCCCCCAATCTCGTCGACCAAATCGTCAGCGGCGCACTCGCTCTCGACCAGGCCGGTGAAGAGCGTGAAGTCACGATGCTCTTCGCCGACATTCGAGGCTTTACCAGCATGAGTGAGCGCCACTCACCGCGAGAGATGGTCCAGGTCCTCAACGACTACTTCGAGGTCATGGTCGATGTGCTCTTTCTGCACGGAGGCACCCTCGACAAGTATGTTGGTGATGAGATCATCGGTCTTTTTGGAGCCCCTGTGTCGATGCCCGACGCCCCGCTCAGAGCCGCACGATGCGCTCTCGACATGATGAAGGCCCTGCGGGACTTCAATCAAATACGGATCTCAAGAGGCGCCGAAGAAATTCATGTCGGTATCGGCCTCAACACAGGTCATGTGATCGCAGGAGCGATCGGCTCCTCCCAGACCCTGCAATACACGGTGATCGGCGACCCCGTAAACATCGCGGCTCGGCTGTGCTCCGTCGCTAGCGCCGGCGAGATCATCATCAGCGAATCGACCGCTGGTGCGTGCCACCCCTACGGCATCGCCGAGGCGCGTGATGCCGTAAGGGTGAAGGGAAAATCCCAGGCCCTACCAATCTTTTCGCTCGTGGGCCTTCGAGAGATTCCGGCACA
Source organism: uncultured Nannocystaceae bacterium (assembly GCA_964437075.1). Classification (GTDB taxonomy): domain Bacteria; phylum Myxococcota_A; class Polyangia; order Nannocystales; family Nannocystaceae; genus CAYTFJ01. The sequence goes on from CAYTFJ010000029.1 coordinate 38,437, forward strand.
CCTTCGACGACCGGTTCAGCCGACTGGGCCTCTGCGCGCGAAAAAGCGGGCACGACCGCCGTCGCCATCGATCTCATAGGGAAATCGACGGCTCGCCTTTTTGCGTCCTATGGCGTGACTCGTCGTTGCACGAGCTTTGAGCCTTTGATTTGGCAGAACAGCGTCGAAAAATGGGTGTACTCCGTTTGACAGCAAGGAAAATCCCAGCTACGATATTGATATTGATATTCAATTGCATTTTCAGCAAATTGCTTGCCAACGGCAATTCTATCAGGTGTCATAATGAATTTAAGTCTCACTATCTTCAGAACACAAATGGGGTCATCCTGAATCCCTCAACGCCCGACACGCCGGTCCCCATCGGAGGGCGTTGCGTCCACGACAACAGTGGGGACCGCCCAGATCGAGACAGCGTATTACGTTGTCAGTGCGGCGCCCTTCTTGCTCGCTATGTTCTAGGCGGCGTGGAACTCAAGTGTCGGAGATGCAAGCGATCTGTGATTATTCCGATCACAGGCAACCCTAATTCGGGAGCTCCGAGCTCAACATAAGCCGAGATCCCCCCACTCGAAGCGGCCCGCGACCCAGCGTCCAGCGCCCTGAAACGTAGAAGACCAAGGGCTCTACGCAAAGGAACAAGGACGCACATGAATCACAACAACATATCGGACTATTCGCCCTCCCGAAACACATGTCACCGAACGAGATTGGCAACCATCGCCGTGGCCTCGGTCGAACGATGTGACTGCAAAATGATGCATGTACACATTGGAGCCCTTACCATTCGGATGACTCCAGATGCCGTCGCCGAAATCGCTAAAATGCTCTCCCTTGCGATCGCTCGATACGCCGCCCCCAATCACACCCACAACGCACATGGCGACAATTCCCCTTTTCTGCGGCTCAGCCGAGGCGAAGCATGAACAGCCGTCATGTCGCGCAACGACATCTCCCACGTCATATTCCGCATGATCGGTTTAGATGCAGAGAAGACCGAATCTTTTTTGCACCCGTTGACCCCATTCGTCCCCGCCACAAGCCTTGGATCTCCCGCAGCCTTGCAGCCGCATTTATTTGGCTTCTATTCGTATCGTTATCGTCACTGCCCGTGTCGATCCGGGGCAAGCGATCGTGAGACGACGATGGCGAGATCGTCACTCTTCCAGAGACATGGGCCGTGACACGCTGTGCCACTATGAGCCCTCCGTAAAAGCCCTACATCTCGTCCTTATGGTGGTTCTTGCACAAGAGGAAGCTTGCCGGTTGATGGAGTCTTCACACAACCATGAACAATCATCGTTGTGGCCATCAGCGATTTACGACTGTCTAGCACAGGAGATGATCGACTCCCAACGAAGTTGGAATCGTGCCACTTCGGTTCTTGAGCAACGTCTTTCTCCCCAGCTACGAAGGTTCATCGATCGTCCTCCCCGTGAACTCGTGGAGGCCGCCCACGAGGGTCGACTTGTTTGGCAGGCCATGGATTTTGCGGCCCTCCTCTGGGCATTCGTGCGACAACGCGAGCCTGCACTCGAACCGATGATCGCCAGACTCTCTGCCGAAGCGGAAGTAGCCATTACGAAAATGGCCATCTAAAAGCCGTCCTCTCTCCGCACATATCACACTAACACCCCACAGAATTAGAACACCAATGAATAATTATTGTCAGAAGATAAAATATCCGATAGCCGCGATGGCCGCGATGGCCACGATGGCCGCGATGGCCGCGATGGCCGCGATGGCCTGTGATGCTGGAACTGAGACCTCGACCTTGCCATATAACACGAGCAAGGCCATCGAGACCTATTCTCAGATCGTCTTTGCCAGTTATGAAGATTCTCTTCTCACGACATCCACACTCAACAAATCCATACAGATTTTCATTTCAGAACCAAATGACCAAACCATGATCAAGGCAAAAGAAGATTGGCTCGCATCCCGCGAAACATACCTACAAACTGAAGTCTACCGATTCTACGATGGACCGATCGACGAACCAGACAGGGGACCGGAAGGCATGATGAACGCATGGCCTCTAGACGAAGCCTATGTTGATTATGTCAATGATGATATTTCTACAGGAATTATCAACGATCGCACGATCCCAATCAACGCGACTAATCTGGAGTCGTTGAATGAATACGGCGGAGAGGAAAACATAGCCACGGGGTTTCATGCAATTGAATTCCTGCTGTGGGGACAGGACACATCCGCGATCGGACCAGGAGATCGTCCATACACCGACTATCTAACAAATGGGAACGGAACGGCAACAAATCAAGACAGACGCGGCCGTTACCTCTCCACGGTCACCAGCATGCTCGAAGATCACTTCGAGTCAATAGTTTCCTCGTGGATTCCCCATGAACCAGAGAACTACCGAGCACAGTTCGAAAATCTCGACAACCCTGAGGCCATTCGCCGCATACTAACAGGAATGATTATTCTCAGTGGATTCGAGACAGGTGGAGAGCGACTTCAGACCGCACTTGACTCTGGCGATCAAGAGGATGAACACTCATGCTTTAGCGATAACACCCACAGAGATATGGTACAAGACATACAAGGTGTTCTAAACATATGGCTTGGAAGCTACACCCGCATCGACGGCAGCACGATCTCTGGCATCGGCATCGTAGATATCGTAAAATACGTCGAACCAGAACTGGCAACAAAACTTGGTAATAGAATCGTAGAAAGCTTAGAATTGGCAAATAAACTTTCGCCTCCGTTTGACCAAGAAATCTCTCTTAAAAACATTGAAGGCCGTGCACGTGTTCAAAGGCTGATCAATTCCCTGCGAGATCAAGAGAATCTTCTCCAGGATGTCTTCCAGCGATTCGAGTTAACAATTCCAGATCCAGATTAATAAGCAGGAGGCCATGGTGACACCTATATACTCACACAGACAAAAACAAACGATTCTCCGACGGCATTTTAGATCTACCCAATCACTCTTCATATTCTTCTCGTGGAGAGCAGCGATACTTACAACACTCATTTCATGCGAAGCCGAAACCTTATCGGATATTTCAGTCTACGAACTCGGGGAGGAGTTTCCAGGTGGAACTACAACGAACAACTTTTTATTTGGAAGCAATGCGTTCACCATGCCGGTCTCAAATATTACTCCTGAACACGAATCATTATTTTTCTCCGGAAATGGTTTTTTTAACCAAAGCTGGGTTCAGGCGCCCGCAAGCACAAAAAATCGAGATGGCCTAGGTCCGCTCTACAACGCAAGATCATGTTCCTCATGTCACTTCAAAGATGGAAGAGGACGCCCTCCTCTAAAACATGAATCACATTTTTCGAGTCTATTGCTCCGCCTGAGTATCGATGGAGAAGGGCCTCACGGCGGACCTGTACCCGACCCGGTCTACGGAAACCAGCTCCAGCCCTTCACAATACTTGGAGTCCCTGCCGAAGGAACTCCTTCCGTAACATACGTCCACCACCCCGGTTTATACCCGGATGGCACTCCCTATGAACTGATTCATCCTACATATGAAATCTCAGATCTAGCTCATGGTCCAATGGACTCAACGCTTCGCATCTCGCCCCGCGTAGCGCCATCCGTCGTCGGGTTAGGACTCCTGGAAGCCATCGATGAAAAAAAACTTTTGGCTATGCAAGATGAAAATGACAACAATGATGATGGAATTTCAGGGCGTATCAATTGGGTGTGGGATGTGACCTCCGAAGCCCTAACGATCGGAAGATTTGGTTGGAAGTCTGAACAACCAAGCGTGCTTCAGCAATCGGCAGGTGCCTTCATCGGTGACATGGGAATCACGAGTCACATTTTCCCCATACAACCATGTACCAATTTTCAGTTGGAATGCGCAGAAGCTCGGGACGGTGGAAATCCAGAACTTTCGGACTCCATACTCGAACGTGTTGTCACCTACACCCGCCTGCTTGCCGTGCCAGGTCGCCAGCGATACAACGATCCCGCAACGTTACGAGGAAAGAAAATATTCGGCGATATAGGGTGCGCCTCATGTCATGTTCCAAGTCACCGCACGAGCACCGACTTTGATCTTGTAGAACTCCGTGAACAAACCATTTGGCCATATACAGATTTACTTCTTCACGATCTCGGTGAAAACCTGTCTGACAACCGACCGGTTTTTGATGCAATGGGTACCGAGTGGAGGACCCCTCCCTTATGGGGCCTTCGGTTTTATCGTGTCGTGAATGGTCACCAGCGATTACTTCACGATGGCCGTGCTCGAGGCATCGAAGAAGCCATCCTCTGGCACGGTGGTGAAGCCAAATATTCGAGGGACGAGTTCAAAAATATTTCTCTCGAAGATCGAAATCTTCTTGTACAATTCGTGGAATCACTATGAACAAGTCGGCACTTTTATCGATTCTTGCCCTCAGTATGTGCTCAGGATGTTTTGCCGAAGAACAATATGATTCTCGCCGTGCCCTAATCGAGGCGTGGGGTAAAGATATAATAATTCCTACATATAACGAATTTGAATCACGCGCTCTCATCCTACGAAATCTGACTATAGATTTATGTAAGGAACCGTCAGAGAAAACACTTCGCCGTGCCCAGATCGCATGGTGGAATGCCCGATCTCCTTGGAAACAAATGGAGATATTCGCATTTGGCCCCTTCATTAATGAACCATGGCGTATTGGGCCACGAATCGATTCGTGGCCCGTTCGTGTCAGCCGTATTGAACAAGTTCTTCAGAACGAAGATGCCATATCTATCGATGGACTCGGAACATTTCAAAAAGGTTTTCCGGCTATTGAATACCTCTTATACCCATCCAAAATCGACATCGTCGATACATTTTCGGCAGACCAGCAACGGTGCGCGTACCTGCTTGTCGCTGTTATCGATCTTGAACGGGGTGCAAAAGAGATGCGGAGAGCATGGGACCCAAACTATGACGATTTCATCTCTGAGCTCACAGATGCCGGAGCGGGAAGCACGACATTTACTTCGCTTAACGCAGCCGTGGAAGAAGTTGTCAATCGAATGGCCTTCACCGTGGATAATATTCGGTCTGAAAAACTTGGTCGACCACTTGGATTTCCTCCGACTGGAAACCCTCAGCCGACAAAGGTCGAATCACAATTTAGTGGGAGATCACTTGAAGATATTCGTGACAATCTTCTCGGCATCGAAAATATATATTTTGGATTATCTAGCACATCAAGCATGAGTCTAGATGATCTCATCCATTCACGAGGCATCGATTTGGGAACCAAAATGAATGAACATCTCACGAAGAGTCGTAGCGCACTCGATAATATTCAAATCCCGCTGACTCAATCCATTGTAGATTCTCCCGGTGATGTCGTCCGATTGTCAGATAGACTCCGAGATCTTCAGCGTTTCATACAAATTGACATCATAGGAGCACTCTCTTTAGCATCCACATTCAATAATAGCGATGGTGACTAGCATGGCGAATATTAATTCGATCACAAACAATAGATTTACAACAGGTCAGACATGAGTTGGTCTCGGTGAAAATTCGCTTCGATGATGGCAGAAGCAGGATCCATGGTGTGTCTGGCCTCCTTCTTAGCTGGATGCGATGAAGATTGCATCGCAAGTGAGGGCATGCTTCTCAGTGCATACGATCGGTCCGGAGGCGACCATTTTTTTGGTGGAATTGATCTCAAGACCGGTATAGAATTTTGTATCCCCTTACCCATCCGAGGCCATGCGCCCGTCTTACATCCCACACGTCGACACGTCGCAATCATCGCTCGCCGACCCGGAAGAGAATTTCGAGTAATTGACTGGGAACACGGAGAGTGCATCCAAAGGGTCCAGGCCCCATCCAATCGTCATTTTTTCGGACATGCTGTATTCGATAACGAAGGACGATATCTCTATGCTACGGAGAATATTGTTAAAGATGTTCCCAATATTAATATTGAGCCCCTACTTGCTTGCGTCGGTGTTTATGATGCGAACAATCGCTACCGGCGGGTTGGCGAGATAAGCGCTTTCGGCATCGGCACCCATTCGATCGATTTCATGTCCGATGGAAAAACTTTAGTGTTGGCCAATGGTGGAATATACACACATCCAACATTTGGTCGCCAGAAGCTAAACATAGGCACGATGGACCCCTCTCTTGTCTTCGTCGACGTCACAAACGGAAATCTTGTTTCGGAACATCGTCTCGATGATTATCAACTCAGCATTCGGCACATCTCTGTTCGCAACGACGATACGGTCATCCTCGGGCTACAATATGAGGGATCCTCAAGCAAAGTCACTCCGTTAATCGCTATGCACAAACATGGAAAAACGACTTTGTTGAAAACTCCACAACAAACGCTTATTGAGCTCGATCAGTACATCGGAAGTGTGGTTATACACGAGTCAACCGGTCATTTCGCGGCAACCTCGCCACGTGGTAATCAGACCGTGTTCTTCGATGCTGATGGTAATTTTCTTGGAAAGATCCACGGCAAAAACATGGCCGGAGTCACGGTGCTTGGCAACTATTTTGTCATCTCTGGAGGCGATGGTTATATCCGATTCATCATGGCAAATACGATCAAACTTCAGCGCGAAATATTCATCGAACACATTCACTGGGACAATCATCTTACTGTGGTTGGAGTATGAGCCAGGGCAATCGCATGTCATCCGAGCGAGGCCGAAAGCACCCTCTCGCGTACGTCATCGGTCCATGCGGCTTGATTTCGCTTCGATGCAAGCCCGCCGCTCAGGCCTTTCACCGAGCGCAAGAGGTTCAAGGCGATATGCCTGACAACGACCAGGTTTTCAGCAGCGTTGGCCGCATAGACCCGACATTCGTCTTCACGGAATGCGACATAAAATACCCAGTGAAGACTATAGGGAGTAGACATGGCATACGCATGATTGCCAGTGCCGGCCAGTGCCGGCCAGTGCCGGCCAGTGCCGCCTCTCTAGCGGCATCGCTGTAACAACATTGACCATGCTCCGCAAATTCGGACAGTTTTGATTTCAGGCAGCCAAGATTGTGGCAGCGTGTTG
>CAYTFJ010000030.1:0-45341 GCA_964437075.1 uncultured Nannocystaceae bacterium
AGACGGAGACGGAGACGGAGACGGAGACGGAGACGGAGACGGAGACGGAGACGGCTTTGTTGGAGGAGCCACCGACACAAATTCCGGGCCACCGACTTGCGATGCCTTTTTTCAAGATTGTCCGGACGACGAAAAATGTGTTGCCTACGCGAGTTCGGGCGGTACCTGGGACGCGAATAAGTGTGTGCCGGTGACTGGCGTCGGCACGAAGGGCGACTCGTGCAAGTACAATGGGTGGATCGATGCTAGCGACGATTGCGATGCAGCGAGCTTCTGCTTTAGGGTGGTCGACGTCGACGGTGAGCAGGTCGGTACCTGTACAAATTTCTGTAGTGGTGACGCTAAGAACCCCGTCTGTGACGGTGACGAGTACTGTCACATCGTCAATACTGGATCGATCAATGCCTGCCTCGGGACCTGCGACCCGATTCTTCAGCCGTGCGCCGACAATGAAGGATGCTACTGGGGGGTGAGCGACTTCAGCTGTCGGCCCACCGCGGGCGGGATCGAAGACGGCGAGAGCTGCGGTTTCCTGAACGATTGTAACCCGGGGCTGTACTGCATCGACGCGGCTACGTTGCCCTCGTGCTCCGGTACCGGGTGCTGCACCGCGTACTGCGATCTGACGGAGACCGATCCCTGTGCGGCCGGGACCCAGTGCACGTCCTTTTTCGAGGACGGTCAAGCGCCGCCAAACCTGACCCATGTGGGTCTGTGCATCGTGCCGTAGCACATCCTGTTGTCTGTTGAGGCCTCGTTCGGCGCTAGCCGCCAGACGAGGTTCGTACGAAGGGCCTGAACTGACATTCAGGCCCTTCGTACGAACTGGGGTACAGTCGCGTATGCGCGCCTGCCCATGCGAGAGTAGAGACCGATGACCGAGAGATTTCACGGTACCGATCAGTACATCGTCTCTGACGAGCTTGGGAGCGCTGTTAACGTGGCGATCGCACTGGGCCGTCCACTCTTGCTTAAGGGTGAGCCAGGCACTGGAAAAACTTTGCTAGCGGTGAACGTCGCAGCGAGCTTGGGATACGAACTACTGCGATGGCAGATCAAGTCAACCACCAAAGCGGTTGAGGGGCTCTATACCTACGACACCATTCGTCGTCTGCATGACAGCCGTTTCGGCGATGGGGATGTGAAGGAGATCGGGCAGTATATCGATCTCGGGCCTTTGGGACGCGCGTTTGATACAGACGAGCAAAAAGTCGTGTTGATCGATGAGATTGACAAGGCCGATCTGGAGTTTCCCAACGACCTGTTGCACGAACTCGACGCCATGAGCTTTACCGTTCCCGAGACAGGGAGGACGTACACCGCTAAGCATCGTCCGGTGGTGATCATTACTAGCAACAACGAGAAAGAGCTTCCCGACGCGTTTCTACGGCGCTGCGTCTTTCATTGGATCGAGTTTCCATCGCGCGAATTGATGGCCAGAATCGTCGCCGTTCATCATCCCGACGTGGAGGAGCGATTGCTCACGGGGGCCTTGGAGGCATTTTATAGGCTCCGATCCATGACGGGGCTACGTAAGCCACCAAGCACGAGCGAGCTGATTGATTGGCTCTCAGCCTTGCGTCACGGCGGCATCGCTCCGGCCAAGCTGAGCGATGCGGGGCTACCATTTCTTGGTGTTCTCCTCAAGAAAGAACAGGATCTTCGAGCGATCGAGCAAGGTCACAGCGGTGCTCGCAGCCGACATCGTTGATCGTTGATTCCGTCGACCGTGGGCTCATGAGCGAACTTTTTCTCGACTTTTTTTTTCGGCTACGGAGGGGGGGTCTACCTATTAGTTCACACGAGTGGCTCGCGTTTGTGGATTCGTTGAAGCGTGGCTTGCACCGAAACAGCTTGGATGGCTTCTATGAAGTTGCTCGCTGTGTCCTCGTAACCAGCGAGGTTCACTACGATGCATTTGATCAAGCTTTCGCTGAGGTGTTTCGTGGCGTCGCCATCGATCGCGATAAACTCTTGAAGAACCTCGATGCTTGGCTCAGCGATCCGCGACAGCTCGAGATGCTCGAACCAGCCGCGCTTGCTCAGCTTCAGTCGCTGGATATCCATGAGCTGCGAGAGCAGCTGCTCAAACGTTTAGAGGAGCAAAACGAGCGTCATTCGGGAGGCAGCAAGTGGATTGGTACCGGTGGTACTTCAGCCTTTGGACAAAGTGGAATCCATCCCACTGGGGTACGAATTGGAGGTCAAGCGGGCCGGCGGTCGGCGTTGGCAGTCGCGGACAAATGCCGGTTTCGTGGGTTTCGTCAGGATTTGGTGCTCGACACTCGTCAAATCGCCGCGGCGCTTCGTCGTCTCCGAAAATTATCAAGGCGGGGAGGTCGTGGGGAACTCGATCTTGACGCGACGGTTGTTGAGACCGCGCGGAACTGCGGCGATCTTGAGGTCGTGATGCGGCCGCCCCGAAAAAACGATGTGCGTATGCTCCTGCTGCTGGATGTTGGAGGGAGTATGGATGCTCATGCTCGATTGGTTAGCCGCCTTTTTTCTGCGGCGAATCGTGGAGGAGGCTTCCGCGAGCTACGTCATTACTATTTTCATAATTGCGTATATTCCAAATTGTACGAGGATGCGGAGTTTACTCGCCCCGTCGAACTCGAAGATGTCCTGCGACTGTCAGGATCCAGTTGGTACTTGGTGATGGTGGGCGATGCTTGGATGCACCCGGGCGAGCTCAGCATGAGCGGCTCGGCATTTTGGGAGGCATCGACAGCACCATCGGGTCTTCGCTGTCTTTCGCAATTGGCGGACACGTTCAAGCGGTCGGCCTGGCTAAACCCTGAGTCTCGGAATATTTGGGATGCTCCCAGCGTCGAGCAAATCCGAGACGTGTTTTCGATGTTTGAGTTGACCCTTGAAGGTATCGACGCGATGGTCGCGTATCTGCGCCGCGCGTCGCATCGTGCACCCTAGAGGAAGTCGTACGACATTGGCTCTCCGATGTCGTCACCGTGATTCTTGAACGACTATTTTCCACGTCGTGTCGGGAGAAATGCGTTGCGCTCGTCCTCGGTGTGCGGCTGCTTGGCGCGGACCATGGCCTCAAGCAGTGCGGGCATTTTGGCACGCTCGCAGTCCCGGTCGGTCCAGCTGACTTGGCGCGCGCCCTTCCATCCCGGAATGAATGCCCAGTTAAAGCCCTCTGCAGTAGCTCGGCTCCACAGCCCTCCCTTGACTCCTGGAATCGAGGTCGACTTGAAATTTTCGTCTTTGAGCGCGCGACTCAGTTGGCGATCATGGGCGCCCGCTGCGTCGACAACGCTGACGGCCCCCAGGGGCTGGACGCGGATCGAGATTGGTTGTTCTGTTTTTCCCGCAAAGTAGTACCCGCAGCTCCCGTAGAGGGACTCCCCAAGGTAGATCTGGAACCCGCACGCGTCGCGGGCATCTTCGAGATCGAAGCCGGTCTCACCCGGACAGCAGGATGGCTCTGGCAGTTGGGGAGAAAATAACCGGCATACGCCGTTGGTCTCGTCGGGGCGCCCGCTTCCCGGGGCGTGGTTTCCGTCCGAAGCTTGCCGCTGTTTGGGATCGAGGTCGGGAGCGTTGCCGACAGCGTAGAGGTCGGTCCCCCGTTTTTCGACGCGCGGGTCCTCTGTTCCTAAGGCTTCATTTTTAGAAACGATCTCGATGGACCCGCCTGCGGGATTGGAGACGGGGCACGCCATCAACAGGACGAGCGCCGGAAGCAGTTCGAGCGGGGCACGGAAAGTCGCCATGGCGGGCCTGGTCTAGCGCTTTCCTCAGCTTCGCACCAGCCATCCCAATCGCTTCACAGGAGATCGATGCCGGGCTATAGTACGGCGTCTAGCGAGAATCTTTCGCCGCTAGCGCACATACCGATATGGGTTCAATTGGCACGACACTCGCCCGGACGCAGCTACTTGGTGATTTTCAGGCCATCGTTGTGGGCTCGGGGCTCGCGGGCCTTGGTACCGCGGTCTTCTTGGCAAAGGCAGGATGGCGAGTGTTGGTGCTGGAACAGCACTACACGGCAGGTGGCATGTTGCACACCTTTCGCCGTGGGCGGTACGACTGGAACACCGGGTGTCACTACATCGGGCAGATGCGCACAGAGCAGCATCTTGTACGGCAGTCGTTCGACTATGTGACAGGGGGTGGTTTGGCCTGGACGCACATGGCCGACAACTACGATCGCCTGGAGTTTCCCGGGATGAATTTTGAATTTGTCCGGGGCGCGTCTTCGTTGCGGTCGGCGCTCATCGCTGCATTCCCACACGAACGCGTGGGCATCGAGAAATACATTGGGGTCCTTGAGAAAATGAGCCGCGACACCGCTCGTTTTTCGGTCGGACGACTGCTTCCTGGACGTCTCGGACTGATGTTCGACAAGACCTTCGCTCGGGGGTTTATGCGTCACGCCCGAAGCACCACTGCGGAAGCCATCCATGGGATGGTTCAAGACCCCGCGCTGCGCGCTGTCCTCGCGGGGCGATACGGAAACTATGGCCTCCCGCCGGGTCGAAGTAGCTTCGTCGCCGACGCCCTGGTTTCGGCTCACTATTTGAATGGAGGTTCATTTCCAACGTTGGGCTCCGACGCTGTGTCCGCGGCGATGGTCCGGACGATCGAAGAGTTCGGTGGGCAGGTCGTGACAAAGGCCGATGTCCAAAAAATCGTGGTTCGTGGAGGACGTGCATCCGGCGTATTGCTCAGTGATGGGAGCACGATCGAGGCCCCGGTGATTGTGAGTAGCGTCGGCGCCGAGAACACCTATGGAGGACTGCTTGAAGACGTGGCTGAGGTCGCTTCGCTGCGGACACGGGTCGAGAATATTCAGCCTTCGACAGGTCATCTTTGTCTCTATTTGGGTATCCGGGGGCAACCATCAGATTTTGGCTTGAAGACACAGAACCTGTGGTTGCTGCCTGGCTTGAACCACGACCGCCAATTTGAGGCGTTCGAAAGCGACAGCTCTGCCCCGTTTCCTGGTGTATACATCAGCGCTCCGAAGGTCGTCTCCCGCCCCCACCCCGACGGCGAGCCACGATTTACGCTCGAGGCGATTGTACCCGCGGCGTTCAAGGAATTCGAACACTGGAAGAATGCGCGCGTGGCGAAACGAGGTGAGGATTACGTGCAGCTCAAGGACGCGCTCCGAACCAGACTGTTCGACGTCGTTAAGGCGAGGATTCCTGGGCTGGACACGAAGGTTGAAACAACAGAATTTTCGACGCCGCTGTCGACGTCTTTTTACACCCGCCATGCCCGTGGCCAGATGTACGGCCTAGAGGGGTCCCCGGCTCGATATGACTCTCGCGCCATTGGTTTTCGTACACCGATACGAGGGGTCTACATGGCGGGGCAAGATGCTTTTCTCCCGGGTGTTAGCGGTGCGCTACTTTCGAGCGTATTGGTGAGTTCGTTGCTGTTGCGCAAGAATCTGACGCGCACTGTCGCAGATCGCTAGTCGCACACCTGCTTGTGTCACGCCGTAGGGTCCTGCACCTGGAGCTAGCGACGGGGAGCGAGGGCGAGCAAAATCCCGCGGACGAGCCGGGCTGCGGCGACGTTGGATCGCCCGCTCATATCGAGATTTGGCGCCAGTTCGACGATATCGGCACCTACGAGCCCCGGGCCCCGGGTGATTCCTGCAGCGAGCAGGCCGATAAGCGCCTCGACGTCCGCGAAGGGCAGCCCGTCTGGCTCTGGGGTGCCGGTGCCTGGAATCACGGCAGGATCGATGCCATCGACATCGAGGGTCAAGTAGATCGGTTGGTCGGCCGCCAGCAGCCCCTGGACGTGTTGAAGGACGGCGAACCGGTCTCGAGAAAGAAGAGCGATTCTGTCTTCGGTCTGCACATAGGCATATTCAGAGCGCAAGCCGGAGCGGATTCCCCAACTGTGGATTTTTGCTTTGGGGCCCATCGACTCAAGGGTGCGACGGATGATGCTTGCATGGTTAAGGGGCTCGCCTTGCCAATGTTCACGCAGGTCCCAGTGGGCGTCGATGTGAAGGATTTGGAGGTCGGGGTGACGGACGAGCGCACGCCGGAGAAAGGGGAGGGCTACGAGATGGTCGCCGCCGATACCGAGGAGCGAGAGCTCTCGGAACGGGCGCAGTTGCTCGCCGACCTGAGCGACAAGACTTTCGGGATCACGCTCGTCGGCATTTAGAATGACGTCTCCCAGATCGACGTAACGAAGGTCGTCGAGATCCTGGTCTTGTTTCGGGCAGTAGGTCTCGATGCTTTGCGAGGCCGCGCGCAGGCTCGCTGGACCTCGGCTCGCTCCTGCACGATAGGTTACGGCGCCGTCGTAGGGAACGCCGAGGATTCCGACGGTGGCGTTTTCGACGACGTCCGAGGCGCCGAGAAACCGAGGCTCGGCAGGCTGAATGGTGCTCACGGAATAGATCGCAGCCTAGAATCGGCCCGCAAGGGAAAATCCGCCGAATCCGGGGCCGACGTTTGGTGCGAGGTTGATGTTTGTCGCTTCGTCCTTGTTTCCATCCGCATCGCGTTTTTTTGCTCCGACGATCGTCATGATAAGCCCGGCAGTTAGGGCTGCTCCCGCGGTGGAGAAGCCAACAATGGCCATGAGATTGGCATTGTTGCCTCCGCGGTCGGCTTCGCTTAATGCGTCAGCGGCACTGAGTGGATCGTCGGCGGTCTCTTGGTGTTTCTTGCCGATCAAGAGGCCTGCGGTTCCCAGACCCGCGGCCCCCGCTCCGATCGCCATCGTAATTATGCCCCCGACCATCAGGCCACGACCGGGATGCGGCGGTTTCTCTTTTGGCGCCTCAACCGTCACAGGGGCGCTCGCCTCTGCGGCGGCGGCCTCGATTTCCGCCTCAATCTCAGCCTGGAGGCTTTCGCTCTCTGAGAGGACGGCCTCGGCACGCGAAGTGAGGGACGACGCTGCGCCCGGTTCGAGTGGCCGCCAGCGTTGGGAGTTGTCACGGGACTCAAGGCAGTAAAGCATGTCGAGTGCGACCACCGCTTGGTCTCTCGCATCATCGATACTCGGCAGGTTCCGCTCGTTTCCGGCCCACTGTAAATAGGTTTCTGCGGCTTCCACAAGCAGCTGAGGATCCTTAAGATCGACCCCGGATTCCGCCAGTCGTTCCGCGGCCTCCGTGAGGTCCCCCGAGTCTTGCAGGGCCGATGTTTTCGAGTGAACTTGATCGCGGGCCTCGGCGGCGCCCTCGGGATTGATTGCCGCCGGAACTGCGTGTGCGGGGAGCGGAGCGAGGACAAGCGCGCCACAGACCAAGGCCGTAGGAAGCATAAGAGCCTGCTTCAGACGGAGGGAATTCACACAAACCATAGGTCGTACGCTAACAGTCCCGACTGTTTGACACAAACGGTCGCCAAAATTGCGAGGGCCGCGATCGCATCCGTTTGGTACAGGACTCGAGGACTGGGTTTGCATTCGATATGCGGCCGACCGACGGTTTTCAGTGTAGGCCACGGCACTCAAGGGACGAGACCACCCCGGAGCTAGGAGTGTGTTCGTGGACTGCTCTTTGAAGTGGGCCAATTCTTGCCGCCTGTGTCGGTGGCGATTTTGCTATGGTCTTTCCAGAATGATGGGTTTCGGCATCGATCTCGGGCAGCTTGGCCTCGGCTTGTTGTTGGGTCTGTTGGGGGTGCCTCTGGCGATCGTGGGAGTCCTAATCCTCTCACGATCCCGCCTGGCGGACGATGGAACACGGCCGTGGCGGGGCCGTGAAAACGGCGGGCCTCGTGCAGGTTCGGATAGCGACGACTCTCCCCCCGACTAGGGTCCCCGAAACTTTGGGGTCTCGCGTGGGAGCGAGGTCTCGTCTGTGACGAATGCGAGATCCTTGTGCATACGACTACGAACTTGCGCGAGTTGGCTGCAAGTCTTTGCGGCATCCCAGCCCAACGCGTTGGCCATGGACCGCGCTACGGGCTCGAGGTTGCGTTCGGCATTCAGCTCGTAAAGAGGAAGTCGAAGTCGTCGGTAGATCACGTCTTCGAGGGTCATGGCGCCTTCATGACGCACAGCCCACGCGATTTCTCCGGTCACCGCATTGGAGCCGGGCGCGAGCGTGGTTTTTCCGAGGGCGAGGACCTGGGCCGCCTCCGTGCCATAGAGCTGGGCGAGACGGCGGGCCGTGTTCGGGGAGAGAGCATACTCGCGCGCAATGGTGTCGGAGAGGTTCTGAAGGTCGCCGTCAAAGTCGCCGCCGGGCAAAGGGGGCTCGTTGCGAAGCTTAGCGAGCGGTTTGCCAAGGCGCTCTGCAACGGAGGCGAGCACGCGTCGGGCCATGCCGCGATAGCCGGTGAGTTTTCCACCTGCGACCGAGAGCATTCCGGATGGGCCGACCAGCAACTCGTCTCGTCGAGACAGCTCCGAAGGGTTTCGGGTGTTGGGATCCGCGATGAGCGGTCGGAGACCGGCCCAGGCGCCGACGACATCTTCGGGCCTGACCGGATCGATGTCGAAATATCGGGCGAGGGGTTCGAGGAGATTTTCGACGTCTCTACGTCCAATCTCCGGCCAGTGTTGCGCGCCCGAGGTATGGGTCGTGTCTGTTGTGCCGAGGTAACAGACCGGTCCGCGGCGAATTGCAAAGATTCTTCGTTTGTCTGCCGCGCGCAAGACGAGAAGATTATTAACGGGGAGTTTTGCAGCCGGAAGAGCGATATGGATCCCCTTTGAGATATGGAGGAATCGTCGAGATTCGGAATGCTCAAGGCGTTGGACTTCTTCGACCCACGGCCCGGTCGCGTTAACGATGACCTTTGACTTGACCCTAAACTCGCGAGCGGAGTGTTGGCAGCGCACCAAGACGGCATCGGCGGAACCCGCGGTGGTTAGTACACGGAAGACTCGTGCATGATTCAGGACTTGGGCGCCGTGGGCCGCTGCCGAGCGAATGTTGGCGAGAACGAGCCGGGCATCGTCGGTGAGGTATTCACGGTAGGCGAGGGCATGGCGGAACCGCTTTGGGTTAAGCGCTGGTTCCATCTCCTTTAGTTTTTTTCCGCTCCACCCTCGATGGATGTCCTGGCGCTCCACAGCTCCGAGTTTTTCATAGGTGGTGACCGCGACTCGCAGACTCATCAGGGCTGCGCGACGGCGGAAGGGAATGACCATCCACCGCGAGTCCGCAAGATGAGGGGCAAGTTTTCGGATCTCTTTGCGCTCGAGGCAGGTCTTGCGAACGAGGCCGATTTCGCCCCGCTCCAAGTAGCGCAAGCCACCGTGTATCAGCTTGGACGAGCGACTTGAGGTTCCAGACGCAAAATCAGCAGCCTCGATAACGGCGACTTCCAGTCCCTGAAGTGCAGCTTCGCGAGCGATTCCAGCGCCGGTAATTCCGCCGCCGATGATTAGAAGATCGAAGTTCGCGGTCTCGAGGTTGTCGATCGTTGTCACTCGAGCGCGGGCAGAGAGCTGAGAACCGGTCATATTTGTCTTTGAGGTCGCGCGGCGTGGGGGCTAGGTGCTGCGGTTCGCTGCGAGGATTTCCGACATGTGCTGGAGCAAATAGGCGTTCTCATGCGGGAGACCGGTCGTGATGCGAAAATAGGGATCATAGGTCTCGCCGAGTGCCGGTTCAAAGATCTTGATCGATATTTTCTTGTGTCTCAGCCGACGGGCTAGATCTGAGCCGCGACGGCCGTCGGTGAACCGACACAGTAGGAAGTTTGCCTGGGAGCGAAACACTTGAATGGCACCGAAGGATGTGAGGCCGCGGGTGAGTTGATTTCGCGCCTTCTCCGTGTCAGCGCGAAGCGAGGGGAGGTGATTGGGGTCGTTCAGGGCTGCGATGGCGATGGCCTCTTGGAGGCCACCGAGTCGATAGTTGGTGATTTTTTCTTCCAACTCGCGGATGAACTCGGGCTGGGCGAGCAGATAGCCGATTCGGACACCCGCGAGCCCATAGGCAAAGGAGAATGAACGTCCGACGAGGAGGTTCTTATGTCGTGGGACCAGGTCGCTGAGATATTGGTGCTCCACCGGGTCTATGTACTGAACATAGGCCTCGTCGATCCAAAACCGAGATTGAGGAAAGTTCTTGAGCAGGCGCACGAGATCAGGCCGGTGGATCAAGAGGTTTCCGGTGGGATTGTTTGGATTGACCAGATACACCAGTCCATCGCCAGCCTCGAGCCGCGCCTCGAGGCTGGCGATGTCCAGGACAAAATCATCGGAGGCGGCAAGTGGTAACAGCTCGACGTGCATGCCCCCCTCCGCCGCTTTTTTTGGGATTTTTGAGTATGTGAATCGAGGGGTGATGATCGGGAAACCGTCACGTCGAAGCAGATGGCGCAAGATACGTCTTGGTGAGGCGAGGACTCGGCGCTTTAGAAGGTGGGGAATGGCGAGTTTTAGGATCGGTCCTGAGCCGTTGTGGACAAATACGTGCTCGAGAGCGACGCGATCGAGTCGCGCGATGGTTTCGCGCAAGGGATCGTTCGATGGGCTGGCGTAGTTACGAAAACTCGTGCGGCTTGTGAAGTTCCGCAAGATGTCGACACAGGCCTGTGGCGCATAGGTGCCGTCATTGAGGCCAAGGTTAAGCGGCAGCGTAATTTTCGGCGCATGCGTAGGATCGGGCATCACGATTTCGCGGGCGTTGCGTGCGCGAACCCGGTCGGTGAATGTAACCATTTCCTGGGGCCCACAGATACCGTGGACTCGATCGGCCCGCGAGCCCCGGTCCAGCGAGCTGAAGACTTACGCCTCCACGCCCAGGGAGGCGCGGAGCTGAATCCGTGAATCGCGCTACGCGGGACGGGGGGAGGGATCGACTCTTTCAGCCAAGGCAATTCGTCGCATTTCCCGGGGATCGTTGGCATCGACCAACTCCGCGCGAACGAGAGGAACCCGTCCGCGAATTTCGCCGCGATGGGCATCGAACGCGTGAATACCGGCAGCCGTCAACAACGCGCCGGGCACGGCGGCGAGCAGTGGAAGGCTCGTGAGCAACAGCAAGGGCAAGAGCAACATCGCCGCAATTAGGCCAAGGGAAGGCTTGAGGGGGGATCTTCGTTGTGGCTGGGTGCTCATGTTCGTGTTGTGCCTCTCGTATCGAAGGTGTGTCCGTCTTTGCGGGTGTCAACGGACTTTTCGTGCACAGTCGGTCCATGCAGATTTTCGTGAACGGGGCCGTGCGTTTAGGTTGTGTACCACGCGAAACGCGCTGGTGGCGATGAAGGTTCAGGCGCCTGTGGTCTGCCACCTGGGTCGTTCGGTCTGGCGTTCGAGCCTTTGCTCGGTGTACAGGATCGTTGATGGCCAACGGACGACGAAGGCGTAAGTTTCCAAAGCCGCGAGAAGGCGTTTGTGGTGACCTTGACCGCAAGGGGCGAGGCGTGATCGTTGAGGGCCTAGAGCGCCCGATGCATGTGGAAGGGGCGATGGCTGGCGAGCGCGTGATTTACCGCCGAAAAAAACGCCGTGGCGATTACGACGAAGGGCTGCTCGTCGAGGTCCTGGAGCCGTCGCTATTACGCGTCGAGCCCCCGTGCACTCACTACGAAATTTGTGGGGGCTGCAAACTCCAACACATGGGCGCCGAACAGCAAATTTCGCATAAGCAGGCGGTATTGCTCGATGGCTTACGGGACCTGGGTGGCGTCGAGCCTTCGCGAATACTTCCACCACTGCGCGGACCGACCACGGGCTATCGAAGGCGGGCTCGATTGGGGGTTCGGAAGGTGGACAAAAAGGGGAAGGTGCTTGTGGGATTTCGGGAGAAAGGCGGACGTTTGGTCGCCGACCTCCTTGGATGCGAGATATTGCTCCCGCCCGGAGGCGAACTGATCCCGAAGCTCTCGTTGTTGGTGGCGGCGATGTCCATCGCCAACGCGGTCCCTCAGATCGAGGTCTCTGTTGGCGACGACGCGATTGGGCTCACGCTCCGTGTCCTTGAAGACCCTTCGGAGAACGATCTGGAGCTTCTGCGGGCCTTCGCTCTCGCCGAGGGTCTGCGAATCTATCTCCAACGTGGTGGCTTGGAGACTGTGGCGCCCCTCGATGGTGAGGAGCCCTTGTTGCACTACGATATTCCAGAGTTGGATCTGAGGCTCGGATTTTTACCGACAGACTTCGTTCAGGTGAATGGTGTGATGAACCGAGCGGTGGTCTCGATGGTCATGGAACTCATGGATCTACAGAGCGATCATCGTGTGCTGGACCTTTTTTGCGGCCTCGGAAACTTCACGCTTCCTTTGGCTCGTCGATCGCACTCGGTTGTGGGAATCGAAGGGGACGACGGTCTGGTTCAACGTGGACGGGACAATGCCCGCCGCAATGAAATCGAGAATGTGCGTTTTGAAGTGGGCGACCTTTATGGAAAGATCGAGAGCGCCTCGTGGCTCGACGGCCGCTATGATCGGATCTTGATCGATCCGCCTCGAACCGGGGCGGAGGCTGTGGTTGCGCGGCTGGGAGCGCTGGGCGCCAACAAAATTGTCTATGTCGCCTGCGGACCCGACAGCCTGGCGCGGGATGCAGGTGTGCTGGTTCGGGAGTACGGATACCGGCTCGAGGCCGCGGGAATCATGGACATGTTCCCTCACACCGCACACGTCGAGTCGGTCGCTCTTTTTGTCCACTCCTAACGTCCGAGCGGGTCGATGGAAGACTTGATCTCGCAAACGGCCTGGCCTAGGTAGGGCGCGCCTTGCCGGGCGTAATCCGGCGAAATCACAGGTCCGGATCCATCTTGCCTCGTGCCAAGAGAACGACATTTGGGGGATGGTGACGGCAAGACGAAACGTGACGACATGACAATTTTCGACAACAAGATGACCCTGCCACGCGGCGTGTTTGTGCTTTCTTGTGTGGCCCTGATGTCCTTCTCCATAGGTTGCGATGATACCGAGGAAGAGAGTCTCGAAATCATTGGGGAGTACACCGATGAATGGGACAACACTCATACGATCTCGGAGAGCCAGTGGAAGGTGGTCAGTACATCGGGCACGGATGTGTTTCACATCAGGACCGTCGACGCTGCCGCGATGTGGCTTGTCGCCTAAAATGACGCCGAAAATGCCTACAACCCTGAACTCTGGAGTCGATTCGATTGGACGTGGTCCGACGGCATTTTGTATTATTGCCAGGGAAGTTTTGATGAGAGCAGCGCCGTAGGCGCGCAGGATGCCCTCGCCTCAGATCCGACCGACGTGGGCGAAGAATGTGGGACGGATGGGTTTCCCTGGATGCGTCTGAGCGATTTGCCTGATCGCTAACGGAAATAGGAGAGCGAGCTCAGCGGCCTCGTTCGCGGATCGCCCGGTGCATTTCGAGCTTTTGCTCGCGTTCTTTGATGCTCGCGCGTTTGTCGTGCAATTTTTTCCCACGAGCGAGGGCGATCCGAAGCTTGATCACGCGGTTTCTCAGGTAGACGGCGAGTGGGACGATCGTCAGACCGTTGCGCTTGACGCCATCGGCAAGCCGTTCGAGCTCACGGGCGTGAAGAAGCAGCTTGCGCGACCGATGCGGCAGGTGATTGCGGGCATGGGCCTGCGTAAACTCCGACACATGGGCCTGTAGCAGAAACAATTCGTTGCCCGTAAACTGGCAGAAGGCTTCTTTGAGGCTGATCTTTCCTTCGCGAATCGATTTCACCTCGCTGCCATGCAAAACGATGCCCGCTTCGAGCTCCTCAAGAAGTTCGTAGTTGAAGTTGGCCTTCCGGTTGTCTTCGAAGACCTCATCTCCGAGCTTCACCTTTTTCTTTTTGCGGGCCACGGGTTCTCGTGCACAGGGGCGACGGGAGCTATAGCCTAATTGAAGCCTTCAGGCACCCGCCGCGCTGCCGGTGCGCGTCATGGGCGCCGAACGTTGTGGGGTGGTTGCCAAGGCGGGAGGAGGCCTTAGTGTGGCAGTCATGCGTCAGCACCAAAACCCCACAGCTGAGTCCCGATGGGTCTGGAGCGTCGGCAAGATCGCTGGGATACCTACAGGTGTTCATGCAAGCTTCGTCCTTCTACTGGGGTGGATCGCGTACAGGGCAGTGTCGAGCGGCGGGTCGCTGTGGGTGGTCGTCGCGAGCCTGGCGTTTACACTCGCCGTCTTCGCTTCTGTGTTGATGCATGAATTTGGCCATGCTCTTGTGGCGAGGCATTTTGGTATCGCTACAGACAGCATCATGCTGTATCCGCTTGGCGGGGTGGCGCGGCTGCTCGGGACCCCCTCAACGTCACGCGCCGAGCTGTGGATCGCGGTCGCAGGGCCGGCGGTCAACGTCTTGTTGGCCGGGGTCAGCTTCGGCTTCTATTGGGCTTGGATTGGAGCCGCGGGCATTCCGTGGCTTTCGAATTTTGCAGGAGCCTTCATTTACGCAAACATCGCGCTAGCGGTGTTCAACATGTTGCCGGCCTTCCCGATGGACGGAGGTCGTGTGCTGCGAGCCGTGCTCCGACGGAGGCGCGGGCTGCTGCCTGCGACCGAAATCGCGGTCGTGGTCGGAAAAGCATTCGCCGTATTTTTTGCACTGATCGGCCTGTTCTCAAATCCGATGTTGGTGTTCATCGCCCCTTTCGTGTGGATCGCGGGAAATCGAGAGCTCACCCAGGTTCGATGGCATTATGCCCAGGCCACGGGGCGTAGGAAAGACGTATCACGCATGCCGCGCCCCGACTCTCGGTCAGGTCCCCAATTACGCAGGCCTTGAGTCGTCATGGAGGCGCGACCCCCGACGACGAAGAACCTCAGGTGGGTGCGAAGTGCGCCGAGGGGGGGGAGGGCCTCCCCCCCCCTCGGCGCATGAGATCTCCGACAAAAGGTGACGCTGGGGAGATGGAGTTTCGTCTGGCACCGCGGTGGGGTTTCAGGGCCGTTGACACCGGCGTGTGTCGGCGTAGTTTCGGCACCTCATGAGCAGCGCCGAGGCCAATGGACACCTTGTAATCGACCCAGGAACGACGCACTGCCGGGTCGTGCGCGTTGAGGCAGGTGTCGCACAAAATATTGAGCTTCATCCTGCGGCGACCCTCCCGAGTTCCGTCGCCTGGATGGATGACGATCGATTGGTGGTGGGGGATGAGGCTCGGCGGCTCGCGCTTACACATCCGGAGCGCGTTGAGCATCGTTTTTTTTCCTGGTGTGGCCGCGGGTTTGATTCCTTGGTCACGGAGGATGAGAGCGCTTCAAACCGTCGGCGCGGTGACGGGGGAGACATTGAGATCGAATTGGGGGGAACGAGTGTGCCGAGTGTGCTCGCGGTCAGTCGAATACTTACCGTGTTGCGGCGGGGGGTCGGTGAAGAACTCGCGCGTTCGCCTCGTGCTCAAGTTGATGACGATGATTCAGAGCCTCAGGCATCCATGCCTCCCTTTGCTCCTCCGGCACTGCACGTGATGATTCGGCCACACTGGGACCACAACCGTCGCTTTGGCTTGGCTTCGGCTCTGAAGATCGCCGGACTTGAGCGCGCGGTCATGGTCCACAGCACGACGGCCTTGGCCTTGGCCTATAGGGCGCTTCGGAGCGGCCATGAGGACGAATTGTTGCTCGTGTGTGACTTTGGCGGAGGCGCCTGCGACGTCGCGGTGATCGAGGTGCGGATGAAGGGGGTTGAGATTTTGGCGACTGTGGGCACAGACGAATTCGGTGGAGACTCGATCGACGCGTGCCTGGTCGACTGGATGATCGGCGAATTTTCGAGCGAAAACGATATCGATCTGAGCGGAGATGCATCCGCTGTGGAGAGAATGCGGGACGCCGCCCGCAAGGCAAAACACAGGCTCACCGATGCGGAATGCTGCGAGATTCACCTGCCGCATCTGTGGGCGGACGCGAGCGGGTCAAAACATTTACATCGGACCCTTAGACGCCGGGACTTCGAACAAATGTTTTCGGGTCAGGTTGATCGTTGTGCAGATCTCGTCCGCCAGGTCCTTCGTCGGGCACGGCGTGAGGTCAAAGACATCTCAGAGATCGTGATGGCGGGTGGATGTTCGCGTGTCCCGGTGATTCAAGACAGGCTTGAGGCCCTGTTTTCGAGGGTGCCTTACCTCGAATTTGAAGATGCCTGGCAGGTCGCGCGGGGGGGACTCTTGATGCCTCTTCCTGGGCAGGTGACCCCTGAAATTGTCGAGCAGAGCGCCTATGGGATGTGGATGATCGAGGCGGGGTGTGAACCTCGCCAGATCGTTCGAGCGGATGCCGAGCTTCCTGCTCGGGTCGCAGACAATTCGGAGGGCGATGATGCCCGAGTTGTGGAGTTTCACGAGGGGGATGAGCAAGGTGGTGTGCTTCTCGGGTCTTTGGTCTTTGAACCCGGGACAACACGATGGGGAGTGACCCTGTCGGAAGAAAACCGGCTACGATTCACGATTAATGGCGTGGAGGTGGAGCTCGATGGTGCGCTTGGCCCTGGCGCGAGCGAGCGGGCGACGATGCTTGAAGTTGCGCGTGGTGAAGAAGAACTGGCCCACGTGGCCATGGTAAGCCTTGAGCGCATCACATCGTTGCGAGAGGTCCTGGCGGTCGTAGACCGCCAACTCCCATCGCTTCGCGATCGTTTGGATCCCCTTGTGGTGACCGCTATTGGGGCGTGGCAGCGCGAGAGCGAGTCGGCGATCGATCGGGGGGACGACGAGGCCGTCGGCCACGGACTCGAGTCTTGGACTCAACTTCTTGATGGAATACCCACAAAAGAGCGAGCCATTCTCGAGGGGAGTGCAACGGTGCCGGATCCAAAAACTCCCACGACCCAATCAAAGGAACAGACATCCGTCGAGCCCGATACAGAGGAAGAGGAACAAGGGCAGCCGGAGGCCTAGTCCTTCCAGTGGGCGTGCCAGTTTTTCTCAAGGCATTGTCGGTGCTGAGGCGCGGCGATTGCGGTCAGCGCATGGGCGCGCTCATCGAGGGTTTTTCCGTAGAGATCCGCGACTCCGTGCTCGGTGACGACGTAGTGCACGTGCGCGCGGGTCGTTACGACACCGGCTCCGGGTTGGAGCTGTGACACGATGCGACTCGCTCCAGAGTGTGTGGTGCTGGGTAGCGCAATGATCGGCTTGCCACCGGGGGACAATGAGGCACCGCGCATGAAGTCCATCTGGCCGCCCACTCCTGAGATGATGTTGGGACCGATGGAATCGGCGCAGACCTGACCGGTGAGGTCGACCTCGACCGCGGAATTGATGGCGGAAACCTTGGGGTTGCGGGCAATGACGTTGGGGTGATTGACGTAGCCAATATCGAGGAGAACGGTCGCGGGATTGTCGTCGATGTAGTCGTAGACTTCTCGGGTCCCCATGACAAAACCGGCGACGGTCTTGCCGATGTGAACGGCCTTGCGGGAGTTGTCGATGGCGCCGGATCTGAGAAGCGGGAGCAGTCCGTCGGACCACATTTCGGAGTGCACGCCAAGATATCGATGGGAGGACAGGGCTTCGAGGACAGCATCTGGGATGGCGCCGATGCCGACTTGGAGCGTTGCCCCGTCCTCAATGAGCGATGCGACATGGGCCCCGATGGCGCGCTCGACCGGCCCGAGGCTGCGAGGTCTAACGGTGGGGAGCGGGGTCGCATGCTCAACCGCGATATCGATGGCGTCGGTGTGAACAAAACCGTCGCCATGAACTCGGGGGATGTAGGGGTTGATTTGGGCGATGACTGTCGTCGCGGCGTCCATCGCTGCGCGCGCGATATCGACGCTGGGACCGAGGGAGCAGTGGCCGCTGGAGTCGGGGGGCGAGACCTGGATCAGAGCGATGTCGATCTTTCGTCGACCCGAGCGCAGGAGCTGGGGAATCTCCGAGAGAAAACACGGAAGGTAGTCCACGCCTTCACGGAGGCGTCCGCGCAAGTTTGCCCCAACAAATAGGTTTGTGACTCTAAATCGATCTGCGAATTTAGGATCGGCGTATCGGGCCGGCCCTTCCGTGTGCAGATGCAGCAGCTCAACCGAGCGCAGCTCCGACGACTGCTCAACCAGGGCGTCGATGAGGGTGTTGGGCGTCGCGGCCCCTCCATGAATAAATACGCGGTGTCCCGATCGAATACGAGAAACCGCTTCCGTGGCGGAAGTGATCTTCATGGTCAGTCTTCGCTTCTTTTAGACCTCATCGACCTCCGAAGTCCAGGGCCCTTTCGAAGCGCCAATGCGGGCTCGAAAGGGTTCTGGACTTCCTTGTCGGGAGTTCAGATGCCTGGTTCTGTGGCCTGGTGCCCTGCTCGATAGGTCGTGTAGACGTACACGGGAATCTCGAGCTCTTCGAGCCTTGAGCGAAGAATGGGACGAACGTCGTCCCATTCAAGACCCCCAACTCCGGTCGCCAGTCGAGGGAGTGCCAGGGACGTAAATCGCTCTTTCTTCACCATCTTGAACAACGAGCGAAGCGTGTGATTGACGAGAGTGAGGGTCGCCGGGCCCGGGTGACCACCATGACCGTAGCCGCCGGATTGGGTCAAAAGGCAGACGACTCGGACTCCATCGGGCCCCCCCCACATCCAGGACTCTCCAGGTTGTGGGTGCTGCTGTTTGCACCAGTGATGAAAATCTTTGTGCATGTTTGGAAACCGCTCGTGCAGCGCCCGTGCGAGGCCCGTGGACATAGGATCCATGGGGGCCACGCCATGGGCGATAACCTGAGCTTTCGAAAATAAGATGTCGCCTTCTACCTCATGAATCATTGGTGTCTCTCCTCGGCCAGGATAGAGATGAATTCGGTCGAGTCTCGCGAAAGAATAGAGAGTCGGGGGAATAGGAGGTGCAGAACATGCAGGTTTTGGGTCGACCTCGATTGCATCGCCGGTGAATCTCCACCTGACCGGGTCTTCACTGTTTGCAAAAATGCGGTTCGGTCGGCAAAATGACGACATGGGGTTTGTCGTGTTTTTGGAGGGTCGAAGCATGCCGTATCAGTCGGTGATGACTCGGGAGCCGGTGCCGGCTGCGTTGGCACCGAGCGGAGCTGTATCGCCCATTCGTGGAAACGATGAGCCGACAAGAAGGCCGATTTTGGGCCGCTCAAAACGCGGAACACCTCGGGACTACGGGCGCCGTGACACGATGCCCATGCAACACCAACGGGCGCTCACCGTCGGTCAAATCATGTGTCATCCGGTGGTCAGCGCTCGTCCGGACATGACGATTGCGCAAACACGAGATCTGTTTCGTGAGCGGCGTTTTCGGCACCTGCCCGTCGTCACAATCTCTGGAGCAATTGGGGGAATCGTCTCCGATCGGGACGTGCTTGGCGTGTCCGCAGAGCGCGACAGCGATTGGGTGGTGCAGGTCATGAGCAAGCGTGTGGTGACGGCGATGGTCGATACGTCGTTGCGCGATGTGGCGAAGACGATGACGGAGGAGCGGATCGGCGGCCTTCCGGTCGTCGACACCGAACACCGTTTGGTCGGCATCGTCACCCGTTCGGATTTGCTTCGCTGTATCGTTAACGAGGCTCCGATCGATCTGTGGATCTAGGTCGGGCCTACAATTGGATGCTCGATCTCGAGGGTACGTAGAAGAGTGAGGCCGGCGACACGAAGGGCACCCACACTATGTAGGGCGCGCATGCAGGCATCGAGAGTTGCACCGGTCGTGGTGACGTCGTCGACAAGAAGGAGACGTGCTCCACGCACATGGTTCTTTACCTTCTCTGGCACTCGAAAGGCTTGCGCGACGTTGATGTCACGCCGTCGAGCCGGCAGTCCGTGCTGCGCTGCGGTGTTTCGATGGCGACGCAGGAGCCCAGGTCGAAGTCGGGTCTTTCCGATCTTTGCTGAGGACCGAGCATGTCTGAGCATCCAGCGCGCCAGCAGGAGCGACTGATTGTAGCCACGGGAGCATAGTCTCCAGGGGTGAAGTGGGACGGGAATGATGGCATTCCATCGGGTATTGTGCAGGAGCGAGGAGCGGCTCAAGAGGCAACCGAGGGGCCCCGCGAGTGCGGTCATCCCCGAAAATTTGAGTCCACGGGTGGCACGAACCAAGGGTCCCTGGTAGGCAAAAAGTGACTCGACCATTCCGAACTCCCGCGATTGTTGTTGTTGCTCAGGTGCGAGTGGAAGGTGTCCGATGTCGCACATTGAGCAGATTGGTTCTTGGCTGTTCAGTCGATGCTCGCGCGCCAAAATTCGTCCACAACCGACACAGACAGGAGGAAAAAATAGATCCAACACGTTCATGGGTCGGCCTTAGAGCCCCCATGTTTCAACGATTGTGTGGGGGGAGGGACCGAAATGAGAGAGTATTGCGCATGCGTGATTTTCACGTCGGGGGGTGGAGTTCATTCTGCTATGGTGCGCACGGGCCGACGCCCCCGGGATCGCTGTGAAAGAATCATCTGCCCCATCCGCCACTCCACGGAGCCTCTTTGGGCATCCGCTTGGACTTTTCTCGCTTTTTTTTACTGAGATGTTCGAGCGGCTGGCGTTTTACACCATGCTCAACGTGCTCTTCCTGTACGCGACAGACGCGGAGAGCGGTGGCTTGGGCCTCACGACAACGGATGGCAGCGCAGTTGTTGGCGCATATTTGGCATTTGTTTACCTCACGCCTTTTCCTGGGGGAATCATCGCCGACCGTTTCATTGGCTACCGAAAAGCGGTCCTTATCGGAGGTTTCACGATGGCGATTGGGTTGTTCTCGATGAGCACCCCGGGATCGAATTTCTTTATTGTGGGCCTGATCTTGTTGTGCGTCGGGAACGGTTTTCTCAAGCCCAATATCTCGGTGATGGTCGGGCATTTGTACAAGGCCGGTGACGCGAAGCGGGACGCGGGGTTCAATATTTTTTACATGGGCATCAACATCGGTGCTTTTGTCGCTTCGTACCTCTCGTCGTACATGCGCGGGAATCATGGCTGGCTCTGGACCTTCCGCGCTGCGGGGATAGGCCTGATCGTCGGGATGGTCGTCCTCTTGGTCAGTTGGAAGCTCTTGGCGGAGGCCGATCGCCGTCCAGAGCGAGATCCCGATGACGTCAGCGTGGCGACCATCGTTCTCAAGATCTTCTTGCCCGCCGGGGTGGCTGGCACCGTGGGATACGTCGCCGCGTCATTTTTCCCAGATCTTCCAGTCAGCCCGACGGATGTTGGATTCCTTTGCGCGATGATCCCGGTGGTGTTGTTTTTTGTCCGTCTGGCGACAGGCGCAAAACCCTCGGAGCGTTCGGGGCTTCTGGCTTTGCTCCCGATCTATGTCGCCGGTGGTACATTTTTCATGATCCTGCATCTTAACAGCACGGCCATGACCCAGTGGGCCCAGGACTCGACCGCGCGGACGGAACAAATGTGGCCGTTTTCTGAATTCGAGCAGGATGCCTACCCAAGCTACTACGGCAATGCCGCAGAAGATGTGCCACGTCCGAATCGGGCGACCCTTTTGCCCGTGGAGTCAGCGGCAGTTGCGCGAGAGTTCGGACAGCGTATGGTGCCACAGGACGTGCTTCGCGCGCTCGAAGAGGCCCACGGGGATGTCCGTGTGGTGTCCTTCGAGAGCGACGCGAAACCAAGTGGTAGCGATGCCGCGCTGTTGGCTGTCGCTTCGAAGGTTTACGAGAAGGGTGTTGTCTCCGTAAAAGAGGGAAAGGGGAGCCACGGTGAATCTGTGGTCACCGTTTCCGTGCCCGATGACGCGCGGCCCACCGGGTTGGTGACCCTTGTTCGCGAAACCGATGGGATCACCCACCCCGTGCACGTTGTGAGTCAGGTTCAGTACGACGCGATTTATGGTGGCTACGAGGAGCGATTCGGACATCCACCCACGGAACTCAAGCCAGGCGAGTGGGTGCGGGTCGCCGGGGCTGAGCTCTATCAGTCGTTCAACGCCTTATTTGTGGTTCTTTTTACACCCATCCTTGTCTTTATTTTCGGTTGGCTGGTGGCGCGTAAACGCGGAATCACCACCGCGCGAAAGATCTTTCTTGGTCTAAGTCTCACCACGGTGTCGCTGTTGCTAATGGCCGTGGCTGGCTTGGCCTCCGAAGGAGGCTTGATCAAGGTGTCCTCGCTCTATTTGGTTGGATTCTACGGAATCATTACGATCGGGGAGCTGTGTCTGTCCCCGATCGGTTTGTCGCTTGTTACGAAACTCACCCCAAAGCGCTTGGTGGGTCTGACGATGGGGGGATGGTTCTTGGCCACCGCGATCGGCAACAAGTTCTCCGGATTTTTTGGTGGCATACAAGGCTCCATGGATCCGGTGTCCTTCTTCTTGTTGTTGGCGGGATTGGCCGCAACATCGGCGTTGTTTATCCGATTGTTGCTGCCGCGCTTGGACGCCGCCATCAAGGAATGCGGCGGTTAGCTGGCGGTCTCATCGGTGATCGCGGTCGAGGCCCGAGGAGACCACGGGATGTTCGTTCGCGGTCTTCCATGGGATCTCTGGCCACCATCGTGTGAGGGGACTCAGGGTTGCGGGCTCGATGCTTTGTCCGGGCATGGGGACCGCGACCGATAGTTGGAGACGCGCGGCCTCGGCGAGAATTCGCTCGACCGGTTCAGTCCATGCATGCAGAGCCAGGTCAAAGGTTGCCCAGTGAATCGGCATGAACAGGCTTCCACGTACGTCCTGAAAGGCTTGAAGGGCCTGCTCGGGTCCGAGGTGGACATCCGCCCACGCCTTGTTGTAGGCGCCAGACTCGATTAGCGCCACATCGAAGGGTCCAAGGCGGTCGCCGATGGTCTTGAAGTCCGGTGACATCGCGGTATCACCGCTGAAATAGACACGGTGTTCTGGCCCGATCAGTGACCAGCTTGCCCACAATGTCGCGTTGGTATCGACGATGCGGCGTCCCGAAAAATGCCGCGAGGGGGTGGCGATCAGTTGGAGGGCGCCCACATCATGGGCCTGCCACCAATCCAACTCGACGATCTTCTCGGCCGCGACTCCCCAGGACTCAAGGTGTGCACCGACTCCCAAGGGAACCAAGAACAAGGGCACCCGGTCGGCGAGGTCACGGATCGTCGGCGCGTCGAGATGATCGTAGTGGTCATGGGAGATGACGACTGCATCGAGGGGGGGAAGATCCGAGAGTGCGAGAGCCGGTGCGTGAAAACGCTCGGGACCGATGAAGCTCCACGGGGACGCACGAGGTCCCCACACGGGGTCTGTGAGCACCCGCGAACCATCGATCTCGATGAGTACCGAGGAATGGCCGAGCCATGTGATCCGCAGGTCGCTGGCGGGCGGTCGAGCCAAGACTGCTGCGGTCCCGTCGAAGATCGGCGGCGGCGTGCTGGGCCGCGTATTTGTGCCCCCCTTGATCCAATCCAGAGCAAGCTGCGAGATCGGTGTCTTGTGGGTCGACAATTGGTTGTTGAACTGTCCCGTGTCGAGGTCGTAGCGGGACGACTGCTGCATGGTGGCCAGCCGCTGCCCCTCCGCGTGCCCGCCGAGGTTGGACCAACCCGTGGCGGCGAGCATTCCTACGATGAGTCCCGGAAGGCCGGCAGCGATCAGCACCCCACGTCTCCGCCGAGTATTTGTGGCATGCGGAACAGCGGGTCGGTCGCGGTGGGCTTGCGGCAGCACGTTCGAGAGCTATCACGGTAGGCGAGAGATCTGACACGATCTCTCGCCTACCGGAGAGGAAGCCGGGGCAATCGTGATGGATCGAGCGGCAATTGCATTGAGTTGGCGCGTTTAGGGGTTGTTGGGACCTCGCTCTCGAAATCATCGATATTTTGACTTTTCGGGTGGCAGCTTCGGCGATTCCACTGCACACCCAATTAGGAGGTGAATTTGATGAGCCACGCTGCCCCGGCATTTTCTACGGATGAGGTGATGATCGTTGGAAGTTTTCGGGTGACACCGGAAGATCTCACAGGTTTCCATCGTGCACGCAGCCATGACGATCGAGTCGAGCTGAACGCGCGAATTGGCAACGGACTGTACGAGACGCATCAAGGGTGCTCGACCGCGGTTCCACAGGCTTTGCTTGTGCAGCAGGCGATCGCGGAGCTTGGTCGTTGCGGTCGCCTTCGCGGTGCCAAAATTGGTGTGCAAGCGGGATGCAAGACGAGGGTTCTCGGAGAAGCCGTCGCCGGAGAGGTTCTCGGTTGCGTGGCGACGGTCCGCTTTCACAGCATTGGCGCAAATGGCGACGAATGTGTAATTTCCCTGCTGGTTGAAGTGCGCCGACCTCGCGGAGGAACCCTGCTTCGATTTGAGGTCGTGGCTGAGTTTCCAGAAAAGCTATCAGGCGCGCGCCGGACTCGATTTGCTACGCGGTCGGCGTCCGCGATGCGAATGCACGCAGCCTGAGGGGGATTTTCACCTGGTATCTTCGCCGCGGGATCTAGCCGTGATGATAGGGATGCCCGGCCAAGATAGTACCCGCGCGATAGAGCTGCTCGACCACGAGGAGTTGGGCGATTCTGTGGGGGAGGGTCAGTCGCGAGAGGCCGAGAACACGGGTCGCGGCCTGGCGGTCGGTATCCGTAAAGCCGTGAGCGTCGCCCACAAGAAAATCGATCTGCCGTATGCCGCGATCGCGCCAGTCGCGGATCCACCCTGCGAGCTCACGGCTGTTTGGTTGCTCTCCGCGTTCATCGACGACAACACGTTGCGCATCGGCTTTGTCACGCAGGGCCGCCATCGAGCGCAGAGCCAGGTACTCGAGGGGCAAAAACGGCTGGGAGCGGCGGATATAGCCGTTTAGTTGGGATTCAAAGCCGACATCTTTGAGTTTGCCGACCACGAGAATTCGAATTTTCATCCAACAGGCCTTTCGCCTCGAAGTCCGGGCCGTGGACCTGTCGGCGGTAGGAGGTGCTGTGCGGCGGTCGTTGCCGCGGCTGAAAAACTAGTCCTCGTCGAAGAGCGATTCTTCGGTATCGGGAAGATCCGCGGGTTCTTTTGCGGAGGTACCCGTGTCTTGGTCGCTCTCGTCTGCGGGGGATGTCGGCGAGCTGACGCTCTCGGTTTCGCCGTCATCTTCGTCGTCAAATTCATCCTCGTCGCCAAATTCGTCTTCAAAGCCGCCGAAATTCATGTCGCCGCGGAATGACGGCATCGGCTCGGGTGTATCGAGCGCGACGAGGTCGGCACCATCGGTAAATTCGGCCGGGAGATCGAGCTCGACGCGAGGAGCGTCATTCCACATGCTCTCGAGGTCGTAGTAGCCTCGAACGGGATGGAGAAAAATGTGGACGAGGAAATCGTCGTAGTCGATTAACGTCCACAGATATTCGTTCGCCCCGTCGGTTGCGAGAGGTTCGCGGCCGGTCTTCCCCAACGCATCGAGAACGCCCCCCGCGATACCTCGCACGTTTCGCTCGGATCGCCCCGAGAGGATCAGCACCCAATCGGTGTAACCTGACTTTTCGGTCATGCGGAGGACCACAGGGACCCGGCCACCCTTTTCAAGCGCCGCCTCAAGGGCAAGGTCGAGTGCCTTGGGCAGATCTTTGCGCGTCCAATTTCGCTCCTCCGTCACGGCTCGCTTGTAGCCGTATGCCCCTGTGACAGCAACCCCAGGGCATTAACCTTCGTTGGCGTTCACGGCGCTAGCGACCGCGGAGGCCCTCAAGTAGCTTTTTCGCCTCAAGCTCCGGCCGGATGCGTTCGGGGAGCGGAGCCGCCACCGCCGGTGGGAGGAGAACCGGCGGTGGCGCGTCATCGTCGTAGAACCGCAGGCTACCATTCAGACGAGCGAATCCGTCCACGGTATTTCCTTCGTCATCGCGGGTGGTGAAGCGGGTATCGAGGGTCGCTCGGAGCCAAATGCCCGTTGCGCTGTCGACCGTCACCGAGCCCGAGATCGCGCCGATGACGATCCTACGGCGCCAGGTTTGCGGGTCGTTGGCGATGACGAGGGGGTGACTGAGTAACTTGTCGTCGGGATCCCCCGCCAAAGAGAGGGTAAAGCGCAGCGCCGGTCGCCCCTCCACTTTCAGGTCCTCAGCACGGGAAAGCGCCAGTCGCGGGGCCATAAGACTGACCAGGTCTCCAACGGCATGCTGGGCATCGTCGAGCCATAATTTGTGCACGTCGCCGTCAAGGTCTCGAGCGAACCAGCCTCGGTGTGCGAGGTGAGAATAGACGCGATCTCCAATTAGAATAATCTCGCGTCCCGCGTGCTTGTCGTTGTGCTGTTCGAGGCGAAATTGAGGGGGGTGTTCAGGCGCAGAGACCCATTCGAGGACCATTGAATCCTCGACGCGGATACGAGCCGGGACTCCTTTGCCAACCTGTGGGCGGGGGCGCGTTGCGTCGTCGCCTGCTGTGGTTCGGCCGAAGCCGAAGGTCGCTTGGTATTCCAAACGGTGGGGGCCAATGGCGGCGGTCGCAGAGTGGGGTTGGGCCAGAAGTTCCAACAGCTCCAGGACGGTCGAAGCTGGAGAGACGTTGTGTTTCGACGGATGGCCAGGTTCTGGGTCCGCCTGGGCGAGTATCGAGCCAACTCGACGGTGTGGTGCCGTGTTTTGCGCCGTGTCGCCACACGCGCACAGGAGCGTCAATACGGCATGGACCACAAGTTCTCTTCGGCGGCCGAACAGTGAGCGGCATGAGCGCACAGGCTGGATGATACCCGCTCCCGTGGCAGACGCGAATCGAGCGTTTTGCGCCCATGTGATTGTGGGCGCCGCGGGTCTGAGAGCCGCTCGCTAGCCACGGCTACGGACTTGCACACCATGCTCTTCGTGTTCGGTGGCGGTCCGCCGTAGACTCGCGGCGGTGCTCGGAACCGATTTTTCACAGACCCTCCCCGTGGTCGTCGACCCGACCATGCTCGCGCTCCTGCTGTCGCCGTGGTCACAAATCGCGGCCTTCGTTTGGGGGACGCTCTGGGGCTCCTTCGCCAACGTCGTGATCTATCGGCTTCCTCGGGGCCGAAGCGTCGTTCGTCCAGGTTCGTGTTGCGGAGCCTGTGGATCGACGATCGCCTGGTACGATAATATTCCGATCGTCTCTTATCTCGTGCTGATGGGTCGCTGTCGGAAGTGTGAGGCTAAGGTGACGGTCCGCTATTTGGTGGTCGAATCCATCGCCGGGATCTTGAGTTTCGCGCTCTATATGATGTGCGTGATCACCCCCTTGTTGTCGGGAGGCGGGATCGATGGACTCCTTGTATGGCAGCTGATGTTTGTGTTCTGTCTCGGGCTGGTGATTGTGACCTACACCGACCTGGACGTTTGGATCATCCCGAACGAGGTCGTCTTGCCCTTAGGATCGATAGGGCTGGTCGTCGCCTATTTTTCCCCCGATCTGTTGGGGGTCTCCCTTCCGGACGCGGCGATTGCAGCATTTTCTGGCTATGCGCTGATCTACGTCATGCGTCTCGTCTATTTTCGACTGCGCGGGGTTGAGGGGCTAGGCCTGGGCGACGGCAAGCTACTGTTCATGATTGGAGCGTTTCAGGGGATGGGGGGCCTAACCTGGGCGCTCAGTGCAGGTGCAATTCAGGGCTTGCTCGTTTCGGTGCCGCTGCTCATGTCAGGACGGAATATCGCCAATCGTGAGCTGCGTGACGTTCATGGCGACGACCCCGATCTTGGAGAGCATGATCCAGACGGTGGGCTGGGAAAGGCTGCGGTTCCCTTTGGTCCATTTTTGGCCTTGGCGGCGCTCGAGTTTACGCTCGTGCCAAAGACCATCGAGGCCCTGATGTATTGGGTCTGGTTGTCCGCTTTGAATATTTCTGATTGGACCTATGCGCTGATCGGCCTGCGATGAGGTACGCTCCGGCCGATGGCAGCGAAAATCACAACGCTTAGGGGACTCCGGACGAAGGCCGGCGGTCACCTCGACAAGGCGTGGATCGGCGGTGGCTCTCTTGCGGTCATCTTGTTGGCTCTAGTCTCTTTCACGTCGATCGAACCCGGAGAAGTCGCGGTTCGAATCAACAACATGACTGGTCAGCAAGAGGCGATTGTTCAGCCCGGCTGGGTCTTGAGACTGCCCTTTGGCATGCACACGGTGCACAAAGTCGACGCGAGTCCACAGACGTTTACGATGGCAGGGTCGACAAACGACGACGACGTCAACGTTCGTCGCCTGACCGTTCGCGCTAGCGACGGCTCGAACTTTCACTTTGAGGATACGACGATGATCTTTCAGATCAACGTCGATGAAGTGGTGTCCGCGATGCGCGATGCGGGGCCGGGCTACGGCTACCGGCGCTGGATAAAACCCTACGCAAGAACGTTGTTGCGCGATGAATTCGGTAAGGAGTCGACGATCACTGTGTCGAATCCCGCGACTTACGATGCGGCGGCGGATCGCTCCCAGAAACGATTGAATGACCAATTCAATGTCCATGGAGTGACCGTGACGCAAATTGTGACCCCACGGCCGAAATTCAACGAGGCCTACGAAAAGCTTATCGAACAACGAAACAGTTTAGGCAACGAACTGCGGGTCATCGAATCAAATTTGGCTCGTGCCGAGACCGACCGCGGACGAACGCTCGCGGAGGTCGATCGAGATCAGAACAAGGTGATTCAGGAGCGTCGTGCCGCTCTTGAACGGGGGCTGGCGACAGCCGTCGCGGATCAGGCAAATGCAGTGCGTGAGGCCGATACGTACAAAATTGAAAAGATCGGAGAAGGGCGGGCGCGGTTGAGTTCTGCGACCCGCGAGGCCGTTGAGTTGCAGGGTCAATTGGATGCCGAGTATGTAGCGAAACGTGCCGAAATTCAGGCCTTTCGAACACAGCCCGTCGAGCGGGTTATGGAGCGCTTGGGCGAGCGTCTAAAAGGCGTGACCATAGCGATTCAACCCTTTGCAGACGATGCGACACCGTCGCGTATTCGCTTGGATAAATAGGAAGAAAACATGGCAAAAATTGGTAAAATCATCGTTTTCTTCGTGGCTGTATTCGTCCTTCTGCGGGGTATATCAACCTATACCGTGCAAGTGGGGAATGTTGGTGTTCGGGTGTCGAATTTTAGCGGCGTCGATACTGCTGACCTGAAGCCTGGTTGGCGAATGGAGATTCCGGGCGTGCACAAAATCTGGGAGATGCCTGGACATTATCAATATCTAAACTTCACGGGTGAGGAGGCCCTTGAGATCCGCACTAAAGACAACAACATCGTGAAGCTTGACATCTCGGTGCCGTATCGAATCGTTCCGGGCGATGCGCATCTCGTGGTGTCCGCCGGCAACCACCTGCCGGATGGCGGCGGGGGATTTCGCTATCAGAGACTGATGCGCGAGACCACGATCAGCGTGCTGCGGGCGAAGCTCGCCGACCTAAAAAGCAGCGACTTTTACGACACGAATCGACGTATGGAAGTTGCCGAAGATGCGACCGTTACACTGACCGCCGAGTTGGGACCGCTTCATCTAGAGGCCGAAAATGTGTTGCTCCGCGCCTCGTACTTTCGCGCTGAATACGAACTCCAGCTCTCCAGTATCCAGTTGAATGAGCAGAGCAAACTTCTTGACGGCGCGCGTGAGCGAGTCGCGGATCGCCAACAAAAGCTTGATAATTATGTCCAGGCGACCGCCGCGCAGGCGGCGTCGTTGGAGCAAAATTGGGCCAAGCGCATCGCGGATATGGACCGGGCGTATCAGGTCGGATTCGTGAAACAAGAAGAAAATGGAGTGGGAGCCGCGCGAATTTTTTTGGATGCGATGGAGGAAGCGCCGCGGGGTGAGATCGTGGTCGTGGCGGCGAAGACCTTCAGTCTGGAACCTCCGGCGATCACCGACGGACATCTGCTTGGGATCAAGACCGTTCAGGCGGAGACGCTCGAATACGACCAACGAGTGAAGGCCGAGGCCGATGGTGTCTCGGGCCGCTTGGCCGCTGAGGGGGCGGCCAAGGTCGCAGAGGTTCGCGGCGAATTTGAGGCGCGGGTGAATGCCCTTCTCAACAGCCCCGCGGGCCGAGCGTATGTGGCGTATGTTGCCGCCGAGAACATCCAGTTTGCGGAGACGCTGACGTTTCAGTCGGGTGAAGGTATCCCTTCGGTCTTGCGACTGCGTGAATTCGCGCGCGCCTTCATGGGCGGTTAGCGTCGAGTTTCGTTTCAGGCGGCGCAGTGTCCCTATGTGGGCCAGGGTGATTGAAAACGCTCGGGCCCGCTTGCGGAACGCTGCCGCCGCCGTAGGAAGCCCCTATGCGCGGTGTACTTCTCGCAGGCGGGACAGGCAGCCGGATGGAACCGCTGACGCGGGCGGTGAACAAACATCTTTTGCCGGTCGGCGGCGAGCCTATGCTCTTTCATGGACTCCGGCATATGGCTTCGCTTGGCCTTGAGGACGTCATGATTGTGACGGGTTCCTACGATGTTGGGGCGTTGGCGCTTGCGGTCGGCGATGGATCGGAGTTTGGTCTGGAGATCTCAATGCGGGCACAGGCGCGTCCGGGAGGAATCGCACAGGCCTTGTCCCTCGCGCGGAAATTCTCCGGAAACGATGCGCTGCTGGTCATGCTTGGAGACAATATTTTTGCCGGGGACCTCACGAGTTTTATACAGGGTTTTGAGACGGATTCGGCCACCGAAGATGCGAGGGTCTTGCTCAAGCAGGTGGATGACCCTCGACGCTACGGGGTTGCCGAGGTTCGGGAGGGTCGCGTGGTGTCGATCGAGGAAAAACCTGACGAGCCACGGAGCGCGTTGGCGGTGATCGGGGCCTACTTGTATCGTCCCGACGTATTTGACGTGGTCCAAACCCTACGCCCGTCGACACGGGGGGAGTTGGAGGTCAGCGACATCAATGAGACGTATATGCGGCGCGGACGTCTCGGGCATCGAGAGTTTTCCGGACCGTGGATCGACGCGGGAACGCTGGCTTCTTACGCCAAGGCGAACGCGATGCTGGCGCCAGTGACTCTGGGGCACTCCGCCCCATTGAAGGTGGTCGCGTAGTGGCGGAGCGAGGATTCGGTAGGGTGCTTGTTACCGGGGGGGCGGGATTCATTGGTTCGAATCTCGTTCGGCGGTTGTTGGCCCAACCTCAAGTTGGCGCAGGCGCGGTACGGTCGGTCGTAGTCTTGGATTTGTTGACCTACGCCGGACACGAGGCAACGCTTGTCGGGAGCGACTCCGATCCCCGTTTTAGCCTTGTACGGGGTGATATCTCGGATTTAGCGATTGTCGACTCTCTGTTTGAGATTCACGAATTTGATACGGTCTATCATCTGGCCGCGGAGTCCCACGTCGATCGATCGATCTTGTTCCCAGGAGAATTTGTGAGGACAAATGTCGTCGGTAGCTGGAATCTTCTCGAGTGTGCTCGTAGGCACTGGCGAGGTGCGAGGGAGGCCGAGCCGGCCAAGGTCTTTGTGCACGTCTCGACCGACGAGGTGTTCGGAGATCTGGGAGCCGAAGGGAAATTCTCAGAATCGACCGCCTACGATCCTTCGAGTCCTTATTCAGCGTCGAAGGCCGCCGCAGACCATTTTGCTCGGGCCTATTTTCGAACCTACGGGCTCCCTGTCGTTGTCACCAACTGCAGCAACAACTACGGTCCGTACCAGTTTCCCGAAAAGCTAATTCCCGTCATGATCACGCGGGCGCTGGGAGGACTGAGTCTTCCGGTCTACGGAGACGGGCAGCAGGTTCGAGACTGGTTGCACGTGCAGGACCACTGTGAGGCGCTTCTTGCGGTGGGCCGCCGCGCTCGACTCGGCGCGACCTATACGATCGGTGCGGGGTGTGAGCGCACAAATATAGAGCTTGTTCACGTCCTTTGTGATGTTCTAGAGGTACAGACAGGGGTTCCACGGGGGTCGATTCGGGACCGAATCGAATTTGTACCCGACCGTCCTGGGCACGATCGGCGTTATGCCGTCGATGCCTCGAAGATCAACAAGGACTTGGGGTGGACCGCTGAAATCGATTTCGAGAAGGGGATCGCGGATACGGTTGCATTTTACTTGCGCGAGGCTGACGGCTGGGTTCGACGGGTTATGGAGTCGGCGCGGCGTAGCACGGGCCACGAAGATTTTGAGCGACGCAACTACGCTGGCCGTTAGTCGCTCTTGGAGATACGTGTTGGTGCGAGATCGAGTGGGGGATGTGAGGTCGTGAGCGGAAGCTCACTTGCCGCTTTCGCGGTGGCTCTGTTTCAATCGTGGCCAGCCGACAATGGCGCCGCGCGCGAAATCGAATCGAAGTCCGAGCGGTCGGCGATCTTTGGAGGAGAGCAGGCTGCCCCGTGCGCCTGGCCTTCCGCCGCATCGATGGAGGGTCAAGCTTGCTCCGCGATCTTGATAGCGCCGCGGCTGGTCGTGCTTGCAGCGCACTGTCTCGCCGGTGCGGTGTTGCCGAAATCGGTGCGGTTTACCGACGATTGGTCGGGAAACCTGGGGATTGAGATCGAGATTGAGTCTTGTGAATATGATGCGCGTTTTGATTCTGAGTCGTTTGCGCACGACATCGGCTATTGCGTACTCGTACAGCCCGCGGTCGCCATACCGATCGTTCCCGTACTCATGGGGTGTGAGACCGAAATCATCACCGTGGGACTCAGCACGACCCTCGTCGGCTTTGGATCTGCGGACGATGATCTCGGGGATGGCCCCAAGCGCGCCGTAGCGACTACGCTTCAATCGATTCATACGGTTGACGGGCTTGTTGCGGAGGAGGTCTTTATCGGGGGTAGCGGCGAGGATAGCTGTCAGGGAGATTCTGGCGGCCCGGTCTATGTCGAGCTCGACAACGGTGAGTGGCGCGTTCTTGGCGTGATTTCTCACGGTGGAAGCTGCGGTGAGGGGGGGTATGCCAAGCCACTGCATCACGCGATCCCGTGGATTGAGATGTCGGCGGGAATGGACGTGACTCCCTGCCACGATGCGAATGGCACATGGAATCCAGGGGGGCACTGTGGACAATTTCCAGCGGAACCCGGGCGGGGCGTCGGCCTTTGGGAGAGCGGTTGCTCGGGAGGTCCAACGACCAGGATGGCGGACACCTGCGGTGATCCTGCCACCTCAGCCTTCGGAGACGGAGACGGAGATGGAGACGGCGATGGAGACGGCGATGGAGACGGCGACGGAGACCTCGAGGATGCTCGAAAGCCGAGGGTCGGGTGTACCGTCCGTGAATCGGGTCCCCGACGGGGTCGATCCCTTGATGGGGTTCTTCTGTTGTTGTGCGTGTTTCTTCGCCGTGGACGGCTACGCGTGAAATAGCGACGGTTCCCAAGGATGCTTCGTGCTCGATGGGGGATGTCGTGGCATCGATAACGTTTCAGCCCACAGGATCGTTGTGTCGTTGCATCGATCTCGCGGGCTGAATGGGAGCGAGGTTAGACCTTGAGCACGATGGCCGCGGCCGTGTCTCCAGCCGCGCAGCCGGCGAAGAGCACGTACCCTCCACCGAGATCGCGTGCTTCCTCGATACCCTCCGCGATGAGGCGGGCACCTGTTGGCGCCTGCGGATGACCGTAGACCAACGACGATCCGAAGTTGTTGAAGGACTCCGCTTCGATCTCGAATTCTCGCGCCATGAAGATATCGTTGACCGCGAAGGGATTGTGGGTCTTGATCACTTTACAGTCGCCAATACCGATACCCGCGGCATTGAGGGCCTTGCGGGCTGCCGGGACAACCGCTTTGGCCATGAACCCCTTCTCGACGCGGGCTTCTCCGTAAGCCACCAATTGGATAGGGGCTTCGCCGTGGCTCCATGCTTTCGCTTGGGCCTCGTCGCAGACCACCAGCCCCGCGTTGCCATCGGCCGGATGGGTCTGGCTACCAAAGGTGATGGTGCCATCGGGCATGACAGGGCGCAGGCGAGCGAGACCCTCGAGCGTGGTCGGAAAGACCCCCTCGTCGCCTTCGACGGTCCCGATGACCTTACGGCCGTTCGGATTGATGTCGTAAGGGGCGACCATGAATCGTTTATGGAAGCCGGTGTCGACGGCTTTTTTATATTGTTCGAAACGATGCACTGAGAGCGCATCCATGGCCTCGCGTCCGATTCCCGCCTCCTTGGCGACGTTCTCTGCCGTTTGGATCATTGAGTTTTTGGCCCAAGGGTCCTTAGCGAAGGAGTCCATGACCACGTTTTCAGAATCGGTCGTGCCCCCGGGCGCTCCGGGGTTGGGATAGATCACATGAGGCCCGTTGCTGGTCTTGTCGGCGAGAACCACAAGCGACGCCATACTTCCGCCGCACTCGACCTTGGACGCGGCATGTGCGAGCGCTGCGGCGGAGGTCGCACATGCTTGTGAAATCATGGATCCGGTGATCCCAGGGGCTCCGACGAGCCCTGCCAGCCACGGCGCTCCGTAGAAGCTCTGCTTCGAGGGCACGGTACACCCGAGCACCAGGGTGTCGAAGCGAGCGGCATCGATCTTTCGTCTTGCCAGGGCCTGCTTGGTTACGTCGGCGGCAAAGCGGAGCGTATGCAGGTTGGCGAAACTTCCTTGCCACTTGCAAAAGGGCGACGACCAGTAGCCGCCGGCGGGGAGGAATGCCTTTTCAAACTTCATCGCGGCCAGTATGAACAACTCCGCGGTCGATCGGACCCCCCATTTGCCATTGCGAGGTGCGGAATCTCCTGTCTGGATGAACAGCGCACAAATCGCGTCACGGACGATGAAATGCGGCTTGCAGTTCGTCGAGGCGGTCGAGCTGCGCCCGAATCCCAGCGACCATCGCGCTTGGCGAGCCGCCGCTTTGGCATAGTTCCGAAAGCCCTCGTTTCCAGCTTCGGGTCCCGGGGAGCGTCGCGTGGAGATTGAGCAGGTTCCGGAGCACGGGGGTTGGACTGGATCCGGCCTGAAGCTCGGCAGCAATATAAGGAAGATAACTCTCGGCAACTTCCCGGCGAGTGCGCGGTTGCGCCGTAGAGTGAAAGAAACGAGTGTCGGCCGTGGCGAACAGGTAGGGCTGGTCCCAAGCCCCACGGCCGATCATTGCACCGTCAAGACCGCCATCGAGGATGCTTTGAACAGAGTTGAGGTCTCGGATCCCACCATTCATTTCGATCTGAAGATGCGGTCGTTCGGCCTTGAGGCGGTAGACATCCTCTGGACGCAAGGGAGGCACCGTACGGTTTTGACGCGGACTCAGACCCTGCAGCCACGCCTTTCGGGCATGCACAGTAAAGCGTTCACAGCCGGCCGCGGCGACCACGTCCACGAAATTGAGGAGGTGTTCGAAGCGGTCGTGGTCGTCCACGCCGATTCGATGTTTGACTGTGACCGGCAGCTCTGTGACCGCGCGCATGGCGGAGACGCATTCGGCGACGCGTTCGGGTCGGAGCATCAGACATGCGCCAAAGTTTCCGTTTTGAACTCGGTCGCTGGGACAGCCGACATTGAGATTGATCTCGTCAAACCCTAACTGCTCTGCGATTTTTGCGCACTCGGCGAGATCCAGAGGTTGATCCCCACCGAGTTGAAGGGCGATAGGGTGCTCTTGGGGGGCATAGGCCAACAATCGGTCCCGGTTCCCTCGCAGGATCGCGCCTGTCGTGACCATTTCTGTGTAAAGCAGCGTTTTTTTTGAAATCGTTCGTAGAAACGCCCGGAAATGCCGATCGCTGTAGTCCATCATTGGAGCGACGCTAAGCGGCCGCGGTGGGCGATCGGAGCATGCTGGCATTGCGGGAAGCTATACCCTTGGCGGGCCATGGGCGATAGACTCCCGCGATGAGAGACGGAGTTCGCCCATCTTCACGGCTCGTGAATCGCGCTCATGCAAGCGGTCTTGGCTCGTTATTGGCGTGTTTGGCCGCGTGTGATCCATCGCCTCAGGCCCTATGTGATCATGTTTTGGAGTTGGCCTCAGGCAAGGTAGAGGCTGGTTTTGTGGATCGAGAGCGGTGCGTCGAGGACATGACCCGCAGGCAAAAAAGCGCGCTGTCCACGGAGTCTAGGGAGATCGACTGCATCATGGCCGCCAAGAGCCTCGGTGCGCTGGACCTTTGTGCGCGAAAGAAAGCAGAATCGGCCGAGTGAGACGAGCAGCGGCGGCCTTGCTTTCCAAGATCACCCGCTTCGATACGGGCGGGTCGATCTCTCTAACGAGGGTCTTGCGGCGCCGTCACGAAAGAGCGCAGGCACTCGACGCAATTCTTGCCGACTCGGCGGGCGTCCGGTCCAGAATGGGGCAGAGCACTACGTCTGCGCAAATTCGCTGAGCCATGTCCGTGAACGACGCGATCATGCGCGCTTCACAATGACGATATTTGCGTGCTAGCGGCCCCTCTTGGCACGTTGACGAGCTTCCGTCCAGCATGCTAGGCATGCGGCGCTCTGGACGG
The DNA here is from genome assembly GCA_964437075.1 of uncultured Nannocystaceae bacterium. Classification (GTDB taxonomy): domain Bacteria; phylum Myxococcota_A; class Polyangia; order Nannocystales; family Nannocystaceae; genus CAYTFJ01. The sequence goes on from CAYTFJ010000030.1 coordinate 36,100, forward strand.
CGCTTTCATCCCGAAATCACCTCTGCCGCCACGCAGCCCGCGGATACCGAACCATGATGCATTTTCTACAGCGACAGCAGCTCAATAGGCGCAGCGCCGCGCAGCATGAGCGCACCGGCGTCGGTTTGGGTCGTCGAGTTTTTCGCAACAGCGTTGGGTTCATCGCCACCATCGTGCTCTCAATGAGCGCGACGGCGTGCCATAGCGAGCCTGTAAAGGTCGAGGTTGGCCTCGCCCGAGGACAAGAACTGTACGACACCTGCACTCCATGCCATGGCGCGGCCGGAGACGGGAAAGCCGTCATCGAGGCCCCCGCGATCGCGGGTATGGACGAGTGGTATCTCAAGTCGCAGCTTCAAAAATTCAAGACAGCGACCCGCGGGGCGCATCCAGACGATGACGGCGGGATGCGCATGCGACCGATGGCACGTAGTCTTGATCTAGAAGGCGATCTTGAGTCCGTCGCTATGTTCGTGGCGCAAATGTCGCCTACGACTCCAGAATCAACCCTCGAAGGTGGAGACGCGAAGCTGGGTGAGTCTTCCTATATGGCCTGTGCCGCGTGTCATGGTGCCAACGGAAAAGGCATGGAAGCGCTCAAAGCGCCATCTTTGGTTGGCCAAAGCGACTGGTATCTCGCCAAACAGCTCGATCATTTCAAAAAGGGCATCCGCGGTGCCAACGTAGAGCAAGATCCGACCGCTGCCGCAATGGTCGGAATGGCCGCCACGCTTCCCGACGAACAGGCGATTCTGAATGTGGTCGCCTACATCAAGTCCCTTTAATTACCGCGAGGAACACCGATGTCCGACACCGAAGAAAAATCCAAGGGCGCCAAAGATGCGGCCGTCGATCCTCCGGCCCCGCCTCCAGACGACCAGAACGTCGCTGTTAGTTTTGGTGCCAAGACCTTCCTCGGAACCATGGTCGGCGCGATTCTATGGATCGCTGCTGCCCTTCTGTTCGTCCTTTGATTCCACGCGATTGAGCCGACATGGGTAATTTCTCTATCGAACAGGCCTCGACCTTCGCAGACGATATCGATCTGGTGATCTTAGTGATCACCATCATCGTCGGTATCTGGTGGGTGGCGACCGAAAGTCTCTTCTTGGGCTTCATCTTGAAGTTCCGCGAAAGCAAGGTCGAACGGGCCATGTACATCACTGGCGAGAAGAAGGAGCACATGAAGTGGATCAACCTCCCTCATGGTCTCGTGCTTGCTTGCGATGTCATCGTCATCGTGTTCGCCGTGCGTGTCTGGTACAACGTGAAACAGGATCTTCCGGAGCCAGACCGGGTGGTGAGAATCACCGGTCAGCAATGGACCTGGAGTTTTCAGCATCCTGGTCCCGACAATCGACTCGATACCGAGGACGACATTCGGACCGTGGATGACCTGTATATCGAGCTGGGTAAGACCTACCACTTCGAGCTGGTGGCGAAGGACGTGATGCACAGCTTCTCGGTGCCAGCGTTTCGTCTCAAACAGGACCTGGTTCCTGGCCGCACGATCAAGGGGTGGTTTCAGACCACCATGACCGGCGACTTTGACCTGCAGTGCGCGGAGATGTGTGGCATCGGCCATGGCATCATGGCGGCGAAGGTCCATGTCATCGACAGTCCCGACTACGCCAAGTGGGTGGCAGATAACTCAGAGCACCCCGAGCACCCATAGGGGCGCCAAGTTGTTGACACACAGGATCTAAGATGTCGCACGATAATCACGACCACCATGACGCCGGGTTCTTTGCGACCTACGTCTTCTCGACCGATCACAAGATGATCGCCAAACAGTACATGTTCACGGGCATGTTCATGGCGCTCATCGGGGGCTTTATGGCCTACGTGTTTCGAATGCAGCTGGCATTCCCGGGGATCAGCGTCCCTGGCTTCGGCGTGGTCTCGCCAGGCGAATACAACGCGATGGTGACCAACCACGGGACGATCATGATCTTCTGGGTAGCGATGCCCGTCTTGATCGCGGCGTTTGGGAATTTCCTCATTCCGCTGATGATCGGGGCCGACGACATGGTGTTTCCGCGGCTGAATCGGCTCTCGTACCAGATTTTTGTGATCAGCGTGCTCGTGATCCTGAGCTCGCTTATCGTCGAGGGTGGGGGATTCGGTGGCGCATGGACGGCATATCCGCCGCTGTCGACGAAGGCGGAATACAGTCTGACCCCCTTGGGCTCGATTCTGTGGATTGTCGGCGTCGCGCTTGAGTTCGTGGCGTTCCTGATCGGCGGAATCAACTTCATCACGACCCTGATGAACGCTCGCGCTCCTGGAATGCGAGCCTACGACATTCCGATGGTGGCGTGGATGATCGTCGTCGCCAGCATTCTTTTTATGCTCTCCGTGGGGCCGCTTATCGCAGGCGCCGTGATGATGTTCTTCGACCAGGCCGTTGGGACAGGGTTCTTTGACCCCGAAAGCGGCGGTGATCCGGTCCTATGGCAGCACCTCTTTTGGTTCTTCGGGCACCCTGAGGTCTACGTTGTCTTGTTGCCGGCGATCGGTATCGTCTGTGAAATCATCACAACGTTCTCCCGCAAGAAGCTCTTTGCATATCGAACGGTGTTGTTTACGGCGGTCGCTACCGGAGTTCTGTCTTTCTTTGTGTGGGCGCATCATCAGTTCATTTCGGGCATCGATCCGAGGATGGCGAATATTTTCACCGTCACGACATTGCTGATCTCGATCCCGATTGCGGAGATGTGTTTTGTTCTCATCGCCACCATCTACGGAGGCAAGATCAAGTTGAACACGCCGATGCTCTGGGCACTCGCATTTATCGCAGAGTTCCTTGTAGGTGGTGTCACGGGTATCTATCTTGGCTCGAGCGGCGCCGACATCTACTTCCACGACACCTACTTTGTGCTGGCGCACTTTCACTACACTTTCTTCCCGATCGCCATCATCGGCACATTTGCGGGGGTGACCTACTGGTTCCCGAAGATGTTCGGAAAGATGATGAACGACACGTTGGGAAAAATTCACTTTTGGGGAACGGTTATCCCGTTCAACTGTATTTTCATCCCGTTGTTTGTATTGGGACTCGGTGGGCAACACCGCCGCATCTACAACTATCAACATTTTGAAGAGCTGGCGGGGCCCGCGTATCAGGGCCTCCGTGTATTCGCCACGATTTCTCTGTTGGTCATGCTCGCATTTCAGCTTGTGTTCATCTTCAACTTTTTCAGGAGCATGCGCTCCGGTCCCGACGCGGGGCGAAATCCTTGGAAGGCGAACTCGCTTGAGTGGACTGCACCCTCACCTCCCGGTCATGGAAATTGGCCTCCGGACGACATGCCGAAGGTTTATCGTGGCCCCTATGAATACAGCGTTCCGGACCGGGACGACGACTACTGGCCGCAGAACGAGCCTTCCTAATTGGATCCAGAGGTCTTGACGTGAAACCCATTGCGACAACGCGTAGCTCCTCGGGCACCCCCACTGGCCGTCTGGCAGTATGGTGGCTCATCGCCTCAGAAATCGTCATTTTTGGCGGTCTCTTGGGCTCCTACCTCATGCATCGTCTCGGCCACCCAGAGTGGGCTGATGCGGCGGTGCACACCAATACCTGGCTCGGGGCGACAAACACCGTCGTCTTGTTAACCTCCAGTTTGTTTGCCGTCTTGGCGCATCAGGCGGCCGAGCAGGGCAACGGCAAAAAGGCCGCGAAACTGCTTGTATTTACCATTTGCGGGGCATTGGCATTCTTGGCCATCAAATCCTACGAGTGGACCGGCGAGATCCAGCACGGCTATACGATCACAGCCAATGGCTTTTGGTCGTTCTATTACTGCGCCGCGGGGATTCACGGGCTGCATGTGATTGCAGGTGCGATCATCATGGGCTTTGTGGCGCGGGATGCCGCCAAGAACAAAGAACTCCAGCGCGTCGAGTTGATTGGCATCTACTGGCACTTCGTAGATGTTGTCTGGATTTTCCTCTTTCCCCTTCTCTACATTGCGAAATAGGGCCTCATGTCTGCGCACGGTAAGCACAACTACGTCAAGACTTGGCTAGTCCTTCTGGCCCTTTTGGGGGTCAGTGTCGTCGGGCCCATGGCGGAGATTCCATGGCTGACATTGACCACCGCCTTTGGAATCGCGTTCGTAAAGGCCTATCTCGTTATTCGAGATTTCATGCATCTCCCTCTGGAGAAGCCTTGGATTCGGTGGTTTCTAGTGACGTCGATCGCACTGATGGGAGTCTTTTTCTTCGGTACGGCAGCCGATATCATGAAGCATGAGGGCCGCAATTGGTCGAACGACGCCTCGAAGGCGGCCGTCAAAAGGGGAATTGTTGACCCTCATGCCGAGCATGCCGAGGATGGTCATGGAAGTGATGAGGGCGGAGAGCATGCCGATGGGGTCGACCTCGACGGTGCCTGGGCTCGATGTGTGGCTTGCCATGGCGAGGGTGGAAAGGGAGACGGCGTGGCCGGCGCAGCTCTCACGCCCAAGCCTAGGGACTTTACAGAGGGTGCCTGGCAGGACAAGGTTGACGACGCGCACATCAAGAAAGTGATCGGCGAAGGCGGTGGGGCGGTGGGTCTAAGCCCAATCATGGCCGCGAACCCAGACTTCGATGACGCAACGCTTGACGCCTTGGTGGCGAAGATCCGTGGGCTCAAAGCTGGCTAGACGGCGACCTGTGCCATGGCCCGTTGAAATGTTAGGTTATCTCAAGTGAACGACCGCCCCCCTAAGCCGAGAGGTGAGCCCACGCCAAACCGTAGACTGTTGGAAAATGGTGTACTGGGGATGTTGGTCTTTGTGTTTACCGAGGTCATGTTCTTCGCGGGCTTCATCAGCGCGATCACGATCGTTAAGGCTGAGGCCGTCGGGGGCTGGCCACCGCCGGGTCAACCAAGGCTACCTGTCGCGGAGACCGCCGTTAACACGGTTGCCTTGCTGGTAAGTGGTGTCCTGTTGGTCATGGCGGGGCGAGCCTTTCGACGCGATCAAATGCAGTCGAAGCGTTGGATGCTGGCGAGTATTGTACTCGGCACATTTTTCGTCGGCCTCCAAGGACGCGAATGGATTTTGCTGCTTGCAGAGGGGCTGACTCTCACCTCCAGCACCCTCGGTGCATTTTTTTACGTCATTGTCGGTATTCACGCACTGCATGCAATTGTGGCCTTGTGTGGATTGATTTGGGCGTGGGTAAAGCTGCGATCAGGCGAGCTGAATCCAGCGGTGTTCGCCACGATTCAGGTATTTTGGTACTTCATTGTCTTGCTGTGGCCAGTGCTCTACGTTCAAGTCTATCTGTGATGCGAGTCTTGAGACAAAGCGCGTTCCTAGCGATTTTTGCCACCGTGCTTTGGCTATGGCCTGCTATTGCCGAGGCGTGCCCCGTTTGTTTTAATCCGACGGAAGAGAGCCGCATGGGCTTCATCTTGACCACGGTTTTTTTGACCGTTCTTCCGCTGTCCATGATCGGCGGCATGGTCTACTGGCTCGTACGGCGGTCCCGGGCCCTCGATGCGCAGAGTCAATCGGTTCCCACGGAATTGAGCTCTGAGGCCCGCTGTTGACCTATCATCGTGAGGCAAGCGAGTGAGCCCGGACGAGGGCATTCATCCGTTTGTGTCCCTGCTTCCGCATCTCACCACCGCATTCAACGGGTTGAGCGGGGTGTTCTTGGTCGTTGGCTTTTCTTCGATCAAGAGCAAGAAGATTGAACGCCACCGGAATTGCATGCTCTCGGCGTTCGCATGTTCTGTGATTTTCTTGGGGCTCTATTTGACCCGAATGGCGATCACAGGTGACCATCCCTATCCGGAGGGGACCCCCGGACGTACCTTCTACCTGTGCCTACTGGTGTCCCATGTCTTGCTCGCCATGGTGGTCCCGGTTTTTGCTCTTCGGACCTTGTATCTGGGTTTAAAGGACCGCCGAGATGAACACCGAAAATGGGGACGTATAACGTTTCCGATTTGGATGTACGTCTCGGTTACTGGAGTGCTCGTCTACTGGATGCTCTACCATTTCGCTGGCGTTGCGTAGGTCACGTGGCCGCCGACGGTGCCCGCGTTGGATCCCAGTAGAGGGAGACAATGCGGCTACCCGATGGGTGGCGGAGGCACAGGGTTTTCTGCGCAGACGCCGATCTCGATGATCAAATAGAGCAGGAGAAGTTCTTGCGGGTTTGCCCCGGTGTGTACGCTGTCTCCGGTGTGATAGTCGGAGAACATGATTCGGCCGCAACCGTAGGTTCCGGTGACTGTGAGCGGGTGCTTTTCAGCGGACACGACTCCACCCGCGACCGGTCCTTCAACCCAAACCTTGTGCCCGACCTCGACGGTGTCTCCCATACTGTCGACCGTTACGGAGTGCACCTCCTTGATGGCCGACCATGCCCCTTCTACAGTGACTTGCGGAAGATTGGCGAGGGTCGGTTCGCCTTGACCAATGTTGGCGAGGGCGGGGGGGAGCGCCTGTAGCCATGCAAGCATGTCCGCGTCGAGGATCGTACTTTCGGAACTGTACGCCGAGGGCAGATCTGGGCTTTCCTCGACCTCGAAAAATGTCTGGTACGGAAGAAACGGTTCCGTGATGTATTCCTGCGCATCGTCAGTGACGTAGAGCTTTCCGCCGGCTGCGACCCACGAACGAATATTGTCGCGTGTAGCGTCGGCGATCGTCCCCAACGAAAGCGGCCCTGCGGGAGCCATGTCGATTTCCGAACCGCAGGGAATGAAGATGATATGGTACTTGTTCATCTCCTCCAGATTGTTGAGCAGATCGAGTCCGGTGCCGAGAACTCCGCCGAGTGGTGCCTCCCAGGTCGCGCTGGAGCCGTAGACGGCGAATCCACGTTCTCCCGCGCCGAAGGCGAGTTCACCCGTTGCAGTGACCTCACCGAGTCCCATTTTTCCGAGCACATCGTGTACGCGGTCGTAAGGTCCCACGGTAACGGCAATTTTGGGAATGTAGTGGCCTTGGTCAGGATCCCAGCGGCTGGGAAAGGTCGTCATCGAAGCATCGAGGGCGGTATCCGGGGAGGCATCGTCGATGTCGATGTCGACAATACGCATGAATTGTCCCTTTTGTATCACCAACTTTTGGTCGTCACCGAAGTTCGCATCGAGAGTAAACGTTCCGTCCGGGTTGGTTAGCGTGTGGTAGTAGCAGGGGATCTCGACGCACTCGTCGCAGTAGACATGATCCTCAGGAATGCCGTTGATCTCCATACCTGCAGGGACAGTGTAGACTAGGGCACCAGAGATAGGGATCGTTCCATTGGGAGCAAACACTTTTCCGGTCAGGCTAAGATCGGGCGGAGGAAGAGGTTCATCGCAGTCAGACCCTTCTCCTCCTGTATCGGTTGATCCCTCTCCCGCGGTACCGAGGTCGAATTTTGTGTTGCTGCCGGTGTCCGGCTCGTCCGGGCCATCGGTGGGGTCGTCGCTGCTGTCGCCCGGGGCTTCGGTGGGCCCATCGGTGGGCCCGTCCGTAGGATCGGGCGTGGACGAGGGCTTGTTGGTGGGCGACGCAGGGGAGCCATCATTGGGGCTTGTTTCGGTCCAAGCCTGTGTTTGGTCGCTGTCTCCCGAGCAGGCTGAGACCCACAGGGCGACTCCGAAGCCGGTCGCCGTCCCAAAGATTCGAGATGCCGGGTGTGCGTGAATGCTCCTGATTTTTTCCATTGCGGACCACCTTCCTCAGAGTGCACCTTTGCCCGGGATGAGAACACGCGATGGACCGTTCGTGTCTAGAGAGTGTTGAGTTCAAGTCAACAAGAAGAGGGTCCTTCGAAGTCCGAGTTGTGCACCGCTCGGAGAAGGTCCCAGTGAAATATTAGTGAGCAAATAGCCGATTAGTTCCCCACCTAAACCCGGGAAGACGGATTCAGGTGGATATCTTCACCACACATCTTCATTCACTCCGAGGAGGCGCGAGGGGCTCGATGAATATGAGGGTGACTTGGACGACCAGGAAGGGGCACCACGTTCCCAGCGGCTAGGGCTCGTCGACGCCGGGAAATCCGCTGCTAGGGCGCGGGCTGGCATCGATGTCGGTGGCGGGATCTCCATCCAACCAGAGCGCTACCGCCGTAACAGCGCTCTGTCCTGATGCGAGGTGGAAGTCCCCCGATACTGTTCCAACGAAGGTGGTGTCTGCGACATTGGCCAGGCTGATACTCGACGTGAGCGAAGCTGAGCCACAGTCGGCGTCCAGGTTGATGGCACCAATTGACACGAGGACGCTATTTCGCGCGGTAAAGGTCGCGTTGTCGCAGTGCACATTGGCGGGGGTGCTTCCGCCGCCCGCCACGACCGTGCTGTAGAGGAGGTCGACGGTTGAATCTAAAACACTCATGACGTAGTCGGTGCCCGAGCTCCCGCCAATTGAACTATTAACCGCGGTCAGTGTGCTTGCTGCGGTGAGTCGAATCCCGGTGCCCTGATTTTGTACGATCGAAGAATCGTGCAAAACGACAGTACAGCCGGAGGTGTAGATGCCCTTTGCTGCAGTTCCGGCGACCGAAGCACCGTCTGTCATCCACAAGACTCCCGCGTCCTGGCACTGGATCCCGCTGCCCGTTCCGGCACCCGTAGTGATTTGTATGCCCGAAAGGTAGAGGGTCGACCCCGCCGCGAGATTGACGGACTGAATGGTTGGATTGGAGTTGAGAAAAATCGGGTTTTGGCTCCCGAGGACGGCGATCGTTCGACTACGAACGCTGAGTATCGACTCCGAATAGGAAGCTCCGCCGCCTTGGACGTGGATCACCCCGGCATCGTCATCGCTAATATTCGTCAACGCGGCGGCGATGGTCTGGTAGGGGGCGAGCTCGCTTCCGTCGTTGCCGTTGTCGTCGCCTGTGGCGTTGTCCACCCACCAGACTTGGGCGGGGGCAAAGCAGCTGCCTTGGTTCATGCCCGCAGCGAGATGACACGCAGAATTAGGGCAATCGCTGTGCTCCGTGCACATGCGACAGGTGCCTGAATCACAGGCCGGCATGTCGGGATCGCAGTGAGAGTCTTTTCTACATTCCTCGCAACTTTGCAGCTCATCGATACAGTACGGAGCTTCCGCGCCCTGGTTGAGGCACGTGGCATCGCCATCCGTAGTGTCGGTGCAAGTGGAGCAAATCTGCTCTTGACAAAAGGGTGTTGCAGGCGGGCAGGTGTTGTCGACTTCCCCATCCATTGCGGTGCAGGTCAATGCGCCATCGCCATCGCCGTCGCCGTCGCCGTCGCCGTCGCCGTCGCCGTCGCCGTC
>CAYTFJ010000031.1:0-44503 GCA_964437075.1 uncultured Nannocystaceae bacterium
GCTCGCCGAGGCGAACCGCGACTCCGAAGAAAAAACCGATCCAGGAGCGACCTAGGAGCCTTCGTCACCGGGGCGTGGGACCACTGAAAGTATTCCTATTTGCAGTATGCCCTCGCGTAGGCAGGCAAACTCGATAAGACCGAGATCGTTGTCGTCCCGGATGCTGGGTAAGGCCAGCTGATCGCAATGAATCCCCGCGAGGGTTTGGTTGTAGAGCGCATCGCCATCCGATGCGATGAGCTGGACCTCGTGCTCTTCTCCATAGGGGATCACGAACACTGGAACCCCGTCGACCACGCCACTCCCCGCATGACCGCTTGGTGGTACGTTCGGAAGTTCGTCTATTTCCATCGTTGCCCGATCGACATCGCGAGAATAGAGGCTAGCCATGTAGCCGGAGAGCTGTCCATCCGCTTTAAGACCAACTACTGTGCGGCTTCCAAAGGCACCCGCGACGGTCATGATAGAGGCATAGTTACCTGTCATGGGAGGAGCGGCAAGATTGACCGGATCCGGGAGGCTGAGGGCACCCGTAGCGGGGTCGAGTTCCAATGCGCGAGGCCAGGCTTTTCCGACGCGGACCCCGAGTTGATGGTGCAGGTCGAGCTCGCCACGAGTACGGTCGATAATGCAATCGAGGAGTTCAAGATCTTCGTTGTGGGTAAAGACCTGTGCGTCCCCCGTTTGTGTGTGATCCCAGCCTAGGAGCACGAGCTGGTGCGACCCGGGCAAGGGGTTCTCTACGTCCCCGATGACACGCCATTCGGCCACTAGATTGTCGCCTTGTACATGGGGACGGCCGAGTTGGGACCATTCGAATTTCCCCTCGCCGAGGTCACTCGACGTCATCGCCACGGCGGTGATCGTGGTTTCGCCTGATGCTCTGTCAATGGCGCGCCAGTCGATCCTGGCACTTCCACGAGTCAACCATGCGGCACGGATCGTCTGCGGTTCTGTATCGCTAAAATCTACACTGATATCTGGAGACCATGGGGACGATGTTGAGTCTCTCAGAGGGACCTCCAGCTCGGGGAGTTCGAGGGTGTGGATCGTCGTGCTGTCCCAGCCGATGTTGTCGCCTTGCAAGAGATGGATTCTCGGGATCTCTGTGTCTTCGACCTGTGTGACCCAGAGGAGACTCTTGATCCCGTGACCATGGCGAGTGAGAGTTTGACCCCGCGCTTCGGTCTCGCGGAGTATTTCGGCCTGAAATTGTCGTCGATCACTGACGATCGTGATCTCGACTTCGGTGGAGGTGACAGGACCAAGGTCCCCTGGATGTGTGAGCGCGAGCCTGTGTACGCTGGCGACCATCGAACCATCGAGCCGCACGAGAAGCTGGTCGGCAACTCGTTGGCCGAGCAGAGAGGGCGTCTGGAGGGAACCGACAGCCACCCCATCCACGACGAGCACCGTATTGGTCTGAACGTCGGAGAGAGAGAACCGAAGATCGGTGAGTCGAGTGGAGTCGATGGTCAACTGGCCATCTCTTGGGTTAATAAAATCGGCGGGGAGAACCCCCTCGGAGGGTGTTTCGTCGCTCTCTTGCTCCTTTGCAGCCACCGGATCATGACATCCAGTGGGCGAGCTTAATAGCGCAACGAGCGACAAGGCCGGATACATACGAAACCGCCCGATTCGCCAAAGGTTGCAGCGTGACAAAAGAAGCTGCATTTACGAAGTGTACCAGCGCAGGGCGGATGGCGCTTGTCGTCGCGCGATGATTCGTGGATGGAGAAGATTGCCGCTGAGATAGAGAATATCGAGCGGCGCGTATCACCCGCGCAGGATTTCCGGTGTGTGAATGGCGCGATTCGATGGGATCGTTCGCGTGCACCGGGCGAACGTGATCGCCTCAATTTTGTGGTGCATCGATCCCACCGGCACGGCGGGCTCCTGAGGCGTCGAAGACTTGTGAACTGTCTTCGCACTTCGTCAAGCGAAGCGTGGGTTGGCGAGGCTGGGCTCTCAGCATCGAGCGGGAGCGTGTCTCGTGGGCACGGGTCCCTCGCGGTAGGGACCCCGCAAGCGGCAGCGATTGGACATCGGCGCATATGGCGCTATGAAAAAGTCCGAAAAACAGGAAATCTTGATGAACTTTTGCCGTGGATTCGGCCCGTGCGTATCGCTGTGTACACGACCGATTGTGAAGATCTTGGAAGGAGAAGAGCTGGAGGGCTTCCCTTCATTCGGGACCAAGGTCTATCGTCAACCGTGCGCGGCCGAGTTTTTCGGTTTCGTAGGAGCGTGACGATCTTGTCGACAAAATCACCGATCAAACCATTTAGAATCCTGGGGACGGGCATCTGCATGCCAGAGCGGATCCTAACCAATGCCGAGATCGAGACGATGGTCGACACCAGTGACGCTTGGATCACCGAGCGAACCGGGATCAAGGAACGGAGGATCGCCGACACGGACACGGCGACCTCCGACCTCGCCGCGGGGGCGCTCGAAGACGCGTGCGCACAGGCTGGAATCCTCGCGAATGACCTCGATGGGATCATTGTCGCAACATCGACTCCGGACACGGTGTTCCCTTCAACCGCGTGTTGGGTCCAGCACAAGCTGGGGCTCTCAGGTATGCCCGCCTTCGATATCAGCGCTGGTTGTACGGGGTGGCTCTATGCTCTCGAGATCGCCTCAAGCCTTCTTGCGGGGCCGGACCCCAAGAAAATCGCGGTGATCGGGGCGGAGGTCATGAGCAAAGTTGTGAATTGGGACGACCGCGGGACTTGTGTCTTGTTCGGCGACGGGGCGGGGGCGGCGATTCTCGAAACGACCAGCGAAGTCCGCGGCCTATTGTCCTCGAACTGGGGGGCCGACGGGACGTTGGCACCAATTCTATTTCAGCCCGCGGGTGGGACGCGAAAACCAGCCACTGCTGAGACGGTCGCCGCGCGGGAGCACAGCGTCGTGATGGAAGGAAACTCCGTATTTCGGCATGCCGTCCGTGCGATGAGCTCGGCAGTCTTGGAGGCCATCGAAAATGCCCAGATCACGGCGGATGCCATCGATCTCCTCATTCCTCATCAGGCGAATATTCGCATCATGGAGGCCTGCCGTCAGCGAACATCGGTACCGCGTGAAAAGATGTATTCGATTGTCGACCGCTACGGCAACATGTCTGCGGCAACGATTCCAGCGGCCTTGCACATGGCCCGCGCCGAGGGCCGAGTCTCCGAGGGAAGCACCATCGCCATGACGGCCTTCGGTACGGGATTGACCTGGGCTGGCGCGGTGCTTCGCCTTTAGCTCTGGCATGTGATGCTGTTTTTTTATGTCGGCTTCGGTCTCTACTCGGTCAACGTACTCGTGGGGCTCTGGGCGCGTTTCGGTGGAGGCCGCTTCGGTATGTTCCATCACATATTGTATGCGAGCGTGTTGCTTGGTGCTCTCACAGCGATCGTGTGCTCGTACCATCCCGCACTACTATTGACGCTCGCCGTGTTGGCCAGTTTCCCGCTTGTAAGTTCGCGCAGCTGGCTTCATCCTGCGCTTGCGATCCTCGGCGCGGCCGGCTACGTGCTCGCCCTCACGATTCCCAACTAGGTACTCATGCATCTTGATGAAGCCATTCGCCGCCGTCGCACCACCAATGGATACTTTCGACCGGATCCAGTGACCCTTGAGGACCAGCATCGGCTCATGCACGCGGCATCTCGAGCGCCCAGTCATTTTAACTCGCAGCCCTGGCGTTTTGTGCTGATTTCAGATGAAGAACAGCGCCGTCAGATCTCCGAGATCGCCGGTCGTTCGATGGGCGAACTGATGGCCGGCGGAAGATTTTTTGATCGCTACAAACGCTATTTTCGCTTTTCAAGTGCAGAGATGAAGCAGCGCCGGGATGGAATATTTATCGATAAACTTCCGGCTCCGCTGCGGCCATTTATTCAGAAGGTCTTCACGCCGACTGGACAAAAAATAGCGAATCGACTCGGCGTACCTAAAAAACTGGGGGACGATAACCGCAAGTTGGTTGCCAGCAGTCCACTGTTGATGGCCGTGTTGTTGACCAAAGAAGAATATCAGCCCGGCGAGTTGTCCGGCTACTACAGCCTGATCGGCATGGGAATGGCTATCGAAAACATCTGGTTGACAACGGTGGATCTGGGAATGGGGATTCAGTTCATCTCGACTCCGATGGAGATCCCTGGCGCATGGGACGAACTAAAGACCCTCTTGAAGGTACCGGATGAACTGGAGTTGATGGCGATGTATCGACTTGGATATCTTCCGGACGACAAGGACCGGCCGAGCATCGATTGGACGAGCCGCCACCGAAAGCGAATCTCGCAGTTTGTGTTTCGTGACACCTGCGGAGAACCCGAAGTGGACCCCGATCAAGGAGAAAGCGGTCGATGAGCGTGCTTCCGGTTCCAATCTTAGGCATAGGGACGGCCGTTCCCGGGCATACGCTGGAGCAATCCCGGGCGAAAGAGTTTGCCCGGGGCTTGTTTTCTAAGGATTTTCCAGCACTTGAGAAGCTTCTAGGGGTGTTCTCAAACACTCAGATTGAACGTCGCCAATTGGCTCAGCCGGCCTCCTGGTATGCCGAACCCCACGATTTTCCCGAAAAAAATGCGATCTACGTTGAGACCGCGTTGGCGTTGTCGAGGCAGGCCGCCCAACAGGCGCTTGCGGAGGCTGCGATCGATCCGAAGAGCCTTGGAGCGATCGTCTTTGCCAGCAGCACTGGAATTTCGACGCCGAGCCTCGACGCTCGTTTGATTCAAGACCTTGGGATGAGGACGGAAGTCGCTCGGCTTCCACTTTGGGGGTTGGGTTGTGCGGGAGGCGGAGCGGGCCTCGCGCGAGCCGCCGATATGGCCCGTGGCCTCGGGGCGCCGGTCTTGCTGGTGTGTGTAGAAGTTTGTTCGGTGACCTTTGTCTACGAAGATCGCCGGAAGGCGAACTTGGTTGCCACCGCGCTCTTCGGTGACGGCGCTGCCGCCGTGGTCGTGGGTGCTCCGGCGTCCACGACGAGGCGGGGAGACGAAACGCGGCCTGTCATTATGCAGGGGATCAGCCAGCTTCTCAGGGACACCGAGCAAGTGATGGGGTGGGACCTTTGCGCGACAGGACTCAAGGTTCGTTTCTCACCTGAAATTCCTCAGATTGTGCGTAGATTGGGCCCCTCGCTCGTGGCCCAGGCCCGACGGGTTGCGAAACTAGATCCAAGAGAGCGATTCGAGCATTGGGTCGTGCATCCGGGAGGAGCGAAGGTTCTAGAAGCCTATCAGGAGAGCCTGCAACTCGAGGATGGCGCGTTGGACTCGGCCCGAAGCACATTGCGGGAGCACGGAAATATGTCGAGCCCGACTGTCATTTTTGTCCTCAAAGAGCACCTCCGGCGAACGGAGGCGAGCGGGAAAAATGGGGTTATCCTAGGTTTGGGACCGGGTTTTTGCGCAGAGGGGGTGACTTTTCGATGGTGACCGTACATACGCTGATCGGCGTCCTTTTCGCTCTTATTGTTGGCCAACGTTTGAGCGAGCTTCGCTTGGCGAGGCGCAACGAGTCGCGGGCGCGGGAGAATGGCGCTGTCGAGTACGGAGCGGCCCATTATCCACTGTTTTTTGTCTTGCACGCTGCGTGGTTGATCGCTTGGCCTATCGAGGCCTGGTTCCGCGACTCGGGGTTACCTCGATGGTGGCCACTCGCTGCATTCGTTTTTGTTGCCGCAGAATTTCTTCGCTATTGGGCAATAGGGACGCTCCAGGAGCGTTGGAATACACGAATATTGGTCATCAAAGATCATGTGCCGATTTCGACCGGACCGTATCGGTTTATTCGGCACCCAAACTACGTAGCGGTCGCGCTCGAGCTGGCCGCCGTGCCTTTGATCTTTGGGGCCTGGTGGACGGCCGGTTTGTTCTCAGTCTTGAATGCGGCATTGCTGCTTGGGATTCGGATTCCACAAGAGGAACGTGCGCTCTCCGGCGGTGAACTCTAGCGCGATGGGCCTCGGGCGAGGCGAGAGGGCGAGCCAGGTTTTGGGGAAAGGAGTGTCTGGCGCTGGCGCGGTTGGGGTGGGCGCCGTGGCGTTTTTCCTTCTTGTGGTTGTGGAGTTTGCTTTCAGACACGGACGTCTTCTGGATCTGGATATGAGCACCTACGTGGCGAGGCTTTCGGTCCTCTATTCGCTGGTGGGGACAGCGCTAGTCGGCGGGCTTGTATGGGCGAGAAGCCGTTTGATGCGACTTCATTCGCGGGGAGAGTGGGCATGCGGCCTGCTTGTAGTCGCACTCGTGTGGTGGCCCGCGCATGATCAGGCGAGATTTTTAACGGCCGGAGATGGGGTCTCGGCGCATGTGTGGGTGGCGCTGATTCGAGTGGCAATAACGATTCTTCTCGTTGTCATGGCGCTTGTGTGTTGGATATGGTTGACGCGCGGACTGGCCACTGCGGGGTCGAGGAACCTTCGGCATTCACGGATAGCGACAGCCGTATGGCTCATTTTTGGACTGATGGTCGCGGCGTCGACCGGTTGGGTTGTGGTGACGAAGCTCGCTTTTTATGCTCATGCAGCCCTGTTTGTTGTTGGCCTGTGTTGGTTGGCATTGGCGAGTGTATTGGGGGCGCTCGTTAGAATCTGGGCGGCACCGAATTGGCTGGGGATGATTTTTCTGCTGACCTTGGCCGGACATGGCCTGCTCGTGGAAGAGTCGGGGAGAGGACAGGTGTTGCTGGTCAGCCGAATTGCAGATGCTGCGAATCGGATGTTGTCGGGCGACGGTGAGGGCCCCGACTATGCACGATTGGATATCGCGGGCACGAGGGTGTTTTCGTGTCCGTCGGAAGAACGTATTCCGGAACGTCCGCTGAGGCTCGCAAGCGATCAGCGAAAAAATGTGATCATTTTGTCGGTCGATGCCTTGCGACGAGACATGCTCGATGAGCGTCGCGCAGGGATTCCGGTCATGGCGAATGTCATGAAATTCGCAAGTCACTCGCTGGACTTCAAATCTGCGATTAGTAGCTATCCTGCAACGATTTTCGCTTTAGGCGGCGCGTTCACTGGGATGAGCCCAAGTCGGCTACTTTATGCGCCAAGCATGCCGACGAGTGTTTTTAGTCGCATTCAGCATCGTTTCGACCGAAATTTGGTGATTCTTCCGCACAACAAGTGGTTCAGAAAGAAAATTATCGACTCGCTGTTTGTCCAGGGGGTGAAACGGAAATATGTTCGAGCCGATGCTAGCGACACGACATCGGCTGTGATCGAAGAACTTCGCCGTGCTAGAAATACGAATTCGACGGCGATGATTTGGGCGCATTACCTAGAACCACATCACCCGTACCGACGCCACGAGGACCCGCAGTTGTGGCCAGGAGAACGTGGCGCGTATTTTAGCGAGGTCTCGTATCTGGACAGAAATATGAAGAGACTGTTTGAAGAGCTTCAGGTCGGTGGATGGCTCGATGACTCTTTGATCATCCTAATGAGTGACCATGGCGAAGCCCTCGGAGAAAGGGGGTACGTGGGACATCATGTGTACCTTGACGCTTGGTTGACGGATGTCCCCTTGATTGTTCACTATCCCGGAGTCGAAGCCGGCACAGTGATCGAGCCGGTTGCCTTGACCGATCTTACGGCTACGATTCACCATTTTCTCGATCTTCCGGCGCCTCAGGGCGTTTCGAGCTTGAGTTGGATCGGCGAAGAACGGCATGAGAGAATTGTGAGTGAGGCTTTTCCGGCGCGAGGTAGTCGGTTGTTTTCCTTGGTCAACAAGAAAGACCGGTCGGTGGCTGCGCTCATGGCTCGCGCTGAAATGGTCCAGAGTTCGGCAAACGCCAGCTACGAGCCCAAAGTCTCGCTTGTAGAAGGTCGTTACCGCTTAATCGTTGGTCGAAAAACCGGGGTCGTCGAGCTGTATGATCGAATCGACGATCCGCGGCAGGAAATCAATCTGGTGCATCAGCTTCCGGAGATGGTCGCCGCGATGAAGGTGAATTTGGGAGACTGGCACGCGCAACAATCCTTGTTGATTCGATGCGAGTTTGAGGAGGGAACAGACAAACTTTTCGATGGGGATGAGCATTGAGTCGAAGTCACCCCCAGCCCATTTTCTAGCGAGACTTCACGTCGAAGTGAGCCTCGATGACTCGGCCGCCGAGCATCAACATCGCTGGCAAGAGCAATAGATCAGCCATGAGGGCAAAGAGAATGACAAGTGCGCCGAGAAGACCGAGGAGGGCCATTGGCGGGAACGACGAGAACATGTTGATGCCAAGGCCTCCCGCCAAGATCAGCGAAGTTATGGTCGCGGACGCGCCGGCTGTTCGGACTGCCGTATCGATGGCTTCACGCAGGGACACTCCCGAGATGAGCTCCTCTCGCGTCCGGACAAGCAGGTGTATGGTGTCGTCGGCGGCCACTCCGAGAGCCATCGTGGCGATCACTGCGCCGAGTGGATCGAGCTGAATGTCGGCTGCGCCGAGCACCGCCAGGGTGAAGAGCAACGGTAGAAGATTGGGGAGAGCGGCGAGTAGCGCGATGCGAATGCTACGAAAGATGATAGCGATGGAGACGAGAATCACCCCTAGAACGAGCAAGAGGCTTGAACGAAGGTTTTGGGTGATCTCGTTGACACCACGATAGGCGAGATAGCTGGTACCCGTGAAGGTCGCCGTGAGCGATGGCGCCGAGACTTCAAAGATATGGCGTGCTCGAGATACCAGGGCGATGAATGCCTGCCCACCGATATCGCCGGTGCGGAGGGTGATATGAGCACGGTCGCCCGCGGGAGTTGTTCGAGGGAGAGGCAGTCGTCCAGGTCCGAGGACGATACGAATCTCGGGTTGGCTATCTGCCCAATCCATGAAGGCCTCCATTTGCGCGTGACCATCGTCCGACCTCACGTCTCCCGTGAGGTCGACTTCGAGAGAGAGGCTTCCGCCAAGTTTTGTGTCGACGAGCGTATTGGCGCGGCGTACGGGGTGCTGTGGTTCGAGAAGATCTCCGACGCGATTGTCGATCTCCACTTGTCCACTGAACCAAGTTGCGGCGCAAGTGAAGAGGAGCGCTGCGCCGATGACCGTACCTGGTCTGCCGGTAGACGCGCTCGCGCAGCGACCGAGTATGGCTTCGAGCGGACGCCGTCGGCTCGATGACACGACCGCTCGGACGGTTGTGGTCCGTGCATCGATGACAGCAATTAACGCCGGGAGAAGAATCACGACCGTAAAAAATGAGAACGTCATGCCAAGGGCCGCGAACAGCCCGAATTGGCGAAGGATTGGCATCGATGCCGTGACCAGCGAAACGAAGCCAAGCGCGGTGGTGATGTTTGCGACGAGACAGGCCGCCCCGACTCGGCGAGACGCCTCGACGATGGCTTGTTCGAGTGCTTGCGGGGACGGTGCGTCGGCACGGAGGCGAAACTCTTCGCCGACACGTGAATAGAGGTGTACCGCAGAGGCAACGGACAGCACTGGGATCAATGTGAAATACGCTTGATTAAGGAGTCCGAGTGGTTCGTTGGACCAGCCCATGGCTCCAAGAAGAAAGAGCAAGGGGAGTACGGCGGCGAGGCCTGGAATGACCACCCCGAGGACGGAGCGGAAGGCGACAAAGAGGCCCAGGGCCACGAGCAGGACCATGAGTGGGACAAAAAGAGCCTGATCACTGAGCGTGAGGGCGAAGAATGCTGCCCTCACCGCAGGAAGTCCCGCGTACTCCAACTGTAAATGAGGGCTCGAGTGCCGGGCGACGATGTCGCGGAGTTGGTCGACAACGGCAACCACTCTGGGAAGATCGTCCGATGAGAACCCCAGCTCGACGATCAGCGCGCCGTGTTTCTGGTCGAGCGAGAGCAGTCCGAGCTTTTGGGCAGTTGTGATTCGTGACTCGCGGCCGACGAATGTAGAGACGGTATGCGGACCCACGACTCGAGTCACGTCCGGGTGATTCGTAAGCTCGCGTGCGAGCAGGCGCAGTCGACCGATGCGGGACTTTTCGAAAATCGTCGCATTCTTTTCTAGAGGTTCACCGGCGCTGGCGACAACAATAAATTGGTTGTCGTCGAGTCCCCACTGGTTGTGGAATGACTCGAGTTTCGCCACGTCGCCGTGTTTTCCCCCGTAGAATGACCGTGAGCTAAAATCGAGCTTGAGTCGGGTTACGCCGATGATGGCCACACCGGCGAGTATGGCAAAGAGCCATATGACCGCCACACGATGCCGAATGGCGAGGGCTGCGAGGCTGCCGAACACCGATCCGCTATGGCATAGACCACAGCATCCGACAATCGAAGACTGTTTTGCCAACGTGGACGGGAATGCAGTGATCGTCTTAACCTACGATGGCACCTTCGTATCCGAAGGCGCCATCGGCGAGATGAGGGTGAGGCCTCATAGGCGAGCGATCCGCTGCTCCCGATCGTTTTATCCGCAGGTTCCTTCGCCGCACTTCTCCTCGCCCTTGGCGGAAGAACTCTTCTTTTTCTTCTTTTTCTTGGTCGCGACGGGTGGCGTCACTTTTTCTTTGGTGACTGCGGGCGTAGCTTCTGCCGTCGGGGTCGTAGCCGCGGAAGCGGCCGTCTCTGGCGTTGGAGAGGCGGGCCCGCTGGTGCTACCGGCATCTCCCGCCTCGCCACCGCTGGCCGTTTCGTGCTCAGCCTTGGCTCCACAGTTGCCTTCACCGCAGTTGGCCTCGCCCGCGTGGGCCTCGTCGGCTGTGGCCGCATCGGTCGAAGATCCGCCACAGCGACCTTCTGAACAGTTGGCTTCGGCTCCGGCTTGTTCGGTTGGCGCTTGTGTGGGGTGCTCTGTGACGTCGCAGCCACCCTTGTCGCAGGCAGCGAGCGTGCTTCCACTTCCGAGTACTGCGAGAGTGGCGAATAGTGTTCTTGCGTCCATCGTTGGTTCTCTAGTTCCTAGTTGGTTGCGGCATTGGCCACAAAGTCTACGCTGACTTTAGCCTCTTTCGAGACCTTGGGTGACATGGCAGAGAGACCTTTTTGAGCCAGTATGCCAAATGCGGTGCGGGGTCGAACGTCGTGTTCATCCAGGTCGACAGCGAAAGGCTTCACGGTCGAGACCTGAACCGACATTGGAGTGTCCCCCTCATAGGTAAAGACCAGCTCAAGTGCGACTGTTTTTTTGCTCGTGCGTTGGTGCAGGCGGAAATCGCCAACCGCGCTGATGGTGACGCGCCTCTTCGCGCCAGTCAGAGAGGTGACGTCCACGGTCGAGGAAGATGTGATCGACTTCATTTCAAATTGAATAAGTGTGTTCTTGCCCCTTTCTTCGAGCGGAGCGTCGGGTCCGATCTCGAGCCAGTCTTTCATATGCTCATTTTGTAGTTCGCTCTTCTCGCGGTCGCCGAAGATCCCCACGGCGTCTTCTTTTGCCTTCTGTTGGTAGATCTCAAGGTTCCCGATATTGACGTCGATGAGCCCTCTGCTCTTGGTTAGGTCCTTGAGATCAAAGTGGATCGCGCCGCTAAGCGCCCCCTTCGGAACGGTGCCATCTTGTTTTTCGAGAGGGGCATCCATCTCAAAGCGGACGGCCCCTCCTGCATCAGAGATGGTGAAGGTCATCGCAGTGGGCGACTCGGCTTTGACCTCGTTGGGCTGAATTGCCTGCGTCTTTTGCGCTCCTGGTCTCGGGTCCGGTTGGGTACAGGCATTGATGCCCGCCGAACTGCCTAGAAGGAGGATGGCAAGGGTGAAGCTTGACGCGGGTCGTTGAATTCGGCGGGCTGTCACGTCGGCAATACTGCCACCGCCTTGAAAATGTTACAGTCTGGTTATGGGCCCTTTGTGAGACTTGGCGGGCGGGGTCCGCCGCGGTTCTCTAGGCGGGCGCTTGGCGTCGGTCGGCGAACACTCTGAGCGCGATCGCGCTCAGAGTGCGAAGTTGTGTCATCTGTCCTAGGATCGTTGGAGAATGGGGTCGATCCACGGACGAATCACTGGGGTAGGGCTGGGGCTGCGCTGGGCCTTTCTTGATGAGGTGGTGGAAGGAAATGTCCCGAACTCCATCGCATTTTTTGAGGCCTCCCCCGAAAACTACATGCGCAGAGGCGGAAGCTTTCCGGAGTTGCTGTTCAGGGTTGCTGAGCATCACCCGCTCTTGACCCATGGTTTGATGATGAATCTCGGGTCGACGGATCCGCAGGATCCTACCTACTTTGGTGACCTTCGGATATTTCTGGACCATCTCGGTGTGGAACGGCATAGCGATCACCTTTGTTGGTCGGCCATTGACGGGCGGAATCTTCACGACCTCTTGCCGCTACCTCATGACCCACGTGTCGTGAGCCATGTCGCGGATCGGATCCTGTGGGCGCAAGATCGGCTGAAGCGACCGCTATCCGTCGAGAACATCTCCTACTATGTCACGCCGGACGCGTTGTCGGGGCTCCAGCGGGGCAAGAAGAATCCAGGCATGGCATTCATGCGTGAGCTTGAATTCATTCACGGCGTCGTGGACCAGGCTCAGTGCGGGTTACTTTTGGACGTGAATAATGTGCTGGTGAACGCTGGCAATCACGGATTTGACGCCCATGAATTTGTACGACAGCTCCCGCTTGACCGGGTGTCGAACATTCATGTCGCGGGGGGCGAACGCTTGGAGAGCTTCGACAATCTCATCATCGACACCCATGGGTCTGACGTCAACGAAGCTGTTCGAAATATGATGATCTGGGTCGTGCAGAGAATTGGACCGGTTCCTGTCCTGTACGAGCGCGACAACAATATTCCATCGCTACAAGTGCTGGGTGAGCAGGTTGCGGTGCTTGCCGATGCATATGAGTCAGCGCTCGGGCGTTACGAAGTCGATCGGTCGATGGGAAAAGAGTGCGAGAGCGACTTTGGGGGTCAAATTTCAGGGAGCATCACTGTGGACGAGGACCATCGAGGATATCTCGATGCCATCGAGCGGGGACTCGGGAGGGCAATACTCGGTCTCGATGATGTCGAGAGTCTTGATGCGGCGCGTCTTCGGCGGCAGGGCATCTGCGGGGAGGCTAGCGAGCTTATCCTCAGCCTTCCGCGCTCTAGAGTTGGAGTCTATCGTCGTTTGGTACGCAACTCGGTCCATCGAACGGTCAACAATTTTCTTCCGAGAACAGCGGTTCACCGCGGAGAGGCGGCATTCGCCGGTGACGTTGATCGATGGATGCACGAGGAGGGACCGGTCTCGCGCTATCTTCGAGATCTCCCGATGGAATTTGTGAAATGGGCCGGGCTGCATTGGGTGGAGGACCTCTCGGTGGCCGACTATTTGGCGGATCTCGCTGAGTATGAATTGCTCGAAGAAGAAGTCGGTGCATCACCACCCAACCCTTCCCCGCCCACCGACACGCTCGCTCTCATGATCGATTCGACGCTCTCCTTTTGTGGGTCATCGCGTCTTGTACGTTATCAACATCGGGTTCACGAGATACGGCGCTTGACGAATGTTCCGCCGAAGCCACCGGCCGCCGTTCCGGTCGATCTCCTGGCCTATCGGGATGCAGAGCATGACCTACGTGTGCTGGAGATCAGTGAGCCGCTCAGTCCTCTGATTCGGGCATTGATGGACGGGAAGCCGCTAGGCGAAGCCGCCCGGGCCGGCGCCTCCGCTTCGGGTGTCGAGCTCAATGACTCCTTCCTCGCTCGAGCATCCCATCTGATCGCAGATCTGTACGAACGCGGAGTGATCTTGGGTATTGAGTCCTGAGAAATCAGGACTCAGTTGCTCGCCGATAAGGCTTTCACGGCCTGCTAGAGAATGTTCGCGGCGGGAGTCATGGCGCACCGAAAGCCGACAGCATCTGGATGTGCGGTTGCGACTTGGCCAAAGCGAAGTGCAGGGTCCGCAAACTGTGGCATCGTGCTGTTGAAAGCGCCTCCGCGAATGACATATTGCTTGGGTCCTTTTTTGTTCCTGGACACAAAGGCCGTCGCTGTCCATTCGAAGACATTTCCCGCCATGTCCATGGCTCCGTGTTGAGAGATGCCCTCGGGGAAGGAGCCCACGGGGGCGGTTCCCGGGTACTGGTCGGATCGGGAGTAGAGGGTGTTGGTGCCGCTCAGTCCCTGTTCAGCCTTCCAAGCTGTGCATTCTGGTCCACAGCCATTCATATGGCGTGGCGAAGGCGGCTGATCTCCCCAGGAGTAGACCCGACCATCTGAGCCACGGGCGGCAAACTCCCATTCCTCCTCCGAGGGCAGTCGTTTGCCCACCGTCGCACAATAGTGGGAGGCCTGTGCCCACGACACGCAGTTGACAGGATGGGCGACCTGCGCGTCGTTGGCTTCGTTGCATAGGACGCTTCGTTTTTCCCGCTGAGATGTCCACTCGGAGCGGCTCAGCGATGCCTGAGGGTAGGTGGAGTCACGGTGAGCGCGAAGACAGTTTCCTAGATCCGAGCAGCCACGGTAGTCGCCGACCGAGACTTCATGGCGGTCGATACAAAAACCACTGACGGTCCGTTGTGTTGGTGGTCGTGCCGTAGCGAAGATCGGATGCTCGTCATGGGTCCCCATGAAAAATTTTCCTGCGGGAACAAACACCATGTCGGACGGGCAGGGCGAGGAGGGGGCCGCGACGATGGGCGGTGAGGCCTCCGTGGAGGCGGAGACCGTAGAGGGGACCGGGAGGGTCTCAGGGGGGGCACTTCGTTCTTGGATGATCAAGACAACGACACCGAGTAGACCGATGGTGATACCTGCGACAGCCAAGACGCCGGGACGAAGTCTCTTGGGCGTTCGTCGTTGGGTCAGGACGCTCGCGTCGAATCGAGGGACATCGATGGTGTCGGAGGGCTGGTAATAGGAGTCGTCCGGGTTCTCTGGATCGTCAGAGATAGGGAGTACGGTCCCAATGTCAGAGTCACCCGCGAAGCGAGGCGGAGGAGGAAGGGTCTCGAGATCAGGAGAGGAATCCTCGTCTTCAGTCGGTGGTACGGGTGTCGTCATGGGTGCTGGTGACTCGTGATTCGCGCCGAAGATGAGCGAACCCGAAAGTACTACGTACCTTGCCGTGAGGGTGTTAAAGGCGGCAGGTTGCGGTTTCGAACATCGCAGCGGGCGCTCCTGTCATGCGGAATCATCGCGTACCGAAAGAGTGCGGTACGCGGCATCGACTCTCGCGTGCTGAGACGACCGAGAATGGGCCTCAACGATGTGAGTCGCGCACAGGGACACTGTTTCGAGACCGCGCTGTACACAAAAAAAATGGTCGAGTGTCTCCAATTTGACAGCTCGTGCTGTCGCTTTATGCAGTGCTTGGGACTGTTGCCGTGTCGCCATCACTGCTGTGGATTAATATTCTTGGGCTCGATCCAGATTTACTTCTTACCCACGCGAGTCATATGCCGAATCTTGCGCGGCTGGCTGGCCGAGGTTCACTCGGATATCTAGAGATGGAGGGGGTCGCATTTCCAGAAGTGTTTCAGCCTTGTGTCGCTCTCGAACGCCGGACCTTTGATCTTCCGTGGACCAGAGAACTGGAGATCGACTGTGATGAGTCGGCATTCGCAGATGCCCTGCTCGCCCTCGAACCGAGGGCCCAAATGATTACAGCAGGGGAGTCGTCCCGATCCGCTCGGCATCTAAACATTGGAGGGGCGAGCTCTTTGCGTGCACGTCAACAGATCCCCATCGCGTTTCGCGAGATCGTGGATCTGGGGGCAGCCCGATTCGTCTACGTTGATATTCCAGGGACGTTGGGGGCGCTCGGAACGGCATTCCCGAGTCGTATTCGAGAAATTGATGCCTGTGTCGGAGAGTTGATCGATACCGCGGGAATGCACGCTCGTATCATGGTGACCAGTGCAATATCCTCGACTCCGCGGAGCGGAACGATCGGTCTTCTGGATGCGATCCAGCAGATAGGCGGGGTTGTAGAATCCGCGGTTGCCGCGGGTGGTGGTGCGCTTTTCATCGTCCCTGACAATTCGGTTTCGATGAGGATGCTGGATGACCTTCAGGCATGGACACCTTTTCTCTGTCCGGTCATCGCAGGGGTCCGTTGTCGACCGCTGGAGAACGCGACGCTTGTCGAAGTTTCGACGATGCGTGAGTTTAGCCTCGTCGCGGGAGCGGCTCACGGTACTGCAGAATTTTTGGATGTTGATGCTGGGGGGGCGTTGTTGCTCGCCGGCCCTGGAGTCCGAGACGGCGCCTATCTGCATCTCGGTGCGAAGGATTTGTTGTCGGCTGCCCGCCAGCTTTTGTCGCACAGCGAAGAGAGGGTGGGGGGGCCGCTTGGCCACTACCTCGGCCAATCAGAAAATCTTGGTTACCTCGGCCATCGAGTTTCTTGCCGACTGGAGGCAACCACGTAGCATGAAGACCGTGGCTGCCAACAATGTAGTCGGCCGATTGTGCGTAGGGCGGGAGCGTGGGAGCGACGAGCCCTCGTCGACCGTCGGACTCAATGTCGGCTCGGCGCGGGAGGACGTGCGCCTTCCAGGGGGGTATAGGATGACTATCCATGGTGCTAGCGATGATCTTGGAAGTGAGATCGCTCCCCGAGGAACGGCCTTGTCGTGTGTCCCATTGTTTCAGCGGGAGTGTTTTACCATGCTGCATCGGGACGTATCGATTCGGGCTCTGGTCGTCCGAATCTACGATGGCAAAGGCGAACACGCCGGCATCTTTTCCTGCCACGAGCAAGAAGCAGGTGCATGGGTCAGTCCCGGTCGCGGAAGCTTTGGGGGCATCTACCTCCGCGAAGGCGCGCGGACCCTGGAGTTGTTGGAGGCAATATTTGATGCGATTGAGTCTCACATCCTCAGTGTGGGTGGAGGTCGCTTGCAGCTCGCCCTTGCGGCACAGGCCCATGACCAGGGGTGGGATGCGATCGTCATGAACGTGCTCATGCGCCGCGGATATCAAATCTCCTGTCATGATCTTAGTTACGCCAGGACAATCTTGAGTGAGCCTTTCGCGGCTTTGGTGAGCCGAGGAAATCTCAAAAATATTCGAAGAGCCGCCCGTCGCGGATACCATTTTTCTGAGCTGGACGATTCCGATCTCGGCCTTGTTTACGGGATCATAGAGAGGAATCGCGCGCGGCGAGGGTTTCCGATGACGATGACTCTGGCGGCCATGCAGATGGGATCGGACACGATTCCAGATCACTTTCGGCTGTTCGGGGTCGAGGTCGGGAAGAATCTGGTTGCCGCCGCTGTGTGTGTTCCCATCAATCGATCGGTTCTCTATGTGTTCTATTGGGCCGAGATCGAAGGGGTCGAGAACCCTAGCCCGATCCCAACATTGGCGGAGGGACTCTACGACTATGGGCGACGGGAGGGATTTTGTCTTCTTGACGTGGGCACGTCGACCGTCCGTGGGGTCCCCAACTTGGGACTCATACGCTTTAAAGAAAGTCTCGGGTTTCGGCCAAGTTTGAAACTCGTGATGGCGGCGAATCTGTAGAGGAGGCGCCCGGTGGCTGCAATCCCGAACGAAAGGGGGCGACCTTGGACGGGTGGCTCGGGCGGTGCAGGGAAAAGAACGCGCTGATTCTAGCGCAGCGCGGGAATCAGAGATCGAAAAAGACTCATGACTCTGTCCTCGCGCTCGCGCGGGACAAAAATAAAGTTGTTCACGTAGTCTACGGTCTTGATCTGTTCATAGCGCTGACGCTCGTTGGCGTCAAAGCTCGCAGCACCGCGGAAAGTTCGAGCTCTGAGATCGAGAAAATAGCCCCGGTATCCGAGCGACTCGATGTCTCCAATGCGATCGACGAGGGGAACGGCACCATGGCGTTGCTCTAGCTCCACAACCAGCAGGGGCCGGTCGCGATCGATGACGGCCTTTGCCCCCGTGATGACATGATCCTCGTGACCCTCAACATCGATCTTGATTGCGCTGAGGCCCGTGAGATTATGTTCATCGCAAAAACAGTCGAGGGTCTGGGTGGACACGGTGAAACAGCTTTGGTCCGTTTGCCCGGGCTCTGCGATGGCTTCAAGTGAACCTCGAGTCGAATAGGACCGACCTTGTATGGTCGGGATCGTAATCCGCGCCTCACCCGTGCGGTCCGAAAGTGCAAGACAATGTGAATGGATGTCTGGGAGGGTCTTGCGAAGCTGCTTGTGAACCTCGGGATTTGGTTCGAAGGCGTGGACCCTGTCCGGTCCCAGGGCGTTGGCCATGACGTAGGCGTATTCGCCGATGTTGGCGCCGACATCGAAGGCAATTCCCGGAAGGTCGCGCATGCTTCGGAGGTAGGGACCGATGAGTTTGAGTTCGGGTTCGAAGGCTCTATCGCCGGTGAGGTCGAGCAATTCCGTGCGGTCGATCGTCTCGAAGCGCCGTCTTCGAGACGATCCTGGCGCTAGTTTTTTGATCATACTGCTTGCGAGCCCTCGTAGGTGTGCCTTTAATGCCATGACGCTGGACTAGCTTAGCAGCGAAGCTGCCGGCCCGAAACTGGTGGCGTGGAGAGAGAGTTCGTCGAGCAGGCGAAAAGGACTGCGGCGCGCAGATGGCTCGGAATGACCGACAGGATTGCTAGTCCCGCACCCCGGCGATCATGCCGATATTGGCGAGTAGCTTCTTGGGAAGGTCGGTTGAGATCTCGTTCATCGCTCGAATGAGGGATTCGCTATGGTCCAGCATCATTCCGTTCGGCAGCGTCTTGAGAAAAAAACCTGTCGACTCGACGACCGTGTATCCCGCGGCATCGAGATCAAAATTCAGGGTCTGGTGGGAGTACACGCGCTGATGTCCGACCGCATGATCCCGTGGACTGAGAGCATCGAGTTGGTCTTGCAGGCCCATGACTACCGCGAGCTTTCGGTGCAACGATCCTTTGTTCGGGACGACGACAAGGAGCTCACCGTCGGAGCTGAGCCACGACCGCATTTTTTTCAAAAGGGAGACGGGGTCGTCGACATGTTCAAGTACATGCATCGCCAAGATGCAGTCGTATCGCTTTTGTGGAACGAAGTTTTCGAACATAACCTGCTCGATACTGAGAGAGGGATCGAGGGCACGGGCACGAGCGACGACCCTCGGTGAACCCTCGATGACGTGAACTGGAGCGGCGCGGGCGACGAGTGCACGATTGATGATGCCATCACCATACCCTAGTTCGAGGATTGACTGTTTTTCCGCTATTTTAGAGATCAACCATGTCATCATGTGCTCTTGACATATGTTCTCGATGAATTTATCGGGGATGTCGGCATCATGGTAAGACTCATCAATCTCATCGAGACGTCTTGCATAGTCATTCATGGTTGAGTGATTGGCTTTCTACGTAGTGAAGTGACTGAATGATCTGGTGGTTGAGGGAGCGTGATCCGATTCCGAGCGACGATCCCATCGGGTGCAGACCCGTGACCTCGCGCAGCCGTTCGCGGTTTTCATCGGATCTGCGAACATTGTCCATGGTGGGAAATGACATGGAGCCAGCGAGGCAGACAAGGTGGTGACGGACGATGCTCGGAGGTGTTCCGAGATCGTAGGTTTCGAGAAAACCAAGAATGTCTTCGACATATCGTTTCGAGGAAAAAAACGAACGATCCGTGGAAATTGCGTAGTCGTAATTGTATTCCACCACGAGGTGGGATGTTTCGCCTTTTCTTGAGCGAATTCGACTGCTGTTGCTCAGACGATAGAAAATAAAATTTTCATCCGCGTTTGTAATAACATTTACGTCGCAGGGCCCAGAAAGTTCGATGAACACGAGGGCGTAGGACCCTGTGGTGAGTGGAGAATAGGGGAGATCAAGAAGACGAAGTATTTTCGCTTGCGGCAGAGATGTAATGAGCGCTGGCGCGCTAAAACGATCGTTAATATTCCATGTCGAACCCGACCGACTCAAGCTGTCGAGACTGTCGAGGGCGTGCAATGAGGGCTCTAGACTCATTTGTCGAAGTATCGAATCGGTCAGGGCATGGACCCCTGTACTTCCTTGGGGATAGCTAAATGTTGTTGGAACGAGAGGTGATGTCCCGGTGGTAAGGTGCTGAAGTAGAGTTTCGGGGTAGAACAGTGGGGCCCAAAAAAGTCGATGAAATTGGCCGGAGAGCAGTCCGCTTGAGGTGTTTGTGGCCTTGTGGACCAAAGGGTCCATGAAGTTGCTGTGGAGGAATTGTCCGTGGTTGGCGAGCGAGCACTGAGCGTACGATGCGGTCGCGTAGGCCGGAGATTCTGCCTTGCAGCGGGGGTGTAGGAGGTTCTCGCGGATGCAGGAGCGAAGTTCGGACTCGACGCGTGCCCGCTCATTGGCGCGGAGGGACATAAAAATGTCGTCAAGATCGTTCGAAATGAAATAGTCGCTCAGCAGTCTTCCATTTCTCGCGACCAAGATGTCCGCCACAGGTCGATGCGAGATGTGACGGGCGATGTATGCCTCGACCTGTTTTGTAAACTGCCCGATGTTTCCGAGAACCTCTGGATCAAAATCAGAGAGTTCTGTGGACTGCGTCATATATGAGTCGAACTCGAGAAGCACCATCCCGAGGTCGAAATCATGGTCGAGCGTGTGGTAAGTCGAAAAGTGTCCACCCAGTGAGGACGGCGTGGCGGCAAGGACGACGGTCGCACCTTGATGGGCGAGTTCGCGCGCGCAGATCATTGATGATATGTTCCCGCCCACAACAATGTAGTCGCATGCAGTCATCGATTTTTTGACGCATTTAGGTACAGCTCAGCACCGTGATCCGGAAAATGCTTGGTAAGTGTGGAGAGGCCATCGATGACACGTGCATCGATAGTGTTGGTGTTCAACATTTCTTGCATCTGTCGGTGTGTGAATGGCTTCATGAATAGACTTCCACTCTCCTCAATTGAAAGTCCACATCGTTCGACGAGGTCGGTCAAAGTGGCGATGTCGAATGTTGAGCTTTGTTGAAATCGGACTTGTCGTTCGGAGAGTTCAAACACGTCAGCGATTAGGCCCATCTCTTGCGCGAGCAGCCGATGAAATGAATTCGCGTTCGGAACGTTGATGTGAATGCTCGTCCGGGGTGCGGCGATCTCCGCGACTGTTCTTAGCAGAGCTTCGGGGTCATCGAGTTCGTGGAGGAGACTGCTTACTGCGATGAAGTCAAACTGACCGGCGAGATCTTGAATGTGGTCGACCTTGAGTTCATCGTTGATCCAACGAACTGAATGCGGTTGGTCTCCGCGGAGTTTCTCGACAAAGAGTGTAGAGGGTTCAATGATGGTGAGGGTGCTGTAGTCGTCGTAGTATCGGTAAATTGGCTTCAGGCCACATCCGATCTCAAGGATGTGCCTTGCTTTTTTGGTGGCCATGACCTCCGCTGCCTTTTTATGACGACAGGCGATGAGGTGCTCCTCGAAGGGATTGTCGAGATAGTCATGTTGGTAGAGATCAATATTTCTCATCGTACGGCCTGTTGGGGGCGCGCGGTGTAGAGAGTGAGTTTTAGGACGTTCGGCAAAGAGGCACGGAGGATGGCCGCACATTGGCCCCGCGATTCGCAAACTTGGTGAGGACCTCGGCGAGGAGTGGTGCTCGCACGATGCAGCTCCAATAGTCTTCCACCCAGGTTCTCAGGATGCGGCCACTCTCAACGCGCAAGTCTCGGTCTTCGACAAAGGGAAGCAGAGCCTTTGCGATGGCCTCGGGGTCGTCACTGGTGTTGATCGTCGGTGCTTTCCCGCAACCGAGCGTCCGATGATAGATTCGCTGCACGGGGTCTGAAAAACGCACCAGTGTGGGTCGACCGGCAGCGCCTGCCTCGCAGCCGTTGAGCCCCCAGCCTCCTGGGGAAACATGATCAAGGATGATATCCGCGGCACGTTTGCGGTCCATGAGTGTTACGTGGTCGATGTCTGTGATGTAGTCGATATCGATCTTTTTGTTCGTGAGTGATCGTAGCCGCTCGACTCCGGCGATCATCGCTGGCACCCGCTTTAGGGCGGGGTTTGTCGCGGCGAGCAGTATCCTCGTGGTCTGATCTTCACGGGTAGGCGCTTGGGTTGCGCGGTAGATGTCGCTGTTGGCGGGGACGGCGATCGGGACCAACTCCGCATCTGGAAAGGCATCCACCATATCCCCTGTAGCGACGATTTTGTGCGCTTGTCCGAGGCAGCCGCGCCATAAATTGAGAGGAAAATTCGGTTTCCAGATCAAGAATGGATCGACCGCGAGGACCTGTACCACGGTTTTTTTCTTGAGGAGGGGCCCGATGTTCATTGGGCCGATCAGTCGACGAGGATGGGCGTGGCCGTAGAAGATGACGACGTCGGCGGCGCTTATAAAATCGCGGGCCTTTTGGATCTGTTGCGGGCCACCATGCAACATGACATCGGTCTTCCAGCCGTTCCAGGTGCGTTTGCCCCCGAAGATGTGCATATTTTCCCAGCCCGGCAAGTTGTCGAGCATCCGTGCCCATAAGAAGGGCAGGTTGGACAGCATCGAGACGCATATATGGGCAACTTTCATGCGATGCCGATCGGGGAAAATGGAGCCGGATGTAGGTTTCCGGCTGTGGGTACCGCGGCCGTCGGGCCGCGGGCGTTGATGGACTGGTGACACGTTGTCATGACAGAGGCCTTGGAAGTCCTCATAGGGCGCGAACGCATGCTGTCAATATCGGCCCCGAACGGGCTCGTCGCTGAACTCGGGATGGTGGTCTGCAGGCGGTTGTTGCTCGGATCAGCTCTGGGCGACCCACACCAAGAGGGCGAGGCTTCCGTGGCATGCGCCCAGTACAAAGGCCGCCCAGCGCATACGTCGTTCGATCGCGCACACGAGGACGGTAGCGCACAGTGCGAGTCCGAACCCCATATAGAGGTGGGCTTCGTTGAGTAGAGCACTGTCCCCCGTTCCTCGAAATACGGCTTTGCCGACGATCAGCAAGATGGCGAGCGCGATCCACCAGGCGAGGCGATATGTGCTGCGAAAGAGAAGTGGTCGGTGCCCCCATAGGGAGGCCGCACAGGACCTGAGAATGGTGAGGCCCACGTGAGCCCCACGTAGGATTTGTGGGGCAAGGCGGAGAGTCGCGGCGCGAAGTCCATTGGATCGTTCGCGTGCGAGGTTGCACGTGCTCGTGGCGAGCGCGCGAGCGAAGATCTTTAGTTCAACTGGGATGATCGGTCTTGTGGCCGTTGGCGCCCGCCGTTTTCTAGGTTTTCCAGACTTTCGAACTCCTGGATCCGCGGGACTGGATGCCGCGCGCCGCCCGCTGTGTCGAGGGTCTGGCCGTCGGGGTGCGCGAGATTCTCGGGGGTCCGAGGTGCTACGAGATGGAGTCTTTCGCCGTTCCGAGCTCACGCGGGCAGTGTCTCTGTCCACCGCGCTTCGTCAAATTTACGACAAAGCGGGCGCAGTTCTTCAATCGCGGTGCATCGGTGTCTGTGTCATGATTCAAAGGTGCCGGGTGCCGAACATCGGAAGGTGGGGCGCGGGACCCGAGAAAGGCTTTACGCTGGTATTCTTATCGCCGCTCTTAATTGGTGGGGAGGTTTGGCCGCGGCGTCGCCGGGCGAGGGCTCGTTGGCGACCATCGATGTTGTCGCAGATCGGACGCCATGGGCTGTCGCGGGAGCGCGTTCGTGGTCTCGTTGTCGGGAGTGGTCGAGTGAGGCCCAAGCAGAGCGGCTTACGTCGGTGGCCGATACGGTGGTCGATGATGAAAGGCATCGCTGGGCCCGTCGCGCAGTCGCATGCCCACACGCCTTGGAGATCCTTAGCCTCGCGGCGCGGACCGAACTGTTACGGACCTTTCGGTTGCCGACGAAGACCGACGCGGACACAGATTTGACCGAGTTGAATGAGGGAATGGTATCGAGCCGGGCCCGGGCCCTCACTTGGATCGAGACCATATTCGTGGAGGCGAGCGCACGTCGGCAGGCGGTCCCCGCGACGCTCGAGTATTGGCGCGGCAAGGCTCTCGTCGCGCAATGCCAATACGATGCGGCCGATCTCGCCTTCTCGAGATCGCAGAGATCTTCGGGTGTCGAGCCCTTTCGTCTACGAAGGATGCGAGCGCTCATCGCCCTCTTTCGAGGTGACATTGAGACGGCGCAGCGCGAATCCCATCGAGCCCAACTCGATTCCCCTCGGGGGGCGCTTCGGGTGGTATCCAACTATATTCATGCGTTGGTCCTTGATCGTTCCGGCGATGAGGCCGCGGCGAGGGTGCTGATGCGCCGTACGCTAAAAATGGATCGAGATCGAAATTCGCTATATGCGCTTCTCGCTGTGTTTCCGCTCCACGAACACGTCTACATGCGGGCCTTGCAAGCCGAAGCCCTCCGAAGTGGGGCCATGGCTCGTAGACTTTGGGAGGCGTACCTCGCCCGGGACGAACCGGCGACTCCCGAACGCCATAGCGCGGAGCGACACCTCGCGGCCTTGAAGATTGAACCACGTAGGTTGTAGCGCGGATCTTCGAGAGATCGAGACGCGGGCGCATCGGATCACACAGATGGCCTGGAAACTCTTCGGTTCGAGGGGGTATGCTGTGCCCTCCCCGAACCGGAAGTTGTCCCGCCGTGTCCATCGATCGTCGCCGAGTTACCGTTCCATCCTTGATGTCCCAAAAAACGGAAGGGCGTCGGATCGTTATGGTGACGGCCTACGACGCCACCTTCGCACGTCTCGTTGACGCTTGTGACGTCGATATTGTTCTTGTCGGCGATAGCCTTGGCATGGTCGTCCAAGGCGAGGCGAATACGCTGGGCGTCACCCTCGACGACATGATCTACCATGCGCGTTGTGTGCGACGTGGGCTTCGTTTTGCCCATCTGACGGTGGACCTGCCCTTCATGACCTATCAAGTAGGTCCAGATCAGGCGCTGCGCAGTGCGGGGCGCTTGATGAAGGAAGGAGGCGCGGAATCTGTAAAACTCGAAGGAGGCCGGGCCATCGCCGAATCGATCCGAAAAATTGTTCACGCCGGGATTCCTGTGATGGGCCATCTTGGACTGACACCGCAAAGCGTGCATGCCTTTGGTGGGTTCAAGATACAAGGGCGGGGGGAGGTGGCTGCCGAACGTCTCAAAGAAGATGCGATTCGACTCCAAGACGCGGGGTGCTACGCGATCGTTCTCGAAGGAATCCCCGCAGCGCTCGCAAGTCAGGTTCGCACCACGCTTGAAATTCCGACGATTGGAATTGGCGCGGGTGTTGGCTGTGATGGACAGGTCTTGGTGATGCAGGATCTCCTGGGTCTAGACGACGCATTTCGGCCCAAATTTGTGAAGCGATATGCCGCCTTGGCTGAGCCAATTCGTGAGGCATTTGGTGAGTTCTCGCGGGAGGTACGGGACGGGGATTTTCCGGACGAGGCCCACAGCTTTGGAGTTGGAAGAGATGTGACGGAGCGAGAAAACGGCGAGTCGGGACATTCTGGGGACGAGAGTTGATGCTGGTGTTACGGACGACGGCCGCGCTCGTCGAGTGGAGGCGTGGAATTGACGATCAGAAGGTCGCTTTTGTGCCAACGATGGGTTTTTTGCACAGGGGCCACGTCTCGCTGATGGAGGAGGCGCGGGCAAGGGTCCCGAAGGGCGAGGGCTCAGTGATAGTCTCAATTTTTGTCAATCCGAGTCAGTTCAACGACCCACAGGATCTTGCCAGTTACCCTAGAGACGAAGCTGGGGATCTTGAGAAGAGTGCTGCGGCAGACATCGACGTTGTTTTTGTCCCCGACGACCCGCGCGAAGTATTTTCGAAACGGAGCCGAACATGGGTGAACGTGAAGGGTCTCGACGAAATCCTTTGCGGGTTTCGCCGCCCTGGGCATTTCAAGGGGGTTTGCACCGTCGTCGCCAAGCTCTGGAACCTCGTGCGGCCCGATTTTACGGTGTTTGGCCAAAAAGATTTCCAGCAACTGGCAATAATTCGCCAGATGCATGAGGATTTGTTTCTGAGCGGTGAGGTGGCGAGTGTGCCCATTGTCCGCGAAATTGACGGGCTAGCTATGTCGAGTCGCAATGCCCGATTGACTCAAAATTCTCGTCGGGCCGCGCTCGAGATCTCAACATTTTTGGGCAGTCTCCCGGCTCGCGTGGCCGCAGGTGAGCGCTCGGTGGCCGAGTTGCTGAGTGACGCCGGGGCACAGATGAGCGGTGGCGAGCTTGAGTACGCCGAGATCCGCGATGCGTTGTCGTTGCGGTCGATCGAGTTCTTGATGACGCCTTGTGTTTGCGTGGTCGCTGCGACCTACGGCGGTGTCCGCTTGATCGACAATATTGTGTTGAACCCAGGACACTAGAAAAGTAGCCTATCGTTGCCGGCTTCCAACGTGAATGAGAGATCGTCGGGCCGGATAGGCCCCTTCGGAAAATGAGCAAGACACGCGGGCGCCGATGCATGTGTCCACGGGGTGTCGCTGGGGGGGCGAAGTGTATCTTACGGTAGCTCACCCCTGGCGAGAACTGCGTAGGCGTCGCCAGGGCTGAGTGGCCGGGCAAATAGGTAGCCTTGGGCTTGCGAGCATCCGAGCGCAAGCAGGTGGTCGGCTTGGACCTGAGTCTCGATACCCTCGGCAACCACTTCGAGGCCAAGGTTGGTGGCCAAACTAAGGATGGTTTGGACCATCGTTGCGCTTTCTGCCGAACCATCGAGTACTTTTACAAACGAAGAATCGATCTTGAGGCCATCAACGGGAAATTGGTGTAGGTAGCTTAGAGAGCTGTATCCGGTCCCGAAATCATCGATCCAAATCTTGATGCCGCGGCGACGAAGTTCTTCGAGCAACGTGACGACGCGATCGGGATTGTCGAGCAAGACGGTCTCGGTAAGCTCGATTTTGAGACGGGACGGGTCGACTTTTGTACTTTCGAGAGTATCGAGAATGTCCTGGAGCAATCGAGGGTCGGACGCTTGACGTCCCGAGAGATTGACGCTGATCGAGAGGGAGTCTTGTAGTTCAAACTCGTCATGCCAGGTGCTGAGTTGGCGAGACGCCTCGTTCAATGCCCAGCGTCCAATGGGCACGATCAGTCCGGTGTCCTCGGCTGTGGGGATAAACTCCGCGGGGGAAATCCGTCCTCGTGTGGGGTGTTGCCAACGAACGAGCGCCTCAAAGGCGATTACCGATCGGTCGTGGAGGTTGACGATGGGCTGATAGTGGAGCTGAAACTCTTGGCGCTCGATGGCGTCCCGCAACTCGATTTCCATGTGCAGGAGATTCAGCGCCTCGACCCGCATGCTGGTGTGAAAAATCTCGTTGCGATCTGAAGCCTGCGCGCGCGCATGATCGGCGGCGGCGGCGACATCGGAAATTACGTGGTCCACGCTGGTGTAGGATCTCGCGCTGGACGTCATGCCGATGCTGACGGAGGTGTGCACTCGAGCGCCCTCGATCTCGAAGGGCTCGCGTAGAGCCTTGTGAATTCGCTCGGCGAGGAGCGTACCTTCGCTGGCCCGTTCAAGGTCCTCAAGCAAGAGAGCAAATTTTTCTGGTGCGAAGCGAGCGAGAAGATCGTCGGGTCTCACACATTTTTGAAGACGTTTTGCCAGCAGGCTCAAGAGTGAATCGGCTGCTCGTTGCCCGTAGCTGTCCCGAATCGGTCGAATTCGGTCAGCGTGCACCAGGAGTACGGCAAAATGAAAGTCATCGTATTGGCGCCCAAGCTCGACGGTCCGCGCAAGTCGTTCAAGAAAGACGTCGCGTTTCGGAAGATTTGTGAGCGAATCGTGACGACTTTGTTCACGGAGGGTACGTTCTCGCTGGCGGTAGGGGGTGATGTCCGTGAAAGACCCGGCCACTCGGATCGGGGTACCGTCGCTGTCGCAATGCACCGCCGCCCGGCTCAGGATCCAATGATAGCTTCCGTCAGCGGCGCGAACTCGGTGTTCGATCTCGTGAATATTTTTTTGGCCGTGAATATGAGCGTCGAGGTCGGCCCGCACGCGTACGACATCTTGGGGGTGGACTCGGTGGAACCAAGCATCGATCGTGTCGTCGACGGAGTCCTCGTCGTAGCCTAGAAGCTCGCGCCACCGGCTCGAGTAGAACACTCGAGAGCTGCGAAGATCCCACTCCCACATTCCGTCGTTTGATCCTCTGATGGCCAGTGAGAACCGCTCGCGAAGTTCTGTAAGGTCGGCTCGGCTTCTCGTGATGGCTCCGCAATGGGACAAGACCGCATCGAGGAGCGCCGCCGAAAGGTCTTCGACCAAGATGCATGCCGTGCAGCCTAGTTGTTGGGAGAGACCTCGCATGACGGCACGTTGGTCGGTCGAGGCGCGCACGAGCAGGACGACCGGAGTATCGTGTGTGGTGAGTTCTTTAATCTGTGATGCCGCAGATTCGTCGCCTGGGTCGGCCAAGAGTATCGAACATAGGTATTGTCCCTGGGAGACCGCTTGTTTGACCCGTGTGGAGAGGGTTGTCTCTACTTTGGGAGGATCTTCTTGCGCCGCCAGATGCGGCGCAAGAAGCTCCGCAACCTCGCCCCCAACTGCGAGCAGCGTCGGCCCGATGGCCGCTTGTCGCTCGGGCTGCTGGAGCGCCATGTGAGTGACCGCGCCAGCTGTGGAATCTGCGTCACCTGCAATCGGCGAGGTTGGAGGTCCGGAATCAGCGGGATCGATTTGCTGTCTCTTCTGTTCTTGTCCTTCGGGATCGCCCGCCGAGTCACCGCGATTCGTGTTGGACGATTCTGGAGCCTCGTTGGGATCCGCGTGTGGGGGTCGGGTCACTTCCGCACACCATAGACCAGCATGGGCCGGCGCCAAAACAGTGTTTGGGCGCCTCGCGTTGCCGCCAGCACCCGGCGATTGCAGCATCGCCCGCGAGCGCTTCAATCGCCCATCCGGGACGAGATTACGGGGTGATTGGCTCCCTGTCTTGCATCAGGCGGTGCTGTTGCCTTCGCGGGTAGGGGCCCGCGGCCGGCGCTCGGTAGCGACCAGGGATCCGCTGGCGCTGACGTGCGAAGAGATTGCGGGTGCCAATGCCGCGAATGCCTGAGAGGTGGGGCCATGCGGCGTGTGTTGCGGGCCGAAGAGCCCGGTGGATGGGCTTCGGAGCCCGGGGAAGGGATACTGCGGAGATCCATGCGAAGTCCGCGTCGTTCGGGGAGGCGCTTGACGCTCCCGGAATGGCCGTCCACGAAGTCTTCCCCAAGACCCGGGAGATCGAATACCTTTCGGCGCAACGAGGGAAGGAATTCGAACACAACATGAGCATTTCCTACGAAGAATTTCGAGAGGCCCTGCACGATCGAGAACGGCGGCCGACGTTGTTACGCCGGGATGGCCGTCCGTATTTTATCTTGCTCAGCCAGCAATTTAGCCGCGCGGAGCTTGAAGTCCTTTGCGACACGGCGACGGCCATCCGAAGGCTCGACCGAGATCGAGATGGTCGTAGCTTTTTGACGAGTCAGTTGCGCGGCTATCGAATCATGAATCTATTCGCGCAGCCAAGCACACGTACCGCCGAGTCGTTTGTGGCCGCCGCAGAGAAACTCGGAGCGCAGTGCCGACTCGTGAGCGATCTCAGCACGAGTTCTTTCGCGAAGGGCGAGAGCGTCGCGGATAGTGTTCGTACTCTCTCGAGTTTCTTTGATGGCATCGTAACCCGGCACCATGACGATGAGTTCGCCGTGCGTGCGGCGTGGGCATTGAGTCGGAGCGGTCGGCCGATTCCGGTGATCTCGGCGGGAAGTGGCAAGAGCCAGCACGTGACGCAGTCCCTGCTTGATATCTATACGCTGCGGTATTCCTTCAGCGAGAGTGGAGGGCTCGATGGCAAACACATCGTGATCGTCGGGGATGTCGGCCGAAACCGAGCTGCGCAATCCTTGGCCTATTTGCTCACGAAATTTCAGGTGGGGCAGGTGACCTTTGTCTCCCCGGCGAAGTACCGACCTGATGCCGAGCTGGTCGCCTACATTCGCCGTCATGATATTCTCGTCGATACCACCGAGGACCTTGAGACGACGATTCGTAAGGGGCCGAAGGACATTGACGCGATTTACATGACTCGGCTTCAGCAAGAATGGGATACGAACGACGACAAGACGCTCGGAACGACGGGACCGTTTGTATTGCAACCAAAATTTCGCGAGATGCTGCGCGATGACTGTGTGATCATGCATCCCTTGCCGCGAGTGAATGAGCTTCCCGATGAGTGGGAGAGCCACCCTGGATTTGTCGTGTGGCGCCAGGTGCGCAATGGCATGTGGATGCGCGCAGCGCTTTTTGCGTCGATTTATGGCGCGGACGTGGAGATTCGGGCGCGAGCGGCTCGCCTCGGATTGATCATCTCGGGCTAGTCACCGACTCGCGCTGGGGACTCTGTCGTGGACGGGCTCGTCCTAAAGAGAGTCTCGGATGATGGCCTCGAGGCCCTTGAGCCACGCATGATCGGCGTTGAGAGAGGGGATGAGAATTAGCGATTCTCCCCCCTCGGCTTGAAATTGTTCCTGAGCGCGAATACCGATCTCTTCGACTGTCTCCAGACAGTCCGCGACGAAGGCCGGGCACATGACGGCCAGACGTCGCACGCCCGCGGCAGCGAGCTCGGGGATGCGGAAGTCGGTGTAGGGGGTGATCCATTGGGTCCGTCCCATCCGCGACTGAAAACTGACGCTGTAGCGATCTTGAAGTTCGAGGCTCGATGCGAGCGCCCGGGCCGTCGCGTAGCACTGTGCTCGATAGCAGTTCTGATTCCGTTCACCGATCGTGTCGCAACACCCGGAGCCTTGAAGACAATGGCTGGGATGTTCTCGGATCATGTGACGTTCTGGGAGTCCATGAAAGCTCATGAGGACATGATCTGGAGCAAAGTCGCCAAGCAAAGGTCTGGCCACTGAAGCCCCCGCTGTGATGAAGCCAGGGTGGTCGTAGAAAGCGGGAAGTGTGGTGAACTCAAGCGCGAGCCCGCGTTGGGAGATCTCGGACTTAACCTTGTCGTGGGTCGTGAGTGTCGAACTTGCCGCGTACTGAGGATAGAGCGGGCAGACGAGAACTCGTTTACATCCGCGATCGTGAAGCTGCTGCAACCCATCCGCGATCGAAGGTGAGCCGTAGCGCATCGCCAACGCCATCTCGAACTCCCCAAGACGAGGACGCAGACCGGTCAGCAAGTCTTCGCTATTGAAGAGAAGTGGCGAGCCGCGATCGGTCCAAATTTTGCGGTAGGCCGCCGCGCTCTTTGCTGGCCTCGTACGCAAAATACTGGCATGGAGAAGGATGAAACGGGCGACAGGGTTGATGTCGAGAACGTGTTTGTCCCATAGAAATTCGGCGAGAAAGCGTCGAACGTCCGGAACATCCGGGCTTGCGGGCGTCCCGAGATTGACGAGAAGAATGCCTTGATCACTAGGAGTCGTCACCAGTTCACCATGGTTGCTCCACAGGGAGAGTCATGCAAGCCCCCTGCGACCGTATTCACCCCTGGGGGCCCACGGTAACCACGGTTTAGGTCCGTGGCTGCCCCCAGCGGAGTGCGGGAGCGAACTCGCGTTTGGACCGCGGACTCTTGCTCCTGTGGTAGACAGGCAGCGATGGGTAGCTTTTCGGGAAAAACCGTGTTCATCACTGGGGCGAGTCGCGGGATCGGCAAGGCGATCGGTCTGCGATTGGCGCGGGATGGTGCAAATATTGTTGTTGCGGCAAAAACTGCGCAACCTCACCCTAAGCTCCCCGGCACGGTGTACACGGCGGCGACGGAGATGGACAACGCCGGGGGCGCGGGCCTTGCTGTTGTCATGGACGTCCGATTTGAGGAACAGGTTCGTGCGGCGGTCGAGCGTGCCGTGGAGCATTTTGGCGGAATCGATGTCGTCATCAACAACGCGAGCGCGATCAGCCTGACTGACACGGAGCACACTTCCATGAAGCGTTTCGACCTCATGCAAGCGGTCAATACGAGAGGAACGTACTTGACGACCGCGACATGTGTCCCATGGCTCGAAGGAGCATCGAATCCCCACGTATTGAATCTAGCGCCTCCTCTCAATCTCGATCCCAAGTGGTTTAAGAACCATGTCGCGTACACCATGGCCAAGTACGGGATGAGTATGTGCGTGCTTGGTCACGCTGCGGAGTACAGGGACAGGGGAATCGCTGTGAATGCGCTCTGGCCTCGAACGGCGATCGCCACGAAAGCAATTGAGCTGATCGGAGGCCCGGCCATGCGAGCACAGTGTCGAAGCGTCGATATCATGGCCGATGCTGCTTTTGCGATTCTCTCGAGGGACGCGAAAAGTTGCACCGGAAATTTTTTTATCGACGATGACGTCCTACGCGAAGAAGGGATTGACGACCTTTCTGGCTATGCGATCGATCCGACCCAGAATCTTCTCCAAGATTTTTTCATCGACGAGTGATGCCGCACGCTTTCGTTTGGGGCATCACGACTTAGTTCGCCTCGCTACAGATGAATGACCCCTTCTCGACACAGTTGCGTTCAATCCAAAGGGGGGCGCTACCCCCTTTGAAAAATACACAGTCGAACCAGTCGAGCATGTGGGAAGGCTCGTTGGTTCCCCAGGACGTGAAGTTAGGCTCGCTGCCGTCCAACCAGCGGTACTGATTTTCTTCGTCCGAATCGTTGAGCCCTATGGCCCACTTCCCCGCGGCGCTGGCGTGAGCGACCTCCCAAACCTCATGATTTTGGGAGGCGCTGCTAAACATGGCGAGTTCGTGTCCCTGGGCCCAGCAGAAGCTTCGCGCCTGGGACCATGATCGCCGGTGTGTACAAAAATAGAAGGTCTTGCCCTCGATGACCTCGGAGGGACATTCACAGTTTGGATCATCGTCGATAAATCCGCTGCAGTTGTTATCGATTTTATCACACAGCTCCTCGGCCCCGGGATGGATCGCGGATTTCGAGTCGTCGCAGTCGGCAAAACAAGGGCCCCAACCGTCAGCATCTTGGTCGACGTGTTTTCCGGACTCAAGGCAGTCGAGTTGGCTCAAGAGTGCCTCGGGCCGAGCGGCGAGCCAATTTTTAATACCCTGTCGACTGGCCGTCATGGCCTTGTTGGTGTAGCGCTTGTGTGAATCAAAGATCGAGGCGTCATCGATCAAACGAACGACCTTGTCG
This sequence comes from uncultured Nannocystaceae bacterium, assembly GCA_964437075.1. Lineage (GTDB taxonomy): Bacteria > Myxococcota_A > Polyangia > Nannocystales > Nannocystaceae > CAYTFJ01. The sequence continues at coordinate 32,945 of CAYTFJ010000031.1, forward strand.
AGTTCTTCGGGGAGGTCGAGCGTTGCATAGGCGTCGAGGACAGCGATCGCTTCTGGGATGTATGCCTCTAGACAGAGATCGGCATCGAGACACTTACGGGTAAGGAAGCCTTTTCCGGAAAAAGGCGAATTTCGACGGGACAGCGTCTGATCCAAACTCCAAGGAAGAAAGGTCCAGCGGTCAGACTCCGGCTCGTGGTAGAGGAAATAATTGTGGGAGGCCATGTATCCGTCAAAATGGCCGATGGCGTGCTCTGTCGCCGTGAATGCTAAAAAACGTTGGGTGTCGAGCATACTGTGATCGGCGAAAAAAATGTCGAGATTGTCTTCCATCGCCAAGGCGCTGAAACGTTTAAGGTCTTCTCGACTTTCGTCCTTGCCTTCGTCCTGCTCGAACCGGGAGAGATCGCGGTTGAGGTCGTCACCGTGCTCCCCCTCGTAGAGATTGCCGGAGCGATCGACGTAGTGATGACGTAGAAATTCGTCGTCGATGGTCTCTATATTAAGAAAGACGCCGTAGGGTTCTTCATTCACGACCAACTCGGCGAAGCCGGTGCGCGAAGCTTCGACTCCGACTGCGCGGAAGAGTGCGTAGCTAAGGTGCTCTCGGACCATGGAGGCATCGGAGTGCATATTGTTGAGGGTGATGGCCTCAAGACCCAAAAAACGTGCCCCTTTCGTGAACTTGTTGAACTTGATCTTAAACGATGGCTTTTCGTCGATTGGGGTCAGGCTGAGGTTCCCTTTGAGACGGATACCGACGTTGCGGTGTAGCTCGCCAGCATACTCAAAGTCGCCAGTGATGTAGCTCTTGGGGTCCTCCTCAAGCGCTGCCCAGCCGGCATCGTCGATCGATATAAAGAATTTGGGGAGCCGACGAAGCTCGAAGAGTTCCTGAGCGGAGGTCGCGGGCCCGAGAACTTTCGTGAGTTGGCCTGGCGGCGCTTGGTTGTCTGTGCAGGCTGCCGCAAGGGCAGTCGCAGTCGCAGTCGCAAGGGCGAGGCGGGCGAAGGTGGCGGACTGCGGGCGGCCAGAGACCCTCATGGGGAACTCGGCTCACAGCTCTCGCCGCGAAAATGGCGGCTGAAGGTCGAGCTCGCTGCTCGCGCGATCGTTGGGTCCTCGGCTTGGATCGCCAAACATAGAGATTCTCGGACCAAGGTCGTTGGACTGGGAGCGTGGCTCAGGGCTTCGATGAGGTGCAAAGAGAGCTGAGGGAGACCGTCTTGCGCAACAATTCGAGCGATCAAATCAGCGCCGCCCGGAACGTCCCGACGGATCAGTTGTTCGGCAGCTTCTGCCCGTAGGGGCGCTTCGATGCTGTCGTCGGCGAGGATATCGGCCAGGGCGTCGAAGGAGGACTCCGAAGCACAGCGGCCGAGTGCGACGATGGCGGCCTTGGCGACGATTGGGTACTCGCTGCCGCCTCGTTGCGGGGCGCTGCTTCGAAGGGTGAGCCGCTTGATGGTTTTGCGCGTACATGGACCATCAACTCGCATCAGTGCTGACCGCTGAACCTCGGGCCAAGGGTTTTCCTGGCTTGTTTCCAGCCATGCCTGATGCGGGTCCAGGTCAACGAGCGAATAGGCGAGAGCGCTGAGTCGCGGTGCGCTCGAACCCCTGAGCTTGAGTTCTCCGGCGATCGACTTGGCGGCCTCTGCATCCGTGGCGATCAAGGCTGTGAGCGATAGCCAGGTCAGAAGTTCAGCCGCTTGTGAGTCCCTGTGGTTTCTGGCAGTCGGCTTGAGGGCCTTACCTTGAGTGCGTGCGATATCCGCGAGAACATCGCCGCCGCTTTTGATCTTTCCAAGAGCATGTATGGCCGCCGCCCGTACAACAAAGGCCTGGTTTCCCATTTTTGCATGGGATGCGAGTTGGCCGGCGAAGTCAGAATCCTTGGGCTTGCATAGGGCGCGCAGGACCAAGAGGCTGGCCAGTCGATCCGAAACGTTCGGCGATGGTCCTGTACGTTCCGCCTCTGAGATCGCGTGATCCAAGCCCTTCGCGATTTCCGCTTGTTCGTGTTCGCCGTGGCGCGCCCGTCGGATCAGCGCCCGACGTAGCTGTTGTTGGAGCGAACTGGACCCGCGGCCGACTTGCGCGGTGAGCTCGTCAATTCGCTCGATGGGGATGAGAGCGACCAAGTCCCCGAGGAGCTCACCTCTTTGAATCTCTGAGAGCTGACGGTCGGCAACGAGAGCGAGAAGTGGGTCGCTTGCGGTCGCGCCTTGTTCGATCAGCAGGCTTCTCCATGGTTCGATCTCCTGTTCATCAAGCATGGCGCCGCGCAGTCGATCGGCAAAAATATGGACGTGTTCAGGTCGGTGCAGTACGGAGAGAACCGACATCAACCTTTGTTGTTGTTGAGGGCCAGGTGCGGGGACTGCATTCATTCGATCGACGACGGCGCGGGCGGCCTCGGCCGGATGGTCTTCAAGGGCTTGGCGTGCACGAAGGTATTCGCGACCGCGTTCGACGAGAATACTGCGAACGTCGTCGCGCGCTCGATCGAAGGAGTATGGGATTTCCGCGAAGGTCGGTGCGGTGACAGGCGTAATGACCGCCGCATCCGTGGTGGGATTCAAGGCGGCAGGTGCACATAGCAACGTGGCTCCTCGGAAAACGACGGCAAACATCGCCCGCTATCTTGCCACAATGTGAGGCGACGATTAGGTACTTTCGACGAAGGCCTTGAGACGCTTGCTGCGGCTGGGGTGTCGCAGCTTTCGTAGCGCTTTGGCCTCGATCTGACGAATGCGCTCGCGCGTGACAGAAAAATCCTGTCCGACTTCTTCGAGGGTGTGATCGGAGGTCTCGCCGATCCCGAAACGCATACGCAGGACTTTTTCTTCACGTGGTGTAAGCGTCGCCAAGACTCGGCGGGTTTGGTCGCCGAGGTTGGTGTTGATTACGAGATCTGCCGGGCTGATGGCATTTTTGTCCTCGATGAAGTCGCCAAGGTGCGAATCTTCTTCCTCGCCGATCGGGGTTTCGAGGGAAATCGGCTCTTTCGCGATCTTGAGCACCTTGCGGACCTTCTCGAGGGGGAGCTCCATCTTCACGGCGATCTCCTCTGGGGTTGGTTCGCGACCCAACTCCTGAACAAGTTGACGGGAGGTCCGAATCAGCTTGTTGATCGTCTCGATCATGTGCACGGGAATACGAATCGTGCGGGCTTGGTCAGCAATCGCACGAGTGATCGCCTGGCGTATCCACCAGGTCGCGTAGGTGGAGAATTTGTAGCCGCGTTTGTACTCGAACTTGTCGACGGCCTTCATGAGACCGATGTTTCCCTCTTGAATCAGGTCTAAAAACTGCAATCCACGATTGGTGTATTTCTTGGCGATCGAAACTACAAGACGAAGGTTGGCCTCAACCAGCTCCGCTTTGGCCTTTTCTGCCTTTTGTTTTGCGTCGATAAGCGCATCGTGAAGGGTGAGCAACTCCGCGGAGACCATATTGGTCTCTTGCTCGATCTGGCGGATCCGTTTAGTTGCCAGCTTCATTCGCGCCTCGATCTCGTGCAGCTCTGAGGGGTGAAGTCCGAGGCGACGGCAGAGCTTAAACTCCTCTTCCTCTGTGAGGCGGATGTCCTTGAAGAGCGAGCGAAGGTCCGAGAGGGGCATGCCTGCGCGTCGTTCGCAGGTGGCGAGATCTGTGGCGGAGCGCTGAAGACGGTTGATCAGTTGGGTGAGTTCCTCGACCATCGCATCGACGGGCTTGCGATTGAGGTTCATCTCGCGGATCGCTGCGACCGTGGCATCTTGATGCTCGGCGACTTCCATCTCGGCGGCAGCCTTGGATTCTTCGCCAACATCGGGGTTCGCCTCGAAGGTCGCGTTTATTTTTTCGATTTCCTTTTGATGCCGACGGATCTTCTCAAGTTGCCTTTGCATATTCTCGAGCGCGGCCTCCTGATTGATCGGAAGATCGTCTTTTACGTGCTGCGGATTGTTGGTCGGCGAGTCGTTCGGGGTGGCGATGAGCACCACGTCTTTGATCCGCGTCTGTGCGCGCTTGATACGGTCGTAGACGTCGTAAATAAAGGGCACTGCGATGGGGCTGTGCAGGACGATGTCCAGCACTCGATGCTCCCCTCGTTCGATTCTTTTGGCGATCTCAACCTCGCCCTCACGCGTCAACAGGGACACCGAACCCATCTTGCGCAGGTACATCCGCACCGGATCGTTGGTGCGTGTGGCCTCGTCGTCCTTGTCCTTGTCCTTGTCCTTGCGAGAATCTGCTCGCCGTCGTGGTCGCGGCGATTTTTTGGCTTCTTCGGCGGTCATCACCGGCACCCCTTCGCTCTGGAGCATTTCTCGCCAAGAGGGCAGGTCCTCGGCCTTGACGATGTCCGGAGGGAGGAGAGCGCGCAGCTCTTCATGAGTCACGCGTCCCTTCTTTTTTCCGAATGCGATGAGTGCCGTTTTGATTTTTTCCACGTCGACGGATCGAGTCTTGCCTGACATCGGTTGAGCTACCTCTCGTGAGAAATCGGATGCATGGGTGAAGGTCTTGGTTGGGAAGCTGAAGCTGTGCTGGCCTGAAGCTGTGCTGGCCTAGTGAAGGCGACGAAGTTTGGCGAGCTCTGTGCTCAGTTCACTCTTGCGTTTTGAGCGTTCAATTTTTTGCACAATGAGACGTTGGACCTCATCAGGAAGTCCACGACGGCGAGCTTCTGCGACGTGTTGGTCGAGCGTCTCGTTTTCTCGATCGATCTGATCGATATCGCACTCAAGCAATCCGTGGTCGAGAACAGCCTGGGGGTCATCGGTCTCAAGAAACTCGCCGGCAAAGAGTCGTCGATGCAAGAGGGGGTGGGCATCGGCCTCGACGAGTTGTAGCAACTCGCCCTCGCCGGGCTTGGGTTCGCCGGCGACCGCCGCGTCGATCACTCTGCGGACGATGGGCGCAAGGCGAGGGTCGGTGACCTGACTAAAGATCCCTGCTCGTTCGGCGACTCGCGCGAGCTCGGGTCGGTCGACCAAGAGCGCGGCAAGATCGAGCTGACCACGAGGGAGCGGAGCCTGTGGACGCATCGCTGGCGAGTGTACTGGGGTGGCGGAGTCGAATCCAGGCGGAGGACGATTTCCCTCTACCGTGGCCCATATCCGCTGGATCGGAAGCTGAAGTAAGTCTGCAGCCAAGGTGGCATAGTCGCCTCGCATATCACGGCCTTTGACGAGCCGCAGCAGCGGTAGCAGGGCCCGCAGCGCACGACCTTTGGAATCGATCGACTCTGTGGCTCCAGCGGCGACCATTTCGCGCATTCGCCACTCGAGGCCCGGCATCGGGCGCGCCAAGAGACCGTCGAGGCGATCTGGATCTGCACTGTCGGGGTCTTCTCCAGGCTCGAGGCTGGCGACGCGGACTTCGAGTCCGGCCGTCAACAGGAGTGGGATCGCCTTGCGGATCGCCTTGGCCCCCGCTCGGTCGCCGTCGAAACAAAGCACCACCTGCTCGGTATAGCGCCTCAAGATGTCGCACTGGGTCTCGGTCAGTGCCGTGCCGAGGGGCGCAACGGTCTCGATGTGCCCGCGCTGGTGAAGGGCGACGACGTCTACGTTGCCTTCGACCAGCACCGCCCGGCGTCGTTCGGTCATGGCGCGACCCGCCCGGTGCAAACCGTAGAGTGTCTTGCTTTTCTTATAGAGGAACGATTCGGGCGAGTTGATGTATTTTGGGGCCTTCGTTTCACCTTCGTTCTCGAAGCTCGGAAGCACCCGGCCCGAGAAGGCGAGGACAGAGCCACCGGCGCCAATAATAGGAAACATCAGGCGACCGCGAAATCGGTCGTAAAAATTGCCTGTGCGCTCACTGCGGGCAACGAGCCCAAGCTCCTCGGCAAGCGACATGGGCAATTTCGCATCGGAGATCGCGCGAACGAGAGTGTCCCAGCCGGCCTCGGTGGGGTGGGGCGCATAGCCGATTCGCATGGTCTCGGCGGTCTCTGCTGAGATTTTTCGCTGCGCCTGGTATGCGCGACCGGCCTCACCGAGCGGATCTTTGGCCAACAGCGCCTGGTAGACTTCCGTGGCGAGCCGAGTGAGGCGATAGCCAACATCGCGCTGCTGTTCGCGTTTTGCAGCCTGGTCGGCCTGTTGAGGACTTTGTTTTGGGAGCGTGACGCCGTAGCGGGCACCAAGGACGCGTATCGCCTCTTGGAAACTCACCCCCTCGACTTTTTGGACAAAGTCGATTGCATCACCGCGTTCGTTGCAGCCGAAGCAGTGAAAACGGTGGCGGTTCGGGTCGACATAGAAACTCGGCGACTTCTCGCCATGAAAGGGGCAGAGACCCTTGAATTGCTTTCCGGCCCGCCGAAGACCCACGTGGCGTCCGATCAAGTCGACGAGATCGACCTTTCCGTGCAGCTCACGGATCGTATGTTCGAAACTTGTAGACATCACCAGGCTTGAGAGCGCCTACCACTACATACGGGATCGCGGCCGCCGCGGCCAGGCCGAGGGTACAGGGGCCTCTCCTTCGCCGCGGGGCTTCGGGGATCGCCGAAAATTTGCGGCTGGCGATCGATCATGTCACGCCCGTTCTATGAACGCCGTGGACTCGAATTCTGAATCGACGCCGCCAACGCTTGACGCTCACGAACGCCGGGACAGCGGAGGTCGCGCCAGAGTGAGAGACCGCCTCATGGATCGCGCCACCCGGAGCTATTCTCGAAGCAATGCCTTCGATGGTGCCCAAAACGTCGAGAATCTCCTCTTGTTCATCGACGACGATCTGCGCGAAACGGCTTTGTCGATGGAGCGGATCGAAAAATATCTAGCGACGACCCTGGGCCTTCTCGAGAAGAAGCAGATCGATCGGGCCGAGATTTGCGCGCTTGCCGGAGACACCGAAGTCCTGGATCACGTCGATATGCTCAACGAGACTCTTGAAAGTCTTCGTCGTCGAATGGCCCGTCTCGCGGCAACGCTGCGCTGAGTGGAGCCTTCCCTCGCAAGCCGCCATGCGCGCACGGCCGTTGCTGTGACCTGCGGTCTCTATGTTGGCTACGGCTTGCTCTCGTGGATTCCTGGGGGGGGCGCTGTCGCGGGGACTCTCTTGATCGCGGGGTTCTATTTTCTCCCCGGCTGGCTGCTCCGCGATGACCCGGCGCTGGCGAGTGAGTATCAAGTAGGTCCCGATGTACCGATCCCAGCATGGAGCTGGAGGGGATTGCGCGTTGCGCTTGCGGCGATGGCGGTGGTCTTTCCGGTTTTCGTTTTGTGTTTCGTTTGGTTCTATTCGAGGGTCTGTGAAGGGGACCTCCGGAGCGTATCTCCATGGATCTGGATCGAGTCGAGGACGCCGTGGAGCGGTCAGCTCACACATTTCTTGAGTGGTCTGTGTAGGCGTTACGGCGGTGATTTTTGGCCCGACACTGTGAGATTGCCGCTTTCATGGCGGGAATATGGGGGCCTGGGCTGGCTGAAGGTCCTCGTTGAGGGCGTGTTTGCGGTGGCATTGCCGGAGGAGATTTTTCACCGAGGGTATCTCATGAGCGCGCTCGAAAAGAGATGGCCCCCCAAACGTGTGATTTTAGGAGCCCCGCTTGGTTGGGCCGCCGTGCTTTCGAGCCTGCTCTTCGCGGTGGGCCATCTGGTCGGAATGGCAGAGACCGCACGGCTTGCGACCTTTTTTCCGGCTCTCGTGTTCGCGTGGTTGTGGCGGCGAAGTGGGAGCCTGTGGGCGCCGGTCATTTTCCACGCGGCATCGAACATGTTGATGGACCTCCTGCTCGCAAGTACATTTCCTTTCTCGTGAACGACACTTCCAGCCCGGTCGCGGCCTTCTTCGACGTAGATCGCACACTCATCGAGATTAACTCGGGGCGGGCGTGGATCGAGCACCAGTGGCGCACCGGGCAAATCTCGATCTTCGAGGCTACGCGTTCGGTCTGGTGGCTTTCCAAATATTGGTTGAGTATCCTCGCATTTGACGAGGTGACCACGAAGGTCGTGCAAGGCTATGCGGGCACGAACGTCGCCGAGTTGGAGGCTGAAATTCGTCGCTGGTTCGATGAGAATATCGCCCAGACCATCTGCAAGGAAGCCCGTATCGCAGTTGAGAAGCACCGTGCGCAGGGCCATATTCTTGTCATCTTGACTTCGGGAAGCCAGTTCTCGACGCGTCCTCTACAACAGGCGCTCGAGATCGACCATCTGGTCTGCACAGAGGTCGAGCAGGCCGACGGTATTCTCACAGGCGACTATCGACGGCCGGCCGCCTACGGTGAAGGTAAACTGCGTTGGGCTCGAGAGTTTGCGGAGCGGCAGGGGGTCAATTTGGCCCATTCTTTCTTCTACACCGATAGCTATAGCGATCGACCGATGCTCGATGCCGTTGGCGAGCCTCGCGTCATTAACCCAGATCCGCGGCTTCGCCGGTACGCCATTGTGCGTGATTGGGAGATTCGGACTTGGCGAGCAGAAAACAATATTTCATGAATCACGGACACGAAGATCCCTTGAAGCAAATTGATCGAGATGGGCCGAACTGGGCCGAACTGGGGTCGATCGATCGGATCATTGATGCCGCCTTGGAGGAAGATCTAGCGAGTGGCGATGTGACCACACGCGCAACGGTTTCGGTCGATGTTCAGGCGACGGGGAAAATCATCGCCAAGCAGCGTTTGATTCTGTGCGGAGGTGAGATCGCCGTTCGGGTGTTTGCGCGAGTCGATCCGCGACTGATCTGCGAGCGTTTGAAGCATGACTGCGACGAGATTGACTCCGGAACTGCCGTTCTATCGATTTCAGGCTGCGCTCAATCGATTCTAGTGGGCGAGCGTGTCGCATTGAATCTTCTCCAGAGATCCTGTGCCGTGGCGACGCTGACTCGAGCCTATGTACGGGCCGCAGGACCCAATCTCCGCATCGTTGATACACGTAAAACCATGCCTGGTTTGCGCGCCATCGATCGATATTCGGTGCGATGCGGGGGCGGCCACAATCATCGAAATGACCTCGGATCTGGCGTGCTTATCAAAGAAAATCATATTCGAGCGGCGGGGGGGATCTCGGCGGCGCTTGCCAAGGCGATCGCTCGGGCTCCCCACGGAATGCGGATCGAGTGCGAGGTTCAAACGCTCGGGGAGGTGAGTGAGGCGATACGGTTGGGTGCCGAAGTTCTGCTTTTGGACAATATGGATGACGCCACGGTCGCCAAGGCGGTCGCGCTACGGGATCGCATGGCCGAAAGCGGTCGGGTGATTTTGGAAGTCAGTGGAAACGTGACCTTGGCGCGCCTTCCTGCATTGGCTGCGCTCGATGTCGATCTCGTCAGTGTGGGCGCCTTGACCCACAGCGCTCCCGCGGTTGATCTTTCGCTGCTCTTCGAGCTTGGAAGTTCGTGAAAGACCAATTGCAACAGAGGCTGACGACTCGCGAGTTGGGCCGGAGTCACGAGCACTACGATTCTCTGACGTCGACCAACGACCGAGGAGCGCAGTGGCTGCGCGAGGGGGCAGTCCACGGGTCCTTGGTGACCGCCGACACTCAGACCGCCGGACGAGGTCGCAGAGGACGGATGTGGTCGTCCCCCCGCGGGCAGCTCTACGCGAGCGTACTGCTGCGGGCGGGGCCCCGCTCGGCATCGATCGGCGCGCTTGGACTGGCTGTCGCGGCCGGATTGCAGTCGGGCTTGGCGAAGTTTCATCGGGCTCATGCGGCGTTGAGCGAGCCCATGCCAGTCGAGCGGCTAGAGATTAAGTGGCCGAATGATCTCCTAGTTGGCGGAAAAAAGATTGGCGGTATTCTATGTGAGACCCGCTGGCGGGGGAATGATGCCGAGATCGTGGTTGGGTTTGGACTCAATCTTCATCGACGAAAATTTGACGCGTCGCTAGATCAACAAGCGACGACCCTGGAGGCGGCCTGGGATCTCAAAAGTGGTCTTGACTCCGCAGCTGCACTTGCGACTGTGCTTGCGGAGCTGGAGCCGATGCTCGAACGCTTTTTTCTTGGTGGGTTTCCAGCGATACGCGCGGATTATCTCCCGCATTGTTGCATCCTCGGCCAGGAGCTTTGGGTGCCTGTGACCCACCCGGATGGATCCGCCGATCGCATTCGCGTCATCGCGCTTGGGCTTGACGAAGATGGCGCGCTACGGGTCCGCTCCCGGGAAGGTGGCCGAGAATTCCGCGTTGAAAGCGGAGACGTTTGGTTTGTGAACCCGCGCGGGGGCAATTCGTAGCGTTTCTCCCTAGAGATTTTCGAGGATATAGGTCCGGCGACGTTCGACGAAGTCTAGAAGATTGTATGAGAACCAGTTTGATGATTCTCCGCCAATTGCTCTGTTGTACTCGGAGTAGGACCCCGGGTAGTTGGGGTCATTGGTAATCAGGTCCCCGATAAGACTGTCAAATTCATTGATCCATTCGCTCTGTTTGGCGGTGGTGAGATGTTGCTCGGCAATCTCGCCCAGGTAGTTCTGAAATGCGGTTAGGTATGTGGGTTGCGCCAAAATTCGCTCGGCGAGGGGATAGTCAGCGCCGTCGCTGCCACAGAAACTTCCGTCGACCTTCGCTTTTGTCATGTCGCCATCGGGAATCGAGGGGTCGGGAGGCTCGTTGGGGTCTCCGCATTGAAAACCGCCATAGGACATGTTCATATCCCACGGAATCATTTCGAAGCGGTTGGTGTCCGGACGCAGATATAGATAGTAGTTGTTGCCCATTCCGAAATAGCTGTCGAAGCTCGAGAGCGCGATGGTCGACGCCGCGAGGCGAAGAAATGAATCAACCTCGAAGACTTTTTCGATTTCCTCGACGAATTCCGCATCGGTGCTGTTGTTGACGACGTCGATGAAATGGATCAGGTCGGTGTAGTCGTTGAGACTGGGATCATCTTCGTTGGTCCGTTGCAAAATCCCGCATTCATCGTAGCCCTCGGGACAGTTGGTGCTGATGTATCCACTCTTGTCTGGACCTCGCCAGTCCAGCCGACACGTATCGTTGTGGTCTCTCACGCACTTGTAGAGGTTCCCGTCGTCCATGTTGTTTTCGGTCCCATACCAGGCCTTCAAGAAGCGCTTGTCGATGGGCTGAACCATGGTGTAGATGCCAAGGTAGTTGTCGTCGACGGTGACGGCAGCGAAGGACGAGCGCGCCACAGGGACGTTCATTGCCGCATAGACTCGACCGGCGAGTCGTTCTCGCATGTAGCTGGCGTCAGACCAGTTGTTGCCGAGGCTGAGCTTGTCTAGACCGTGAAATCGCGGTCCGCCATAGTAATTGAAGTTAAGCTTAAGCGGGTAGTTGAGGGTCGTGTCTTCGTTGGATCCACGGTTGAGGATGAATAGGATGGACGAATAGCCCTTGAGGCGAGCTCCGGTAGAATCGAGGGTCTCCTCGTCGAACTGGAACGCCACGTCACGGTATTCTTTTGTGTAGGCGTTGACGAAGAGGGCGATGATCGATTTCCATTCGCCAGGTACGAAATCGAGCGTGATGCCCACGACGTGGTCGTCGGGGAAGACGTGATCAAGTTTAGCGGTCCAGTCGATGCCGTCGCCGTCGCCGTCGCCGTCGCCGTCGCCGTCGCCGTCGCCGTCGCCG
>CAYTFJ010000032.1:0-43952 GCA_964437075.1 uncultured Nannocystaceae bacterium
CCCTAGTTCATCTTTCTCGTGAAGCCCAGAAAGAATCCGGATTTTATCATCACATTCAATATTAGGTGTTTGAATTTCTTCGCAACCGAATGCAGCGAGAAATGAACACATGCAGAGTGTCGATATTATTTTTTTCATATCATAAATCCTAGCATTTGTTTTTTGATGTGTAAACGCTTGGAAAATCAGCTCGTAGTGAACAAAGAATAATATCTTTCCGAGCGGATGTCAAACGAGCATGCCAGATTTTAGTCGAGTTGGGGGCCTCACGGTCCCACGAAGAACACCGATTATAGTAGTGACAACAAGAGCTCTGAGCCAACTGTTTGTTTGTTGCATATCCGAAATGTCATCCTTGAGAAGTCGACGTCCGCGGCGACTTCTCAGAGTATTTTAAGAAGAACAAGAAACGCTGAACTTGTCAGTTTCTAAGCTCTGTGCCCATCTTTGGATAGTTGTTGTGAGTTGCAGGCCGATAAACAATCGATTCTCACACCTCAGTGGAAGAACTTCCTCTTCGCCGGCAGCAACGAGCACGGGCGGAATCTCGCCATCCTCCAGACGATCGTCTCGACGTGTCAACTCAATGGGGTGAATCCCTACGAGTACATTCTCGATCTGATCATCCGGCTCGGTGAACTCATGCCCTGGAACTGGAAGCTGCCCCCAGATCCGAGCACGTCGCGGACCAAAGCCAGGGATCTCGCGTAGCCGCTGGATGGGCTGCAGCGGCCGCTGCGTTGGGGAGGGTTCTCGCCTGATCGCTTACCAGTGGTCAGCCTGCTGGATGTTGCAGCGTAAGGGAGCAATGATGGAACAAGGAATCGCCAAAATGAGAAAACGGCCACCTACAGGGGTGTAGGTGACCGTTTCTTAGCGGAAATGCACAGGAATCGAACCTGCCCAGGAGGCTTCTCGCCCCCCACACCGGTTTTGAAGACCGGGGACCACACCAGATAGTCATGCACTTCCAGGTGTGCTCAACACCGTTGTCGAGCCGCCTTATGGTGCCGTGGTGGCTGAAAAATTGCCAGCCCAATCGCCCCGATTCTCAAGAGGGAGACGGGCTTTCAGGCGTCCGAGGCGTGAAGGATTCGGTTTTTGTGCCGAGCGCCCGAGATTTTTGGCGCGGCCGTTCTCATTTTTTGTCGAGAGAGGCGCGCTTGGGACTGTGTGCATCGAGGCGAGCGCGGGCGGCTCGGACCAGTGTACCGACCTCGGTGGTAAAGTGATCGGCGCTTTGGTTCGCGTTTTTTTTCAGGGCTTGCCCCGTCCCGATCTCGACGGCCACCGGGTTGTGGAGGCGCCCCGCGATGGCGGAGACATGGGCCATAAAGCTGTCTTCCATGTATTCATGGCCCGTCGCGTAGGCCACCCCGACGGGGATGACTTCGACATCGAGACCGCGAGCGGCCGAAAATACACCCCTTGCGAAGGGACGAATCTCGTCGCCGGCGAAGGTGGTTCCCTCTGGAAAGACACAGACGGTACGTCCACGTCGCAGCTGCTCACGGATCTGTTTGATCGCGTGCAGACCGCTGTGCCGCGAGCCCTGATCGACAAAGATAGTCTGTGCTTTCTTGGCCGCCAAACCCAGCAGTGGCCAGGTTGCAAGGTCGGCGCGGCTGACCAAGGAGCCACCAAAACACGACAACATAATGCCAATGTCGAGCGCGCTTCGATGATTGGCGACGATCAGCCGTGGACCGCGAGCGGCGAGGAGGTCGCCCGGAGCGCGGTGAACTCTGGCACCCATGATCCGCAGGAGGACCTCGGCCCAAGGACGCATGTAAGACTCGAAGGTCTGCTCCTGGCGGGAGGCCCGTACGAGGGCCTCGTGCAAAGAGACTGCAGCGAGCATACCGGCGGTCCATCCGACTGCGGTGGCCGCCCGAGTCGCGGCAAGAACTCGCGGCCCCGTTCTTTCACCCTGCGACATGATCGAAATGAAACGAGACTACTTGGCTTCGCCTAGCCCGCAGTAGTTGCTGCAGTACAACTCCCCATATTTGGGTGTGTTCCATACGACGCTGGCACGTTGTTGAAGCACGTAGCTTGAGAGGTCTCCGTCGCTTTCAAAGACTCCGGCGGGCAGGGGCTGAAGCTCGATATTCTGGGAACCGCTGACAAGCGCGGCATAAATTTGGAGGCTCGCAGCCTGTCCCGCGCTGTCGGTCTCGTCTGGATCCGAGACGATCGGGGGATTTTCTCCCTGACCGAACTCCTCAAACACCATTTCGGTTCCGAGAAAGGTGTACGCGAAGCACCGGCATGCCCATTCGGCGATCGCCGGATTGAGGCTGCAGCCGCCCTCTCCGACACCGTCGTGGACTGTGCCGTCGTTTGGCGTGCAGCTCGCTGCGGCCATGACCTTTTTGGACGCGTCAAAACGCAGGAGAAACTCGTCGGCTCGGCCTGGGATCAGATTGGTGCTTACGCCTCCGTCAAGCGCGTGGCGTTGCAAAGACCAGATGCCATCCTCAGCAAAAGCGCCACCGGGGGTCTCTTCGTCCTTGCATCCTGACGTAGCTGGCAAAGCGAAACAAAAGCACAAAACGAGGGAAAGACGCATCGTCGACAAATGGTGGCGTAGCATGGCGGAAACTCGATCGCGGGGACCGTACCACACTGACGATGGTGTCATGTTGGGTCACTCGCGCTTAACGCGATGGGGAGAGCAGGGGGTCGGGCCTTCGTATTCCTACCTAGGTCCCCCGGAGGTCCGGGAAGTTGGAGCCAAACTCACTTTTGCGCAAATGGCGATCGGGCTCCGAAGGACCATTGCCTGCGGTCGCGTCGGCTCCTCGGAAAACCTGGGCCAGTTCGGCCGCAAGGGATTGACTTCGATCGGCTCGATGCTTAGGTTTCGCCGCGCGGTGTCCGCCAAACGCGATTATTACGAGGTCCTCGGCGTTACGAAGGAGTCTTCAGCCCCGGAGGTTAAAAAGGCCTATCGCAAACGTGCGATGGAGTTTCATCCGGATCGAAACCCCGGAAATGCCGAGGCTGAAGATAAATTCAAAGAGGCCGCAGAAGCCTTCGAGGTCTTGAGCGACCCGGAGAAGCGCGGGCTCTATGATCGTTTTGGCCACGAGGGGCCAAGAAACGCCGGCTTCCAGGGATTCGATGGGACCGACGAGGTCTTCTCACACTTTGGAGATCTCTTTGGAGATCTCTTTGGCTTCGGTGGCGGTGGTGGTGGTCGCGGTGGTCCGCAGCGTGGCGGAGACATCAAGATAGCGATCACGGTGCCGTTCTCGGAGGTTGTGGATGGCAGCGAGCGCGAAATTTCGGTGCCTCGTCGTAAGCGATGTGGCGACTGCGGAGGCACCGGAGCGGCCGAGGGGTCCTCGCCGATCAAGTGTCGGCAGTGTGGAGGCGCTGGGCAGGTTGTGCATCGGCAGGGTTTTTTCACCCTGCAAACCACCTGCCCCGCTTGCCAAGGTGAAGGCCAGACCATCGACGACCCCTGCGATGGCTGTTCGGGCACCGGCGTGCGGCAAGACAATCACACACTCTCGGTTCGGATCCCGGCAGGCGTTGACCAGGGGCAGACCTTGCGTGTTCCTGGTGCGGGCCATCCGGGGGCGAAAGGTGGCCCTGCGGGGAACCTCTACGTTCAGCTTCGTGTCGAGTCGGATCCTCGTTTTGTACGTGAAGAATTCGATATTCACACGAAGATCGAAATCTCGATGCTTCAGGCGGCCTTGGGCTGTGCGGTCAAAATCCCTACGCTCGGCGACGACCAGACCCTCGACATTCCCGCAGGGACTCAGCCCAACGAGGTGATTCGCATGCAGGGAGAAGGGATTCCTCGGCTCAATGCACGAGGGCGCGGAGACCAGCTCAACCATATCGTGATTGAGATTCCCACGAAGTTGAGCAAGGCCGACGAGTCCGCTTTGCGGGCGGTGGCCGACTCGATGGGCCTTGATGTGGTCCCCGAAAAAAAGGGGTTGCTCGACTCCTTGCTTGGCCGTGGCGGGAAGAAATAGCCCCCCGCGGCTATCCGCAGTTCATCTCGACCCGGGTCAGGGTGTCTTGGCGCAAGACACAGGTGACTTTCGCCTCGGTACCCTGTGCTCGGCAGCTGGCGGCAAGTCGGCCGTGCAGGGCCTGGGCGCGCCTTCGGACCGCCTCTTCGTGTGTTGCCGTCGTCGACAAGAGGGCAACCATATGGGTGGCAAAGAGCTCGCAGCGGGCCGAATTTGGGCGTGCACTGGAACAGCCGACGGTCGCAGACAACGCTGCCACGACCGTCACACCCAGGGTGCTATTTCTCGTCCATGAAGCCATAGCGGTAGTTTCGCGGAGGCGCGAAGTTCTCCTTGATGGTGCGCGGCGAGAGCCAACGGATCAGGTTCCACATGCTACCGGCCTTGTCATTGGTGCCGCTGGCGCGGCTTCCACCGAAGGGCTGTTGACCGACGACGGCGCCCGTGGGCTTGTCGTTGATGTAGAAATTTCCCGCGGCGCTGCGTAAGCGCTCGACCGCGGTGGCGACCGCATAACGGTCGTTGGCGAAAATAGCGCCTGTCAGTGCGTAGCGCGAGCCGTTGTTGCAGGTCTCGAGGGTCGCCTCGAACTTATCGGCCGGGTAGATGTAGACGGTCAGGATCGGACCGAAGAGCTCATCCTGCATGGTGGGGGAGTCGGGCGTGTTCGAGACGATGATCGTCGGTTTGACAAAGTAGCCCTTCGAGTCGTCGTACTCACCGCCGATGACCTTTTTGATGCTCTTGCCGACGGATGCACGTGCGTTGTCGATCGCGGCTTTTTGTTTGGCGAACGCTCGCTGGTCGATCACCGCGCCCATGAAATTGCGGAAGTCCGTGGGATCCCCAGTCCCCATGGTGGCCAATCCCTCGGTGATGAGTTTTTCCACCTCGGGCCAGAGATTGTCGGGGATGTAGGCGCGTGAGGCCGCGGAGCATTTTTGACCTTGGTATTCGAAGGCGCCGCGCAACATCGCGGTTGCGAGAGACGCCGGCTCGGCGCTTTTATGGGCAAAAATGAAGTCTTTGCCACCGGTCTCGCCGACCACCCGAGGGTAGGACCTATAGTGGTCGATGTTTGAGCCGACCTGGCCCCACAAGCTTTTAAAGACCGCGGTGCTGCCTGTAAAATGAACGCCGGCGAGGTCTTCGTCCTGCATGACGGTCGCGCCGATCTCGGTCGCGGGACCCGGGATAAAGTTGATGACGCCTGGAGGCAAGCCGGCAGCCTCGAAGAGGTCCATGGTGTAGTGGGCGCTGAGGACCGCCGTCGGTGCTGGTTTCCACACGACAGTGTTTCCACAGAGGACCGGAGCGGCCGCCAAGTTGGCCGCGATCGAGGTGAAGTTGAAGGGCGTGACGGCGAAAACGAAGCCATCGAGGGGGCGATATTCAACGCGATTTCGGATGCCATCCACAGAGATTGGCTGTTCTCGGTAGATACGTTCCATGTAGGCGACGTTGAACTTCAGAAAATCGATCAGCTCAGCGGCGGCGTCGATTTCGGCCTGATGGACCGTTTTCGACTGATTGAGCATGGTCGATGCGTTGATTCGGTCGCGAAATTCTCCTTGGAGAAGATTCGCAGCCCGAAGAAAAATCCCGGCGCGATCTTCCCAAGGCATGGCGCCCCAGGCGGGTGCCGCGGCCTTGGCTGCTGCGATGGCGCGAGCGGCCTCGGCGGCGCCGGCTTCTTGGTAGTGACCCAGGATATGCGCGTGCTCGTGCGGCATGATCATAGGACTCGTATTTCCTGTCTCGACCCGCTCGGCGCCGATGCGTAGCGGAACATCGACCTGTGTCGCGGTTTGGCGGGCGAGCTCGCTTTTCAGGGCGATTTTTTCGGGGGAGCCGGGCGTGTAGCCGAGAACGGGCTCGTTGATGGGCTCGGGGACTGAGAATGTTCCAAAACTAGACATGCGTTGGGTTCCTAAGGGGTCTTCGGGGCCGCCGTGGAAGCGATGGCCGCGAGCGGAAAGGATGGATCAAAGCCGTGGGGGGATGAAAGCTCAAAAATCACGGAGACCAAGGCCGGTATATTGCCAGGAGATCTCAAGAGTTTGGCCTCGAATTTGTTTGGCGACGTTTCGCGCGGTTTCGGGTTCCCAGTCCGGCAGCAGCGAAGACGAGGGCCCACAGCCATCCTGACCCCTTGTCGCCTCCTGGGTGTCGAGAGACCGTGCACCCACGACTCTCGATGGGTTTCGCGGTTGGACGAGGGACTTCGTGGTCGCTCTCGTGGCTCGTGGCTCGTTCCTGCGGATCTTCGAGTGGCGCGGGGGCTTGCGGTGCGGGGGCTTGCGGTGCGGGGGCGTGGGGCGCGGGTGTCGGAGACGCGTCGAAGGCCCCATCGACCGCGGCGAATTGCTCAAGATCGCTCTTGGCCTGGGCGCTGTCCAGTCGACGTGTACGGGAGCAAAGGCCGGCGTAGGCCTGGCCCTGGTCGTCGATCTGCGCGTAGACTAGATAACTGGCGTCGAGCGCGAAGGGGATGCCACACGCTGCGCTGTTCATGGCGGTTTTGATTGTGCGGGGCGTCGCGGAGGGGCCCTTCCAGGTGCGCGAGATCTCGAATTCAAAAAAATTGTATTCGAAGCCGGGCGCCGGGCCTGGGCCCTCGGATGGCTGCTTGCGGGCAGATACAGCAGTGGCCTTGCCCTCAAAAACCAACTGAGCTGAACGCGCCGAGGCCAGAGCGTCGTCGCTCATCATGCAGGAACACGCGTGAACAACGCTCTCCGGAATCCATGGGAGCGACAGGGCAGAAAGGGCGAAGGAGAGCAGCGTGATTCGCACAGGCCGCAAGGAGACGACGGATCCAGACATCACCTCGACGGTATCAGTCTTGCCTAGGCCACGCGACTGGCCTACAAGGCCCGGAGAGCGGGGGCTCAATGTGGATTCGCCGCCGAAAACAGAGCGATATCCAATGCTTACGGTTGCAGAAGTCACAAAGGCCTACGGTGGAAAGACACTTTTTGATAACGTTACGACCACCTTTGACCCGGGGCACCGCTATGGGCTGACCGGGGCGAACGGGGCCGGAAAATCGACGTTTATGAAGATTCTCGCCGGCGCTCTCGAGCCCGATGAGGGGACGATCTCACGGCCGGCGCAGAGTCGCCTCAGCGTACTGCACCAGGACCACTTTCAATACGCGCAGAGCCGAGTTCAGGACGTCGTTGTGATGGGCAACGCCAAGCTGTGGGCGGCGATGCAAGAGAAGGAAACCTTGCTCGAGGCCGGCGAGGCCATGACCGACGAACAGGGAATGCGTCTGGGCGAGCTCGAGATGGTGATCGCCGAAGAGGACGGATACGAGGCCGAGTACGAGGCCGAGCGGCTGCTGATCGGTCTTGGTATTCCAAAAGAGGAGCATGATTCAACGCTTGCGTTGCTCACGGGCGGAATGCGTCTGCGGGTGCTTGTCGCCCAGGCGCTCTTCGGAGACCCCGACATCTTGTTGCTCGATGAGCCTACGAACCACCTGGACATCGACTCGATCCGATGGCTGGAGCATTTTCTTATGCGCTACAAGGGGGTGCTCGTGGTGGTCTCGCACGATCGTCACTTTCTCAACGAGGTGTGCACACACACCGCCGATGTCGACTACGAGAACATCGTGATCTACCCCGGTGGATACGACGCGATGTTGCGCCAAAAGGTGCAGTACCGGATCTCCAACGAGAAGACGAACGCCAGCAAGTCCAAGAAGATGGACGACCTGAACGAGTTCATCCGGCGTTTCGGAGCCAATGCAAAGAAAGCCTCGCAGGCATCATCGCGCCGCAAGCAGCTCGACAAAATTCGGGTGTCGATGACCGACCTGAAACGCTCGAATATTCAGCGCCCGTTCATTCGTTTCGAGACCAAGGCGAAGTCGGGAAAATTGGTGCTGGGCGTGGAGCGGTTGTGCAAGAGCTTTGAGCAGCCGATTCTTAAAGATCTGGGATTTACGCTCACGCGGGGCGAAAAATTAGCGGTGGTCGGACCGAACGGGATCGGCAAGACAACGTTGCTCAAATGCCTTGCATCGGTGTATTCGCCGGATCGCGGTAAGTTTACTCTTGGGCACGAGGTCACGGTTGGTTACCTGCCTCAAGACCACGAAGAAGGGGTCGGACACAGCGATACTCACACCGCATTTGAGTGGTTGTATCAATGGGATCCGAAGTCTTCGATCGAGGAGATCCGTGGCTTGTTGGGTCGAATGTTGTTTCCGTCGAAGGATGCAGACAAGGCCGTTGGGGCCCTGAGTGGTGGCGAGACCGTTCGTTTGCTCATGGCCAAGCTGACGTTGACCCAGGACAACTTGCTGTTGCTGGATGAACCGACCAATCACCTCGATCTTGAGTCGATTCGAGCTTTGACCGAAGCGCTTCAAAAATACGAAGGAACGCTGGTGCTTGTGAGCCACGATCAGTCCATGTTGGAGGAGGTCGCCACCTGTGTGCTCGAACTTAAGGCCGATGGCGAGTTCGACTTTTTTCCAGGTTCCTACGAGGACTTTCTGATCAAGACGGGCAAGGCGGAGGTGAACTAGTTCGCCTCCGTTGTGGCTTGGTCTGGCCGAGGCTCTACTCCACGTCGGGGAGTGGTGGAGCCTCGGGAGGTGAATCGGAGGCGGGCGTCTCGGTGACCGCGGTATCGCTCGAACCGACGGGTTTTGCATCCGGTGGCGGCACCGGATCAAGCTCCTCGGCGATCCGAAAATAGGGTTGCTCGATGTCCTGTGCCGCCAGTGAAGGCACGGGAGTCGTCTTGGGCTTGGGAGTCGTCTTGGGCTTGGGAGTCGTCTTGGGCTTGGGAGTCGTCTTGGGCTTGGGACGAGCTTGTGTGATCGTGGGGAGGGATCGCGCGGATGGCGCGTCGAAGTGCAGCTTTGCCGTGAAGACCGCATCGACGTAGCGCTGGCTGTAGTCGGGTAAGGGATCTCCCGCCTCGACCCATTTACCTACATTTCCTGGGCCGGCGTGGTAGGCCGCGACCGCGAGGGTCTCGCTTCCGAACCGCTTGATGAGCTTGGACAGGTAGTAGCTTCCGGCACGGACATTGAACTCCGGGTCCGAGCTTCGCGCCCGGCGTTCACCCATTTGTTTGGCGAGATCCGCGGCGGTTGCGGGCATGAGTTGCATCAAGCCGCGGGCGCCTGCGGGAGATCGGGCATCGACTCGGAAGCGGCTTTCAACCCAAATCACGGCATTGATCAGAGATGCGTCAACAGCGTGTTCCTGTGCGGCCTCGCTCACGGTGTGCTGCAGAGAAGCGATTCTCGCGCTGGAGTCGGCATCGAAGTCGCGGGTACCGGCATTCGATGGCGTTGGATGCGCGGTCGCCTGAGATGCTGGCGGCCCTGCGTTTCGCGTGATACACGCGGTCATGCAGAGGCTCAGGCTGAGCAGCGCCATAGCTCGGAGCGATGGAACGAAAATTCGCATGTTCAGAGAGTAGAACCGTGATCGCGAAGTGCGAAGTTCTTCACAAAAGCTCAACGACCGCGTGAATCACACATTTTCGAAGGCGACAAAAGCGCATTTGACCGGGCGACGTAGATCCATAGACTCCGGTTTCCTTCACGGCCTCGCGGCTTGCTTGGAATTGTGAAGAAGCCTTGGGGCCAGGCCAGTGGCCCCCGCCTGGACGGGCGCATCGTCCAGATCAAAGAGAACGAATCTTGAGCGATCAAGCGATTATTAAGACCGGCGGGAAACAGTACCGCGTGGAAATTGGCAGCGTGTTGCGTGTGGAGAAATTGACCGGCAGCGTCGGCAACTCCATCGACTTCGGCGAAGTCCTTTTTGTTGGCAAGGGCGAGAGCGCCAAGGTCGGTACGCCCCTTGTTGAGGGCGCAAAGGTGAGCGCTGAGATCACACAGCACGGACGTGGAAAGAAGCTTATCGTCTATAAGTTTCGTCGTCGTAAAAACTACCGGCGCAAGGCTGGCCATCGGCAGTCCTTCACCGAGATCAAGATCACGGCGATCAGCGCCTAGAGAAGGAGATCTGACATGGCACATAAAAAAGGACAGGGATCGATCAGGAACGGGCGTGACTCCAACGCCCAGATGCGCGGTATGAAGAAGTTTGGCGGCGAGAGAGTTCTCGCCGGAAATATTCTCGTCCGCCAGGTTGGCAGCAGCTTTTGGCCTGGACCCGGCGTGGGTCAGGGCAAGGACTACACCCTTTTTGCACTTCGTGAGGGCCGGGTCCGCTTTTACAAGCGTGGCAAGGCGCAGCGCTCGTATATTGCGGTGGAGCCGATCCTCGAAGATGCGGCAGCCGCCGCCGAGTAGAAAAAGCCGTCTGGGAAGTTGGTGAGAGCACCAACGTGATGCCACGGTGAGGGCCCTGAGGGGCCCTTGTTCGTGTCCGGCTGTGACGAGTGTTCACAGAGCCGGACACATGACAGCGAGTGAGATCCAAATTGCGTTTTATAGATCGAGTTCGGATCCAGGTTCGTGCGGGCGACGGTGGCGACGGCGTCACCGCTTGGCGCCGCGAGGCCCATGTACCCAAGGGAGGCCCAGCAGGTGGCGATGGCGGTCGTGGCGGCGATGTGTTTTTTGTCGCCAGCGACCAGGTTGTCACCCTGCTCGATCTCAAGTTTCGTCAACACCATCGGGCGGAGTCCGGTGGTCGAGGTGGAAACAAAGGCATGCATGGACGGGGCGGTGAGGATCTTTTTATTCGGGTTCCGATCGGCACCGGGGTCTACTTCGAGGGGAAATCAGGAGCGATGGGAGAACGGCCCCCCTGGGTGGAGCCCGCGCGAGATCCCCACGAGACAGGCATGGAAGTGATCTACGTCGAGCCGGATGCCGACGAAAAACACGGAGTTCAGGAAGAGCAACAACAAGAAGAGCAGCTCGCCCGGAGGATCATGGGGGATGGGCCTCGTGTGCGTAGGGATAAACGCCAACGGGAGGAGTGGTCTCGTGGAGAGTTGATCGGAGACCTCGTCGATGAAGGTCAGGTGCTTCGAGTCGCGCACGGGGGCCTCGGTGGACGCGGCAATATTCGCTTTCGCTCGTCGACGCAGCGCAGCCCGGACGAATGCGAAGAGGGATCGTCAGGGGATGCTTCTTGGCTGCGTCTCGAGCTCAAATTGCTCGCCGATGTCGGTCTCGTGGGCTTTCCAAACGTCGGAAAATCGACGTTGATCCGTCAGATATCGGCCGCCCGACCTGAGGTCGGAGCCTATCCCTTCACAACCCTCACCCCACAACTCGGTGTCGTGTCGCTTTCAGACGAACGCAGCATGATCGTCGCCGACATTCCAGGCTTGATCCGCGGTGCGAGCGAGGGACGGGGGCTTGGGCACCAGTTTCTACGCCACCTGGAACGCACGCGTGTGCTTGTGCATCTGTTGGCGCCCGATCCGACTCCGGGCCGAGACCCGCTTGCGGACCTTGAGGCTCTTGAACACGAGCTCACGCACTACGGAACGATGTTTGCGGGACGGCCGCGAGTCGTGGCGCTCAATAAAATGGATACGCCGATTGCGCAATCGTTGCTGCGGGACCTGAAAAAGGCCCTACGCAAGCGCAATATTCCGGTGTTTCCTATCTGCGCCGCAACAGGCGAAGGTGTGGGAGCGCTGCTCGATGCCGTATGGCGGCGACTCGAGTTGGTTCGCCGTAGGGATCGCGCGCAGCGGGTGGCCGAGCAGGAATCGGAGCCCTAGCGCGGCCGCGCGGCCCTTGTCGCCGCGGGGGCGATGCTGCGCGTCTTTGATCGGCCGCCGCGATGGCGGGCACGAGGGGGCGTCGGGGTTCGTTATGAACCAACACGAATCATTGTGTACGGGGCACCGGTGGCGGCGGTTGCGAACCCTTGGTAGCCTCACAGCGTGTTAGAAGCCTTCCGAAGCGCCTGCCCGCTCGCCTGGAGGCGTCTCGCGTTGGTTTTGTCGTTGGCTGTGACGGCTTGGATCTGTCAGATGAATCCAACGGTCTTCGCTGCCGCTCCTAAAACGCAGTCGAGGGTTTCTTCCTCGAAAGCTGCCAAGAAGCCTGGTGCTGTTCAACCACAGAGCTCGGCGAAAACCAAAGGTGTGAAAGGACCGTCGCCCACCGCCCAGCCCAAGGTAGATACGAGTCGGCGAGAGACCGAGATTTACGGCGCTCGTCTCGACGGCCTGCAAAAAGATGTCGATGGGCTAAAAGACCGAATTTTTCGCAGCAAGGCGCGATTGTCGTTGCTGAAGGAGACCGTGCTCCACGGGGTCCTGGCGGGCAGTCGAGTGATCGTCGCCCACCGCAACGTGATGGGTTCACAGTTTCGATTGGTGAAGGTCGCCGTGACACTTGATGGGGCGCAGATCTACGCTCGCAACGATACGTCTGAGATCGGTGGCAGCCTGGACCGCGAGGACGAGCTGGTTGTCTTCGACGGCAACTTAGTCCCCGGGCCCCATTCACTCACGGTCGACCTGACCTACCGCGGCCACGGTTACGGGATGTTCAGCTATCTGAACAATTACACCTTTGACTCTCGGAGCTCACATTCGTTCATCGCGCCTGAAAATGGTGCCGTGCGCGTTTTGAGTGTGGGTTTCGAGGAGGGCAATCTCACCACCGAGATGAAGGACCGGCCGAGCATCGATTGGCAGGAGATTCCGCTCGATGCAACAGGAAAGCCGAAACCCCGCGCCGGAAAACGTCGAAAACAGCGGACCCAGAGCCAGCCAAAGGGCAACAGACCGACAGGGGCGACCACAAAATTGAAGGCGACCCAGACCAAGGCATCCACGAAGTCGGCGGTTGTTCAGACCCAAAGTTCGAAGAGTTCGAACGACAAGTAGATCGCATTGATGTCGCTCCGTCGCCCTCGTCCTAAAAGGTTCAGTCGCATGCGCCGGCGGTTGCTTTGCGCCGGTATGGCGATGTTCTGGAGTGTTGGAATGGGGCCCGCGAGTCTTGCGTGGGTGGGAGACACCCACGCGGCTCGTACTGAAACGATTCAGCTTGGTCAAGCCGTGGAGCGTATGCGCGGTGTCGAGGCGATGATCGTCGATGCAGAGCGTGCGGCGGCGATGGAGCACAGGCCGACAGAGGAAGAGCTGGCAAGGAGGCTCGTGCAGGGGCAGCTCATGCTCGCAGAGCATGATGTCGAGCGTGCGGCCATTATTTTTTTGGATCTGCTTGAGAATCATCCCGATAGCCAGGCGGCCGCCCAGGCTCTGTATTTTCTTGGAGAGGCGTTGACCCTCCTGGGGATGGAAAAATGGGCATCCGACTGCTTCATCGGCGTGTTGGGAAATCGCTCTTCCGACGCGCAGCTCTTCCACCAGCGTAGCGTCGCCAGGTTGCTCGACCTCTTGGCCCCGCGGAGGGAGGTTGGTTTCGCTCGAAGGCCGGGTCTGAGTGCGACACCCGAGATGAGGGCGCGGATGAATGCATTACAAATCTCGATAGATTTGGCGCCCCGTGCGAGCGTTCTGAATTCGAGTGACGGTGATGTGCTTGTGCGTTGGGTGCTCGCCATACCACCAGGACAGCGTGAAACAGAGCTGCGCTATGCCTTTGGCCGCTGGCTGTTCTTAAACGGTCGGGCCGAAGAGGCGACCGAAGAGCTCGATGCCATATCGCCGATCGACATCCCCATGAGCCAGGGGGGGGAAGGGGCTCAGTGGCGAGTTCGTGCGGCCTATGTCTCTGCGGCCGCCGTCATCAGTCGCGGTGAACATGACGACGCGATCGCTCGTTTCACCCGCATTGTTCGGGCTCGACCTCGTGCCCGACGCGACCAGAAAATTGTCGCCCTTTCATGGATGGCGCTGGGGCGGATTCACCACGATCATGGTGAGATTGATCGGGCCGTGCGGGCCTACCGTGCGATCTCTCGCGATTCACCTTTTTTCCAGGAGGCAATGTACGAGACCGCATGGACCTTGCTCCGCGGTGGAAGGCATGCTCGGGCGTTGCAGGCCTTGGATCTCCTGCTCGTCTATGATCCTGACAGCCCCATCACGGCCGAGATCAAGCAACTTCGTGGCAAGATCAAGATTCGGCAGCGCGATTGGCAGGGCGCCGAAGAAGAATTTCTCGCCCTTCGCCGCGAATTTAGCGATCTGGCGACCAGCCTTGGTCAAAAGCTGGTCAGGAGCGATCACTCGACGAGATATTTTTCTGCGGTTGTAGCGGAAGACATGCAGCACTTTGGCTTTGACGCGATCATGCCCGTCGAGGCCGCTCGTATCGCCGAAGCGCTCCCTCGCGCCGTGCAGGGTCGTGAGCTGGCGCAGAGCACCGGTGAACTTGAACAGCAGCTTCTGGAGGCCAGAACGCTCTTGATTCAGATGCAAGAGGCCGTGCAGGCCCGCGAACGCTCGCGTCTCTTTACCGACCTTGGTGCCCACCAAGCCTCACTCGACACTGCCGCCTTTGATCTTGTTGAACTCCAAGAAGCGATGATCCGGCGTGCGAGCCGTCGCATCGGCAGAGACAGCGGGAAACGCTTCGAGTCGCGTCGACTGGCCCTGCGCAGGCGGGTCGACGAGCCACTTGGGGGCGTACGAAGCCGGACGAAGACGGCCACGGACCTGGATGAACTCTCCAAACGGGTACACAAGTACGATTTGACGATTGTCGCCCTTCGCGCGCAACTGATCGCCACCGAACGCTATTACGCGGACACCAAGAAGAAACAGCGGCTCGATAACGAGGGATTCTTGCTTCAAGCGGCCGAGATGCGCGACGAAATAGCCATCCTTGAGAAGGACGTGGCGTCCTTGCGCACACGTGTGCGTCAGCTCGGGACCAGTCTTCGTTTCACGGACCCCTGGGCGGAAGCGCGTCGAAGTGCGCTGCGGGAGTATGGGACCTATCTCAACACGGTGTGGAAGACGCTCCTCCGAACAAAGCGAGATCGGGACGCCGAGGCACTTTGGGGCCACCTCCGCCGACTCCGTGCACGAACCGATACTGGGCGGCAGGCGCTCGACGAGGCCGCGGGTCGGCGGCTGGCCAGGGCCATTCAGATTTTGAACGAGGAGGAGGGAAACCTCGATCGATACCGAACAGAATTGCTCGCCCGCAGCGAAGACGCCCAGGCGTTGGTTGGGGCGGTGATGCAAGCTGGGCTAGTCGACGTGGTCGCAGAGGTCACAAACCTGATGACCCGCGCAGAGGTGGGCTTATTGGATGTGGCGTGGGCCGTTCAAGAGGTCGAAGCCGAGCAGATTCATCGACTGGAGCGCGAGCGTGAGCGTGACCTCCGAGAGCTCGATCGTCTCGTCGAGCAAGGGCTGGGGGAAGGGCCGTGATCGCACTGAAGCGCCGTGTGGGGGGTGGTTTTACAGGTGGTCGAAGAGAGAGGCTCTTCTTCGTCGCGCTGGGCCTCGGCGGGTCCCTGTTGGCGCCGACGGTGGGTGACCTCGAAGCCGCCGTCTTGCCGCGAAGTGCGGGGAATGGGTCCGAAGGTTGGAGGGCTCGTCCCGGCGAGCCAGGATCTGGCCAACGACGCGACGAACCTGGGGTACCCGGCATCGATCGCCTCCGGACTCCCCAGCGGAGGCGGCCCCGGAGCGCGGAAGAAGCCGAGGGTATTGCCCAAATGGAAGCGATGATGGTTCGCTTTCGAGCCGCGATCGAAGCGACCGATCACAGCATTCGAAACGTGTTGGCGATCGAGGGGCAAAAGGGTCGCAAACTCCTTGAACGCCACTACGATCATGAAATTCGCGAACACCAGGCAAAAGCGAGAGTGCTTCGGTCCAAGGCCATCGCGCGTTACGAAGATTTTCTAAAGCTGCATCCGGACGACCCCAACTGGACGCCGGAGATCATGTTTCGTCTCGCGGAGTTGAGTTTCGAGCGTGCGGACGAGCGATTTCGTCGCCAGGAGGAGGCCTGGGAGGAGCAGATCGCCGCTTTGCAAGACAAGACCGACGCCGGAGAAGATGCCGCGGAGCCGCCTCCTGCACCGGTGGTCGACTACCAAAAATCGGTCGAGCTTTTCGGGGGGGTCGTACGTGGATTCCCACGCTATGCCCACAACGACGCTGCTCTCTATATGATGGGCGTCCTTTTGTACGAGTCTGAGGACTATGAGACCAGCCGCCAATCATTTCTCGCGCTGGCCTGCAACAATCGTTTTGAAGTGCCCGATGCGGCGCGCAGCAATCTCAACAGCCATGCCTTCGCCGCGGGGGACTACGAGGAGTGCGTCCCGATGCGTGAGGGGAGCCAGTACCTTGCCGAGGCCTGGCTACGCACGGGCGAGGGACACTACGATGTTAACGAGTTTAAGCCGGCGCTTGAGGCCTATGCGGCCGCGACTCAGGATCGTGATCACAAACTGTACTCGGCCGCGCTGATCCGTCTCGCCTGGACCCACTACCTAATTGGCAATTTTCCTGCTGCGGCCGATGGATTTGACGAATACATTCGTTATGCCGACAGTGTAAAAAACAGCGAGAAGGCCGTTGGGGCCGCGGAGTACCGCGAGGATGCGATCAAGTACTTGGCGATGACCTACCTTGAGGAGGATTGGGATCGTGATGGCGCGACCGATCATGCCGTGGGGGTGAGACGACTCGACGAGAACTATGCCAAGCGTCAACAGGAGCCCCATGTCCCGGAGCTCTACGCCGCGCTTGGCGATCAATTCGCTTTTACAACCGACTATCGTGCAGCGATCGAGATTTGGAACTTGGCCCTGCGGAGGTGGCCGACGGCCGCAAAGGCCCCAATGATCCAACATCGGGTCCTGCAGGCCTATGAGTCGTTGCAAGACCCCGGTGGCGCACGGTCAGCACGAGATGCGCTCGCAACGAATTATCTGCGAGGAACACCATGGTTCTTCGCCAACGAGCACGACACTGAGGCGCTCGAAGCCGCGATGGAACTTGCAGAAGATGCACTGGTCGCAACCGCTCTCGATCATCATGAGCGCGCTCAAGGAATGCGAATCGCCGGCAAAGTTGAAGAGGCCAAGGTCGAATATGCCATCGCTGCGAAGGCCTACGAGGCCTACCTTGAACGATTCCCTGAAACCAAGGCGTCGTACGAGTATCGTTACCAATTTGGCGACGCTCAGTACTACAGCGATCAGTTTCTCGAGGCGGCCAAGACCTACGCTCAAGTCCGCGATTCAAATATCAACGATATCTTTCAGGTCCCGGCTGCCGACTCCGTGGTCGCGGCCCTCGAAGAATATGTCGCGCGCGAGGGGGCGGCAGGGCGGTTCTCTATGCCTGATCTTCCGCGCCTCGACGACAATGGAGACCCCCCCCCCGTAGAGCCGATCGAGATGCCGATTTTGGCCCGTGTGCTGCAAGAGGCCTATGATCGACACGTCGCTGTGAGCAGTGAAGATGCTCCGTCAATGATGTTTCGGGCGGGCGCGATCAGCCAGCGCTACCGAGTCTTCGAAGACGCCGAAGCTCGGTTTGCGGCGATCTTAGAGCGGCATTGCGATTCTGAGGTCTCGGTGAACGCGGGGAACGCAATTATCGATAGCTATGTCGTTCGTGGCGATCTCAACAGCACCCGCGAGTGGTCCGAGAAACTTTCCGAAATGGAATGCGGCGGCGAGAAGAGCGACCAGTTCATGGGCGCACTCAAGAAGATCGTGACCGGGGTGAAGTTCGAAGAGGCGAATGTGTTGTTTGAGGCGGGGGATTTTGAGGCCGCGGCGGATCGTTACGTTGCGCTCGTCAATGAGGATCCCGACGATCGAAATGCCGATCGAGCGCTCAACAATGCGGCCGTCGCCTACGAGAATATCGGCCGATTTTCTTCGGCCTCGGCGACTTACCGGCGAATTTACACAACTTATGAGCTGTGCCCGCCAAAAGGCGAGGACCAGCTCGAGCTGACGGCGTCCTCAACCCCAGGGAGCCCAGGAGCTTCCGATGATACCAAGGCGAACCATGGGGAATCGGCCTCAAGCGGGAGGCGCTGTAGCGAGTTCGCAGACGATGCGTTGTTGCGCACCGGATACAATCACGCCCGGTTCTTTGAATTTGAGGAGGCCGTGCAGTCCTATCTTGTGTTGGCCGAAACCCAACCTTACGAACACAGCGAGCATCGGCTCATCGCCCTAGAGAATGCTGCGGGATTGCTCGACAACCTCCAGCAGTATCAGCGCTCCGCAGAACTCTATCGAAAGACCGCCGCGAAAGCGGAGACCGAAGAGGCCCGCGCGGAGGCTATTTTCAACGCGGCCCGGGTTTTGAGCAAGGCGGGGGACCATCGAGAGACGGTGAGGGCCTTCAAGAATTTCCTTGATCTCTATTCTGGCCAGGCCGAGCAGGCGGAGCGGGTCGTTGAGGCTTGGTTGCGGCTGGGCCTCGCCTACCGCGCACAAAAAAGTCGGAAACGAGCCGAGGAGGCCTTTCGAAACACGGTCTCGGTGTTTGCGGATAGGGGGCTCGAATTCGCCACGGAGGCCGCGGATTTGCCGGCGGAGGCCCAATTTGCCTTGGCCGAGTACGCTTTGGCGGACGTGACCTCAACAACGCTCGCCGGAAAAGGCCGAAATTTCGAGAAAAACGTTAAGAAAATTTTCGAGCGTCTCGTGATTGCCGCCGCGGAATTCGACAAGGTATTCCCCTATCGTCGAATTGAGTGGGTGCTCGCAGCCATGTACCAGCGCGCCTATGGCTTCGAATATTTCGCCACGAATATGCGACGGGCGCCTGTACCCACGGCGCTCAAGGAAGGAACGGAGTCCTACTATGCCTACAAAGACTTGGTGGCGAAGGAGATGGAGCCGTTCGAGATCAAATCGGTCGGTCTGTATCAAGAGGTACTCGTGCGCAGCAAGCAATTCAATATCTCGAACGAGTGGACGAAACGGGCAGGGGAGAGGCTCAACGTCTATTTGCCTGATCAGTTCCCGTTGTTGCGTGATCCCGCTCTCGATCTGGCGGTGGAGGACCGTCGGTGAGGTCGCGACCCAAACTGGCGGGCCGCGTCCCGTTCGGACGCGAGCGAGAGCGCTTGATTGAGCCCCAAAAAGAGAGGGCTCTGGAGGCATATGGCCGCCTCCGGCGCTGCTGTCTGGCCGTCTTTTTCTTGGGCCTCGTCGCCAGCGCATGCGATTCGTCATCGCCGTCGACGACCCGTCCCGACGCCTCGCCGACGGGACCGCAGCTTCGCCAGGGCGAGGTGGCGCCCAGAGCGAAAGAGCACCCGCAGGCGCCGAAGGCCACCCAGGCTCCGAAAACATCGAAGATTGAGGGCAGCGGAGCACAAGCCCGCGTCCAGGACCGCGATCCCGAGGAAGAAAAAAGAAAGATGGTGCGCTCTCGAGAGCGTAGCGCCGCCGCCCACGATGCTCTGAAGCGCGGGAACCTCAACAAAGCGATCATGGAGTCGCGGCAGGCCCTCAAGATTCATGAGCAGAACACTGAGGCGATGCTGGTCATTGCAGAGGCGTTCTACAAACAAGGAAAGTACGAGATCGTCGAGTCCGTCACCAACTCTCTGCTCAAGGTTGACGCCGCGATTCTTCCTGCAACGGATGAGTCACGGGCGTACAATCTCAAGGGCTTCGCGTATCTTTCACAAGGCAAGCGAAGCTTGGCGATGCAGGCCTTTCGAAAGGCGGCCGACATCGATGACCAGAACGCGACGGCCTGGAACAACCTCGGCGTGCAATACATGTGGCAAGGGGATCACAGCACGGCGGCGTCTTGTTTTCGTTACGCATTCGATTTGGATCCGCGTTTTGAAGGGGCCCTCCTGAACCTTGGAGCGGCGCTACGGGCCCAGGGAAAGCTCGTCGAGGCGGAGGCGGCTTTCAAAAAAGTTCTTAAGCTGGACGGACGTGTGGCCCAGGCCCATTTCAATCTTGGGGTTCTCTATTTGGACGCGAGTCCGTTTCCGGATTTAGAGGAAAAGACTCGTCTCTATCGCGTGATCAAGGAACTCACGCGCTATAAAGAGTTGGCGCTGGCCCAGGGGCCAAGAACGGTCCGTGCCGCGGGCAATTCGAGCCGAGTTGGTGAGGCGGGCCTCGGAAACGAGCTTGTTTCGCCCGCCCAAGCCGACCTCTATATCGCTGTGGCAAAGAAGGATATCGATCGTCTCGAACGACGCGCGTCTCGAGATGCCCGCCGCAAGCAACGAGATCTGGAGCGTGCGGCGAAATCCGCACCGCAGGCCCCGACCGAGCGGGCTCCCCAAGCCGTGGAGGGCGCGCCAGAAGATCCCGTTGTAGAGCGCGAGCCGGCTCCGCCACCTCCGCCATCGGCGGGGTCTCCACCTCCCGCCGTCCAGGGACGGGGAAGCTCCGGCTCGCCGAAGCCTGGAGCCCAGAAACCTGGAGTTCAGCCGTCGGGATCTTCACCCAAAAAATCGCGGAGCGGAGGTAACGCACCTCTGAGCGGATCTGACGCACAGGGTGCGCCGCAAAATCCGCAGTCGCGCGGGAAGACGGCCCCACCTCAGCGGCCCGCGGTTCAAGGAGCAAAGCCCAAGTGAGCCATCGATCGCCGGCGACGGCCTATGTCGCCACCGATGCTCGTAATTCGGCTTTCGAGCCCGGAGCGGATTCCTCGCGGGCGGACACAGGTCGTTGGCGGGATCCCCAGCGAAGACCACGGAACGCTCAAATCGCGCATAACACGACAAGAAAATTTTCCTACCGAATCTCCCGTAGTGATTCGCAGGCTGCTAAGACTATCGCTGAGCCCTATTTGGATCTAAGGTGTCGCGTCCTGGCAGCTTCACCGAAGCTGAGGACACCCCGCGCTCCGCAAGATGAGCAAAGTTCTATATCGCTCAACTGCCGAAACTACGAAAAGTAATCGGAAATTGAGAATCTACAACCGCCATGGACAACCAATGAAAGCCTTAATGATACGAAAGCTTGATTTTTTGGTCTTGGCACCCGTTGCAGTTTTGTTTACGATGGCGCTCCCTTGCGTTGCACTTGCACAAGAATCTACATCGGGACGACGGACCGACAGTGGAGCCGATGCACCCGTGAGGGATACGAACTCTCAGACAGAAAACTCGAGCGAGGCTGGCGGGAAGATATTTATCGACAGCCCCTTCGATGTCACGGCCAGGGAGAAGCCCAGTACCTTCTTCCTTTTTCAACGTTCAACGATGGACTACGACTGGGCAAGGTTGGACGCGCAATTTTCGCCTCTCATTCTTGAATCAGTTCAGGATCCAATATTTTAACTTACATTTAGATTTGCTGCGTGCACTTTGCGCGTTAGTGGATGCAAGACAGCAACAGTTTCCGGCGACGTTCAAGCCGGCGTTATACAATCGCGTGCCTCTGGCACATACATTCAACAACAGCTTAGATGATGCCCCGCAATTCCGAATTGTCCGCGGGGGGTCCTAGCTAGCCCCCTCAGGAGTACACACGGTCATGGGTGATTTCGCCAAGTTTTACCAAGATGGTGGCAACTTTATGCACGCCATCGCCCTCTGCGCCATTTTGGGCGCGGGCGTAATGATTGAACGGTTCATCTTTTTGTTCTTCCGTTTCAACATTAACGGCAGTCAGTTTTTCAATCAGATCCAAAAGTTGGTCATGGCGAATAACATCGACCGTGCCATCAAACTCTGCAACGCCGCCGACAAGAGAGCTCTGGCACGTGTTGTGAAGTCGGGTCTGACTCGCGCCAACAAGAGTGAAGCCGATATTTCCGCAGCTGTGGAAGAGGCGATGCTCGAAGTAGGTCCCGCCATCAACAAGCGAGTCGCGATGATCGCAGCCGTTGCCAACGTGGCCACACTGCTCGGTCTTCTCGGAACGATCTTCGGTATGTTGGACGCCTTCAAGGCCGTGGCCGATGCCCCCGCCGATCAGCGCTCGCAGGCTCTTGCACGCGGTATTGGTATTGCGATGAATACGACCGGTTTCGGTCTTATGGTCGCCATCCCACTGCTTGCTTCGCACATTTTCATCTCCAACCTGGCCAAGAAGATCTCGGACGAAGTTGACCTCTATGCGGTCAAGCTCGAGAACCTCCTGGCCGCTCGGGTGCGGCAGGGTTGAGCTTCGTGAGGTCCGATTTGGCGATTGTGCCCCTTCGGACCATGCGAACTCGTTGTCACAACCCCTGTCAACCCCGGAGGTGAGAGATGGCTAGAAAGAGCAAGGTAGAACTCAAGGCCGAGGAGGCGAACATGCTCCCGGTGATGAACATCATGTTCCTGCTCATCCCAGCATTGTTGTTGGCGATGGAAGTAGCGAGCATGGCTGCAATCTCCGTGTCGCCGCCAAAGTTCTCCGCAGCACCCTCGAAAGAGAAGCCTGAAGAGAAAAAGGACGAGGAGCCTCTGAAGCTTAAGGTCTTTATTATGGAAGATGGCTTTAGGGTCTCGGCGGCCGGGCAACAAGACGGTGCAGATGCCGGCAAGAGCGCAGATTCGGCAAGACCAACGATTCCGTTGGCCAAGCCAGGCGCGCCACTTGAGGACCACGATCGATACGATTACGCAGCTCTCGAAGCGAAAGCCCGGGAGTACAAGGTCCAAAAACCAACAGAGACAGTCGTTACGCTCAGTGCTGAAAACTCCATTCCGATGCAGGTTCTAATTGGAACCATGGACGCCATGCGAGGAGCTGATTGCAAGCTGCTCAAGGCGATGTCGGGTGAGGAAGACGTACCGAAGGAGTGTCTATTCTGGCAGCCAATCGTGGAAGCTGGTGCCGGTTAGGCACTGAAAAGGACTCAAATGGATAGTAACGAACTGTTTCTTAAGAAGAAGAAGGCCATAAAGAAGGCCAGACGCGAAGGAGAAGTCGAAGAGGGCGGCCTCGGAATGACCTCCTTGATGGATATCGTGTCCATTATCGTCATCTATCTTCTCAAGAGCTACGCATCGGATCCGATTCTTATTCAGCCGATCGCGTCACAGAAAATTCCACTGTCACGGGTGGACACACCGATCCAAAATGGGATCGCGGTGTACATCTCAACACGCGAGTTGGTTTTCAACGAAAAGAAGTTGGTCCAGCTGCAAGACGGTGAAATCGATCCCAACGAAGTGAAAAATCACATGATTGGGGCACTCTACGAGGCGATGGTCGAGGAGGCTGATCGGGCCAAGGCCATGGCAAAGACTCGAGAGACAGAGTGGAACGCTCGGGTCATCTTGATCGGCGACGAGGACCTTAAGTTCTCGACTCTTGTCGACGTGATGTATACCGCCGGGCGCGCCGAATACGCACAGTACGCGTTCGCTGTGATTCAAAACAGCTAAGGCCTCTCGGAGTCCAAGGAAACGCTCGCCACGCATTTGCGTAGCGAGCGTTTTTCGTTGGTTGTAGCGCTGAGTTACGACATCGAGCGACATCGAGCGACATCGTCGAGCGAGGTCCAACTTGGTCGAGAACGGGCCAGTTTGGTGCTTCAGAGGCCCACGGCTTGGCTGATGTGATTGTTCGACTGCCCGTCTTGAGGTCTGAACATCACTCAAGATGCGTAGATTCTGGTTCAGGCCGTGAACACGCTCGACATGTCTTCCTCTGCTAGCCCAAAAGTCCTCCGTGTCGCGGTGATCGTCGATGGCGAGGTCGTCGAGGAGATCCATCAGAGACAGCCCAAGAGTATCGACGTCGGTACCGGGCTGTGCAGTGCACTCACGATCTACGACGGCGATACCCACAGGAACCGCCATGGTCGCTGGGCGCTGCTCTGGCTGGCTGTCGGACTCGCCATGTTTTTTGTCGGTGCTGGCTTGTTTGGCTACGAGGTACACCTACATGCGCTGAGTGCGGCTATATCTAGAGCACAACCCGTAGCGGGAGATCTCTCCAGTTTTTCTTTTGGCGCAGGTGCCGTGGCTGCCATCAACCTGTTTGGGGTTCAGCTGACCCGCGGCGAACTGGGCCTAATCCTTGCGGTCTTCGCACTTCTCCCGATAGCGACCGCCTATGTGGATCTTCAGGGCTCTAGGCCGCGTGGGCGCCGTCCACTCGAGCCCGGTGTCGAATACGCGCCTACGCGACACCCCCTGTTTGTGCATGCGAGACGCGGTTACCACCTCGATCTTCCCGTCGAAGCAACGGGCAAGATCGTCCTCGGCCGACACGCCACCTCGATCACAAAGCTGCGTGCCGGGTTGGGTAAAGCCGGGCGAATACGGATTCAGCTCGGAACCACTGCCAAGGGCAAGATCAAGATCGGTGAGACCACGGTCCTGTTCCAACTCACTGCACCCGCAGCGAAGCAGGTGCGAGTGCCCCATCCTCGTGAATACGACGATCCCTGGCAGCACCTGCGTCTGGGAGGCACGGCTGCGCTTACCTACGGCATTTGCACACTTGCCTTCGGAGCGGTCTTTGTCGCCCTGAGCCTGATCGAGCCCACCATCGGGGCCGTGGACTCGCGTTTCTTAGAGGCGATGGAGATCCCCACGGCGACTTTCGAGGACCTTAAAGACGAAGACAATGTCCCGAACGAGGAGCCCAAAAAAGAGGATGTTCTGAAACAGGTCGACACCAAAAAGGTAGAGACCAAGCAAAAGGTCGAGCCCGCCGTGAACACGAAGGTCATGGCCCATCGGCCTGAGAAATTCTCGCAAAAGGCCGTTGAAAGGGCCCGAGGCGTCGGCATCGCGCGCGCGCTTGGGACCTATGGCGGCTCAGGAGAGGGAACCGTCTTGGACATGATCCAAGGTTCCGAAAACAACCTAGGCGAGCTCTTTGATGCCGGAATGACCCAGACTGTGATGTCCAACGGTGGCGACGTCACGGCATTTGTCGCCGGCGGCAAGGGTATTAAAGAGACCGGGAGCGTCTCTCGATCTCTCGGTCTTGTGACCTCGCTTGCGGCGCCCGAGAGCCTTGCCAAGACAAAAAAGAAGGAGCGGAGGATCAAGGGACGGGTCAAGTCACAGACCACCGACATCTACGGCGATGTCGACAAGAAGGCTGTGCAGGCTACGATTCGCAGGCGAATGAGCGCCCTTCAGCATTGCTACGAAAAGGCCCTCCGCACTCAACCGAATCTCAAAGGTAAAATGTCTTTTACGATCACAATCAACACCATGGGTCGTGTGACCAAGGTGATCGTCGAAGAGGATTCCCTGGGGGTAGGCACTGTGAAGGGATGCACAAAGGGCAAGATCAAAGGCTGGCGCTTTCCAACGGAAGGCGCGCAGGACTCGAGCGAGGTGACTTTTTCCGTGGTATTCTCAGGCGCGGCTTAGGCACAAACCGCCGAAATACAGGAGTTCGACCCAACGATGACAAGCAACGTTCGACAGCTTTTCCGGTCTAGGTTCGCCGCGAAACGGAGTTCCTTGGTTTCCGTCGCGTTCACGTTCGCCGGATGTTTAGGCGTCATCGGCTCGTCGGTGTCATGGGCCAGCCCTGCGGAGTCTACACCAGCAGTGGCAAGGCCCGCCGGTGACTCCGACTCCGAGCGATCGTCCACGGGGCGGTCCAAAATCTCGGTCTCTAGCCTTCGCATCGAGATGGAGGGCTCCATGGGGCAAATTGGCTCGATCGCTGCGGAAGCCAAGTCCGATCAAGACCTTGTCCGCCTGGCGTGTATTGCGGACAAGCAGCAACGTGCCGCCGATGTCATGCAGCTTGGGACCACCGAAATTCTGATCGCACGTGACGCCACCTCAAGCACTCAAGCGAGGACGTTTGCTGCCCAAAAGCTGGCGGCGGCCGGGGAACGGTTGGCGACTTTGGTCGATGAAGCGAAGGCCTGCGCTGGCGAGGAAGGCCCGGAGGAGCTCGACGATGCCACACGAACGGATGCCGACGAGCCCCGCACGGTTCCTTTTAACGATCCAAGCGCCGGCCTGGGCGTTCTCTCGCCGGTACCCCCGGCGGGTGCCGATGTATGGCCACCGGTGGCGAGCCCTTTTGAATAGGGACTACACAACCGCGTGTCTCGCGTAAAAATCTAGAATCCTCTGAATCTCGACGCGTGCAGCAGGATCCAATAGAGTCGCGCGACCCGTACGTCCGGTGACGAGCCGTCACGAGGATTGGGTGTCCGCTTGTGAATGAGAGGAACATTACCTCCAGGCCCGATTCAGGTACGCTGTTAGGACAGCTTAACTTGTCCGTATCCCGCCCGAAACCCCGGCCCCTCGAGGGTCCGCGGAAGTCGAGAGCCGCCCTACGAACCGGAGCGCGGGCCTGCTCGTTGCCGCTTGTGAGCGTCGTAGTCGCCATGCTGCTCGCTCTTGTTTCAGCACGCGTGGGGGCGCAGAACCCGTCTAGCCAAATCCCTCGTGTCGCCGACGGGGTCGGAGTCCGTGTCGGCGAGCGATCCGTTTTTCACCCAGGCGCCGCCCTGACGGTTGGTTTCGATAGCAATCTTTTTAACGAGAGTCGCAAGGCGGAGAGCCCACGAAGCGCCGCGTTCATGATGCCATCCATTTGGTGGGCGGTGGGCAATCGCCCCCTTCGCGATGGCATCTTGGATTCGCCGGCGACGCGGACTCAGCGAAGGGTCGACTACTACTTCGGGATGGTCGGAGGATGGCGGTTGTACATGCATGGCGAGGAGCGAGTGCGACAGGCCGGAAAACTCAATATCGGCGCTGATGGGAGAATTCACATCGCTCCCGGTCGGCGATTTCAACTCGATATCGACGACACCTTTCGCCGTATGGGCGAGCCTCGGAACTTCGAGTCCGCGCGTGAGTACAATTTCAATCACATCAGCAATGCCGTAACGCTGCGAACGACCCTACGACCCGGCGGGGGGCGTCTCGCCATTGTCCTTGGATTTCGCAACGAAGCCTTGCTGTTCGAGACCCCAGAGCTTGTCAATGGCAACCGGCTGATCATCGGAAACGAGACGGAGCTACGTTATCGAGTCCGGGACCGTAGTGCGTTCTCTGCGCGCTATTCCTACATGTTCAATTACTTCGTCTCGTGCTGCGCCGAACCCGGAACCGGGCGAAACGAGGACTCCCACAATTACCGCTTCTTGCTCGGCTATGCCGGACAACTTGGAGAGAAAGTCGTTCTCGACGCCTTCGTCGGCTACGGCTGGGGTCTCTATAAAGACGACTTCAACGGTCCGGACCACAAGAACACCATCGGTCATGTGGGGCTAGGCTACTTTCCGACCACGCGAACCCGCCTTCAAGTGCAGTTCGGACGCGAGTTTAACGACTCGGTGTTTGGCAACTACTACACCGATGTCGGTGGGCATCTCTACATACGGCACATTCTGCGCAGTCGAACCGCGGCCACGTTTGGCGTGGGCGCAATCTCTCGTCGAACCGCAGGTCTTCCGATACCTGGCCAGGATACCGAAGAGATTCTTGGCTACACGGCAGGCGCCAACTTCATCCGTAAAGATCTTCTTTACACGCTCAATGCCGCGCTTGAGCAGCCCCTGGGAAAATATTTTGTGCTTGGAGCCAAGTACTCCCTTGCCGTCGATGACACGGATTTCGTCGTACACTACTTCAGCACACGCGACGACTACGGCGAGTTCTCACGGCATATGCTCATGCTCACCGCATCGTTTCGAAATTGAGCGCGCCCGATGGTTTCTCGACACCTCGAACTCCGATCCGTACGCTCTATCGACATACCCCGTCTGGGTGAGCGAGGTTTTCCTGTTCACATCTTGCTCTCTCTTTTGCTGCTTTGGATCGCAAGCTGCTCCGGCGTAGATCTCCCGCCGATTCCGCCTGCAGAAATCCCTCGGGTGACCGCGGGTTTTGTGCCCGGAGACGTATTTGAGGTTGAGGTCTACGACGAGGAGGCCTTGGGTGGGGAGTTCCAGGTTCAGGACGATGGATCCATCGACTTTCCCTTGGTTGGGCGCCTGGAGCTGCTTGGCAAGACCCAGGCTGAGGTCGCTCGAATCATTGAAGAGCGCCTCGCCGATGGGTTTCTACGCAACCCGCAGGTCAAAATTGTGGTGACGACTCGCCAAAATTTTGAGGTCAGCGTGCTAGGTCAGGTCTCTGCGCCGGGTACTTTCCCGTGGGTCGACCGCCTCTCACTGATTCAGGCGATCTCCAACGCGGGCGGATTGACACCCCTGGCAGCTCGAAAACGGATACGGTTGACCCGAAAACTTTCCGAGGGTGGGCATGCCACCTATCAAGTCTCACTAAAGGCGATTACCGCTGGAGAGGCCTCTGACCCGCTCTTGCAGCCTGGCGACATTGTCTTTGTGCCCGAAATGAAGATCTAGCGGAGCGCGAAAGTCGATCCCGTCGGCGTCGCGGCGCACGGTCGAGTCTCAGACTTGCCCTGAATTGGCTGGTCTTGGCTGCTTCGCGCTAAACTTCGCTCGCCGATGGATGCAGATCAGAATACTGTGCTCGGGATCGATCTGGGGACCTCCAACTCCGCTTGCGCCGTTGTTAAGGATGGGCGCGCTTCGGTGGTACGCCGAGGAGAAGACCGTATTATCCCTTCGGTCGTAGCGGTCCTACCCAACGGAGAGCTGGTGGTCGGCCGTGCGGCCAAACGACGCCGGATCGTCGATCCTACCCAGGTGGTCTACAGCGCCAAGCGTTTGATCGGTCGCCGCTTCGGTTCTCCCGAAGTCCAGCGCATGATGCGCATGGTTCCCTATCGAATTGTCGAAGGCAAGAACGAATCGGTGATGGTGGAGATCGGTGGCCGTCGGTTGAGCATCGTTGAAGTTTCCGCCGCCATCCTTAAATATTTGCGCGTGATGGCCGAGGAGGCTCTGGGAGGACGGGTCAAGTCTGCGGTGATCGCTGTGCCCGCAAACTTCACGGATTCCCAGCGAAGCGCGACCCGAATTGCGGCGCGGTTGGCAGGACTCGATGTGATCCGCGTGATCAACGAGCCGACCGCGGCGGCACTCGCCTACGGATACATCGAGGACATGGATCGCCGTATCG
Organism: uncultured Nannocystaceae bacterium; assembly: GCA_964437075.1. GTDB lineage: Bacteria > Myxococcota_A > Polyangia > Nannocystales > Nannocystaceae > CAYTFJ01. Next base: position 28,783 of record CAYTFJ010000032.1, read on the forward strand.
CGGTCTACGACTTTGGCGGTGGAACCTTCGATGTGACGATCTTGCAGATCACTCGAAATGTCTTCGAGGTGTTGTCCACTTCAGGTGAGATGTTCCTGGGTGGGGACGACCTCGACGAGGCCATTTTGGCGGTGATGATCGAGAGTTTCCGAAAAAAATACGGCACCGATGTCCGCGGACATGCCGTGGCGACAGAGCGCTTGCGCGCTGTTGCAGAGCAGATCAAGATTCAACTCAGTGAGACATCCTCTGCAGCGATTCGGGTCGAAGACGTAATTCCTGGGACGCATCGAGATCTGGATTTTTCGATCAGCGAACCCGACATGCGAAGTGTGACGCGACCCATCATTCGCCGAACGATTCCGGTATGCGAGGACGCCATGTCGGTTGCTGGGCTCTCTCCCGATCAAATTGATGAGATCGTCTTGGTCGGCGGAACCACACGGCTCTCTGCTGTCCGGGAAACCGTAGAGGAGGTGTTTGGTCGACCGCCACAGACCTCGATCAACCCGATGAGCGTAGTTGCCGTCGGTGCTGCCATACAGGGTGCTGCGCTTATGGGATCCCTCGTGCCAATGGCGACAGGAGGGATCTCCGCGCCCTTTGTGCCCGCGAGTGCGGTTCTGCTCGATGTCACGCCACGCAGTCTCGGGGTCGGCACGGTCGGTGACAATGTTGACGTGATCATCGAACGCAACGCAATGATTCCTGTCGAGCAGACGCGAATGTTCACGACGACCGCGGACAACCAGCGCTACGTGCGGGTACAGGTCTGTCAGGGCGAGAGCACGAATTTCTCAGAGAATACAAAGCTTGGAGAAATCCTGTTGTCCGGCCTTCGTGAGGCAAAACGAGGTGAGCTTGTGGTGGCGGTGACATTCGAGATCAACACGGACGGTCTGCTCGAAGTACGTGCTCTCGACCAATACACGGGCGAAGAGCAGATCGCCACGATGCGAGTGCTGGGTGGACTCCCACAAGACGAGGTCGATGCGCTTGTCGCTCGTGCCGCCGAGAACGAGCGGCGCGGCTCGAAGAAGGGCGGGGACGAGGGCGAGATTCGCCTGTACTAGGTCCCGCGAGATACGACATGCCCGATGCAGGAATGAGCGAGTTTGTCTCGGAGGTGTCGCGTCTCTACGATGGGATGGAGACCTACTCCTATTACGAGTTTCTAGGATTACGGCGGAGCTGCGACTACATTCAAGTTAAGGACGCCTTTTACAGTCGGGCGCAGCGTTTTCACCCGGACCGTTTTGTCGCGCTGTCGGGAGAGACCATGAAACGGGCTGTTTACGCCGTCTATAAACGAATGACGGAGGCCTACAGCGTTCTTGGAGATCCTGAGCTACGGCGGACATACGACCAAGGACTCGATGAAAAGGGTGATGTACGCCTCAGCGCGGTTGGTCGCGCGCGCCGGATCGATGCAGGCGAGCGCAAGGTGTCGAATACCTTGGGACGTCTATATCTGAGATCGGGCCGGACGAAATTTGATGCGGGCGACCTCGTAGGCGCCTGGATCGATGTTGAGTTGGGGCTTAGCCTCGAGGAGGCAGAGCCCCTCAGGACGCTGCATGTGCAGATCGTTCGTGCGCTGGCGGACCGTTAGACCTGGGCCGTTTATGATTCGCGGCTTTTACGGGTCGATGGCGACCGGTGGGCCCCGCCGCGCTCTCCATGGGGTATGGTCCGCCGCATGGAGAGCGACCCCAAGGCCGAACAGCAACTGCGGGATGAACTTGCCGCCATCGGTGCGGGACCTTCGAGCGTCGGCGCTGACGAGACGACTCTTGCGGGACTTCGTGCCAAATACGAGGCGCGGCTTGAGAAGCTGCACGAGGCAGGACGTTCAAGTGCCTATGAACGGATCGAGACACTGCTTGACCCTGGGAGCTTCGTAGAACTCGATCGTTACGTAACTTCGCAGTGCGCTGACTTTCAGATGGACAAGAAAAAGGTCTACGGCGATGGGGTCGTAACAGGATATGGAACCGTGAATGGCCGCAAGATCTTCGTTTTTGCGCAGCGACCCGACGTTTTTGGTGGGAGTCTTGGTTGGGCGCACGCCATGAAAATCTGCAAAGTGATGGATCGGGCGATGGAAGTGGGTTGCCCCGTGGTCGGCCTCAACGACAGCGGCGGCGCGCGTATTCAAGAGGGGGTCGCGGCCCTTGCGGGCTACGCAGAGATCTTCAAACGCAACGTGTTGTCGTCGGGCGTCGTTCCACAAATTTCAGTGATTCTCGGGCCGTGCGCGGGAGGGGCCGTGTACTCGCCGGCCCTCACAGATTTTGTCTTGATGGTCGAGAAGAGCAGCTACATGTTCATCACCGGGCCGGAGGTCATCAAGACCGTGACCCACGAAGAGGTGACCAAAGAGGAGCTTGGCGGTGCCCGGACCCACAACGAAAAAAGTGGTGTGGGGCACTTCTCGTGCCCGAGCGAGGCCGCCTCGTTGGCGGTGACTCGGCAGCTTTTAGGCTTCTTGCCTGCAAACAACATGGAGCCCGGACCGATTGTCGAGACCTCGGACACCACGGATCGAGAATGCCCTGAGCTTGTCGATTTTGTGCCGGCCAACCCAAACAAGCCCTACGACATTCGAGGAATTGTTCGTTCGATCGCAGACGACGGTGATTTTTTTGAGGTTCAGGAGCACTGGGCCAAGAACATGGTGGTTGGGTTTGTTCGGATCGGCGGGCGCTCCGTCGGGATCGTCGCCAATCAGCCACTTGTCTTGGCGGGTTGTTTGGATATCAATTCATCGAACAAAGCGGCCCGTTTCGTTCGGACCTGTGACGCCTACAATATTCCTTTGGTCACGCTTGTGGATGTCCCGGGATTCTTGCCAGGAACAGGGCAGGAATACGGCGGCATCATTCGTCATGGGGCGAAGCTTCTCTACGCCTTTACAGAGGCAACGGTCCCGAAGATTACCCTGATCACACGCAAGGCCTACGGGGGCGCCTATGATGTGATGGCGAGCAAGCATATCCGTGGTGACGTGAATCTCGCTTACCCGGGGGCGGAGGTCGCTGTCATGGGTGCGGACGGTGCCGTGAACATCATCTATCGGCGGGAGCTTCAAGCCGCTGAAGACCCGATTAAGCTGCGCGAAGAACTCACAGCTCAATATCGTGAGCTCTTTGCGAGCCCCTACAAAGCTGCAGAGTTGGGATTTCTTGATCGGGTGATCGATCCGGCCCAGACCCGTAGGGTGTTGGCCGAGAGCCTCGATCTTTTGCAAAACAAGCGTCAGGAAAACCCTCGCAAAAAACACGGAAATATCCCGCTCTAGGGGTTTTATCGATGTTGCGAAAGATTCTTCCGCGAGGGCGCTCGGTCGTGTTCGCGGTCCTGTCGACGCTTGTGATCATAGGGGGAGGCTGTGGATGGCGAGCAGATTGGCGTTCTCAGTCACAGCACAACGTGAAGGGAGCGTTGGTTTCCAGTGAACCCGTGCCACCGTCGGCCTATGCGGCCTACATGCGAGCACGTATCGCTCTTGAGCAGCGGCCCCCCGATTACGCGAGCGCGAAGCGAGCGCTAAGTCTTGCGATTCGCCTCGATACGAACGATCCACATTTGTGGACGAGCCTGGCCGAGGTCGAAGCGGCGGGTGGCGATCTTGAGGCGGCAAGGGGATCGATCGCGTACGCACTTGAACTCGCGCCCAACTATGGACCCGCCAGGGTTCTATCGGCGGAGTTGTTGCCATGACTGATGAGCCATGACTGACGAGCCATGACTGACGAGCCAGGGCGAGGCACGACCCCATCGTGCCTAGCCGCTACGGGTTCTACAAAAACGTGGAGATCCAGATAGCGAGGCAGTACCAGGGGGTGCCGGCGAGCAGGAGCGCCTTTCGTGCTCGCGCGAGATCCGAGCGGCAGCCTCCGACGATTAAGGTAGCGATCGATATGTTCCAGCTCACAGCGGCGACGAGCACGGCGACGGCGAAGAGCTGAAGTACGTACACCGCGAGGAAGGGCACGACGGTCCCCGCGGCAGCGGCCGCTGTGAGGGCAACGGGTGCGTAGCTTGAATAGAGCGCGAGGGTCGAGAGTAGTTTGTGTTGGGTCTTTTTCGGTCGGCGGAGGTGAGAGAGCACCCACGCGAGGATGAAGACCAGGCTGACGCCCAGCGCGAGAGCGACACCGCCGACCGTGAGGATCTCTTGGATGCGTTCCAGAATCTCCCTCAATCGATCGAGGTCCGGCAGCCCGAGCTTGCTGCCTAGCCAGGTCACGACGGTGATAAGAATGCCCCACAGCAGGGTGGGGAGAGTCGCGCTAACGCGAGCGTAGATGGCGCCCATGATGAAAATTGTAGCATGTGAATGGAAGCGCGCATGGAATTGAAAAGTGCTCTTATCTCGTGCCCTAGATGGCTCGCGTACCTTGATTTAGGACATTGGGGCGTGTGGAAGCCCTCGGTTGATCTTGCAAACGATGCGCGACCGCCGACATTGCGTGCAGGAACGGGATCCGCTAAACGGTGGCGTAACGATCATCATGCGCGCGTAGCTCAGTTGGATAGAGCGTTGGCCTCCGGAGCCAAAAGTCGCAGGTTCGACTCCTGCCGCGCGCACCACGAAGACGGCCATGTCGGGCGGTAGTGCGACATGGCCGTCTGGCTTTATGCCGGAAAATCTAGACACCGTATTTCACGGCCAAGACCTCCAAGACCTCGCGTCGTTGCAAGGCAACTCCCCCCTTTCGTCGCCGGTGCAACGAGGGAGCAAAGAAGGCTCAAAAACGAAAACGGGTAGCTAGACCAAGCTAGCTACCCGTCTTGTTGTAGGCGGAACAGGATTTGAACCTGCGACAATCGCGGTGTAAACGCGGAGCTCTACCACTGAGCTACCCGCCTGAACGGTCTGACGGCGCGTACGCTATCATATCCTGAGGGCAATAACAGCCCTGCGCCGACACGTCGGGGGGACGAGTTACCTATTTTGAGGCCGGCTCGTTCCATGAAGATTCCATGCGCAAGACAGTGCGCTGGTTGTCGTCGATGCGGTCGAGATGCTCTTGGGCGGAGTGGTGGCCGATGCGCAGATTGGGAGCCAGTTCGGCGAGGGGGGCCAGTACAAAGTCGCGTTCAGCAATGCGGGGGTGGGGGAGTTGAAGCGCGAGCTGGGCAGATCCCCAGGAACCCTCGAGCGGGAGGCCGCCATCAAGAGCCAGGAGAAGGTCGAGGTCGAGCGTTCGGTTTCCCCAGTGAAGCTCGCGAGTTCGGCCGTGCGCAAGTTCGATCTTCAGGAGAATCTGCATGAGTTCAAGTGGCTCATGATCGCTATCGAGTTCGATGACGGCGTTGACAAAGGCCTTGTCGGCGGCGCCCATGGGTGCCGTAAAATAGAGGGAGGAACGGCCGCGTAGGATCAGTTGAGGGATCGCTTGCAGCGCATCGACGGCGCTGCGCAGGTAGGCCCGCCGATCGTCGAGATTGCTTCCGAGTCCGATGTAGACACGCATTGGAACCGCTTGGGTGCTCGGTGTTTCGAGAAGCGAGCTAGGTCGCGCCAGGACCTTTGAGTTTCAACACAATACCGAGCTTTTTTCCGACCTCTCGCGCCACGGTCTGCATGAGTTCATCGTCGCTGCGTTTCGAGGCCCAACAGGCACCGTCCCAGCTAAAGTGCCAGGCGGTGCTCCCCGCAGCCATCCAAATTTGCATGGCCGCGCTGTGAGCGTTGATGATGAACTCGGTGCCATCGCCAAAGGCCAAAATCAATACATCGCCGCCGAGATCGACATCAAGCTGCTCGTGTTCCAAGTCTCCCAGGGTTTGGTCGAGATAGGCGAGTGTATCACTGGAGCATGTGGCGAAATCCTTGGCCGCTTGATGTGGGGTGTCTGTCGTCATGGCTGTTGTTCGCTTCAGGGGGGAGAAATGTGTCCGAGGGTTATGGGGCTGGGGCTGAAGCGGGCTCGGTAGAGGGGGCTGAAGCATCGGCTGTGTTTGCTGCCGGCGTGTGGGTGTTGACCATGGCATCGAGGGTCTCCCGGTCCAAATCAAAGACTTTCATGGTCGTGCCATCGGGCAAGGTCACGAGCCGCGACTTCATGCCCCGGAGTTCTGCTGGGATCTTCGCATCCTGCTGCTCTTGGATCTCGTCCGCGGACCGCTGCGCTAACCAGTGATTGATGGCGCCATACGCAGCCCACACGAAGGCGATCGTGTACAGGACGATGCGGATCAAGACACGTTTGCGCGGCAGTCTCACGGGGCGAATTTGCAGCAGGAAGCGGCGTCGGGCAAGGGGGGCGCGGTCATGGCGATGTCGATGTCGATTTGTTCGCGGGGTTCTCTTGCCACCAAGGTGCGCGTGTCCCGAGGTGGCGATGAGAAGGGCTTAGTCCGGAAAGACATCGCGGATCGTAAAATCGACCCAGAAGTATCCTTTCATCCCAGGAATATTGTTGGCGAGGTCCGCGGCGAGGTCCGCGGGGGGATTCGAGAAACCACTCCACCAGTCCTCATCGGTGTCGTAGCCGACTTGAAAGCCGTAGTGCCCATCGGAAAACTCGTCTGCCCACGTCTGAAAGTAGCCTTCAAGTTGAGCCTGGGTGCCCACGCCTTGAGCGTCGTCGAGGAAGAACAGGCCGTCGCGCTCCGTCGGTGGCATGACCCATGGCTCCCAGTGTTTGAGCAGTACGCTGTAGTTTTGGTTGTATTCGCGCGCCTGTGCGACCCAAGCCGCAGCATCCGAATCCGAGACCGCTTCTCCATCGGCGGTGTTGGTGGCGTTGTTCCACTCAACATCCACTCCGAATCCAATCACCGAGGGGTGATGTGCATAGCGCTCAAGGACCAAATCCATGAGCATCGGAACATCGGCGAGCCCAGGTTCGACTTCTAGCCAAACTTTCACGCCTGTCTCGTCGAAATGAGCGAGATATTCTTCATCAAGATCGCAGGCCGAGAACTCAACCATATCGTAGGTCCCGCCCGGCGAGGGAAAACTGAGTTTTACCTTGCCGTTGTCGCTCGGATTTTGCGAACCGGTGGCGACCTCGCCGATAATCCACACGCCTCCTGGCGTTCCGCTTGCGAGATCGCCACCGATCTCTGTGGCGACCCGAGACCAGTATTCAGGGTCCGGGAAGGGGGTGATTCCATAGCGCGATGCGCGAAATCCACCGATCACCTGAAAATCGTCGATGCCATCACTGGTGCCGGGACCCTCTTTGCCGGGCTCCGGCTGGTCTTCGCCGCCAAAGAATCCGAGATCATCAATACTGATCTCAAGCTCGGCGACGGGTCCGCTTCCAGCCATGAATCCGAAGATATCTGCCGATGAGAACGTGGCCGGGGTTCCCCAGCCGGCTTGCTCGACCTTGTCGAAGGGGATGATGTATTGCCGCCAAGTATCGTCGAGCTTGATGTCGATGCCGAAGTTGTCGGAACAACTTTCAGTGCAGGTACCACCGTTCTCCTCAGCGACTGTTTCGGGAATCGGGAGACTGACGCGGACATTTCCACTCCCTCGGGCCATGAACGCGATTCCAGAGAATCCGCTGGCATCATAGGGCCGACGGATAGGGTTCGGCTCGTCGGAGCACTCGTCGTTGTTGGGAAAATTGAAGTCCGCGCCGATGCCAGCGCCCCAGAGAGTGAAGGGCCCGCCGGTTACCTTTGCATGAAAACTGCTCTCTCCAGGGCCGCCAGCGGACGAGCGAAAGCCGTCTTCACCGTTGGGGTCGATCGTCGAGTCGGGAGTCCCATCGGCGTAGACATACCAGTTGCCTCGGCGGCTACCGAGGAAAAGGACATGGCTGTCTCCATCTTCGAGATCGTCGATCAGGACGATTTCGATGGGATCTCCGGGGTTCGCCCCCGTACCGTCACCGTCACCGTCGCCGTCGCCGTCGCCGTCGCCGTCGCCGTCGCCGTCGCCATCACCGTCGCCATCGCCATCGCCGCTAGGTTTGTTTGTGCTGCCAGCATCCGACCCGGGGCTATTGCCGGCGTCTGTGCACGAGGTTGCGCTCGCAAGCAACAAAATTGCCGAGACCGACGATAGAGTTCGATAGACCACAGTTAACACTAGGCGCTGTCAACGGCCCTCGATGGTCGATCGTGACCGGATCGACGGCGCTTTGTCTCCAAACGAGCTGAATCGCGTAGCCGGGGTAACCTCTTGATCGTAGCGAATGCATCGTTGGGCGATACGACGTCGCTCAGGGCTGGCAGCGAGTTTCTCCCAGTTGTAAAAAACAAGTCCTGCGGCGCTCGTCCGAAGCGCAATTGACGTGGCTTCTTCGAACTCCTCGAGGGGCAACTCGTCACCTCGGTAGGTTCGGGAAACCTGCACACTTGGTAAGAGGGGCGTGGGGGTCTGTTCTTCCAGGTCTTCGAGGACGCGACGGATCCACGAAGGGTCGCGGCGCACCATGAAATGATAGGTCATGGGCGTCAGGAGGTCGACACACTCGCCAAGCGCGGTCACGTTCTGACCCACGACCGTTTTCATGGCGCCATCGTAGTCTTGCTGGCGCCATGGGACCAGGTGGAGGCAGAGCTTCGTCGCGGGCGCTTGGTCTCGAACGCGTGCGGCGATGGTTTTTACGACATTGGTGATGGTTGCTTGTTTGAATCGAGAAAACTCGGCCGCGTGGTGTTCAAGCATCCATCGAGAGATTTGAGCGGTCGACGACAATGTGGCTGGGAGAACGATTCCCTGGTGTTTCGAAAAATCGCTAAGGCTGTCGGGCGAAAAGCAGGTCTTTCTGAGCTCTTGCGCACGTGCGGTGGGGCCGACTTGTTCCCAGTAACAGTGGTATCGGACAAAATCCAAGCTGAGGGCTTCGGGACGTAGCTCTCGCAGCAATTGATCGATCTGCTGATACTTGGTGTGGAGGTGGGCGCTACAGCTGGGGCTGACAAATTCCACCCAGTCTTCTTGGACTCTGTGGCCGTCGCTGTCGACTGTGCTTTGGAGAGCGCCGCTGGTGGCAGCTCCCGGCTCAAAAAACACAGGCACGATGAGGAAGGTATCGAGGCCGTTTTTTTTCGCCAGAGCCCGATATTCGGGCTGTCCTGCGACCTCCGGTGTGGTGAATAGGGTGTTGAGGCCGATCTGTTTCCACTGAGCGACGAGCTCGTCGAGTCGCGGGGGCAGGGCGTAGAGCTTTGTCGCATAGATACGGCGCATGGATTTTTTCGAAAATCGGAGGAAGTGAGGTTTGCGGCGCCAACAAAATAGATTTTAGCCCGCGACCTTGCGAAGAACCCATTCGGCGCCGAAACGATAGCCGCCTCGTTGCCAACGCCGACTCAAGACCAGACTCAACATTACGAAACCGCACAGTACGGCCATGGCTGTACCCATGTCTAAGGCTCGCCAGAGCCCGAGCGGGCGGGTGAGCTCGCGAAACAGGACGACGTGGACCAAAAGCAAGGTTAGGGAGGCTCGGCCAAGACACACAAGGGGGTGATCGGCACGGATCGTGGTTCGCGTCTCAACGGCTATAATCGCTCGGACCGCCAGAATTACAGGGCCAAGGATGAGGCACACGAGCGCTGGGGAGGCGGGAAAAAAAGGGACGTGAATACGGACGTTTCGCCACGCAGCAGTTCCGGTCTCGAAGGTTCCCAGCTGCCAAATCGCCCCAGCGATCGCGCCGCTGACCAAGAGGGCGAGGGCGAGGACGGTCAGATTTCGGACTCTTCCTTGATGGATCCAGCGCCCACAGACCAGGCCAAGAATGTAGGGTGTAAGCCACGGTAGAATCGGAAATTGGCCCTCGGCCACGGCGATTCGTAGGCCGGCGAAGGAAGGAATATAGGCACCCCGGGCGGACATATATGGATTGCGCATGGCCTGGGGGGTATCGAGGAGCGCCTGTACAGGGCCTGTGCTGAGTAAGAGCATGGCCGCGGAAGTGAGAAGCAACCAGGTCGGTATGCGGCGGAGCAGGGGAGTGATGGCCATGCCGAAGCCAATGAGGTGCAGCACAAACCAACTTCGTACGGAAAACCAGCTGGGAGTGGCGAAACTGAGGAGGTAGCCGAATGCCAATATCGTGAGGCCGCGGACGACGAGCGTGCGGTCCACCGAAATCGAGACACCCTCCTTAGGTTCCTTGAGAATCATCAGTCCGCTGCCAATACCGGCCAGAACGATGAAGAGGGGGGCCGCTCCGCCGCCGAGCGCATTGAAGACCACAAGCACGGGATATTCGGCGAGGCTGCGTCCGTGGCTGTCCCACAGCCACACACCCAGATGCTGCTCGATCATCAAGAAAACCGCGATGCCGCGTAGGATGTCGAGGCCGAGCCGTCGTGTTGGCTTGGCTCCGGGAGGAGACTCTGGGGATGCACTCGATGCATTCATAGTGCGGCTCGTTCCAACATCGCCTTGAGGTAGGGACTGGCGGGGGCCTTGCGAATCTCCTGAGGCGTCCCGGATTGGAGAATCGTGCCATGATCCATCACCAAAATTCGGTCAGCGAGGGCCAGGGCATCACCGATGGCGTGGGTCACAAGAATAGTGACTCCGCCGAATCGTGCGAGATTTTCGGAGAGGTTGTGTCGCATGCGTTTCCAGCTGAGGGCATCGAGGGCGGAAAGTGGCTCGTCGAGTAGAAGGAGGCGGGGTTTCGTGATCATCGCGCGGGCGAGTGCGACGCGTTGGGCTTGGCCTCCCGAGAGTTCTCGTGGAAATTTTTTTGCGTGCTCGGTCATCTGCACACGGTCGAGCCATTCTATTGTGCGGGTATCGACCTCTTCGCGGGTGGAGGCCCGAGCCCGAGGACCGTAGGCGACATTGTCGTAGACACAAAGGTGCTCGAAGAGAGCCAGGTTTTGAAACACCATCGCCAAGGAGCGCTCCTGGGGTGCGAGTGAAATCCCTCGCGCGACGGATTCGAGGCAGGTGGAGTGGAGATGAATCTCGCCGGATTGGAGCCGAACCAGCCCCGCGAGGGCTGCAAGAAGCGTGGACTTTCCGGCCCCGTTCGGACCGACGAGAGCAAGCACCTCCCCCCCCCTACCCGAGAACTCTACGTTGAGGCCGAGGTCTCCCCGCTGGAGCTCGATCCGTGCCGAGAGGCCAAGTTTGTCGATGCCGTTCATGGTCGGATCAGCCTGCCGCGCATTAACAAGAAGATGACCGTTGAGGTGAACAGGAGCAGGAGCGAGAGCAGAAGCGCCGCCTCTTGGTCGTCTTGCAAGGTCTCATAGACGGCCAAGGGCATGGTTTGTGTATGTCCTTGAAGATTGCCCGCGAAGGTGATCGTGGCTCCGAATTCTCCGAGGGCGCGGGCCCAGGTGAGGGCGAGGCCGGCGAGCAGCGGGCCGCGGATGCTGGGTAAGGTTACGGTCCACAGAATTCGTAGAGGTGTGGCGCCGAGGGTCGCTGCCGCTTGTTCTACGCGGCGATCGACGTCATGAAGCGCAGCCTCGAGGGTGACGATAAGAAAGGGTGCAGAGACGAAAGTTGCTGCCACGACCACGCCGATGGTGGTGAAGGGCAGTTCGAGGCCGAGGGCCGAGAGCGCATCGCCGATCAATCCGCGGCGGCCGAAGGCCGAAAGCAACGCGACTCCCGCGACGACCGGTGGCAGCACCATGGGAAGTGTTACGAGAGCGCGCAGAAGCGAGCGACCCGGAAAATCGTGACGGGCGAGAACCCACGCTAGAGGAAAACCGAAGGCGAGAGCGAGCAGCAGGGAAGCACTGGCGCTGAACATCGAGAGCGCGAGCGCTTCTCGAACTCGTGATTGATCAAGAAGGTCGCCGAGTTGAGCGAAGGGGACTCGCACCAAAAGCCCGACAAGTGGGAGCACAAAAAATGTGGCGCCAAGCAATGCCAGCGGGACCCACAGGTTGCGCGCTCCGGTTGGCATCGAGCTGTGAGTTCGCGATCGTTTCATCAGGCGGTCAAAGAACATCGGCACCACTAAATCCGTGGTGTCGAAGGAGTGATTGTCCTGGGCCGGAGAGTAGAAAATCGACGAACTCGCCTGCCTGTTGCGGGTGTGCTGATGACCGCAACAGTACAACTTCGTAGTGGGCCTGAACCGCCAATTTTGTCGGTAGGGCTCGAAGTGTGTCGTTTGTGTTTAGATCTGTCGAATACACGATGCCAGCGTCGACCTCACCGAGCAACAACTTGGCCACGACCCCGCGCACGCTATGTTCGTTGGAGACGATATTGGCCTCGACCAAATCGAGAAGGCCGAGGGCCGCAAGCGCCTCTCGTCCATAGCGACCGGCGGGGACCTGTTTGCCTGCTAAGGCGATTTTGACCTCCGGTCGCGCGAGGTCTGAGGCCGACTTTAACTTCGCAGGATTGTGTCGGGGAACGGCGATGATGAGGCTGTTGACGGCGAGAGGACGGGGTGGACCGGCCAATGCGACAGATCGCAAGCGCTGCAATTGACTGGGGTGCGCGGCAGCAAAGACATCGGCGGGCGCCCCTTCGAGGATCTGGCTGGCCAGGAGAGCGGAGCCCGCGAAGTTGAGTTCGATCTCAATTTCGGGATGTTGGCCTTCGTAGACCCCTTCGATCGCTCGAAAGGCCTCGCTCAGCGAGGCCGCGGCAAAGACCGTGACGACGGTCTTTTTCGGCGTGTGAGGGGCGCTGCATCCGCCCAACAACGTGAGCGCGACTGTGAGCAAACAACGAAATAACCTGGGGTCACTGTCCCAAAACACGAGCGGCATGCACTGTGGCGTGGACCACCGGAAGTATGCGTTTCAGGGCCGTATCGTCACTGCCTTCGGTGAGGGCGGAGAGGACAGAGTGTGCGGAGCCGATGGCGGCGATCGGGGGCACCACATGAGCGCCCAAATTGGATATTTGTAGGCGCAGGTGCGGGAGCGCGCGCAGGCCTCCGAGGGCCCCAGGACTCGCGGCGAGCAGGCCGGCGACTTTGCCCTTGAAGCAGGCCATGGGTGCTTCGTGTTCGCGAGGGCGGCTGGCCCAGTCGAGTGCGTTTTTTAGGGCCGCGGAGAAAAATCCGTTGTACTCGGGGCTGGCGATGAGAAAACCGTCGACGCCGATGAGATCATCTTTCAGGGCGAAGACGCCATCGGGAACTTGTTCGTCCTCAAGATCTTGGTTGAACAACGGAAGCGCGTAGTCATGCAGGCGTACGCGCTTGACGGTGGCGCCCAGTTTTTCCGCTTCATCGGCGGCGATCATGGCGAGGCGGTGATTCAAGGAGTCGCGGCGCAGCGATCCTCCAAAAGCGAGTAGCATGGGCATGAAATTCGGCCTCAGAGCCGTTAACGGTCGTTGAAGTAGGCTCTAGAGCCATCGATGCAGGCGACGCCACGTGCGCGGCGTTTACCTGCCTCTTGATGGGCCTGCTCCGCGGCGGCTTCTTCTTGCGGGTCTCGTTGCTCGTGCAGGGCAGTGCCACGGCCGACGATACGGACGTCAAAATTAAGCGTCGTCGTTGGTTCGAGGTCGCGTAGGTAGCTTAGCGTCAGCTCTCGCGCCTCATCTTCATTTTCGGCGATGACTGTGAGGTCTGTTGTGTAGCCATCCGCATTTTTGGGCCAGCCATCGGGCGCCGGCGGGCATGGTTTGGCTTCCAAGAGGGCCCGCGCGGTGACCTTGTATGCGCTCGTAACCTCAAGTTCGCCGTGGTCGACGCGGTTGAGAGTGTCGAGCATATGCGGGGTGATCCAGTCGTTGCGTCCCGCATCGCGGGCGATGTCTCGCGCTTCGTCGCGGCGCTCCTGCTGCCACATCGCCTCAAACACCTCTTCGGTTACCAAGCTGGCGTAGGCGCTGCTGATCTCGTCGTTGGCGGACATCTTGCGGATCCGCTCAAGCGCTCCGTAGAGGAGGCCAAGCGCCAAATCAAGATCGCGCTCTGGATCGGAGAGCGTCCACGCACCGAGGACTGCGGCCGCAAGCGGGTTGTTCGGGTCCGCCCGCTGGGCCTGGTCCATGGCGTCGTAGGCCTTGGGTGTGTTTCCTTGACGAAAAAGGGTGATTGCGAGGTTGTACCAGGCGCTCGCGTGAGTCGCTTCGAGCGATAGGGCCAGCTCGAAGCGGTCGATGGCTTCGTCGAGGCGATTTAGATCGGACAAGCAGATGCCATGCTCAACCAACATTTCGGTGGCGAGGGGGTCTTCTTGGAGATAGCCGTCGTAGATGTCTTCGGCTTCGATGAGGCGGCCCTGGCGGCGCAACATGGCGCCGAGGGCCGCACTCGCTTCAACCATGCTGTGGCTGCCATGGTCGAGTTCGATCGCGTCGCGATAGGACTGCTCCGCTCGATCTTCATCGCCGAGGCGTTCAACCACCGCACCGAGGTTGTAGTGCACCAGGGGACCGCTTCCGTCGATCGCAACGGCCAATTCGAAGGCATCTCCGGCCTCCTCGAGTTGTCCGGAGATATCGAGCACGTTGCCGTAGGCCGTGAGGATATCCGGGTCGGTGGCAAATTCTTGTGCCGCTTTACGCGCCAGCGTGAGGGCGTGTTCAATGTCTCCGAGTTCGCACAGCCCGCGTATCCACATGCAATACAGCGGGATCCGTTCCTCTGCAGGAAGCTCAGGCTCCCACGAGTTGCGCAACATGCGAATCGCTGAGTCGGCGGCTCCCTGGTCCAGCAGGGTCGCTATCGTATCGAGCTGCGGTCGCATCCAGGGTACCCCATAGATTTGTTGCACGGGCATCGCCAACTCGCAATCGACAATCCTCACCCTGCGTTCTTCTCGAACCTTACAGTCGTCGGAGAGGTGCGGACGGGCCAGGATCTCTCAGGGCTCCTTCGTCGTAGGTGGAAGGAGTGGAAGAGCGGAGAGATCGCTCCGCAGGTGGCGCTTCACGCCCATTCTTGCGTTTTCGCGCGGGGACACACCGCGTGGCTCGGGTCGAACCAAAAATCGGCGAGGCGGTGCTTGCAGTGCGGGGAACCGTTGTGCTGGAAGAGTCAGATTGTAACGTAGATAGCGTCAATTTCTGGCTCTAAGCCAGGCACGATGCGAAGATTCGCGGGCGACCAGTGGCGGCGCCAATCCCTCGATGGGGTCCCGCATTCGACATCTGGGAGCGGAGAACTGATGAGTGACATTCCAGCTGAACTTGTAAAGGCGATTCAAGCCGGAGACTGCATACTTTTTGGGCTGGGGCGGGTATCAGGGCAATCGCATGCTTATACGCTCGTACCGGCAAGCACGGCCTCCCTGGCCGC
>CAYTFJ010000033.1:0-43606 GCA_964437075.1 uncultured Nannocystaceae bacterium
CACCGACACCGGCACCGACACCGGCACCGACACCGGCACCGACACCGGCACCGACGAGCATATTCCCGTCGATCTCAACCAGGGCAAGCTTCGGCTCTGGTACGAAACCCCCGCAACCGATTGGGAGAGTGAAGCTCTCCCAATCGGCAACGGCCGTATTGGGGGCATGGTCTTTGGCGGAATTGCGTCCGAGCGTGTTCAACTCAACGACAAGACTTTATGGACAGGCGACAAGACTGTGCGTGGCGCCTACCAGAATTTTGGCTTCCTGCAACTGAACTTCGAGGGGGCCACGGGATCCTCGTCGATCTACGAACGAGAGTTGGATCTGGACAATGCCATCGCCCGGGTCGTCTTTTCCAACGACACCGTTCAGTACACTCGGGAATACTTCGCAAGCTACCCGGACGACATCATCGCTGCACATTTTACGGCCGATCAACCAGGTCAATTGACCGTTGAGATCCGTCTCAACGATGCCCACGACGGTTCCATCGTTGTCGATGACAACCGAATCACAATTGCAGGAACCCTCACACTTCTCTCGTATGAGGCGCAACTCATGGTTCGTCACGGAGGGGGAACACGGACATCGACCCCGGAGAGTATTCGGATCTCTGATGCCGACAGCGTGACATTGTTGCTCTCTTTGGGCACCAATTATGATCCTGTGGCCCCGGATTACCTCGCATCGGACAGCCTTCACGACCGTATCACCGCCGATGTAAACAGCGCCTACGACAAACCTATCGATACGCTAAGAGCCGCACATACCACCGACTACCGCGCGCTCTTCGATCGTGTCCAGCTCGATCTAAAACAAGAAACACTATCGCTCCCCACAAACAAATTGTTGGACAAATACAGAGAGGGAAACTACGTGGCGATGCTCGAAGTTCTCTACTTCCAGTACGGTCGCTATCTCACAATCGCCTCATCCCGACCCGGTTTGGCACTGCCTTCGAATCTTCAAGGATTGTGGAACAACAGCAACAACCCAGCTTGGGGGGCCGACATTCACTCGAATATCAATGTACAGATGAACTACTGGCCCGTCGAGAGCACGAACCTCGCGGAGTGCCACGAGCCCTTCCTCAACTACATCCACAATATGGCGATCGTTCAGAACTCGTTCCGCGACATGGCAACGGCGCTGGGTCATCGAGGCTGGACGATGAAGACCCAGAACAACATTTTTGGCTACTCCGACTGGAAGTGGAACCGGCCCGCCAATGCCTGGTACAGCATGCATCTTTGGGATCACTACGCCTACAGTCTAGACGTCGACTTCCTAGAAACGCGCGGATACCCAGCCATGAAAAGCGCAAGCGAGTTTTGGTTGGACCGACTCAAGGTTGACGACAGCGGGAGTCTTGTGGCTCCTTCGGAGTGGTCTCCCGAGCATGGAACCACGGAAGACGGAATCGCCTATGCACAGCAGCTAGTTTTCGATCTCTTTACAAAGACGATCGAAGCTTCCGACGTTCTTGAGACCGATGCGGAGTTCAGAGCCTCGCTACAGACTGCGCTGGCCAAACTCGACAATGGCCTGCAGGTGGGGAGTTGGGGGCAGCTACGCGAGTGGAAAATCGCCAACGACGACGAGAACGACAAGCACCGGCATATCTCCCATCTGATCGCACTCTACCCTGGCCGACAAGTCTCGCCGAGACTCGACACGCAATACTCTGATGCCGCAAAGGTCTCACTCAACGCCCGCGGTGACTCCTCCACAGGATGGGCGACCGCCTGGCGAGTCGCCAGCTGGGCACGATTGCTCGATGGAGATCGTGCTCTGTCGATTTTCAGACGCTTCTTGCTCGGGGGAAAAACCCTCACGAACCTGTTCGACAGCCATCCTCCCTTTCAGATCGACGGAAATTTTGGTGGGACCGCGGCGATGGCCGAAATGTTGTTGCAGAGCCATCTCAATGTGATCGAGCTCTTGCCTGCGCTTCCCCAGGCTTGGCCCGATGGCGCAGTGAGCGGTCTTCGGGCTCTCGGCGGTTTCGAAGTTCGGCTGCTCGAGTGGCAAAACGGTGCGTTGCAACAGGCGATCGTGAAGTCCGCATATGACCGAAATTGCGTTGTGCAGAACGTCGCATTGGACGACGAGGTCCGTGTGGAACAAATTCCTGGTGACGTCCCCGTCGTGTTCGAGCGTGACGGCGATCGCATCACCTTCTCGGCCCACGCGGGGAAGAACTACCGCATCACCCCAGGTTCCTAGAGCGGGTCGATTTTATGCACGCGCATCCGAAAGCGGGAGATGTGCAGTGCTGGTATCGGTACTGAAGTAGCGCACGGTCCCCGTATCGCTCCGCAACGCGATGCTGTGGACCTTGACACGTCCGCCGTGGGTCTCAACCCCCCTCAACAGCGGGCCCTGGGTCACCCCCGATGCAACAAAGAAGCACTCCCCTCGAACAATGTCGTTCATCTGCAAGAGCTGATCGGGGTCCTTCATTCCCATGCCGATCGCGCGCTCCCGCTCCTCAGGATTGCGAAAGGCCAACCGACCTTGAAACTCCCCTCCGAGACAACACAGCGCAGCCGCTGCGAGAACACCCTCGGGAGCCCCGCCTCGACCCATAAACATGTCGACGTCGCTGCCCACCAGGCCCGTTGCCACGGCTGGGTTCACATCGCCATCGGAGATCAAGCGCACGCTGGCTCCGGCCTCGTGCAGCTCACGGATAATCTCTGTGTGACGAGGACGATCGAGCACAACCACCACCATCTCCGAAGGACGCTTTCCCTTTGCCTCGGCCAGGGCCAGAAGGTTCTCTCGCGGACTCTTATCCAGAGCGATCACCCCCTTACCCGCCGGCCCCGACGCGATTCTATGCATGTAGGTATCCGGGGCGGCCAAAAGATTTCCTCGACGTGCGATCGCCATGACCGCCAGCGCGCCTGGCATGCCCTTCGCACACAGATTTGTCCCTTCGAGAGGATCGACCGCGATGTCGACCGCGGGGAGGCTCTCGTCCTTGGGACCGACCTCTTCGCCAATGAACAGCATCGGCGCTTCGTCGCGCTCGCCCTCTCCGATCACGATCCGTCCACGAGCGGGCACCCTGTCGAATGCAGCGCGCATGGCCTTCACGGCCAAAGCATCGGCCGCATCTTTTTGTCCGGCCCCGACGAGTCGAGAACAGGCGATCGCGGCGGCCTCGGTCACACGCACGTATTCCAGCAACAACCTGCGGTCCAGAGAGGAGTCGTTCGGCATCGCCGGGTAAGTACCATGCTCCCCCGCCGGGGCCCACACCCCACCGCCTGGACCGACCCCGCTCACACCTCCGCGATCAGCCGTGTATAGACCTCGTCTGGCATCTTCGTCGCTCGCTTGTCGCTCAGCGCCATACAGCCGTGATGTGTCTCACCACGAGCCAAAATTTGTCGTTCCGTAAGCCCCTCACGGTCGCCCGCTTCCACGACCAACTCGTAGCTAAAATGCAGGCGAGCCCAACTCACGCGCAATAACGCGACCCAAAGACTCACAAAATCATCGTATCGGCCTGGTGCAAGGTACTTAATCGACAGCTCCGTAACAGGCAGGCCAACCCCCATGCGCTCCATGCCGGCGTAGCTCACACCCAGATTGCGCATCGCTTCCACGCGAGCGTGTTCCATGTAGCGGATGTAGCTGCCGTGATAAACGACCCCCATGCAGTCGGTGTCGCCATAGATCACCCGAGTTTTGGCGGCCAGCCGGTAGGGCGCGGAATCGATGATTTTTGATTTCTTGGTCGAGGGCATGGGCCGACTAGGATACTGCTTCACGTGGGAGCATTCGAATTCGGTGGGTCGGGCGCGTGAGTTCATCGAAGGTATCGATCTCGGTCATGGCCGCGCGCAGATTGGACTCGGCCACCGCCTCTGTAATGATGACCATCTCGATGGGACGTCCTGGATCTGGGGTCTCTTGTTTCATTCGTTTGATACTCACCCCGTGCGCTCCCAAGCAGCTCGACACCCGGCCCAAAACCCCAGGTACGTTCGGCGCGTAGACACACAGGTAGTTTTCGCACATCAAGTCACCCACCGGGGCAGGCGTCACCGATTCGATCTGCTCGAAGGCCTCGGGGGGAGGACCCGACTCCGCGAAGCTAAGGATATCGCGACACACCTCGATGATGTCGGAGACCACGGCAACTCCCGTCGGCATCATACCCGCACCTTGACCGTAGTAGAGGCTGCGGCCGAGCGCGCGGGATTGCACCGCGACGGCGTTGTACGCTCCATGCACTCCGGCCAATACGTGGTCGCACGGCACAAAGGTTGGATGCACACGCAAACAAGGCACGCCATCGATGAGATCTGCGACGGCGAGGCTCTTAACCACATAACCGAGCTCGGTCGCCATCTGAATGTCAAAGCGGGTGATTCCGGTGATTCCCTCGGTCGAGATCAACTTTGGATCCACGCGTCGACCGAAGCTGACCAAGCTGAGCAGCGCAAGCTTATGCGCCGCGTCTCCGCCCCCTACGTCCAGATGGGGATCCGCCTCGGCGAAACCCGCCTTTTGGGCATCGCGTAGTGCATCGGCATAGCTCGCGCCTGTTCGCGTCATGGCATCGAGAATGAAATTGGCGGTACCGTTGACGATACCGACGATCGACTCGATACGATCGCTGGCGAGACCTTCTCGCAGAGCCCTCAGCACCGGGATGCCCCCGGCCACGGACCCCTCGAAATAGACCGACAACCCACGGCGGCGAGCCTCACCGAAGATCTCTTCGCCATGTTCTGCGAGCAACGCCTTGTTCGCGGTCACGACATGTTTCCCCCGCGCCAACGCCTGAAGGACGTAGGATCGTGCGGGTTCAAGCCCTCCGATAAGCTCGACCACCACCCGCACGTCGGGGTCCTCAAGCACCTCGGAAACCTCGGTGGTCAGCACCCCGGGGTCGACCTGAACGTCCCGACTTCGGCTGGGATCACGCACCAAGATGCGTTTAACGTGCACGGAGGCCGAGAGTCTCGCCTCGATGCTCTCTCGATTCTCACGCAAGATTCGAACGACACCCGCGCCAACGTTGCCGAGGCCTAGCAGACCGATATAAATGTCGCGCACAGCCGTGCACCATAGCGGCCGCGTCCGAATTCGTCAAAGCCACATTGGTTCTAGACCGTGCTCTTAGAGGAACTCTAGGCGATGCGGATCCCATGATTCCGGCTCGCACTCGGATGCAGACCAACACATAACCATGTATCGTGCTCGAGCCTGAAGGGGCCCAATCCCACCATGTCTATCATCGTCTCGGTCCATGCCCGCGAGATCCTCGACTCCCGCGGAAACCCTACTCTTGAAGTCGAAGCCCGCACCGAATTCGGTAGCCTCGGTCGCGCCGCCGTCCCCTCTGGTGCCAGCACCGGTGTGCACGAAGCCCACGAGCTGCGCGATGGCGACAAATCGCGTTATCTCGGCAAAGGCGTGCGAACGGCCGTGGCCAACGTCAACGACAAGCTCGCGCCGATCGTCGAGGGCCTGGAGGCCGCCGATCAAACCCACATCGACCGCATGCTTATCGAGGCCGATGGCAGCGTGAACAAGAAAAACCTCGGCGCCAATGCGCTCTTGGGCATCTCGATGGCGGTCGCCCGTGCGGCCGCAGACGACGTCGGCCTGCCTCTGTTTCGCTACCTCGGCGGAACCCACTGTCGAACCTTGCCCGTCCCCCTGATGAACGTGATCAACGGGGGATCCCATGCCGACAACAATCTCGACTTTCAAGAGACCATGTTGGTGCCCCATGGCTTCGACAACTTTCCCGATGCGCTTCGTGCCGGTACCGAGACGTTTCACGCGCTTAAGCAGCTGCTCAAAGAGCAGGGCAAGGTCACGGCCGTAGGCGATGAAGGTGGCTTCGCGCCCGACATGGGAAGCAACGCGGAGGCCCTCGAAACCCTACTCGTCGCCATCGAACGGGCCGGCTACAAACCTGGCGAAGAAATCAGCCTCGCCCTCGATGTCGCCGCGTCAGAGTTCTACGATGCCGAAAAGAAACGCTATATCCTCGCGGGCGAGGGCGGCCGCGAGCTTGAGAGCGGAGCCCTGGTCGAACTCTATGCCGATTTGGCGAACAAATTTCCCTTGGTCAGCATCGAAGACGGCATGGACGAAAATGACTGGGACGGGTGGATCGCCCTCACAAAGTCCATCGGTGACCGAACACAGCTTGTCGGCGATGACCTCTTTGTCACGAATCCAACCCGCCTCGCCCGCGGTATCGAGCAATCCGCTGCCAACGCACTGTTGGTCAAGGTCAATCAAATCGGCACACTCACCGAGACTTTTGAGGCGATGAAGCTTGCCCACCGAAACCGATTTCGTTGTGTGGTCTCGCACCGCAGTGGCGAAACAGGCGACACCTTCATCGCAGATCTTGCGGTCGGGACAGAAGCAGGCCAGATCAAGACCGGTAGCGCGTCACGCTCCGATCGGGTGGAAAAATACAACCAGCTGCTGCGCATCCACGAGCAGCTCGGCGCCGACGCGCTTTTCCCTGGTCGCGAGCTTTTCGGGGCCTAGAGCCGGCGAATATCCTCCCCCCTCAGCGCCTGGATGCGGTATGACTACGGCTCATGCGCATCTTGGTGCTCTCGCTTACCTTCGTGCTGCTTCTTCCGGGGGCCGTCGTAGCGGCCAAGCGTCAATCTGGCATCGAAACACCAGATCCTGGTGCGCCAAGCCCAAGTTCGCCACACGCGAGCCGCGAGCTGAGTTCCACCGAGGACACGCCCGCAGACACGAGCGTGCCCGGGCAACCGGCGGCCGAGCAGGCCCATCCGCCCCCTGCAACGACCCCTACTCCAGACGTGGTGGAGCCAAAACCCAAGCCAAGTCCTGCGGAGTACCCGGAAAGCGCGGACGCCGATGCGGCCGCCCTGATCACCGTGCTGGCTTCAGGGGTCGAGGTCACGACCATCCGCGACGACTCGCTGCCCGTGGCTGCCGTCGTTCACGCCATCGGCACCGGCATGCGCGACGACCCCGAAGCGCTCCACGGGTTGATCCATGCACTGGCCTACCACCTGCAAATGGGTACCCGAGAACTGGCGCCGGGCGCTGCCATCGGCGCCGCAACCGATGCAGGAGGCTGGGCCGGTATGGCGGTCGGCCCGGCACAAGTTCGCTTCGAGAGCCTCGTGCCGCTTTCTCGGCTCGATGCCGTCTTGCGTGCGGAGTCCCTGCGTCTCCGCCGGCCCACGGTAAGTCCGGTCCTTTGGGCCAAGTCGCTCAGTTACGCCAAGAACGACCGAGATGGCAACGACAAGTCGGCCAGAGAAATCACCGCCGCAGCATGGAACGACCCCCGGCTGGTGCACGATGGCCGAAAAGTCGACAAAAAGCTCGCGGCGCTCGAGCCCACCGCCCTCCGCGCACATTTACGCAATTTTTTTCACTACGGCCGCAGCCGACTGATCGTCGTGGGTCCAGAGTCTCCAGAAGCACTGTTGACCCGTGTCACGGCTCACTTCGACGACCTTCGTCCTTCAAAACACATCGATACAGCGAGCGAGCCCCCCTCACCAAGGCTCGAATCACCCCTCGAACCTCGGCCTGCCGAACTAAGCCGTCACCGGGGCCAGACCCTTGTCTGGCCGGTCGCCACAAATGCCCCGAGTCGCGCCTGGGCACGTACCCTCTGCGAAACTCTCAAGCTCCAGAAGGCCCATCCCAAACACAAGTCTTCAAAACTTCGATGCACCTTCGTCGATGAAGGGCGCCGGCCGACCTTACACCTACGGGCCAGCGGAAAGCTCGACGTCGTCGAGTTGGCTCAACGTCGGCTCGCGAGGATCACAAACGGAAAAGATGCAGGTCTGCTCGCGGCCCAACGAACCCAAATGGCCAAGCGAATCCAATACAACACCCGCACTCCGCTCGATTTGGCCATCGCCGTGGCCCGTGGCGGACTCGTCCAACGACCCGCCCGCGGGCAGATTTTACGTCCCTCACTCCACCAAATCACCGGCACTGAGAGCCTCCGGAAGGCCGCGGGACTCCTGCAGGCGGCCCCATTCTTGCTCGACGTCGGTGCCGCCGTCCGCCCCCACGCGCCAAAAAAGCCGAGCCCATCCACACCTGCCAGCGACACGGATCTTCAGTGAGACTACGTTCACTTCAGGCCATTCTGCTCGCCATCCTTCCTTTCGCGGGGTCATGCCGATGCAACGACGAGACCCTGTCGCCAATCGTAATCGGCGAACGCTCCGCGCTGTCGGGCGGCAGCGACGGCCCACAGACGCCGCCTTGGGATTCCCCGACCCAGGTCGCGCTCGACAACGGACTGCTCGTCCACTGGCTCCACGAGCAGGACAGCCTGGCGTTTAACCTCCGCCTGTTGTTCCCCACGACAATGCGAGCGGAGAGCATGGACGCGGCCATCACCCATATCGCATTTCGAGCCACAGAGCGGGACCTCACGCGCCGTCTCGCCCCTCTCGGAGCCCATCTCACCACAAGCAGTGCCGCGGGCCGCATGGAGCTTTCGATTCAGGCTCCCGCCGAGGCTGCCGAGGCTGTGCTCGATCGACTGGCGAAGAGCCTCGGCAAAGGAAGCCCGCTCCGACTGCTCGCTTCGGAAAAGGGCCGAGCCTTTTCCAAAATTCAGCGCCGTTCCGCCGCAGAGGTTGTCTCGGCTCATATCACCTCTGATCTTCTTGACCTACCGCTCTCACACCAGCTGATCGCGCCAGCGCAGGTCAAGGCCCTTGATCTTGAGCAGCTCAAGGACGGATGGTGGGCGTTGCACGACCCCCGCCAGGTGGTGGCGATCATTCATACCGGGCGTTCGGCGGCGGATCTCCAAAAGAAGCTCTCGCAGCTCGCGGACACTTGGGAGACCCGGGCTCTACTGCGTGGACCCATAAAGTCCGTCTTTGAACGTCTACGAGCCCCGATCCCTGCCCCGAATCACGTCGTATCCTCCCCACGAGGCCTGCTGCTATCCGACCCCGTGCCCCCGATTCAGGTGGTTCCTGGTGCCGTCTCCACCGGCAAACACACGACCTTGCTCGTTCTTGGGCGCATCCTGCCGGCCTCGACCGCCCCCGAACGCGCCATGGCTCGTCTCGCCCAGCGTCTGTTGCAAGAACGTCTCGATGCGCGACTCTTGATCTCCGGATCTACAGCGGTGCTGCTGGTACGGATTCGCATCTCCCAGAGCGATCCCGTGGGCAGCGTCGACAAGGCACTCAAGCGCCTCCAAGCCCATGCGAGCGGGGATGATCCCCCAGAGCGGCTGCGGCAAGCCGCGCAGCTGTGGTTGGGCGCACGCATCGTCGACGCTAGCTTGCGCGGGGACGACTGGACCATGGCGTGGAGCGAGTCGATCGACCTCGCGCAGGACAAGCTCGCCTTGCCGACGGCTCTCGCGCAAGATGCCCAACTTCTGCAAGAGATTTCTCCTGACGACCTTGGCCAGTGGCGCAAGCGCTGGCTCGACCCCTCGAGTGGAGATCCAGGATGGATCTGGATGCTTGCTGGCGCCGACGTAAAAACCACAGACGCCCTGGCCACAAAGTTCACGCTGCTGCGAGACCCGCTCTAGCCACCGCAGCAGCCTGACGTGGAGTCGTCGCTCTCCGAGCGAGACTCATGCTCATGATCGTCTTCATGATCGTGAGCGTGACCGCCGCTCTCCCATAGCCGTCCGAGATAACCGCGCGGCCCTTGGCGGAGAAAGGAGACCACAAAGAGTCCACCGAGTATGCAGGCGACGAGCTGTGCGAGCACGCCGTGTTCATGGCCCTCATGCGGCGCGGCTTCGGATTCGAGAACATCCGCAAGGAACAGATCAACCCCGTAACCCATCGCCACCGCGGCGAGAACGATCGTCCCCACGAAGGCGGTAGCAACCTTTTTTCCGTTAAGCTGCTTGATCACTCCAAAGGTCGTCGCGTTTGTCGCGGGTCCGGTGAGCAAAAAAGCCAGGGCCGCCCCAGGCGTGAGGCCCTTCGCTATCAGGACCGCGACCATGGGTGTGGCCCCCGCGGCGCAGACATACAGCGGCATGCCGATCATAGCGAACACTCCCACCTGCGCGACTGGCGGTATCTTCGCCATCATCTCGCGATCTAGCCATGGGGTCAGGGATGCGGCGATGACCAGACCCAGCACGATCCACGGCCCGGTGCCGTCAAGGATCTCGCCGAATCCCGAAGCGACACCTCGACGCAGACGTTCGGC
This sequence comes from uncultured Nannocystaceae bacterium, assembly GCA_964437075.1. GTDB lineage: Bacteria > Myxococcota_A > Polyangia > Nannocystales > Nannocystaceae > CAYTFJ01. Next base: position 10,202 of record CAYTFJ010000033.1, read on the forward strand.
CCAAGGACGTGCGTCGGAAGCGACCCAGTCGGGGCCTGGTTCTCCCTGCGGCGACTCCGAAGGCTGAGCATCCGGGCCTCCGCGGGATTTTATCCCGCGCTCGGCGAGTCCCCCAACGAGCCAACCCACGCCCAAGGCCACCACGAAGGCCGCCGCGACTCGGACAAGCGCCATCTTTGGGCCCAGCAAAGGCAGCGAGAGCAGCACTGCGTCGAGACCGAGTTCCGGGGTCGCTACCAAGAATGCCAAGGCTGCAGCGGCTGGGACCCCCCGACGAACGAGGCTGCGATAAACCGGGACGACCCCACAGGAACAAAGTGGCAGCGGCAACCCAAACACAACCCCACGAGTGGCTTGCTGAAGCGTGTTCCCCCGTGACAGCCATCGTATTGAAGCTTCGCCGAGAACGCCGGAGATCAGACCCGCAAGCAGATAGGCGACCAACAATGCGGGCGCACTCTCGATGAAAATGTCGACAAAAGCCCGAGCGAAATCCGGTGTGCCCGAGTGTGCATGTTCGTGCCCGCTCGCACCTCCGCCGTCGCTCCAAAACAGCGCCCCGACCATGGCCAACCCGACCAAGCCGCCGACGCCAGCGACCCGTGGGCTCACCTTTCCTTGCGGTTTGCCCACGCCATGGCTCACGACGTGCATCAGCAGGCCTCCCACAAAAGCCTCGAAGATGCCTATGCTCGACTCATTCATCCCGCCGACCTTCGTGGCTCCGAGAACGAAACCCAAGATCGTTGCGGCGGCAACCGCTCCCAACACTAGCCACGGCGCCGCGCTGCGCTGCGCCTTTCGTTCGACCATCAGCCACCAGATGGCCAAACCCACGGGTAGCCGATGCAAGACCACGGCGTACTCCATCGCCCGGTTCCCGCTATGCACACCCACCGCGGATAGGGCGAGCCCGTCCGTGATGGCGTGCAGGGCCATGCCTAAGACGGCCACCCAAAGCGCAGCGCGGTGGGTCCCCTGCATTCCGAAGCGACCTTCAGCAAAGGATGGTCCAACAATGCCGACTCCCAAGCCAAGCAGCGCCGTCCACCCAGCCGCGGCCAGGCTGTGCGGGAGAATCTCCAGCACCACAATGCACAGGATTGCGGCGACCACCAGGCCGTCTAGAAAAGCGACAGCCTTTCCGGTCCCGCGGGTGGCTCGGTAAAGAAGGGGTCCAAGACCAAGCGCGAAGATGCTCGCCACCAAGGCGACCAAAGCATGGGTGTTAACAATCTCCGACATGGCGGTCTCGCTGCTGTGTTCCCGTCCGTCAAGAGACCGGACAGCAGTCCGCCATGATCCTAAACCTTAGCGCCGCGCGACCGTATGGCATCGACGACACTCTCGATTCCGAGCTTATCGATGATACGCATACCTTTCGAGCTGACACGAATTCTTACCCAGCGTTTCTCGCTAGTTAGGAAGTATCGCTTCCAGCGTAAATTCGGCAGACTCCGCTTTTTGGTGCGGATGTGCGAATGGGAGACATTCATTCCCACGAGGGGTTTTTTTCCAGTGACCTGACAAACCTGCGACATGGGGGCTCCGGGCCGGGAACATTGATCGAGACGGCCCCCTTGTCAAACTGAAGAATGCATCGACTTCGCATTTTCATTTTCACGGGACCCAAACGGATCGTGCGCAAAAGCCAAACTAGTCGGAAAGCTCGGTGTAGCGTACAGAACAGCGTTCTGTTTCCCAGATCACGATCGCCGCGACTCGCGCGCCCTCGCGATTTAACGCGGTGCTTAGGCGCCTGAAAAAGTAGGCGGCCACGTTTTCTGCGGTCGGGTTGACCTCATCAAACGGCGGGATCTCATTTAAAAAGCGATGATCCAATTCGCTGGCGATCACTTCTGTCTCCGCGCGAATATCGCGAAAGTCCATGCCGATACCGATTTCATCGAGCTTGGTCGCTTCGACTTCGACCTCGACGCGGTAGTTGTGGCCATGCAGCCTGGCACAATTTCCCTCGTAACCGCGCAATTGGTGAGCGGCACAGAAATTTACGTGGGTCTTGAGTTGGTAGCGAGCGGCCATCGGCGAAACCGGGCGCACTCTAAGAGGCTCTTTCGCCGCTAGCAAGTGCGCTCGCAGCCCCGAGTTCAGTTTCGCCCAGACCATGATAGCTTCCGCCGATGTCACGCCGAGGCCTCCCGTCCGTCCTCTTTTGCGCAGCCGCAGCACTTTGCGCCTGCGACACCACCACGACCCCCTCGTCGGACGAGGTCCCGGGAGCCCGTGACAATCTCCCGCCACGGTCTGCTGCGGCCGCGGGCCTACCGGCCAACTCGCTGTGGAGCGCCCTGCCACACCGCGACATTCCCCAAGGTGCACTGCCCTTTGAAGGCCTCGACAGGGCCCCCGAAGACCCTCCCGTCGAGGCTGGTGCCGAGACAACCCCCATGGCGATCGACATCCCACTGGTCGCCCCCACGGTGAGCGCGATCAAGGTCACGGAGATTGGCGCCGAACCGCGGCAATCCCTCAAATTCGTGCGCACCGTCGGCGCGTCCAGCTCGTTTGAACTGACCTTGGCGATGGACGCGACGATGGCGGTCGACGGCAACCAGGTCGCCCCCCCAGGCATTCCTCCCATGCGTTTTTCGGCCACAGAGCGCGCCGTCTCGACGGACGGCGGCCAGCTAAAATCGGAGCTCACCTTGCAGAGCTTCGATATTGCCGAAGAAGGTCAGGATGAGGCGATGATGCGTATGACGATGGCCGCGATGGTTGGCATCGACCGTCACACTCTATCGGAGACCCGCGACGTACACGGCAAAACCTCGTCCTCCAGCCTGCATGTGCCAGCAGGTGTCTCTCCGCAGGCGATCGAGACTTTCCGTGGTTTTCTCGACGCCATACAGCGGACACGTGTCGTCCTCCCCAAGGCTCCCGTAGGTATCGGCGCCCGCTGGACAGTGGAGCAAACGACCGAGGACAGCGGCATGATGATCAACCAAACCGCGGTCTATACCCTCGTGGACCGCCGTGATGATCTTCTAGTGCTATCGCTCGAAGTGACCGGCGAACCTGCCGTGCGGACCCTACGGCCTGAGGGCGCGCCGGCGGGACTCGAGCTCAATATCGAAGAGCTCTCGGCAGATGCCCACGGCACCCTGGAGATCGACCTGAATCATCTTACTGTGCGAAAGGCATCACTCGCAGCGCGATTCGCCGTGCAGATGGACGTGAAGCAAGCCGGGAGACCGACCCAAAAAATGCAATCGGCGATGAACACCCGGCTCGAGCTCAGCTCGAAGCCCTAGGACAGCCACGATGCCTACCCTGGGAAGCCCCGAGCGGGTCGCCGAATTGTGTCGCTGGATGTACTCGCGGGGCTGGGCCACCGGTACCGGCGGCGGGATCTCGATCCGAGATGACCAGGGGATCCATGTGGCCCCCTCCGGTGTGCAAAAAGAATATATCGAAGCCGAGGACGTTTTTTTGCTCGACGGCCAGTCACTCGACCGTCCGAAAATCTTACGGCCTGCCGCAGATTCAACCTTGCGGGTCTCGGAGTGCACACCGCTCTTTCTTAATGCCTACCGGATGCGAGCTGCTGGCGCATGCCTGCATAGCCACTCCCTTTGGGCTGTTCTCGCAGCGAGGCTGGCATCGCCCTCCGGCGCGCCTGGCCATTTCACCTGCGAGGGATGGGAGATGCAAAAGGGCCTGCGCGCCCGCGGTTGCTTCGAGACGATTGTCGTCCCTATTCTTGCCAACACCCCGCGTGAATCTGCGCTGTCGGACACCATGGCCGCCGCGATGGCGGCCCATCCCGAGGTCGACGCGATCTTGGTCGCAGGCCATGGCCTCTACGTGTGGGGCGCCGACTGGATCCAGGCCAAGACTCAGGCCGAGTGCCTCGACTATCTTTTTCGAGCCACCGTCGAAGCCCATCGACTCGGGCTTCCCCGCTAGCGTCGCCCAGCATACCATGAGCCATGCAGATCGAATGGCTCGACTCCCAAGAGACTGACCCGCCTGCCGGGCTGGACGACCTTCTGAAGGTTGGAGTTACCTACCGACAACTCGACCTCAAGAACGACTTTCAAGGGGCGCTTGATGCCCTCAAGGCCTCCGGAGGCTACATTGAGCAGGACATCGTCGAGCTGCGTCCCGACAGCGAGGGACTCGAATCAACGCTGGATGCCTTCGCCCGCGAACATCGCCATGCCGACGACGAAGTCCGTCTCGTCCTCGACGGCGAAGGCATTTTCGACCTCCGGAGCCACGATGAACGCTGGATCCGCGCCACGCTGACGTCTGGGGACCTGCTTGTGGTTCCGAAGCAGCTCTACCATCGCTTTTTTTTGACGAAGACCCGAACGATCCGTTGTGTACGGCTGTTCGGCGACCCGGCCGGATGGATCGCCGACTATCGAGATGGCGCGAGCGAGAACACAAGCGCCGATCTCGCTACGTAGAAGCCTGCAATTGCGCCTGCACCACCGTCAGGGCTGCCATGTGCACGACCGTGTCCACGCTGCTGTCGCGCTCGAGAACGGTCACGGGTTTGTTCATGCCCAACAGCACGGGCCCCACAGCGGGGACCCCCCCCAGCTCTCGCATGAGTTTGTAGGCGACATTTCCCGACTCCAAATTCGGAAAGATAAGAACATTTGCGGAACCCGTCAGCTTGGAGAACGGAAAATTCCGTGAGAGCAGGTCGTAGTTGAGGGCGACGTTCGCCTGCATCTCTCCGTCGACTTCGAGATCTGGCGAGCGCTTGTGAAGAATTTTTACCGCCTTCGAGACCATGTCGGAGCTGGCGCCTCGGACCGATCCGAAATTGCTATACGAGAGCATCGCCACCCGGGGTTTAACATCGAAGGCGACGGCCGCTTTGGCAACCATCTCAGCGACATCCGCGAGCAGAGCCTCGTCGGTATCGACGTTGACGGTCGTGTCTCCGAAGAACAAGATCCCATTCGAATGCAGCATCACGTACATCCCCGCGGTGCGTCGAACCCCAGGGGCCAGCCCGATGATCTGTAGGGCCGGACGAATGGTGTGCGGGTAGGCGTAGTTCAATCCACTGACGATCCCGTCGGCGTCCCCACGCTCGACCATCATCATTCCAAAGTAGTTGGGCCGCTGCATCAAGGACTCGGCCAGGGTCGAGTCAACCCCCTTGCGCTTGCGTCGCTCGTGAAACAATCGAGCGTAGTCCAGCCGGCGTTTGTCCGTTTGAGGATTTACAACCTCAAAATCTTCTGGAGAGAGATTGATGTCGTTCTCAGCGATCGCCGCGGAGATGGCCGTAGGATCCCCGAGTAATATTGGCTTTGCGATGGCCTCGTCCCCGAGGATCGAGCAGGCTTTCAAGATACGAGGGTCCTCGCCGTCCGCAAAAACCAACCGTTTGGGCGATTTTTGAGCGCGACGAACGAACTTGCGCATGATCGCCGTCGAGCCGCCAAGCAAAGTGCGCAAACGCTCTCTGTAGCTCTCTTCGTCCAACTCGATCTGCGCGACCCCGCTGGCGACCGCGGCCTTCGCCACAGACGTCGCCACGTACAACAACACCCGGGGATCGAACGGTTTAGGAATGATGTAGTCCGGCCCAAACGAAAAAGACTCGCCGTAGGCACGATTCACCTCTTCCGGAACATCCAAGCGAGCGAGCTCAGCCAAGGCCCGCGCTGCCGCGATTTTCATCGACTCGTTGATCGTCTTCGCTCGCACGTCGAGGGCGCCACGAAAAATGCCAGGAAATCCGAGCACATTGTTCACCTGATTGTCGGTGTCGCTGCGTCCCGAGGCAACAATCGCATCCGGTCGGGCCGCCTTCGCCTCCGCAAAATCGATCTCTGGATCCGGATTTGCCAAAGCAAAGATAATAGGCTTCTTCGCCATACTCTTCACCATCGCGGTCGTCACCACACCTCCACGAGAGAGGCCGAGTAGGAGGTCCGCTCCAACAAGGGCATCAGCGAGCGTGCGGGCCTCGGTCTTACGCACAAACTCCTTCTTGAGATCGTTCAGATCTTCGCGCTCATCGTGAATGACTCCCCGCGAGTCACACATCAATATGTTCTCGCGACGGACCCCGAGTTGAATGTAGAAACGGCTGCAAGCGATGGCCGATGCCCCGGCTCCGCTTACGACCATCGTCAGGGTGTCCAAGCTCTTTCCCTGGATCTCCGCCGCGTTCAACAGCGCCGCCCCACTGATGATGGCCGTACCGTGCTGATCGTCATGAAACACCGGGATGTCCATCCGCTTCTTGAGTTCTTCTTCAATATAAAAGCACTCTGGAGACTTGAAGTCCTCGAGGTTGATGCCGCCAAAGGTTGGCTCTAGTGCGGCGACGACCTCGATCACCTTGTCAGGATCTGAACAATCAAGCTCAATGTCGAACACATCGATGCCCGCGAACTTCTTGAACAGCACCCCCTTGCCCTCCATCACAGGTTTCGACGCGAGCGGGCCGATATTTCCGAGCCCAAGCACCGCCGAACCGTCGGAGATCACGGCGACGAGGTTTCCGCGGGCCGTGTATTTATAGACGTCCTGCGGATTCTTGAAGATCTCCATGCAGGGCTCCGCCACACCGGGCGAATAGGCCAGCGAGAGATCGCGCTGGGTCGTCAACGGCTTGGTCGGAACGACCTCGATCTTCCCTGGCTTTCCCTTGGAGTGGAACTCGAGGGCGTCCTTGCGGCGAATTTTGGACATGCGGCGCAGCATACTTAAACCGGCGCGAGTCGGCGACGCGCAAGCCCCTGCGCACCCAGAGGCACCTACACTCCGCGGTCAGCGGTCGAGCAAACGGTGGATGTGGGTGCGTTCCCAGAGCACGGACTCCGCATAGTGCTCATAGCGGGATTCGGCGTTGCGGAACTCGCGGGTATGATAGACGCGCCGACCGTCAACCACGGGCATGTCATGCACTTCATGCAGCATCTCGTGAAAAACGACCCAGGCAACAAAAAAGCGCGGAACGTCCTCCGCATCCAAGACCGGGTGGATCCGGATCAGCTCGTCTTCGAGGGTGTAGCTGCCGAGTTTGATCGAATCGCGCCCGCGTTTTCGCTTGGCCCGTGAACCCCACGTGATGCGCGCCTGGACCAATTCGTCAAAATACTCGGCGTTGAGGTCGTCAAATATCGCATCGAGGTCGTGATAACGCCCTTGAGCATCCAGAGATATGCTGCGTGCCGCACCCGCCGCCCGCACACTGGCGTCGTTGTGATCGATGAACCGCCGCAGCAAAGCCGAGGCCTCCCGGGTCTGGCCTTCGGCATAGGTCGCCACCGCCCGAACCACAGGCCCCGGCGCCTCTAGAAACATATGGTGGAGTCGAAATGTGTAGACCCCCCCAGAGCCGCGCTTCACGGACAACATCGTATACACATTGTCCGTGACGATCACCCGCGCCCGCCCTCGCCGCAAATAGGCCGTCAGCGCATTTTGCAGCTGATCGCGCCGCCCTTCGCGGGCTTCGGTATCAATTTCACGATCGCCCGCCGCACGGTCGCCGTATGCGGGAGGGTCGCTGGGGGAAATCTCAGTTGCGAGTGCAGTCTCCAATGGTTCAAATCCTGGTGTTGAGCCCGTTTTTTGGGTCGAGTCCGCTTGTTCTTCGGCATCGGCGCCTGCGTCGACCGTGCGGTCTACGCGTTTTTTGTCCTGCGAATCGCAGGATTCCGTGGATCTCTTGGATGGCGGAGAAGCGGCCGAACTGTTCATGGGGACCCGAGGGAGCGTGTTTCGCTAGGACGACGGACCCGCGAGGGCCGTTTAAGCTGAAGGTAGGATAAACGCCTACACTGTCAGACATGAAATTGCGGGTTCCCAAGAGGTGCCGCCGATAAACAAGCGCGAATTTGCGTTGGTTCTCCCGATCTGGCTGGGCGATGCTCCCCGAGCGCCACGATCCCAAGACTGGCCGCCCAACTGGAGGATCCTGTGAATCTTATCGTGTTGCTGTTTGCCGGCCTGCGCCAAAGCGCGGGCACTTCGTCTCTTAAACTCGAAATCCGTGCGGGGTCCACCGTTGAGGATTTTCTCGCGGAGCTCGCCAACGCCCACCCCGAGTTAGCAGGCGCCCTCCCCCACTGCCGGGTCGCCGTCGAACAGGAGTTTGTCGGGCCTGACAGCCGACTCGAGGCCCAGGGCGAGACACCCCTTGAGATCGCGCTGATTCCTCCTGTGAGCGGCGGGCACGACGGGTCTGGGCGCTCCCCTGGCACCTCTGGGGTTGGTCAACGCAGCGCGCTCACCCCCAACAAGCTCTCACTCGACGCGGTGATCGATGCTGTCAAACACCGCGATGCTGGGGGCATCGCCACCTTCACCGGCAATATCCGCGAGCAGAGCCGTGGGAAAACAGTGCGCTATCTTGAGTACGAAGCCTACGCGCCCATGGCCCTTCGGGTCATGGACCGCATCGCCCTCAAGATTGAACAAGAAATCGAGGGCGTACGGGTCGCCCTGCACCATCGGGTCGGTCGCCTGGAAATCGGAGAGAGCGCGGTGGTGATCGCCGCAAGCGCCCACCACCGCGCGGAGGCCTTCGAGGCCTGCCGTGCGGTCATCGAAGGCCTCAAACAAGACGTGCCCATCTGGAAGCGCGAAGTCGACAGTGAAGGCGCCGAATGGATCGGCCAAGGGCCCTAGCGACCCCGCTTTTTTTGTCCGAGTCCCCGAATGAACTCCCGACCCGGGTTTTCAACCAGGTGGTACACCAAGCTAGCGAGAGCGCCGAGCGCCAAGAAATAGACAGCCACGATGCCGAGCTTGGTGAGCGTCGTCGACCCTATGTAGTTGTGGGCGGGCAGCAGCGACTCGCCCGCCATGAACACAAGTCCCTGGGTCATGTAGAGCGAATAGGAAACTGCGCCGGCATACCGCATGGGCCGCGACCCGAGCAGATGCGCGATGCTCCCCCGACTGCGGGCCAAACTCAGTACGAGCAAGGCGAGCAGAAAAATCACCGAACGTGTCGGTCCAAAGACGGCAGAGACCCCCACGGCCCCCCCCATACACAAGCCCACGACCACGCTCCAGGGCACTCGGCTCCACTCGCCGCGAAGCGCCCGACAAAGCAGCATTCCTGCGACGAACTCCCCAGAGACCCGTAAAATCGCGCCGGTGTGGGTGAGATCGAGATCGCTACGGCCAAGAAAATCGAGCGCCAACAGCATCGCGGTCAACGAGGTCGCGGCCAACAGCAGGGCCACACCGCCGCGCCGAACCAACAGCAAGGGGCGCACGAGCACTGGAAAACAAAGGTACGCAAACCACTCGGCGCTGATCGACCACGAAGGAATGTTCCAACTCAACTTGTCGGTCACGCCCCATGCGTGGGTAAGCGTCACATGGTAGAGCAGCTCGCCATAGTCGTAGACTCGGCTGCTCGCAAAATGCATGTCCAATTGCTTACCGGCAGGCACCGCGACCACAAACAAGAGCAGCACAGCCAGGTGCACCGGGTAGACACGTGCCAAGCGAAGCACGAGAAAACGACGGTAGGCACGGACGTCGATCGTCCCGAGCCGGTCTTGGTAGGTATAAGCGAGGATAAACCCGCTCAGTACAAAAAAGAGATCGACGCCTAAATAGCCAGACTCGAACAAGGGCTTGAGCCCCACAAGACTCGGAAACAGCTCGATCAGCGGTTTTTGCAAGTGAAAGAGCAACACCCAGCCGGCCGCGAGCGCCCGAACACCTGTCAGAGCGTGAATGGGCGGCTGCCCCTTCGGCACGACCGTGGAAGCGAGCCCCGGGGCGGGAACATTTTGCTGAACCATGGGATGCGATTCAGGGCCAGGTGCGGATGAGCGGCTCGTATTGCGCTCGCGTTGGCACCTCTGGAACAGGCTCAAGCGAGCGCTCGAGGGTCGCTACGCCCACCACGTCATCCAAGCTGTAGACCTTCGCCTCATCACCAAGGCCAACTTGCAGCTCCTCGACGTCGGTGACGTAGAAAAATGCCGTGTTGATGCTCTCGTCCGCAGAGCGATACTGAAAAACCATCGTCTTTTCTCCGGCCGGACCGGCGGGAGCCGTGACGTAGTAGCGGCCCCAGGGGTCGTCTTCGGTGGGCGTATCGATCACCGTTTTATAGTCGCTCTCAACAAAGACCAACAGGGTCCCGGCGACATTCTCGCCGGGCGTATTGACCACTGGAGTCTCGGGCGGAATGTCCATCAGCAGACGATCTTGGCCAGGGTCGGAGAAGAGCGCGTCTCCCCAAGCTCCACCGCCAAAAAAATTAGGCCCTAGCCAGCTGCCCGGTGCTTGGTTGACCTCATCGACATGCCACACAAACAGGTCATCCCCGCGTCCACCATAGATTCTAAAATCCCGTGCATTGCCGCCGATCACGACGATATCGCGGCCGTCCCTCGGGTCGATTGTATCGGTCCTGCCATTGGCGCCATTGCCCAGGTCGATCAGCGAACGCTCCCAGTTGTCGACAAACACCAGGTCGTTTCCAGGTCCCGTGTGAATCCCCGTCGTGAGCACATCGTAGCGACCCGCAGGAAGTCTTTCAGAAGTTCCGATCATCACCAGATCGTTGTCGTGTTCCGAGCCGGTCTCGCTCGACCCGAGTCGTGCCGTCGCCGAGTGACTCTTGGCGAAACGAAAAACATCGGGGCCATCGCCGAAGTTCACGGGATCTCCGTAGAGCGGGTTTCCGGCAGAGTGGTAGGTGCCCGAGGCTCCGAGGTCGAGGATGTCCGCCCCAGAAGATCCGTGGAACGCTTGAAGTATTGCATCGACGTCGAGCCCTTGATCCTTGACCCGCTGAAACCTCCATCCAAATTGGTTTCCCGCCTCGTCTTCGAGCGGATCAAAGCGACCCATTTGGGTCTCGAATCCTCGCCAAACGGCGAGCAAGCTTGTGACCTCCCAGTCCCATTCCCCCGGGGGAAGAATCGGCGAAGCGCTGCCCTCGACCTCATGCCCATCGAAATAAATTGAGTCCAACAGACCCTCAAGTGGAAAAGCGCTTGAGTCGGGGACCCAGCTGCCATCCCATGAATACCGGTTTGGATTCCAGGGCCACTCTCCATCCACGTCCACGAGTGTGGTGCCCCCTTGGCCACCATCGCTCCCCCCTTCGCTCCCGGCCGCCGCACCACAGCCAGCACTGAAAAAAACAAGGACCAGACCCATAGGTCCGACGAGCGAGGATGGAGAGGTTGCTGCCATTGCGAAGACTCGAGACCGGGTGGACGCTCGCCAAGAATGCCCGAGATCGAATCCCGAATCGAGCGCCAACCGCGAGTGTTCTCCCACGCGAACAAGCATATCGCGCGCCCCTCGCATTCGCTAGGTCCCAAGTCGCGCCGATCGGCCATCTATGTTAGGAGCTGAGCTTCTCCCCCACTTGTCGCCTCCCCGGATTCCCCACCGATCCAAGGCGTGCGGTCATGGATAAAGCGCTTCTCATCCTCGGTATCTTGCTGTTCATCCCCGCGGGAATTGCCGGGCGCAAACGCCCTGATATCCGCCGTTGGATCGGCCGCGTGGTCGGGTTTGCAGCCTATCCATCGGCGAGCATTACCTTCTTTTATCAGGCCAGCTACCGCGGTTATGAACGGGGTCACGAACTCGCGCTGATCGATTTGGCGGTGATCAGTCTCGCTATCAGTATCCCATGGACCCGTTGGTCTTCTGCGCTACGGGTCCCGCGCTGGACCTATCTGTTCATCGCAGGGGCGTCGCTCTTGTACGCCGCGGAGCCACGATACACCCTCTTTGCACTCCATCATATCCTTGCCGTCTATTTCGCGTTCACTGTGATCGCTCACGCCGTCGAGCACGAGGAAATCGGGCCATCAGTACTCCAGGGTCTGTGTTTTGGCGTCTGCTACGCGACCTATCTCGCACTCTATCAGCGCTATGTCGGCGGCTACTTCCAGACTCCGGGGCCTTTTGGCCACCAAAACGGGCTCGCGCTCTCGGGCAACATGATCTTTCCGGCTGCCCTTGCGCTGGTCATGGCCGGCCAAGGCGGGAAACTAGCGCCACTCACTGTCGCTGCGGCCGCGCTGGGCACGGTGTTGTCCTTGTCCCGCGGTGGAATGGTCATGTACGTCGGCGCCACCGGCATGGTCTTGGCGGGGTCGATGCTTCGCGGAATCACGACACGAAAGCTGGTCGTGGTCGCCTCACTGCTCGGCGGCACCGTTCTTTTGGCGGCAAAGAGCCTCGATTCGATCGTCGACCGCTTCACCAACGCGCCCGAAGCCTCTTCGCATGCTCGCGAAGAATTTGAGCGGGTCGCGGCGACCATGTTGCACGACCATACTTTTGGGGTCGGGCTCAACCATTTCTCTCATGCGAGCGCCATGGGCTACGGCGATGCGGCCGGGCTGCCCGCGATCGATATCGGCGGCATTGTTCACAACGTCTATTGGCTCCAACTCGCGGAACTTGGAATCATCGGCCTTGTGGGCTTTGTATTCCTGTATTTCTCCCCACCGCTGTTAGGAGCCATCACGGCAATTCGCGACCGCGGGGTTCTTGGAGACATCGCCTTGGGCCTAACGGCCGGGATCATCGTCACCCTGTTTCAGGGCAAGCTCGAGTGGTCCGTCTTTGCCGGAAAGCTCAACCGCATCATCTGGGTACTCTTTGCCCTGCTGGTCGGCATCTATCGCCAGAGTCGACGACGACGGCAAAGCTAGCGGCATCGCTCGCTATCCATCATCCGTCGAGTTCAAGAAATCATCCTCGCGTTCTTTCAGCCGGCTCGCCAACGCCCTGGTGAATGCGCCCATCCATGGTTTCATTCCCTCCAATTCGAACTCCAGGGTATCGCCATCCACAACGTAGACCTCACACGCGGTCAAGGCGACAACCGTGGCGCTTCGGCGTGTTCGCATCAGCACCGACATCTCGCCAAAGACCTCGCCCTTCCCCATCACACGCAGCGGGATTCGCTCGCCTCGCACGGTCCGAAACACCTCAACTTCCCCGCTAGCAACGATGTAGGCGCACTCTCCTGGGGCTCCCTCGGCGATGATCTCGGCACCGGCCTCGAAGGAAATCCGTTCAAAGGCCTCTCCTCCCCACATAAATCGCGTCAACGCTGCCCGCAACTCGCCTGCAGATGCGTAGCGATCGTCCGGGCTCACAGCCATGGCCCGAAGGACGATTCGTTCAAGCGCCGGGGGCACGGTCGCCCACGGCGCGGCCTGCATCGGCGCAATGATTTCCCCGGCCATCGCCGCGCGAAATAAATCGTCACGCCCCTCGCCGACGTGCGGCGCCGATCTTGTCAAAGCGAAGTAGAGGAGGCCGCCCAGCTGAAAGATATCACTGCGCGCGTCGAGCATCCCAACTCCCGTGTGCTCCGGCGACATATACGCCGGGGTACCGATCGCCCGCTGAGGTGGTTCGGGCTCGGTGGAGGTCTGCACCCGCGAATGGTTCTCCGGGGGAATTGTCGTGTTCGCGCACAGGCGAGCCACCCCCCAATCCATGAGATGCACCTCGCCAAATTCACCGACCATCACATTGCGGGGCGTCACATCACAGTGGATGACGCCTCGGCTATGCGCAAAGGCCACGGCATCGCAGATCTTGATCACAACCTCGACAACCGCCACCAAATCTGTCGAGAGATACGCTTGGCGAGGGAAGTTCTCGATCCACTCCTGAAAGGTTTTTCCCGTCATCAGCTTCATCGAAAAATGAAGCCGACCATCCTCGGAAATACCGATGTCGTGCAGCGGTACAATGTTTGGATGATCGAGCTGCGCGGTGATCTGTGCCTCTCGCAAAAATGCGGCGATTCTCGAGCTCTTGGTTGACGAGCTGGGGGACAACACCTTCAACGCAATTCGGCGCAACAAAACATCGTCGTGCGCAAGCTCCACATGCGCCATTCCACCACGGCCGATCTCTCGATCGCCACGAAGACGACCCGTGCCCGGAAGCCTGTTCAGCTGGTCAACAACTCTACGTACGGGCACCGCAAGCTCGGATTCCGCATCATCGTCGTTCAACGCCCGCGTCGCTTGGCGCTGCGGATCGGTCATCTCCAAGTCTGGGGTCGTGGCCTCGCCACGGTCCGTCGCCCCGGAGGTCATCCAGTCACCCGACCGTTCGTCTTCCGGACCCGCCATCGCGGCCAACAGTCGCACAAAACGACACGAAGAAAACCACAAGCTCGAGCTTTCGCAGGCCCCGCGTTCTACATTTTCCGGGATTGCCGCGGCGCTATGCAACCCCGTCAAGGTACAGCGCCATCACGGCCCGCTGGCCGGCTCCTGTACCCCATAAGAGGTCTTGATGACCGTACCCTGGAACAACGTGTTTCACGCAGCCCACCTGCCCTGGAATACGGCGCAACCAATCGCTCATTTTGTCGATGCTATCCCTGTGCCAGAGATTGTTTTCGACGCCGGTAATCAAGGTCATCGGAACCTGCGAAAATTTTTCCTTGTTGAGAAAACGCCGCCGCAAAAGGTCATCGGATCGATCGACTGCGGTCCGCACAGGCGCATCAAAAGGCGCAATAAATCCACGGCGAACGCTCTGTCCGCACTGCAAATAGGTCTGCAAATGTATGCGACCAAACTGCTCACAAAGTGCCGTGTCGCCGCGAAGGCTGGGATGCAAGCGGTTCCACATCGCTATTCGCCCGAACATAAATGCAAGCCTAGAAAACACAGGCCCGGGTCGCGAATCGCCGTCACCACAGGCGACATGGCCCGGAAGCAGGGGCTTTGGCCAGATTCGCCACCCGGCCTCCAAGGGTCCAGGCCAAGGCTCGCCAACGCGGACGGGATCGGGGTGAACGGTGGTCCGCTCAGGTTCTGCTGCGAGCGCACGCTCCAGCAACAGGTCGTCGGCCTTGAGTGCCCCTTGCCAGTCCTGAACCGCAAACAAACCCAACGTCGACAGTACGACCTTGCGCAGGGGGTGGGTATCTTCATCCCGAAGCGCCACCGCCAATGCCGCCAAGCCCCCCCCCACGCAGTGACCAATCATATTCACGGCCTCACTCCGCCCCTGGCGACCTCGCGTCTCGGCGATGTGTCGCACGGCATTCAAGACGTCATCCTTCGCTATGGATTCAAACGAAAAAAGGTCGCCATATCGGGGGTCGTCGTAACGCTGAAGAGTATTTCGACCGCCCCGCCAATCGAGCAACCACACATCATGTCCCCGGGAACGAAGAGCATCGACCAGGCTCTCGTTCTTCGGCACGACAAAAGACCCGCTCCATGCACTGGCACCATGGAGCAACAAGACTGGCTGTCCCGTCCCCTCAAACCGAAACAGAGGAACATGCAACGCCGGCTCGTCGTGGGTCTTGAGCAGCACTGTGGTCGGCTCGGTACCGTCGCCCAGCGTCGGCCTGGGGAATCGTGGCACGTCCATGGCTGTGTTCTTATCCATTGTCGAGTTCTTTCATCGCCAGGTGCAAGGCTTTGCGAATCGGTGCGGGCATATAGACGCTCATCAACCCGTGACCAAAAAAGGCCAAAAACCGGGCCATTGTCCAGGCGATACGTTGAGGATCTCGCGTGCCCATCACCCGCATCCCTGGCAACATCGTCTCCAACAGATCGGCCATGCCCAAACGCATGGTGCCCACCCAGCGGTCGCCGGAGGGCGACACCAAGTTTACAAAAAGTGCGGTGGTATCTTCCCACAGGTCCGGCCCGGGATCGTCGTGCAGATACTTCCATCCTTCGAGGGTCCAATCCCCCCCTTCGGCCTCTAAACAAAGAAGGTAGCGCATTGTTCTGACCCGAAGTGAATCCACGGCCACATCGGGAAAGAGATCCAACGACCCCGATTTCACCCGACCGACGACGGCGGGGAGGGAGCGTCCATCGGCGTCGATACCGAACTCAATCCGCATCTCTCCGTTCAGCTGAGAGCGATGCCGCGCGCGATCTAAAAAACTCGCCAGTGAGGGAATTTTCACGCTGAGGGACATCGTCAGACTCTGGCCCAAGGATCGCCCTCGGTCTTCGCCCGCGCGACAGATCTTGACATATTCCGAGGCTGGAGCTGTCCTCGATGACAGCCCCGTAGAGGGCGCCTCATGCATAAACCCCGTGAGGCATTCCTCGAAGCCGATACCGATCGGCGCCGCAACCGGTGGCGCCGACACATCGCCTTGTGGGACCTCCAAGGCGAGACCGCGGCTCCTCGCCCAGGTTGCCCAAACGCGAGCGTCTTGGGTCTGCCTCGCGGAAAATTCAGACCGGCGAAAATCGCTTCGCAAGACCTCCTCGATGTTGCGCTCGGCCAGGGCTGCGATCGTGTGAGAAGGATTCACGCCGACTGGAGACGGGAACAGAGCGCCGTCGTTTACGTAAAGACCCGCGGTCCCTCGAACTCGCCCGTAGGCATCACATGGAGTGTCTGCGCCTGCCACACCCATCGCGCAACCGCCTGCGCTGTGTACAGTGATCGGCTTGCGGCTCAGGGCCCACAGCGGATTTGTCCGCAACTGACCGCCAAGGGTCGCCGCAATGTCCCGCATCAGCCGAGTTTGAACTTCGTAGAGACCAAAGGTATTCGCCCGCTGATCCGACCCCAAAGCCCCCGGAGACGCGAGCAACCCACCCCCAGCGTGATCGATCTTGAGCGTCCAGGGGCTCTCATCACGGCCCATGGCGAGCAGCAACTGCACTCGCTCTCCACGCTCATCGGCGGTCCGCTGTTCATCATAGTCGAGCAGCCACGGAAGCACCTGGGCCGCCAACTCGACAGGGTCATGCAGCATCCCGGTCTTCATCGCGGCCTCGACCGCGCTCGCAGCCATGGATTCGGCGCTGAGGCCAGATTTTTGATCTAGACAGCGTTCTCCGATCCTCACGCCCGCATCAATTAGTTTTTTGCGCAGATCGGGTGCCCACGCCAACCACCCAAGGCACGCTCCCAGCGTGTCTTGGAGGATCAGCCTCCTCGTGTTTTGAGCGAGCGGCACCGCGACCCGGGTCGCCTGCGCCCGGACCTGCGACCAAAGGTCGCCCATCACGGCGTGTGTCAGCACCACGGGCAACTTCGAGATCAACCATCCGGGCTCCGTTGACCCGTCTGGACAGCGCTGCGGGGTCAACGCTGCATCGGCTGTTTGACGGAGTGTTCGGTGGTATTCGTCGAACATCACCGGCGGCTGCCACGGAGGTACAGGCGCCGCTCCGAGGCAAGCTTCAACGGTTGCCAAGTGCGTCCCCACGGGCTGTCGACCGTCGACCTCCGCCGGCCGCTCATCAGCGGGAAAACCGTCGCGGTCGTCGTATCGATTTCCGGCCAACCAAAGTGGCCCTTGGATCGCCCCAAAGAGCCGCTTGAAGGCGACATCATAGCCGCCATCTTCGACGACGAAGCAGTCTGTGGACCCACGTTCTCCCCCAGACCCACCATGATAGGCCATCAGAGTCGAAATCGTCGGCCCCCAGCTGGGATGCTGTGGATTTTTTGTCTCACAAACGGCCGCGATCGTGTCTGCATTGGGGAAGTATCCGTGGCCAATTTTTTCAAAAACACTCGACGATTTTCTATCTGTCTCCGCGACAAGCCGCTCGCTGTTCCGCATCAGAAGCTCTGTATCATTGACGGATCCCGCACATAAAAACAGTGCCCCCGCGCCGATGACCACCAGGTCACCACCGACGGTGTGATCGCGGTATTCAACAGCCCAGCCGTCGTAGCCGTGGGCCTGATGGAGCGGATTCGAAGCATGCCCAGGTGCCCAAAACTGCACGACCTCACACAGCGTGCGTACCTCTGCGCCTCGAAATGAGCTGCCATCTGGATGGGGCAGCGGTCGCTCCGCCAGGGTTAGGTAGTTGTGGTCGAGACTGTTTTTTGAACTATGGGGGCAACCGCTGGAACAGGCGCCACAAGCTACGCACGGCTGAAGCTTCGAATTTTTAATCTTCAGCCCATGGCCCGTGTCGCCAAAATGCACGGCCAGCGGCGGATGAATCGTCCGGCGTTTGAGCTTCTCGGCCGCCATGTCAAACTGTTGAGTCTTAAATGGCAAGCCACCCGGGAGATCGTCGACGCTCTGCAGATCGAGCATGTGCGAGACCAAGTCGTAGTAGGGGTCGAGTTCCTCGCGGCCCACCGGCCAGCGTTTCAAGACCTCCCGCGGGGCCCGAAGATGCACGTTGGCATAGATCAACGATCCACCGCCGTAGCCCGCGGCGCCCACCGCTTGCAGTTCGCCAAGATGGTGCATGTCCCACAGTCCCTGATCCCGGCCCCAGACCCATCGCGCTGGATCCGGCAACACGTCACCTGCGGGCGGCACCGCGGGGAAATCCTTCGCCCCATAGCGACGACCACGCTCGATGATGCAGGTCTCAATCCCAGCCTCGACAAGTCGGCACGCGGTAATCGCCCCGCCAAAACCGGAGCCGACCACCACGGCCTCAAATGTGCGATAATTCTTGGGTACGGAGTCTGAAGTCATGGTGTGTGGGCCTGTGCTCCTCGAATGCGGGGTCTAAAACGTCATGGTACCGAGGCGCCCTATTCGCGGTATCGTACCGGATGACAGCCCCCTGCGGCAGCCAAAAGTGTCGTGATTTTTCCTTTGCAAACGAGCTTCGTCCCCCGTGAATTGCTCGCGCTCACCCGCCAGTCGGTGGCCGGTACACACCTGCACACCTTTCACGGCGCGGCGCTTTTCCTTGACATCGAGGGCTACACTCGGCTCACCGACCGACTCACTAGCGACGGACCTGAGGGGGTCGAACGCCTGAGTTCCCTTCTCAACCAAGCTTTTTCCCACTACCTGGAGACGATTCACCGTTGGGGAGGCGAAGTCGCCGTCTTCGCTGGGGATGCACTTTTGGCCTATTGGCCAGACCGCCCCAACTCCAACCCCGCACAAGCCCTTGACTCCGCCTTGGCATGCTCGCGGCAATTGTGTCGGTCACGATCCGAGGACATTGTCGACACCGGCGCAGAATCGTTCCCCCCACGCCTCAGAATCGGACTCGGCATTGGCGAGATGTGGGCCGCAAAAGTCGGCCCCGATCATCGCTCTGAGCTAATTTTTGCGGGGCCCGCCGTACGTGAGGCCACGCTCGCCAAACAACAAGGGACCCCCGGTGAGGTCTCACTTGGGCCGGCCGCACACAAACTCCAACAACATGTTGAGCAATATCCAACCGCAACATCCGGTGACCTTCCCCCGCCCAAAAGCACCCAAAAGCACCCGTCAAGCCTCGTCTCCCTGTCCGTCGACGACCCCTATCTCGATCATTTTCGTCACTGGATGCCGCCCCGGGCCCGCGACCCGGGTGCCGAACGGTGGCTTCCAGAGATCCGCAACGTCGTACCGATTTTTGCGAGTTTCACAGGGTTCGATGTTCACGACCAACGCTGCGTCCCGCGTCTGGATGCACTGGCCCATCGACTGCGTTCCGCCCTCCGGCCGGTCGCCGCGGCGGGTGGCCAGCTGCTCGTCGACGACAATGGTCTCATTTTTCTCGCTGTGCTTGGCCTGGCCCATGCCAGTCGTGGTCAGGAAGAACTTCGCGCGGCCCGGGTCGCCCTTGACCTGTGCGCCGTCGCCAAAGCCGAAGGCTGCGAGGTCCAGGTTGGACTGACCCGTGGCCGGGCCTTCTCGGGGGTCATAGGCAATGCCAGGCGCAGCGCCTATGTGACAGTCGGGCCGCCGATGAATGTCGCGTCCCGACTCATGGCGAGCGCGCCTCTGGGACAGATTTTATGCACATCCGACCTGGCCGATCGTGCACGTGGATTCACTTGCACATCCCGCCCCGATCTCAGTGTCAAGGGTCTTCATCGACCGCTCAAAGTCTCGACGATCGAGATCAGCCCCGAGCAAAATGCGACCGTCGAGGGCCGCGACAAAGAGCTCGATGCACTTGAATCCCTGGTGATCCCTACGGACCACGGCACCGCTGGATCCACCGGTGCCGCCGTGTGTACGGGGTGGGTGATCGTGACCGGCGAGGCCGGAATCGGCAAGAGTTCGCTTGTGGATGCACTCGTTCGCCGGCTCGCCAATCGAGGAAAAATCCTCGTCCGCGGGGGTCTCGCAAGCGCCGATACGCTTGTCGGATACGGCGCGCTCCAGCCCCTTTTTCGTTGGGTATTCGGCATAGAAACCCGAGCTTCGCCGAGTTCAACAGCCCTCCAGATCCAACGGTATTTCGAAGAACGACCCCGGCAACGCGCCCTCGCCCCGCTTCTCAACTCGGTGTTTTCGTTGCGATCCGAAGACACTCAACAGACCCGTGCACTGCTCGGAGGCGAACGGGCGGAGGCCACTCAACGGCTGCTAGCGGACGCCTGCTGCAACGCGCTCGACCCCAATACAGTGATCTTGTTGGACGACCTCCAGTGGTTCGACTCGGCTTCGCTTCGGCTGCTAGGATCGCTGCTCCGACGTGCCGAAGGCCCCGTATTTTTAGCGACAGCGCGTTCGACCAAACTCACTGAACGAGATTCAGAGCGCGCACGGCTGCCTGCCGCCCAAGAACTTCAGCTAGGGCCGCTCGACCGATCCGGCGTGGCCGACCTTGTAAGAGCACTCGCCAGCGACATCGAGATTTCCGGAGACCTCGCCGACGAGATTTTCGAGCGCTCAGGCGGACACCCTTTCTTCGCACGTGAGCTACTCCTCGCTATTCGACGTCGAACTGCGACCTCCGGTGAGTTGCCTCTTCGGGCGGCCGCGCCCCCAGTTGCGGTCTCAGACGACTTCGCGGCCGCGCTTGAGGGCCTTGTCTCAAGCCGACTCGACGCCCTGAGTCGACGAGCCCAACGAGCCCTCAAATTCGCCAGCGTGATCGGCTCGTCGTTTGATCCCGGACTTCTCCTTCGGATCATGCCGGAAGAACAGGACCCGAACACCTTCAACAAAGACATCAAAGATCTGCACGACGCTGACTTTTTGGTGGCTCAGGAGCACGGCAGGTGGCAGTTCACACACGAGTTTGTCCGCGACGTCGCGTACGCTCTTCTCTTGTATCGCGACCGCCGAGCGCTTCATCAAGCGATCGCCTCCGAGTTGGCCACAGGAAAATGGGGTAGCCGATCTGCCGAGATTTTTCGACACTACGACGCCGCGGGAGATGGCGAAAATCGTGTGCGTTGGGCCACCACCGCCGCCGACGAGGCTATGGTCGCTGGCGCTTGGAAAGAAGCGATTCGCCTCCTTCATCCGTGGGCCGACGACAACAAAAAAGACCCACACCAGGGCCAGACCGCAGCTCGAATCCGCGGACTCCGCTACCTCAGTGAAGCCCACGGCCATCTTGGACAAACGAAGCAGCGCCGCCGCTATGCCTATGCGGCGCTCGATCTGGCGCGACCTCAACAACCAGGTCTGCTCTCCACCTGTGTGGCCTGGTCGGGGATTTTGGTGCGGGGTCCGACACGGTCTCAGCGCCGCCAAGAAATCAATGCGGTCCCCTCCCAGGTCGCTAGAGCTCACGCGCAAGCTGCGGAGGTCGCCTACTTCGACAACGACATGCTCACCATGGTCCGCCACACGCTTCGTGCAATTCAACACGACGAAGCCGCCGGACAACGGGGCAGCGCCTCGCGTCACTACGCGACACTCGGGGGAATTCTCGGGGTCGCCGGGGCCCATCGGTTGGGCAGCCGCCACCTCGCGCGAGCCATCAAGATCGCCCAAGACACACGGGACGAACCTTCGCAGATCTTCGCGCAGATGGTTCGTGCCCTCTATGGTGTCGGCCGGGGCGACTGGGCCCTGGCCGAGTCGAGCGCCGTCGCCGGCCAAGCCTTGGCCCACGAACTGCGGCTGCACAGCGACTGGGGAAATATTCAGATCGTCCGCTTTTGGATTCGTTTCTATCGTGGTGAGTTCGACGAGGCCCAACATTTCGCGCAGCGTCTCGTCGAACGAAGTCTCGAGTCTGGCCACGATCAACACGAGAGTTGGGGAACCCGAGGACTCGGCGTAGTGTTGCTCGCCCGCGGGCAGCCCGATGCGGCGATCGTCGCCCTCAGACGATCGCTTGTGGTCCCTGAGCGCGACGGTGCAGCGGGCGAACAGATCGAATCTCTGGGGTCCCTGGCCCTCGCCTATTCGCAGATCGGCCACGCCGACGACACCCATGCGGTGATCAAACAGCTGCTTGCCCTGGACAGTGCCATGCCCCACCCACTCTCTCATGCGCACACGATCGCCCTTCGAAATGCCGCAAAGGCGTCATCGTGGGCACTCTCGCACAGCACGGACGTCGAAGAATGGTGGGCATTTCACCGGCGGATCATGGCAAAAATGAAACGCACCGCACGGGCCTTTCCGGTCGCTCGCCCCGCCCTGGCCTCGCTTCGCGAGACCGCAGCCAAACTTCGCCGGCGATGATCCCAACGGCCGTGCAATCGGACCCACCCCACCCGACTTAGAATGCCGCCCACGGCGACTTTCGGCCCGACCCTCTAACCCGCATCACCGGAACTTCACCGCACAGACGCCCACTCCGCAACACAGCGGCCATCTGGCCGACAGGGGGACGTGAACAACGCCCGCTTCGATCCCCAAATCACACGAACCCTTCCCGGGAGAACTCGACCTGGGCGCTGCGGCCTCTACCTGCGAATCCCCGGGCGTGCCCCCCGGCAGCTCCCTCGCAAAGGCACGCTCACACTCGGCAGCGACCCCGCGTGCGACGTGGTCCTGGACGACCGCTATATCTCTAAACGTCACGCCCAACTACGCTTCGACGGCCAGCGCTACTGCATCGAGGACCTCGACTCGACCAATGGGACCTTTCTCGACGGCATCCGTGTACGTTGGGCCTGGCTAGGTGCGGGCCAGGAGCTGCGCATCGGATTTGTTGTGGTCAAGATCACCGCGCTAGGCCAGCCCTACGACCGACCCGGTCCCGCGCAAACGATTCCTCCGGCAGACCCTGGGCTTTTGCTGGGGACCACGCGGCCCATGCTCGAACTGCGAAGCCTTCTTCGCCGATTCGCCCCCATGCCTCATCCCGTGTTGCTTCTGGGTGAGACCGGCACCGGTAAAGAACTCGCGGCCCAGACCTTGCACGCCCTGGGCCCCCGGGCGCAACGGCCTTTTGTCGCGGTGAACTGCGGTGCCATCCCGAGCAACCTCGCGGAGAGTGAGCTCTTCGGTCACGTCCGAGGGGCCTTCACAGGGGCCAGCCGAGATCACATCGGCGCCTTCGCTCGCGCCGGTTCGGGGACCCTATTTCTTGACGAAGTCGGCGAGCTGCCGCTCTCGCTCCAAGCGAAATTGCTTCGGGTCCTTGAGGTCGGCCACCTGCTTCCCGTGGGTGCCGAGCAGGAGCTGCAAGTGCACGCGCGGGTCATCTCGGCGACTCACCGCGACCCCCAACAAATGATGGACCGAGGTGAGCTGCGCGAGGACCTCTATCATCGCCTCGGGGTGCTTGAGGTCGAGCTCCCCCCGCTGCGTGACCGCCCCGAAGACATCCCCCAGTTGCTCCGCCACTTTGCACGGCCATTGGCCGCCGAGCTCGGCCATCCCGTCGAGTTCAGCCCCGAAGCTATCCTTTGCGCCATGCACCACCCTTGGCCAGGCAATGTCCGTGCCCTAAAAAATGCCGTGATTCGAGCGGCCATCTTGGGCGACTCGACGATCGAAGGCACGCAGCTCTTGCCCAAGAGAACACGGCCAGTCGACGGCCGAAGCCTCGCCATGGATGCGATTCAGGTGCCACGAGGCAACTATGCAGCGATGAACGCCGCTCTTCTTAAGCAGGTGGTCGAAGAGCAAGGGAGTATCCGCAAGGCCGCCAAAGTCCTCGATCTTCCGCGAAGCACGCTCGGCGCCTGGCTCCGTCGACCTGCATCTACCAAGCACCCCGGGAGCCAAGCAGACCTCGTTCCTCGTTTGGCGATCGATGAGCCTTCGCAGCGGAACTGCGCCTAGAGTCCAAAAAAAACGATGGCCGCACCGCTGCTCGCTATCGCTAGCCCCGCGAGCGAGTGGCCATGCCCTTCGAGTTTCCGCAGCGTCGGCACCCGCAACCCAACCCGACAAACCCAGACCGCCGCCAACATCGTCACGAGGGTCCCGGCCGCGAACGACGACAACACGGCCACCACGCCCCACATGTGTCCGTGCCACGCCGGCGCCATCAGCAAGGGGATCAATGGTTCGCAAGGTCCAAAGACGAAGATGACAAACAACGACCAGGCCGTCAGACGCGTCCCGCTGGCCACGATGCCGTGATGCTGAGGCGAAGATGAATGGCGGTGAGCCCGACGGCGCCGAGCAAGCGCCCAAACCCCGTAGACCAGGCCAAACGCGATCAACCCCCAACCGGCCATGGAGCCGCGGACCGACTGAATCCACGCCAGGCGGTCGAGACCGACTCCGAGAGAGATCCCCACACATCCAAGCAAGACGGATGCGCCCACGTGACCGAGTCCGCAGATCGCAGTAATTCCCAACGTGCGTGCCATGCTCCAGCCCCGCGCCTTGCCGAGCGCGACAAAGGGCAAATAGTGGTCCACGCCCAACAGAGTGTGGCTGACAGCGATGGTGAGCGCGGTCAGCACCAACACCTCGATAGCGGCGGAGTCCACTTGGCGCTGGGTCTACCAGGGGGCGCGGGCCATGGCCAGGATGAGAGCCTTCCCGCGCTCAGGAGCACTCTCGCGGATCGAGCGCAACTGCAAACAGCATAACCTCAGGTGCTTGCGGACTCTGCCCCGGTTGCACAACGAAGATCGAGGTCCGGATCGACGACCCCTTTAGCGTCGCGTCAACCGCAATTCGCGTGCACGACGCCCATTGTTATCTCTTCGCGCGATCCGACCGCATCAAGAGAGTTTTTGCCCAGAAATGCTCCGAAGATCCGATGGCTTGCCCGCTCATGGCCCCTAGACAGCGGATCCAGCACGTCGTTCTGCGCAAACGGGGTCAAAAGACGCGAATTATGTGCGATCGCTTCGATGGCCGAAAGGCACTAAAATCGCGTCATGAATCGCTCGATCCTCCTCTCTCTTGGGATTTTAGTGGCCATTGCAGTCGGCTGCGGGCCCAACGACGATCCTGACGAGACCGAAGGCACCGGCACCGGCACCGGCACCGGCACCGGCACCGGCACCGACGACGGCGACGGCGACAGCTCAGAAACACCCGGCGATGGCGATGGCGATGCCCCCACGCTTGTGCCCGCCCAGGGGATCTCTGTCGAGTCCGCATCGTTCAACCAAGGGGTGACCGTCACGATCGGCATCGACGGCGCGGGGGTCGAGGGCTCCGACCGCGAGGCGGCGATCATCGCCAAACGCCCGGGGCTCCTGCGCGCCTTCTGGCTGCGAGACGAGGCCTTTGAGTCCCGCAAAATCGTCGCGCGGCTCATTTTGAATGTGCCCGAGGTCTCGGATCCTGTTGTGCTCGACACCACGGTCATGGTCGACCACGACTCCCACAAGGGCAGCCTGAACTGGAGCTTCGATTGGGAGGTCCTGGGGGAGCAGGTTCTTCCGGGTACAAAATACAAGATCGAACTCTACGAAACGGTCGCGGCCTCGGTGGCCGCGACATGGGAAGTCGCCTCCGCCCCCACGCTGCCCGCCGAGGGTAGCGCCTGGGTCGGCGTGCAAGAGAGTTGGCAGGAGCTGAAGCTGGTCGTCGTCCCGATTCGTCACCAATTTGAAGGCTGCGATCAGATGCCTGAGGTCACGGAGGAAGACCTCGCCGTTTTTCAACGCGAACTCGAGGAGGTCAACCCCGTCGAGTTTGTCTCGGTCGAGCTGCACGAACCCCTGATCCACACCGCCTCTATCGGCACAAAATCTTGGTTCGATGGCCTGCTCAGCGCGATGCAGCAGGTCCGTAGCGTCGACAATGTTGAGGCGAACTATTACTATTTTGGGCTCGTCGACTCCTGCGACGGCAACCCCGGCGACGACGCCGGCACCGTCGGAGGCCAGGCCGCGGGGACCCCCCTCATGGCCACCAAGGACGTCGCCAATCTGCGTGTGGCCGTGGGTACCAGCTACCCCAACATCAACACCACCGCGGGCACCTTGGTCCACGAGCTCGGTCACACCCAGGGGCTACGGCACGCGCCATGTGGACTCGTGTGGGACGCGGGCGACCCCGACTATCCCAACCCAGACGGCATCACGGAGACCTACGGCTACGGCATCTATTCCAAGCTCCTTCACTCCAACACCCAGTACGACTACATGACCTACTGCTCCCCCGTATGGGTCTCGCACTACCACTGGAACAAGACCTACAAGACCATCTCGACCCTCACCTCGTGGGATGGAGAGTCGCAAGCGCCGTCGCCAACGCGCACCTTGCTGATGGGTGCCGTCGACGCGAAGGGCGAAGGCACCTGGTGGACCTACACCGGCACACTCTCGCCCGACCGACTCGATGCCACCATGCGGGTCACATTTGAAGGTCCTAATGGTACCGTCGAGCACGACGCCTGGGTGACTGACCGTGCCCATGGCACGACAAAAAATGTGATTGTCGTCGCCCCAGAGAACCTCGATCGTTTCTCGACGCTGACCTTCAGCGCCCACGGCAAAGTCCGCGCCGTCGCCCCCATGCAGGCCGTTAAACGGTTGCACCTCGAGATCAAAGAGCGCTAGGCGACTCGGCCTTGGCCGCGGCCTCCCTCTTAATTCACCGTTTCTTCAGGTGGAGCCCGTGTGTACGCTGCAAAATTTGTGGCGTCCCAACATGTCGTCGTGGATCACCGCCAGCTGCGACTCCGCCTTGCTGACATAGCGTTCTGATCCTGCGGCGCCGACGGTGATCGCCTGGGTCAGCTTTCCAAGCCACGCCGTCGCCTCGACACAGCGTCCGAGTTTCGCGTAGGCGATACCTCCGTAGTAGAGCGCATCCCAGATCTGTTCGGACTTCGAGTGTTTCTCCAGCACATCCCCGAAGCTGTTGATCGCCAACAGCCACTTCTCTCGTTCGAAGTGACCCAGACCGATCTTCAATCGAGCCTCCCCGGCCCTTTCCCCACCGCGGTATTGCTTCAGGTAACGCGCATAGTTCGCCCGTGCTTTTCCGTAGCGTTGCACGCTCTGCGCCTGATCGGCCCGCGCCATCCGCTCCTGCGGCCCGAGCGGCGCGCATGCGACCAAAGCTCCCATGGCCATCGCCAGCACGAGAGGAGCAAGTCTCAAGAATCTCACACCGCTGAGCCTAGCACCGCCGCTCTCCGCCCTCATGCCCAGATCTGGGACCTTCGGCGGCCCGATCTCGCCACCATGAGCGGCCCCTTGGCGCGATGGTGTAGTCTCGCCACCGACGCTGGGGGTGGTCACCGTGCTGCGGAGACCTGAGAGAGACCCCTTGAACCTGATCCGGCTCGTCCCGGCGGAGGAAAGCGCAATGACCGACAGCACCCATCCCCCCAAGACCCCCCATCGCCTCAACATCGCCGACGACAGCACCCAGAGCGTCCGCGCCTTGCCGGAGCTTGAGACAAGCTTTCCACGCTCGGAGAAAGTCGTCGACGGCGAGCTTAACGTGCCCTTTCGGCGCATCGATCTTGACGATGACAACCCCTCGATCCGCGTCTACGACACCACCGGACCCCAAGGGCACAATCCGCGTGAAGGCATCCCAAAACGGCGCGCGGCCTGGATCGCGGCCCGGCTCGAATCGAGCGACGGAAACCTCTCGCAGATGCACTACGCCCGCAACGGCATCATCACGCAAGAGATGCACTTCGTCGCGATTCGCGAGCAGATGGAGCCCGAGTTTGTCCGCAAAGAGATCGCCGAAGGTCGCGCGATCATCCCGGCCAATATTCATCACCCTGAGCTTGAGCCCATGATTATTGGGCGTAATTTCCTGGTGAAGATCAACGCCAACATCGGCAATTCGGTCGTCACCTCCTCGATCGAAGAAGAAGTGGAGAAGCTTCAGTGGGCGACACGCTGGGGTGCCGACACGGTGATGGACCTCTCGACCGGCGCCAACATCCACGAGACCCGCGAGTGGATCATGCGCAACTCCGCGGTTCCCATCGGCACTGTCCCGCTCTACCAGGCCCTCGAAAAGGTCAAGGGCAAGGCCGAGGACCTCACCATCGACATCTTTTTAGAGACCCTCGAAGAGCAGGCCCAACAGGGGGTCGACTACTTCACGATCCACGCCGGTCTCTTGTTGCACCATGTGCCCATGACCGCCAAGCGTCGAACGGGCATCGTCTCCCGCGGTGGATCGATCATGGCCAAATGGTGTCTCGCCCACCACAAGGAGAACTTTCTCTACACCGAATTTGAGCGCATCTGCGAGCTCATGAAGCGCTACGACGTAAGTTTTTCGTTGGGCGACGGCCTGCGCCCCGGCTGCATCGAAGACGCCAACGACGAGGCCCAGTTTGCCGAGCTCAAAACCCTCGGTGAGCTCACAAAGATCGCCTGGAAGCACGACGTTCAGGTGATGATCGAAGGCCCGGGTCACGTGCCCATGCACCTCATCAAAGAGAACATGGATCTCCAGCTCGACTGGTGCCACGAGGCCCCTTTTTACACCCTCGGGCCGCTCACCACCGACATCGCCCCCGGCTACGATCACATCACCTCGGCCATCGGAGCCGCCATGATCGGCCATTTTGGCTGCGCCATGCTCTGCTATGTCACCCCCAAGGAGCACCTCGGTCTGCCCGACCGCGACGACGTCAAAGAGGGCGTGATCACCTACAAGATCGCGGCCCATGCCGCCGACCTTGCCAAGGGTCACCCGGGCGCTCAAGACCGCGACAACGCCCTCAGCAAGGCCCGCTTCGATTTTCGTTGGGAAGACCAGTTCAACCTCGCCCTCGACCCCGAAACCGCCCGCAAATACCACGACGCCACCCTGCCCAAGGATGCCGCCAAGTCCTCGCACTTTTGCTCCATGTGCGGACCTCATTTTTGCTCGATGAAGCTCACCCAAGACGTGCGCAGACTCTACGGGGATGACGCGAAAAACTCGTCCCACACCGAGGCGGCGGTCCCCAGCACCGCCGCCTCGGACGTCGCCGAAGGCATGCGGAAAAAGTCGCAAGAATTCCGCGACGGCGGGAGCGAGATCTACGCGCCCACGGAGCCCGCGGAGTAACCCCTCTCTGCCACTCCCCCGGGCCCCTCAGGAGCTCTGACGCCTAGTCGAAGCGCCACGAGCAAGCCTGAGGACTCGCTCTGTATCGCCCCAAGGCTCAATTGGGGGCGCCGGGGGCACTTTTCGAGGGCTGAGGGTTGACGATCTGAGGGCGCTCGGCTACAGACCGTGGCTCAAGGCATAGCCTTTTCCGGCATAGCTCAGTTGGTAGAGCAGTCGGCTGTTAACCGACTTGTCACAAGTTCGAGTCTTGTTGCCGGAGCCATTTAAGCGGCCCCACCAACCGGTGGGGCCGCTTCTTTTAACAGCCCTCGATTTCGATGCGACGCGCCCCTTCGCGCGCAAAGCGTCACGTGTGGCGGGTGTTTGCGCGTGTTGCCGTCCTTGGCCTGGTCTCCAACGAGCGCCGCGGAGAGCATTTGCGATTCGTGTGAGGGCCCTGTTCGAGGTCGAAATTGCTCTCCACGACGGAGATTGGGGGAGAGAGCAATCGCCCTTGGTTAACAGCACCGAGCCAATCCGTTCAACTACTCTATGGGCCGCGAAGCCTTTGAGACCAACGGTTTGCACGAGGGCGTCGTCGTCGATCGAGTGGCTGGGGTACGGACGAGCGGCAAGACGAGAGCGAATCGCGCAAGCAGCGATTGCATGCGAACGCACGTTTTTGTATATGTGCGTTC
The DNA here is from genome assembly GCA_964437075.1 of uncultured Nannocystaceae bacterium. Lineage (GTDB taxonomy): Bacteria > Myxococcota_A > Polyangia > Nannocystales > Nannocystaceae > CAYTFJ01. Next base: position 39,914 of record CAYTFJ010000033.1, read on the forward strand.
GCACGCAGTTCGCGACTCGCCATGGCAATCACCCACAAGAAAGCTCGACAGCTCCGGGACGCCGTTCGACGTCTGGTGGTAGCCCACGGCGCACTGGAAGAAGCGAGACGTCCCTGCGGAGCAGAGATGTCCCTGCCAAATGCCCATGCGCTTCTTGAACTCCTCGGCAGCGACGAGCCGATGACGGTCTCGGGGCTTGCCGAGAAGCTCGCCATCGACCGAACAAACGTCTCACGCCTTTGTGCGCGCATGGAGGAAGCGGGCGAGCTCGCCAGGCAGGCTCATCCCGATGACGCTCGGGCTCGGGCGCTGCGTCTAACCGCCCACGGCAAGAAACTGGCGCGGAGCGTCGACGACTCCAGCGCCCACCATTTTGCGGGCCTTACACAAGCGTTGGGAGGCTCGACCGCTCGGGTCATCGAATCGCTGGAACTATTGGAACGAGCGATGGCTCAGAGTGAGGACGACGAATGACCCCAATACAGATGATGACAACTCGAAGAGCAGCCCTGCTTTCCTTCCTCCTGCTCGGAGCCTGCAACAGCAAGAATGCCGCAAGAACGGATGACACACCGACGGCCCAGGCCGCAACCGGGACCACGGCCTGTCAGCCGATGGAGGAACTCAGGGAGTTCGACCCGCGTCAGCCCGTCCCCTTACAACCGATGATGGCTTGGCACCAAAAGCAGAACATGATGGAGCACCTTGTCGCGATCCAACGAATCGCCGGCGGTCTCGCCCAAGAAGACTGGGAAGAGGTCGCTAGTGCTTCTGCCCTCATCGAGACGTCTCCACAGATGCGGCAGATGTGTCAGCACATGGGGGCAGGTGCAGCCGGCTTCACCGAGATGGCCCTCGACTTCCACCGACGCGCAGACGCGATCGGCGAAGCGGCGCGCGCCCATGACGGCCCCGCGGTCCTGCGCGCGACGTCGAACACGCTGCAGGCTTGTACAGGTTGTCACGCTGTGTTCCGCCAAGAGGTCGTCGATGTGGCGACGTGGCAGGAACGCACAGGCTCGACCCACGATCCAGCCAAGAGCCATGGGCACTAAGGCCCAACGCCATGCCCTCCATTTCTCAAGCGAAGAACATCATGCGCCGGGCAATCTCCGAGATCGTCGATCCCGGCCTGAGCGCCTCGGAGAAGAACGCGCTGTGGGAGCACTTCCGGTCATGCTGCGCCTTCTGCGGAGCATCGATCGCACGTGAGAGCAGAACGGGGCACGTCGATCATCTCAACAGCGACGGTGGCAACGCTCCGAGTAACCGCGTGCGCACGTTGCAACGGCGATGAGAAACGCGAGCGGCCGTGGCAGGAGTTCCTCGTTGAGAAGTCTGGCAATGACAGAGTACTTGCCGACCGACGCACTCGGATTGAGGAATGGGTGGCACAGCATGCTCTGCGGGCAGCCGAGACATCACCCGCCGTGGCCGCCGCCTATCGCGAAGCCGAGCTGCTCATCGACGAGTTCCATGCTGCTTGCACCAAGCTCCGCGACGCGCTGAAGAGTGGTCGCTAGGTCTCAGCAAGCCAAGGTCCCGGTGCAGACCAGCGCGCGGAGAACTCATCACCGTCAACGAGCGCCGTTACGATCGGCAGGAGGAATTGTCTCCGCGGCTCGCGAATTTCGTCGAACGTTGCGGGCGCATCGTCGAGACTCGACCTCTTAATGAAGGCTGTCCACTGCTTCTGGGTGTTTTCCGTCGCTGTGAAGGCAGGAGTAAGAGCGACTGGGTTGGTGGATAACTCGGTGCTACGATGCTCGAAGGTTTTCTTGATCGCCACCGCCAGGTCGACGCCATCAAAATCGAATCGGCGGGAGAGCAGCCAGATGTCGAAGAAATCTTTGAAGCGGCTGTTCAGAGTCCCAAGGTAGACCATCGCCTCAAACTTCTCAGCGACCACCGTCTCCTTGGGATACATCTGCAACCGCGGAACGGGGAAGTCCAGAATTGTCGGGTAGTCGTGCTCCTCTGCTCCGGGATGCACGACGTCCCCAAAACCAACATCGATCTGCATGGGTATACGGGCCTTCTCGAGATAGCCGACAAACTTGATGCGCACGCCCGCCACTGTGGCCGCATCAAAGCGTAGCCCGTCGTCATCGACATCTACGTTACAGGCATCTCGTGTGATTGCTTCAAGCACCTTGATCTCGTTGTCGATGAAGCCGAGAAGGTCGATGTCACGGGTTGGCCGAGATCCCGGTGCTCCCTACACACGAAGCATCAAGGCCCCCTTGAGGAGGAAACGGTGGGCGTGCTGCATTTGCGAGAACCGGTACAGAAAGCGCTCGAGGCCATAGTACTGCAGCAATTCTTGGAACGGGCGCTTTGACTTCTTGGCGTTGTTCGACAAGCGTGCGCGGACGGAGGCCGCCATGTTCTGGGTCATGTCATCGCCTCCAGGTACGGTCGTATCACCCGTTCAATTCTGCAGATCTTTGCGTACTCAAGCAGGCGCTTGATGTTCGGTCGACGTCGTGATCGCCACGTCCGCAGCGCCTCGAGAGCCACGTCCATGCCGATCTTGTTTCGATACTTGAACACATCGGCGATGGACTTCTCCGCGCCGTACGCGCGAACCTTGATTCCGTCGATAGTTTGCGTTTCTATTCCTTTGCCGAATGCGTCTCCCGAAAACCAATACACCTGGACGGGCGGATAGTTGATGCGAGGTTTCTCTGTCCCGCGGGCAATGGCGATGTCCACGGCATGGGGCACTTGCGTAGTGAGCTCATGAAATGCCAGGGCCGAGATCAGGCAGACGACGCCGTTTGGGACGCGGCTCGCTACGGCGACCAGGTCAGGGGCGGAGAGCCCCGGAAGGGATGCAAGGCGGTACACTCCTCGGGTGAGTCGCTCGAGCACTCCTGCGTCGCGCATGGCATAGAGAGTTCTGCGGCTGATGCCCGCCTGGACGGCCTCGGACATCCGCAGGGTCCCGCCATTGCTGCGAAAAATATCCGCAGCATCTTTGAATCGCTCTGCCATCACTGAGACATAATACCAGCAGATAGTAATAAGTGAAGGTATTTTGTCTCGACCTGGGCTACCCAGAATTCAGGACTCGTCCCCGCATTGAGCGCAGCGCTCCTCACCTCGGAGCGGCGGGTCCACGAGCACCGTGCCGCATTTGACGCAGAGCTTTGCCGGGCTGTTGTCATGGCAGCCGGACGCTTCGAGCACGCGCACCAGCGTTTCATTGAGCGCGGCGATGTTGTCGGCGAGACGTTCGAGTTCGGTGGCAATCTTGGGGCTGGTGACCTCGTACCAGCGCTGGCCCATTCTGGTCTGGAAAGACTGTGGTCCCATGTTGGTCTCCCTGGCGTGCATCATGTGGCGTCCCATGCGTTTTTGTTGCCGTAGCGGAGCTGGCTACCCTCGATGAGGAAGACGTCGTTGCTCGGATGCTGCGACTCGGAGCCGGACCAACGGTCGCGGCTGCGAGGTGCCTCCTCGACGTCCTCGTCGTCGTCGAAGTCATCGGGCTCAGTGAAATCGCGGCGCTGGCAGATGCCCGATAATCCGTGCTCAAACGGCCAACTGGGTTGAGCCATGATGAAGACGTCGGCGTCGGGGTCCATGCCTTCGAGAAGCTCGATCAGATCTCTGACTTTCATCGCGCACCTCCTTGGGCTTCGCATCACCAGGACCGATTTTCAGAAGCGACGGTGTGCCTTGCGGGCC
>CAYTFJ010000034.1:0-39575 GCA_964437075.1 uncultured Nannocystaceae bacterium
ACGGCGACGGGGACGGCGACGGCGACGGCGACGGCGACGGGGACGGCGACGGCGATGGCGATGATTGCGGACTTGGCGATTGGGCGGGAAATGATGTCGACTATCGTCCTCCCTCGGTCGCCCCCCCCTGTGATCTAGCCCCCGAGCAAGTACCGATGTTCGTGGTCCTCGGTTGGGACGACAATGGTGACTCCGAAGGCATGGATTGGTCTGTCGAACTCGCTGGCGAACACACAAATGCCAACGGATCAGCGGTTCGATTTACCTACTACAACACATCAGTATATGCCGGAGATGTGGGTGCTTCGTGGAAAGCCGGCCACGATGAGGGGCACGAAATGGGCAACCATACAATTAACCATGACACCAGCAATAACACCAGCGCTGACACCTGGGAGGACGAGCTGCAAGGATGTCACGATACCCAAGTCGATCTTGGAATCCCAGGCGATGAAATTTATGGATTTCGAACGCCCTTCCTCTCGCACAACGATGCTACGATCAGCACGGTACAATCGATGAACTACTGGTACGATTGCAGTCTCGAAGAAGGCTACCAATCGGATCAAGATGGCACCAATTTCTTTTGGCCCTACACCCTCGATGGAGGCAGCCCTGGTAATGACCTTGTGGCCGATGAATGGGGCTCCCCCGTGAAGGGCACCGTCGAGGCGCACCCTGGCCTCTGGGAGATGCCGGTATATACGCTGATCGTTCCAGACGATGATGATTGTGTCGCGCTCGGTATCGATCCAGGGCTCCAGCAGAGAATCGCCGACAATATCATGGCATCCGAGAGTTGGACTTGGGACCCCCCAAAGGTCACCGGTTTCGACTTCAATCTTTGGTACTCGGCCAGCTTATCCGGCGCAGAATTCACGGCTGTGCTGAAGCACACTTTGAATCTCCGGCTTGAGGGAAACAGAGCGCCGCTGTTGATCGGCACCCACAGCGCCTACTACGTCGATGGCTGGGACGAAAATTCGTCGAATGCAGATGCAGACGAACGACGCAACGCCTTGGCCGATTTCGTCGAATACGCAACAAGTCTCTCCTCTGTCCGCGTCACAACCGCAAAAAATACCTTGGATTGGATTCGTAACCCCAAGAAATTATAATAAGGATGGGTATGATCCGAGGTGTGCGTACGATCGGTACGCACACCTCGGAGAATCGGCAACGACACGTGAAGCGCATATAGACTAGCCGAAAGAGGCCCCACGTGGCCCCGTATCGACATCGTTGCCCCCTCCCCTTCATTTCATATGCGCGCGCCAGCACTCACCTTCATGGGACTGTTCCTAGCGGCCTGTCCAACATCTACTGGAGAAACCACGCAGGCCATAGCCCACGCTCCATGGCTCGGTTCCCCCATGGAAGACGCTCATTCGTCGCCGACAGCGGTCGCTAGACGTGGTATCGCCTATTTCGCTGGAGGGTGCTTCTGGGGAGTCGAGCACTATCTAGAGCAACTGGGCGGCGTTCATGAAGTCGTCTCCGGCTACATGGGCGGACATGTTGATTCGCCGAGCTACAACGATGTTTCAAACTGGGACTCGGGCCATCTGGAGACTGTCCGAGTAAGTTTCGACCCCTCACGTGTGTCCTACGTGACTGTCGCTCGACGATTTTTCGAAATCCACGATCCGACCCAGGTCGGTCATCAAGGTCCAGACATTGGACCCCAGTACCAGTCTGCAGTCTTCTACGTGAACGAGGAACAGCGGCATACGGCCCGCCGACTCATAGAGCGGTTGGTCGAACGCGGCTATGCTGTGGTGACCACGGTACGACCCGCCCAACAATTCTGGAGCGCTGAGGACCATCACCAGGACTACTACGAAAAAAGCAACAAGACGCCCTACTGCCATACCCAGGTCAACCGTTTCACCGGCGGATAGAAATCGAATCCACGAACTGGGACCGCCCGCCTTCACCGCTCGAGATCACCGGCTGAGACCGACCCGAGCGAAGAGCGTACACACCTGCTCAAAGGGCCGAGGCCCTCGACACGATTCCATCTGAAGTCGACAACGGCGGTCTCTGCCGCGTCGAACTGAAAGAAACGATTCAGCCAGTAAAAATTGCAGCGTCGCCCGAAAACGACGAGATCGATACGCTCATGTAAAAATCGGTGGAAGTCGATGGTAGCCCGACGACCGCCGCCATTCAGCCACGCTGCCCACAGATCCCCCGATCTCAAAAGCGCCCGAATCGACTTAGAAGGCGGTTTGCGACCTTGGGTACGATGGATTCAGTCGAACAAGGGGACCGGTACCAAGGTCGATCCCTCCAACTTCACCTGAAGCGCAGCGATCTCCTTCTCAACCACCGCATAGGCACCCACCATCACCATATGCCCGCGGAACTTGTGGCTGTCATGGAAGTCAACCAGCGCCTCAAGGGCCTTATGAAGATCGTCCGTCTCCGTCGATCCCTTCTTGGGAGGCACCAGTGCAAGGTATACGGCCATATCATCGGGCACCAGCTCAGTGAGTTCTGTAAAGAGCCGAATTGCGCTGCCCTGAATCCCGGCCGGCCGGACGGAGTCCTGTTCGACCCGGTACACATGCTCTGCAGTGACGCTGTTCGTCATGTGAAACACGACAAGCTGCCGATACGGGATGTCCGTAGTCTTGGATTGCTGGCGAGCCAATGCCACTGCCTGCCGCATGAGACGACCGGCACGCATCGCCCCCACCGCGACGACAATGGTTCGATCCTCGGTCTCAATGGAGTCAGACTCTACGGTTTCCACGACCCGAAGGTAGTAGCCGCGGGCCATCCGAATGAGTGGACGGTGGTTATGGAGCAACACAACACCACCCACGAGCACGGCGACCGTCACGACCAAGGTCCGCAACTCACCGATCTCGCCCTTATACTGGCTGTACATACTCAGCAGCGCAAAACCAAGCGCCGCCAAACCCACCGCGGCTCCTATCGGAAGCCGCGTATCGCCGATCTTGATATTCCACGGAGCCGTATAGACCCGGCGGTCGTCGGCTTTGTATTTGCGCAGCAATATAAATGCGACCATTCCAGAGAACATCACCAAACCAAAGGTCGCGCCATACCACCGTTCAAGTTTGGCAAGGTTCCATTCGGCTTCGATGGCGAGTAAAAAAATTGCGCCCAGCATCAACCAGTGAATCCGTTGAAAGGCGCCCCGAGAGTTGGGCGTAAGGATCATTCGCGGCAACAAGCTATCGCGAGCCATCGTCAACCAGAGCCCGCGCGCCCCTGCAAAGCCGGTGTTTGTCGCACCAATTAGCATCAGCGCGGCGTTGGCGACGATCACTGTGGACCAAAGTCGTGCGAGCGAGGGGTTTCCAGTCACCCCCTCTACGGCCCGTTCCCCAAGGGCCGCCAACAAGTAGTTCGACTTGGTCGCTAGCTCCTCGGGCGTCAACACCAAAAAGAGCATGATCGTGAGCGAACCACCAATGACGAGCAACAGGCTCAACATCCAACGATAGATCAGTCTCACATCATATTGTGGGCGATCGAGTTCTTCGGGAATATTCATGACCGACTCGACCCCTGAGGCTCCCAAGATCGACGCGCCGGCTCCCGCAAGAATCATCGGCGCCCCTAAGGTCAAAAATCCAGGAAGTTCCGACGTCAACCCGTGAGCATGCTCTCCGGCCTCAGCTTTCAACCTTGCGACGGTTTCCGGATCGATCGTCATTCCAGTGGCAAAACGACTGAAGTCCGCGCCATGGATGAATAGATAAATCACGCAAATGGCGATGGTCACCGCCATGACGGCGATGTTGATCAAGAAGATTGTCTTCGAGACCCGGACACTCTCGCGCAACCCCTGGTTGTTTAGGGTGAACAACATGATCAAGGGTGCGAGCATTACAACAGCCCCCCCAGCCATCACCGAGCTAAGAACGACGGCAAGCGCTGTCGTCCCGAACACCACACCAAGAACCTTCCGCCATTGCTGCGGCATCACCCACAAGCCAAATCCGGCAGAGGGGATCATACTCAGCCCGATCGCATAGAGGGTGGTGGGCCCCTCTACGCCATGGACGAGAGAAGACACGTAGTCCGCATAGGACAGCAAGCTCACAATTGCGGTCGCCACATACGAGAACGAAATAACGATGCCCACCAGTGCGGCGGCAAAGGTAGCGACCTTCGCCATGTGCCCCAGCGAATAGCGGGTCATCACGTAGGTCCCGCCATTCGAAAGCGTCAGCAAGACCGCTTCGATGTAGAGCGGAGCCAACAAAAATAGCAACAGGTAGAGGCCGATCTGAAAGCCGGGGGTCGCGTACCCCACCCCCGCGACGATCAGTGCGCCCGACGAATAGTAGGGCGAAGTCAGCGGGTCCGGACCCACCAAGTACAAACCTTCTCGCCAACTCAAACGGGTGCGTGCAGCTGCGCCTCCGGCCATAGTTCGCGCTTTATGCATCTCTCTACGCGGGGGTGCAATCCATAACGACGAAACCCCGCGAGAGCTGTCCAATCGTTGATTGGCGCCAAACCGCAAGACGCATGCCGATGGCGTCAACCCCGCGCGCAGGTGGAGGATCCACGGATCTCGCTTCAAAGAGTGCGCGTCATCCACAAAAGATGAGCGGGTGCGACAATCCTCCGAGCGGTCTATTCTGACCGCACTCATGAGCTTGTCACGCCGAGAGCTGCTTTGTGGGGCCGTCGCCGTCACCCGCGAGGCAGCGACGCTCGGTCTCTTGTTGGGCGCAACCGGCTGTCGCCGGTCTCAGCCTTGGCCCTCCTCCGACTCGCCCTTGGACTTCAGCCGCGGGCTGAGCCGTCCAAGGGCGCTACAGCTTCTCACCTGGAATGTCGATGCTCGTCCCGCAGGTCAAGTCGAGACTCGGGCTCGAGTGAACCGCGTGCCTCAGCAGCTGCTCAAATACGATCTCGTGGCTCTATCCGGCATCAACGATCCGCGATCGCTCAGGACCTTGGTGACAAACGCGGAAGATCGACTCCTCCACGTGGTCTACGGGCCCTCCGCCCGTGCCGGTGGGCTTTTGATCACCAGCCGATGGCCCGTGCTGACAAGTTCGTCATCCTGGCTTCCGAGCCCCGTGGGCGCCAATCATCGCCGACATGCAGTCATGCACGCTCGAATAGTGGTCCCGGCGCCCACAGGTGAATTTGGTAAGACGGCCATCGACCTTTTTAACGTGAGCCTCGGCGACCAAACCACCACCATCGACAAAGACCTACAGAATGCCCAACTCGAAGACCTCCGCGGCTTTGTTGAAGACCTGCGATCGAGCGATCGATCTAGACACATCCCTGCCATCATTTGTGGAGCCTTCAACCTTGGACCCACGCTGGAGGGCCGCGTACGCGGCCCTCCGGCGCGCATTCCCGACGAGCGAAGACGCATGGGACCGGCACGGCGAGGCATCACCGGGATACACCGTCGACGGTACCAAAAACCTTCTTGTTGAGGATTCCGACCTACAGGTCCGCGCAGATCTCGTTCTGTGGCTCCCCCCAGTTCATCGCATGGGGACCGAAGATCGATCTCGGATCGAGCAGATCATCATGACCCGACCGGCATCGCCTTGGTGGACTCCCGCTTGCGAGGAGTCCCGAAGGTTAGAGCGGGACAAACATTTCTATTTGTCGTCTCACTTCGCCCTCGCAACCGAGATCGTACTCGGCTAGCCCCACGCAACCGACCCAAAAAAGCGAGATCCCCCTTCTCAGGGAAACCTCGCTCGCTCTGCAGCAGCTATGACCTATTTGTCGACATCACGCCAAAAGTCTGCCGGATCCTTGTGCATCTGCGTGAAGCTGGAATCGTCGATGACGTAGAACCACTTTCCAAACCGATCGGCGAGCATCTCCGCGCGATCTTTTCCGCGCAATTTGCCCTCTTCCGGGGGCTCATCCTTCGTTTGATCTAGTTTTTCATCATAGGAGGCCATCACAAACATGTATCGATTGGCCTTACCCTTGTCTGGATCACCATCTGCGGCTTCGCCCGTCGCCGACTTCGGGTCGACCTCCGCGGGTCCGCCCGCCGTCAGCGACAACCCCGTATCGTAGGTCACCTCGCCGAAGTAGAGGGTGTAGATCACACCGTCCTTAGCGACGATGTCGAGTTGCCCCTCATTGCCATAGAGCTGCATCGTCTCCTGGTTAACAAAGAAGCCCTTCGATAGCAGAACCATAGGATTGAGACGGGCCGGCCGTGGCCGGACCCCAACAATCTTCACCCGTGAAGCCGCGCCAAAGACCTGCTTCACCTTGGTTGCATTGAGTTCCTTGCCAGCAGGAACAGTTGTTCCTTCGGCCACCGCCCACTCTCCAGGAGGAGGCGCCTTCTCGTCGCCACCTTCAGGGTAGAGTTCCGTCTCGCCGGAACCAATCGCAAACACCATCGGATCGATGTCAGCCACAGCGCCCACCTTCTCATCCACGTGATAGCTGTTGCTGATCACTTGCACGACGGTGTCTCGGTCGAGTTTTAGCAGGTCCTTTTCGATCCACTCTACAAAATTCGTCGAAATATCGATCGAAATTTTGACCGCGTACACTCGCGGCTTGTCAGGATAGCGAACGAAGCGATACCCGTCTTTATCGGGCACCGCTTTGCCGACAATGATATCGACCAGCGTCGTCCCAGACTCATCGCTGATCGTAATTCTTTGGCCCCTACCTTCTTCTTCCTCGGCCGCCTCAGGGTCCAACACGCCAAACTTTGCGTGATCCAGGGGGTCATTGCTACGAACGATATCTTTACGAATATCGATGAATGAGGCCGCCGCTTTACCCATGCGCTCGGTCCCGTCCGCCGGATAGTTATTGTGGCTCGGAATTACCCAGATGCCGTCCTTCAGCTCAACTGAAAAACTGACGATCTGCGCCGCATCAGTATCCCACGATTTGAGTGACAAAGAGGCGGCAACGTTAGGATCCGAAAATTTCTCAAAGAGAAGTTCACCCGTGTCTTCAAAGGTCGGCGGTGGCAGATCGACGCGACGCATCGAGATGGCCGCCCCGAGGCTTGCCGCCGCAACGACAACAAAACCAACGGTGATAAGAGATGCCTTGTTCATGCTTTTCCTCCGCGATCGCGCTTGCGGTTGTCGGGAATCGTCGAACGTTCTCGCCGCCGCTTACGCCCGAAGAGCAACAAACCCATAAGCAGAGCGGGGATCGGCGGCACAAGAATAGCAACCAACCGAATCCGATTTTGTACAGAGTCAACCTGACGAAGAAAGTCGATATCGACAGCATCGATCGATTTGGCCTTGTCCCGGTCGATCAGTTTTTGACGCGCTGCCAGGCGCCGATTCTCAGCTTCTTCAGCGCTGCGAACCATAATCGCCTTCGTGTTTTCATCGAGATCCGTTTTCGAACGAATCGCGTCGACCTTCTTTTGAAGGTCTGCTTGAGCCTCTTCGACCCTGCTCAGCGCCTCTTTTTCTGCATCCGCGACCGCGGTCTCACGCTGACTCCGCGCGTCTTCAGTCAAGCTTTCTACGGTATCGAGACGGCGGTAACTTGGTTGACGGCGTCGAAGCTCAACAAAACGATCGTCACCCGCCAAAGTGTCGATACAGTTGAGCAAGAAGGTCACGTTGTCGAAACGAACGTCGATCAATCCGTCTCCGTCCATATCCCCGCCCTGCTCGTGAAACGAGAAAAAACTATCAGCGAGCATATCCAGGTCCGCGAGAACAATCGCATTCACTGAAGTCTCGTCCTCCCCCGAAGTGGAGGCGCCCTGCATTCTTGCAGCCAAGACATGACGTTTGTCTGTCATCGGTCCCCGCTGCGCCGGGATCACCGGACCGCGAATGCCGAAGAACGGGTTGCTGTTATCGACCATCGCCGAGAATTGGTCGAACCCGGAATCGGGTCCCGTCTTCAACAGAGGCGTAAACTCTGGTCCACCGCTGCTGGCGGGAGCCAAATCCCCTGAAAATAGAGTCACCACTTGAGCGAGGCCCTCCACGATCGATCCGCCCTCGTCAAAGCCATTGCTGTTTGCGCGCTGCCCGACAAACACAACATGGCCGGGTGCGTGAGCCATACGAGGGTTCGGGTTTTCGGTGTCAAAGACGACACGAGTGTCGTTCCACTCGACCCCGATCGAACGCAACAACTCAAGATAGTTGCCCTTGGCCTGTGGAGGCGCCCCGCCTCCCATCATGCCCCCACCTTGCCCCGGGGGCGGCAACATCGGTTGCGTGGGGGAGAGCTTCAGATTGAACAGCGGCATGGGATCCGCGACCAGCAACGCAGGGCGGCCCGCATCGAGAAACTTACGAACGCTGTCGAGGCCCTCTTGGGTCAAACTCGAGACCTGCGGAACCAAAAGCACGTCAACGTCGTCCGGAACGGGAGCCCCTGGATTGAGACTGCGTACAGCGTATTGCTTACGCAGTTCCTCGATGATGCGCCATGGCGGCTGTTGCCGCCGGTTTTGCATGTCAAAGTTGCCCATAATATGAGCGTCGGTCCGAACGATGCCGACGACCCGCTTCTCGTCCTGCACAACCACCCGAAGCGCGCGAGCCACTTCATATTCCACGGACAATCCCCGATCTAAAAAGGGAATCACCTCTTCATTCGCCCCGCTCGTAAACGCCAGTCCCAAGAAGACCGGCATCGCGTCCACACGGCCGCCCTCGTTGTTCATCAACGCACGAGGCGCGATTCCGTATTTTTCAACGGCCTCCTGGCCCTGCTCCGAGTGTGGTTCCGGCTGAAAGATACGAACCGTCAGCCCGGTGTTTGTCGACTCCGCCTCCATCTCATGGAGGATGTTCAGCAAACGAGACCGGAGTGCCACGTAGTGCTGTGGCACTTCTTTGGACACAAAAGCGGTGACAACCACCGGCCGATCGACCGCGACGCTACCAATGAGCGCGCGGGTTTCGGCGCCAATCTCGCTCAGTCCCTCTGCGGTTGCATCGATGCGGGCATTTGAACGCTGCGCGGCGTAGGTGAGAGATCCGACCGTGACGGCCAGCGCGGCAAAGCGAGTGAGTTGATGGAATCGACGTTTCATGACCAATGTCTCCGTCCAAGCAAAAACGACGACAGATAGAGAAACACTGCGGCCCCTCCGACAAAGTAGACGATGTCTCCAAGGCGAATGATCCCCTCGCCAAAACTACGAAAACGAGGCGAGATACCGATCGTCGCAAACACGTCCTCTAGGGGGCCCACGACGCCACTCAGCCACAGAATCATTCCGACCCCACCACCAACAATCGCGGCGATTCCGGCCCCACGGGCGCCTCCCGTAGCGACCAACCAGAGCAAAGCACCGAGTGCGGCCATGAGACCCGCGCCAATGATCCCGCTTGCCCATGGCATGGCATCCGCGAATACAAGTGCGCCACAACCCACGGCGCCAACGATAAACGCCACCGTTGAATTGTTGCTGAACATCGACCCCAGCAAGCCGACGCTAATAAACAGAGCCCCAGCCAGCCAGTACCCAAGGTAGGTGGCCAAGAGCAGACCGCCGTCTGGTTCCCCTAGATACTCAAGAACCAAGTAGTGAGTGAGGCTAAAGAGCAAGGCGACCGTGTACACGCCGAGCGCGCCGAAATATTTTCCGAGGATAACCTCGATATCTCGCACGGGGCTCGTGAGTAGCAGTTCGTCGGTTCCCTGACGCCGCTCCTCCGACCACAAGTTCATTGTGATGGCCGGAATGAACAGGGTGAGAATCGCTGGCATCAGCTGGTTTAGAAGGGCCAGGTCCGCGAGGTTGCGCGAGAAAAATCCTTCACGAAGAAACGCCGCCCAGCCGGTCCCTGCGATGAATAGAGTCAAGAACACATAGCCCGCCGGGTTGCCGAGGTAGCTCCCCAGCTCGCGACGAACAATGGCCCGTACCACCGATAGATCAATGGGCATCAGTTGCTCTCTTTCTTGCTGTCGGTCTTACGAAATGGGCCAGCACCCCGGCCATTTTTACCGTCAGCGAGCTCATAAAATCGTTCTTCGATCGATTTGTCCTCGCGCAGGTCTGCGACGCTGCCGTTGAAGACCACGGAGCCTTCCATGATCATGACGACTTCGTCGGCGACGGCCTCGACCTCCTGGAGAATATGGGTGGAAAGCAGGATCGTCTTGGTCTTGCCAAGATCCCGAATCAATTGCCGGACCTCACGGATCTGCAAGGGGTCGAGCCCGGACGTCGGCTCGTCGAGTACCAGCACTTCCGGGTCTGACAACAGGGCCTGAGCCATGCCGACCCGCTGGCGGAATCCCTTGGAGAGCTTGTAGATCGGTTTGTGCAACACTTGCGCGATCGCGCACTGTGAGATCACCCGCTCTTTTGCGGCCGGAAGTTTGTCTATTTTCCGTATGGAACCGAAAAACTCCAGCACCTCATCCGGGGTCATATCAGCATATAGCGGTCCATTTTCAGGCAGGTAGCCGAGCCGACGCGACAACTCAAGGCGTTGATCCGCGTCCGTGGGATCCAACCCCAAAACTCGAGTCTTGCCTGAAGTCGGTGTCAGGTATCCTGTGAGGATCTTCATCGTCGTCGACTTCCCGGCCCCATTGGGTCCAAGAAATGCAGCGACAGTACCGCGTCGCACCGAAAACGAGATGTCGCGTACGGCCACGAAATCCCCGTACAGCTTGCTGATTTCCTCGGCCTGAATAGTGATGGGATGGGACTCGGAAGGACTCACGAGCGACCTCCTGGTGGAACAATGGGTATGTTGCTGGGCATCGTGTCAAACGGTGCTTTGTTTTTGGGAAGACGGCTCGACCGAACAAACGAGCGAACCAGGTTGAGGGCGAACGACCCCCTCGCCAGGGGTTTTATTCCAACTGAAATGACTCTTGCAAGACCCCTCGAAGCCACGGATTGGCGCCAATCACACATATCCATAGTGCGCCAAATGCGGAATGGTAAAATTGGCGTGCACCGCGGTAATCTCAAACTGGTACATTGCGCGCCGTGACGCTTCTTGAGCTCCTTCCCCAGCAACTTGCCGAGCGACTCTCTGCCGATGGTGGAAGCGCCTACCTGATCTCAAATCCTGCGGATGGCCGCCTCCGGGCCTCTCTCCCGTGGCTACAGCCGCTCGCCGACACCCTCTGCGCCGACCGACGTGATTTTCACCAGCACGAAGCCATCTTCCTGGGTGTAGGACCCGAGTCCGGCGCGCTGTTTGGTGCATTTGTCCACCGAACGATCCGTGGATCAGGCAGTGGAGGTCTCCGGCACTGGCCATACCAGCGCTGCGAGGATTTTATCCGCGATGGGCTCCGTCTCGCCTTGGGCATGAGCCGTAAAAATGCCTTGGCGGGCCTTTGGTGGGGCGGCGGAAAGGGAATCATCGCTCGCCAGCCGGGCGACTTGTGGCGTGATTCCGGCTATCGAAAAACCCTCTATCGCGAGTACGGCACGTTCGTGACCGGTCTGCGTGGAATCTACATCACGGCCGAAGACGTCGGCACCACACCCGCCGACATGGCCGAGGTGTTCGCAACCACTCGCCACGTGACCTGCGTGCCCCCAGAGATGGGCGGATCTGGAAACCCATCTCCGGCGACCGCTCGTGGGGTCGTCTGTGCGATGGAAGGTGCGCTGGATTTCATGGGGAACGGAGATCTCGCAGGCAAAAAAATTGCGATGCAAGGCGCCGGAAACGTAGCAACCTGCATGATCGAGGAGCTGCTGGCGAGAGACGTCGCCCAGGTTGTCGCTACTGAAATCAACCCCGAGCGACACGCGCTGCTCGCCGACCGTTTTGCTGGCAAGCCGGTCGAGCTCCGGCTGACCGATCCATCAGATACGACCATTTTTGCGGAGCCCTGCGATGTCTTGGCCCCCAACGCACTCGGTGGAGTCCTCTCGCCAGACACAATTCCGTCCATCCAAGCGCCCCTCGTCTGCGGCGCGGCCAACAACCAGCTCTTCGACGACCGACGCGACGACGCCGCACTTTCGGCCCGCGGAATCGCCTACGTCCCCGACTATGTCGCCAATCGTATGGGCATCGTCAATTGCGCCAACGAGCAATACGGTCAGGTCCCCAACGATCCCGCGATCAACCGTCACTTCGGGCGCGAATGGGAAAACTCTGTGTATCTCGTCACCCAACGTGTCTTTGAGCGCGCCAAAATAGAGAGAATTTCCACCTCTGCGGCGGCCAATCGTCTCGCGGACGAAGCGATTCTTCAACCCCACCCAATTTGGGGATACCGCGGCCGGCAGATCCTTGATGGGTTGGCGGCCGAGATGACGGACTGACAGAATCCGGTCCACGCACAGGGGCCCGAAGGGGCCCGAACGTCGGCCTCCTGAGCGACCATCACCCGTCTATTGCTGGGCGAGAATCGAGCGCACCCGGGCGGCGGCAACTCGCCCCGGAGCAACCGACCGATGCTCGGCTTCAAGAAGCAAGGACTCGCAGGTATCCGCTATCTCGGCGATTGCGGACTCGACCTGTACCCGCACGGTCGCATCCGTCCCTCGGCGTACCGTCAACACGCCTTCGATCACGGCCCCAGCACTCACGACGACGTCTGGCGCCCAGGCGATACCGCGCGCATGCAAGATGTCACCGACCTCATTGTCGCCCAGCTGATTGTTTGCAGAGCCGCAAACAGCCCCCCATTGCGCGGTCTTCGCTACGCTAGAATCGATGGCATCTCCCATCGCGCACGGCATGAAGACATCGCAACGCGAGCGCGACGCGTCGGTGACTTGCACCCCGAGTGCGATGGCCGCTCGGCACGCATCCTCCCGTGGATCATAGCCGTGAACGACCGCCCCGGCGGCCCTTAGGCGCCCCGCCACGGCCAGTCCTACAGATCCTAACCCCTGAACGAAGTAGCTCAGCCCCCCGACATCTTCGCTCCCCCGGGTCACCCGGAGCAGTCCTCGAAGTCCGGCCAACACCCCGGACGCCGTCGCAGCTCCGGCATCGTTGCCAGACGGATTTACATGGGTTGTCGATCCTCGTAGCGCATCCAGTTCACGCTCACCG
This sequence comes from uncultured Nannocystaceae bacterium, assembly GCA_964437075.1. GTDB lineage: Bacteria > Myxococcota_A > Polyangia > Nannocystales > Nannocystaceae > CAYTFJ01. The sequence continues at coordinate 12,981 of CAYTFJ010000034.1, forward strand.
GTACCCACGTCCGGTCCACAGATATAGTGCCCTCCCATCTCCTCGACGGCTCGGCCTAGTGCCGCGTAGGCCAACGGTCGATCCAACCCGGCGTGGTCCAAGATCACACACTTCGCTCCACCTGCGGGAAGCCCTGCCAATGCACACTTGGCCGTCATTGAGGCCGCGAGTCGAGCCGCATCTCGCAGCGCGCTTTGCTCGTCCGGGTACACTCGACGACGAATGCCACCAAAGGCCGGACCGCAAACGCGCGAATGCACGACGATCAGCGCACGAAGACCGCTCGCGTGATCTTGTACGGCGATCATCCGCTCGAAATTTGCGCCCTCCCCTACGACATCAAAGAGCACGGATCACTCGTAGACCTTAAATTTTTTCGCTTTGAGCATCGCCATATACTCCTTGAGTTCTTTGCGAACGACTCCGCTCAACAAGAACAACCCAAGAATATTTGGCACGCCCATGGTCAAGACCATCAGATCACCAAACTCCAAGATGTTCGTCGCGGTGATCACCGATCCTAAAAATACGAAGATTAGGAACAAGATCTTATAGGCCAGCGATGAGCGAGGACCGAAGAGGTATACGAAACATCGCTCACCGTAGTACGACCACGAAATCATCGTGGAATAGGCAAACATCACGACGGCGACGGAGAGGATGTATGGAAACCAGCTGATCTGCCCACCCATTGCCCGCGATGTGAGAGCTGCGCCGTTCGACGATGCGATCAACTCGGCATTGGCCGGGTCGGCATAGGCGCCCGTAATCACAATTACGAGACCCGTCATCGTGCACACGACAATCGTGTCAATGAAGGGCTCGAGCAACGCGACGATACCTTCGCGGACGGGGTATTCAGTCCGTGCCGCGGAGTGAGCAATCGCCGCAGACCCCACACCGGCCTCGTTCGAGAATGCAGCGCGACGGATACCCGTCATCATCACCCCCAAGGCTCCACCGAAACCGGCCTCGGGAGAAAAAGCCCCGCTGAAGATCTTTCCGAACGCGCTGGGGATTTCCGTGTAATTCATCCCGAGAATCACCAAGGCAGCAAGTACGTAGACGCCGCACATCACCGGAACGATCTTCTCCGCGGTGGACGCGATCCGGCGAATGCCGCCCAGGATCACGACTCCAACTGCAACGGTCATCACGAGTCCGTAGACCCACCCAAAATCTTCCATCACAGGAAACTGCTCTCGCAAGATCCCGAGCGACTGATTGACCTGAAACGTATTTCCTCCGCCAAGCGAGCCTCCGATACACAGGACAGCGAACATCACGGCGAGGACCTTTCCGAGACGTTTCATCTTGAGATCCGCCAGGCCCCGCTCGAGGTAAAACATCGGGCCACCCAGCACGCGTCCGTCTCGATCTACTTCGCGATATTTCTGCCCCAAGGTGCATTCGACAAACTTGGATGACATCCCAAAGAACCCCGCGACCACCATCCAAAAGATGGCCCCTGGCCCACCGACCGCCACAGCGATAGCGACCCCAGCAATATTTCCGAGCCCGACCGTCGCAGATAGCGCCGACGCAAGCGCTTGAAAATGGCTCACCTCACCTTCGTCGTCCGGGCTGTCAAAGCGACCCCGCACAACGTCGATCGCATGGCGAAATCCCCTTAAGTTAATTAGGCCCATGCGAACCGTGAAGAAACACGCGCCAGCGGCGAGCCACAACACAATGATCGGCATCCCACCATGACTCGCCTGAAGCGTCGATCCTGAGACCGAGGCGTCCGCGCTGCGAACCACACGGAGACTCCGTCCTCCTCTTGGAGGGGTCCGGAGAAACTCCGTAGTCATGGCTGCCGCCAGTCCCTCGGCCTCCGCCTCGGAGACACTCTGGGGCACTGTAAGCAACAGGCTCGCTTCGCCAACCTCGACGCCCCGCACCGTCAATTTGTCTCCAATTTCGCGAGCATCCGCGATCGAACGAACGGCGGACGCGCTCTTTGCGACCTCTATCGACTCAAAGAGCTTGTAGAACAGCACCGTCCCAAGCTTGCTGACGATGAGGCCGGCGACCTCGTCAACTCTCTGCTCAAGACCACCAGGCGGCTCTGTCCGCGGGTTGGCGTCCTCCGCCTGTTCGGTATCCCGCGCCCAGGACAGCGCAGGCTCCGTAAAAACCAGAACAAAGCCGAGCACGGCAACACAAACTCGAAACAGGCAACTCGGCATCCAGGAGACACTACCCGAACCACGGTCTGGCGCCGAGCACGCCGAACGATTTGTTTGGCTCTAACCCCGTACGGATCTCGAACCGAGTCGCGTCTTGCGCACCTTGTCCGTGAGCTCATTTTCACGCGACATCTCTGCCGTCGTGGCAATAAAAATGAAACCAGGATTACATCTTATTAGGAACAAATAGTGCCGCTTCGGCACTATTTTGCACGACATAACCCACGTAACGATGTCAAACTTCGGGTCCGATGGGTTGTTGCGACGATGATTGATCTGTTAGCTTGCAACCGTACCCTATGCGCCGATTGCGTCCTACCACTCCGTTTATTGCTCCCTCTCTCGGGCTCCTCGCGCTGCTCGGCTTTGGCGCGGGCTGCGATTTGCTCCCGGACGAGCAGCACCGATCCGTCATCAACCTCTACGCGGCTCATACACCGACACCGGAAAACGGAATCTTTCCGGATCACGGCCCTGAGGGATACCGGAGAAATTTCCCCAATGACCTCGGCTGGAAAATCGATCTCGGCGCCGCTGTCATCACCACGAGCCGCGTGAGCGTCATTCCCTGCGGCCAAGCCGACGGGCATGATGTCGACATGTATTTCGGACCCTGTGCCGAAGATTTCATCGCGATTCGCGATGGGACCACTGTGGGTCTGGGGGCCGTCACGGCCACTGATGGTTACTACTGCAGCATAGAAGTAGAGTTCGACAACTACTACCTTCCCGAGGAAGACAGCCAACATGCAGTTCCGGGCGTTTCAGAGATCGTCGGGAACTCAATTCACATCTCGGGGACTGCCAGCAACAACAGTGGCGACACTGTCGACTTCGCGTTCACGAGCGATCAACCACTCAAAATCTCCATCGACATTTCCAATCTCGAAGAAGGTGGATCGCCCGTGCGTCTTAGCGACGAAAATTTTGCCAAGAAATTGACGATTGCAAAGGTCTACGATCGAATGTTCGATGGCATCGACTTCGCCACATTTACACAAGCGGACCTTGAGGCAGCGATCTTGAGCTCGATCGAGAACGACACCTACGCGGTGATTGGAACCAAACTCTAGCGGCCGGGGGCGGCCCCGTCCACATCCACGTCCGGAAGCGAGGGCAACGGAGTTCCAAGGTCACTGTCCGGGATGTCCTCATCATAGAGATCGAGGAGAACGTCAGACGAGTTGGCTGCCGCCAAGTTCGCTCGCTCAAGAGGTTCCGTCCCAAAGACAAAAAACTCGTCCATCACCGTGTCTTGATCAGGGGCGACTTCTCGGCCGTCCTCCAGAAATACGAGCGCTGGAGCCAACAGTCCGGATTTTTTGTCGATGCTGCGAACGCTCACCCCGGGCGGCGGTACAAAATCGAGAGCGGAACTCTCTCCCTCCGCAGCCGCCATCGCAGCCAGCCAAACCGGCAGCGCCGCACGACCGCCTGTTTCCCGGGGCATTCGCTTCGGCGTATCGAAGCCGACCCACGCTACCGCGACGTGCCTTGGAGTAAAGCCGGCGAACCATGCGTCTCGATTGTCGGCCGATGTGCCCGTCTTTCCAGCCACCGGGCGCCCCAATTTTTGTGCCCCACGAGCGGTTCCCTCCTCGACAACGCTCCGCATCAGACTCCCAGTGACGAAAGCCACTTCAGGCTCAATCGTCTGGGTCGATACGCAATCGGGCACCCAGTCCTCTTCGCCGGGTACCTCGATGCGCAGCACCGTCACGGGGTCCAGCCTCCGCCCACCTCGCGCGAGGGTCAAGTAGGCCCGCAGGAGATCGTAAGGCGCCACCTCTGAGGTTCCAAGCGCCAACGACAAGTTGTCGGCAAGCGGCGCTCTAATACCCGCAGCACGGGAAAAATCATGAACCGCGGGGATTCCTATCCGATCAAGAATTTTGATAGCGACGGTGTTCACCGAGTGAGTCAAGGCAACCCTCATTCGAATATCGCCACGATACGTGTCGCGCTCATAGTTCGTCGGTCTCCACTTCTCGTAGATCTCCGGCGAATCTGAGATCAAGCTTGCAGCAGAAAACTTCCGTGATGCCAGGGCGGCACCATAGACCAAGGGCTTGAAAGCCGATCCCGGCTGGCGCTGTGCCGAGGTCGCGCGGTTGAAGTCGCCGCGACGAAACCGATCGCCTCCGATCATTGCCAGCACCTCCCCGGACTCCACGCTCGCCAAGAGGACGGTGGATTCCGGGCCTGAAGCGATCTCCGCGAGCCCGTGTCCCGTGTCATCGATCGCCACGACCCGACCTCGCGTCACTCCGCCGGGGGGAAACTGCTGCGCCATGGTCAACTCAGAATCGTCGTACCTACTGCCCTTGGGCACCCGCACAAACACCGAGTGTGCACCCATATGGCCCCAAAAACCTGGGTCCAACTGATCCGATTTCTCGCCTATGGGCTGGCTCTTGGCGATCACCACTGGGACAACCTTCCCGATTCGCAAGGCCCCTGAGCCCTTTTGAATCGCTCGTTCGCGAAGCTGTTTCCCGGCTGTCTTGATACCGTGACCATAGCCGCGGCGGTGATCCAGATCACGCAGCGATCGATGCAAGCCGTCGCGTGCCGACGCTTGCAGATCGAGATCCACAGCGGTTGTCACTGTGGCCCCCAAGGTATCGAGTCGCGCCTCACCGTAGATTTCTACAAGCTTGGCACGAGCGACATCGACAAACTCATCGGCTTGTCCGCGCGCATGAATGGCACCCGGGTCTTCGGTAAGATCGAGCGGGGCATCGATAAAACGTCGTGCATCACGCTGTGCGATGAAGCCATTTTTTGCCATCTGCTGCAGCACGTAAACTTGCCGCTCCTTGGCCCGCTCAGGATCTCGAAATGGAGAGCCGGTCGATGGCGCCTTGGGCAAAGTCGCCAACGTCGCAGCCTGACCGACAGAAATCTCAGTGACACTCTTTCCGAAGTAATAGCGACTCCCCTCTTCGATCCCGTAGCGCCCGTGCCCCAAATAGATCTCGTTCAAATAAAGTTCCAAAATTTCCCGCTTGTCAAAGGCCTCTTCGAGCCTGCGCGCGAGAATTAGCTCTTGGACCTTGCGCTCGAAAGTTCGTTCTGACGACAACAGAAAGTTCTTCACGACCTGCTGAGTGATGGTCGATGCTCCCTGTCGAATCCGTCTCGCGCGAATGTTGGCCACCAGTGCCCGCACCATCCCGAGGTAGTCCATGCCCTCGTGATGATAGAAGTCAGAATCCTCGGCGGCTAAGAAAGCATCTTCGACATGATGGGGGATAACTTCATAGCGAATCACCGTCCGACGTTGGCTATAGATTTCTCCAATCACTCGTCCATCGCGAGCCAAGATTCGCGTGACTTGAGGCGGGCAATGGTTGCGCAGCGCAACTTCGTCAATCTCCGCGATATCCTGCCCAAAGTACCAGAAGGTCGTCGCAACCGCCCCGGCTCCAACAACGGATGTGACCGCCCCAAGCGCGGCCAGCCGCACGAAGAGACGTCTTGCGATCCGGCCGTAGCGCGCCATTCTCAAGTCGCCGACTCCTGGTGGTCGCCCTTGTCAAGAGCACTCGAGAACAGCCCCTTGACGAGACGACGGTCCACGCTGCGTAGGTACCAACGAGCGCGCTGGCGCTCTTGTGCCACGCCATCGAGATCGCCCAAAGCCCCTATCGCGCGACGCATTCGGCCAAGCACTGAATAGAGGCTCACTGCGGCGGATACCGAGAGATTGTAGCTCTCCGCGAAGCCAAAAATCGGAATCCCGTAACGAAGCTCGCATCGTTCTCTCGCCGCTTGGCTCAGCCCGCGATTTTCGTTGCCAAACAAGAGGCAAATATTCCGATCCAGGGGCAAGTCTTCGAGCATAAGCCCATCTCCCACGCATGCGCCGGCCACAATCATCTCTTGCGCCTTCATTTGGTCGAAAAAGTCGTCCAACTCTGCGTAATCCCGGGTATCAACCCAGTGAAAGGTCCCCGCCGTGGTTCGCTTCTGCCTTAAGATTCGTTCGTCCGCACGAATTACATGCACAGCTCCGGCACCAAGCGCCTCGGCGCTACGAACGACGGCCGCAGCGTTATGCGGGTCGTAGGGCTCTTCAATCGCCACCTGCACCCGTTGCATCCGCCCTCGCAGGACTTGATCGATGCGAGTCTTACGTGCATCGCTCAAATACGGACGCAGCGCCTCGACGACCTCCGCATCCCCACAATGAGTACAGATGGCTGCGAACATCGACCGCTCGGCTCGGGTACGATCGAACTGTCTCTTGGCAACTCGTTCTCGAATATTTTCGCGTCGCCGCATTTCTTAGGTCCACTCCGGCCCCCTCCCCATACGCGAACGAGGCCAATGCCATGGCCGGGCCGGGACGAATCTGTGGTCACGGTTGTGCCACAGATTCGTCTCGCTCGTCCATGGCGGGCACCCCCGGCGCATCGGACATCGCAGGGTCCTCGTTGTCGGACAGAGCCTGGGTTCGTGGAATCGCCTCGGCTGCCCGCCCATCCACGTCCGGGCGCGGGTTGCGGCGCATGAACTCGCCGGTTGCGCCGCGACCGGCAATCGGCGCGTTGGGCGAGTCCAACATTTCATGCTCGCCCCGGAGCACTCCTGACTCAGCGAACGGTATACCCACGGCGGCCTGCATCGATTCGATCTCGTCAAGGCACTCGGCCTCTCCTCGCAGGTCTTCCGTATCGAATCTCACCTCGAGATTTTTCCACAACAAATACTCTTCTTCACTAATCCTGTGTCTCGAGTACATCAGCCGATGGATCCTACGAAGCTTCACAATAAAACGATCGCTAAGTTTTTGCTTGCAGTAATACACATGCCGCCGAACCGGACTCGGCAACATCAGAGCTAAATAGGCCGCCTCCAGCGAGGTGATATCCCAGGGATGTCTCCCGAAATAGTGCTGAGCGGCATGGGTAACACCGTACACGCCTGGACCAAATTCGACCACGTTGAGGTACAGCTCCATAATGCGGTCTTTGCTGGAAATCTCTTCAAGGTACCAAGTTAGAAACATCTCCTGAAGTTTTCTTGAGAGCGTTCTTTCGTGGCTCAGAAACACATTTTTTACGGTCTGCATCGAAATGGTCGATGCCCCGAGTCGTACCCGCCCGGCCTTCAGGTTCCGACGAAGCGCTCCCCTAAACTGTGTCGGCAAGAAGCCGCGATGGCGCCAAAATCCACCATCTTCGGTGGTGAGAACAGCCGCGATTATCATCGGAGAGATTAGACCAATCGGCGTAAAATCACCGGATCCGGGCCGCAGATGCAGCGTGCGCTGACGACCGTCCTTCATGCGAACTCGGTGAACAAATTCTCCGTTGATCCGCGACGCCAGCAGCCGGTCCGGTGCCGAGCGAACGCGGCACTTCCACAGATCCACATCACCATCGAGTACCAAGGCGTCAAGATCGGAAAAATCGACGTCAACATGCAAGTCCGCTTCGAAGTCTCCACCCAGTCGAAAGCCGCCGAGCCCAGGTACGAGCTGCGCAGGAATAGCGTCCAACACTGACTGACAAGCCACCGTGGATATCGAAAAACGTAGATCATAGCGTCGTTCAGAGGGCGTCGGCGGGTGCACAATTTCGCCCGCGACGCGCAACACGACCCCACCTCGTCGGAGTTCCAAATTCTCCAACTCCACCCGAAGAGCCTTTGGGTCGAAAGTTGCAGCGACGGTGAGGTCGAAGCCTAAGTCGTCAACCGTCGAGCGGGCTAGCAAGGGGTGGCGAACATTGAGTCCAGAGAGCGAAAGGTTGCCATCGACTCGCACTCGGCCGTGCCGAAGATCCAAGTCGACGCGACCGCCCACGGTCGCCCCCTCGGATCGCACAAGCGGCAACGCAGCGAGCACCTCTGGCACCCGACCTAACTCAAAAGAGTCCATCTCCACAGCCAATTTTCCCTCGCTGAGATCACGATGCAAAGTCCCGGAAACGGACCACAACTTTCGTGGTGAGTCTGTGACAGCGTGGCTCCCATCGCCAAACCCACCCTGAACATCGACGCGGATCCGTGTCGCCGACGCATCAAAAAACTCGACAACCCCGGTGGTTCCTGCAATCGCTATCTCGGGCGTCATTTGGGTTCCTAGCCCTTCCAGCGAGAGCTCGACCGGAAAGAGAAGCCCCCTGGGACCGCCGGTCAGCGTGGCACCAATCTCGTTGGCGACGAATTGTCGGCCATCAAGATCAAACACAAGCCGCGAGACCGCCCACGTCATACTCCTGGCTGAAGAAATCAGTTCGAGGGTAAGCGTGCCGCGAGCCCGCGACGAACCATCGCTGAGGTCAACAACCACCCCATCCACCGTCAGCTGTTCCGGCCGCAGGGAGACCCGCGCACCTAACCCGCCGCGCTCGTCCGGTACCGCGTCAAGATCGCCTGCTTGGAGTACCTCTCTTATCATCGGCTCGAGAGCATTTCTCGACCCCAAAAGCGAGCCCCCGCGCACGTGCATATCGATCACGCGAATGCTCCCACTCTCGAATAGATCTACGTCCGCTTCGATATCGATCTGCTCGAAATCCAGGCGAACCCCTGGCCGCTCAATGTGAACATTTTTGAGCCGAATGGTGTCATACCCAAGCTCGATCCCCGCGATCTCAACCGTCGCCCCCAGGCGTGTCCCGCCACGGCTCTCGATCTGCTGGAGGAGCATCGGCCCCGCCCACTGTGGATAAGTGGCGGCGGTGAGCCCCGCGACAAGCGTCAGCACGAAGCCAGCGGCGACGATCCAGGGCCAGCGAGCACGTTTTCGCGGAATGGGCGCAGGGGAGGGAGCGATCATGAGCCTACAGGCAGACTATCGCATCGCCGACGGCGTCGGCTGTAAACATGCACGATCAGTCTGCTCTTTCGCCCATGCAAGCCGTACCATGCCGTGAACACGGAGCGCCCGCTTGGTCCGAACGGCTCAAGCGGGTCACCGCGTTCCTGTATTTCACGTCGCTCGCAAGTCTCGCCATGTCTGACTCGACCCCCCGTAAACCTGGCCTCCTTCGCAGCTATCCCCGCGCATTTTGGACCGCGAACGTGATGGAAATTTTTGAGCGCATGAGTTGGTACGGCTTTTATGCCGTCTCGAGCTTGTACTTGACGGGGAACATCGACGAGGGCGGCCTCGGTTTCTCTTCCGAGGACCGTGGCGTGATCCAGGGACTCTCGACATTTTTTCTCTATTTGTTTCCTGCCGTATTCGGAGCGATCGCAGATCGCTACGGCTACAAGAGAATGCTTCTGGCTTCATGCGCCGTGATGTTCCCTGCATATCTTCTGCTGCAGCTTCCGACGACCTTTTATGGTTTTTTCGGAGTCTACATCCTGGTCGCCATCGGGCACGGAATGTTCAAACCAGTCGTCCTTAGCACCATCGCCCGATGCACCAATCCAAAGACGGCCTCGATGGGCTTTGGCATCTTCTACATGATGGTCAACGTCGGCGGTTTCATCGGGCCGATTATCGCAGGGGTCGTTCGAGGATGGAGTTGGAGCTACGTCTTTATCGCCTCGGCATCGTGGATCGTCGTTCTCGCCCTGACCTGCCTCTTCTTCTACAAAGAGCCCCCCGTCCAAATGGATGAGGGTTCCTCGACAACCCCGAAGATCAAATCGCAGCAATCGCTTAGCGCCGTCATGCAGGGCATGATTTCCGTGGTCGGAAACGGCCGTTTCTTTCTCTTGGTGGTTGGACTCTTGTGTGTCTTGGTGATGGGGTCAAAATACTGGAACATCGAGACCTGCGCGATCGCTGCGGTATCTTGGCTGTCGAGCAACCTCTTGCTCGATGTTTTTTTACGTGCACGGTCCCGAAGCAGCAGCTCCCCTCTCCGCACGCACAAGGATAGATTTCTCCAGCCGATGCGTATCGGAGAGGGACGCTACATGCTCTTTTTGCTGTTGATGGCGGGTTTTTGGACCTCTTTTAACCAGATCTTCATGACGCTCCCGGAATATATCCGAGACTATGGTCAGACCGAAGACCTCGTCGCTTCCCTGACCCCTGCCGCCAATAGTTTTGCATCCGTGCTCGAAGCGATGGGCATCGACACCTCAGGCTTTAGCAAGGCGGCCCTTGTTAAAGGCAAGGTCAAGCCAGAATTTCTCATCAATCTCAATGCCCTCGGAATCATCCTTGGCCAACTGATGATCTCGTTCTTGATGCGGAACATCAAGCCACTTAGTACGATCGTCAATGGTGTATTGGTAACGATCGTGAGTTTCATAATTCTCGACACCGGAGAAAGCGGCGCGACGATCGCCTTCGCTATCCTCGTCTTTTCGGTCGGCGAGATGATGGCGAGTCCGAAGGCCAAGGAATACGCCGGTCGCCTCGCCCCTCCAGACAAAGTGGCCATGTACATGGGCTACTTTTTTTGGTGCACCGCGCTTGGAAACCTCTTTGGTGGATTGCTCTCCGGCGCCATGTATCAACACTACGGCCCCAAGGGCATCGATGACCCTGGGCAGATGTGGTACATTTTCGCAGCGCTCGGCGGAACGACCGCTGTGAGCCTAAAAATCTATGACCGGTGGATCCACCGAAATCCACCGAAACCCGCCTAGTGAGAAGGGCCCGATCGCACATCGGAAGTTTCTGCGGCAAACGACAAAAATCTCGTCTTTTTTTCGATCGCCGACCATCTCCATAGGATCTATCGTCCTCTGGGCCATGGCCCAGAGGACGATAGATCCATGCTCGAAATTGATCGAAACCACTGTCGCCAGTTGGCAAATAAGTACAACCAACCGGGGCCTCGCTATACAAGCTATCCCACCGCGGTCGAATTTTCTCCAACCTTTCGACACGATCAATACATCGCCGCCTTAGACAACAAAGGCCGAGATCCAGGTCCTTGCTCGCTCTACGTTCACATTCCTTTTTGTCGAGAGCGTTGCCACTTCTGTGCCTGCGCAGTTGTCGCCAGCCCGGAGCACGACCGTATCGCACCGCGATACGTCGGTTACCTCGAACGAGAGATGGAACTCCTACGGAATGCCTTGGGCGCTCCCCCGCTCATCGATCAACTACATCTAGGCGGTGGAACTCCGACCTATCTTGCGCCCCAGTTGCTCAATCAACTCTATGACGGCCTGCGAAAGCACTGCCACATCCTCGACGACGCGGAGCTGTCGGTAGAGCTCGATCCACGAGTCACAAACAATCAACATCTCGACGCGCTCGCGGCTTCTGGAGTCAACCGGCTTTCGATCGGCATCCAGGACTTCGATAGCGAGGTACAATCACTCATTGGCCGCGATCAAAGCCTTTCATCCACAACCACGATTGTTAGCGAGGCAAAGGCCCGGGGTATCGGGACGATCAATGTTGATCTCGTCTACGGACTTCCGGGTCAAACCCTCAAGACCATGGGCACGACGATCGACCAAGTCACAGAGCTTGGGGTGGGTCGGGTCGCGTTTTACGGCTATGCGCACGTCCCCTGGATGCGTGCGAATCAACGACGAATCCCTGATGAGCTACTACCAAGCCCCGAGCTTCGTCTAGAGATGTCGATCCATGCGCGCGAGCGCTTCGAAAATGCTGGCTATATTTCAATTGGCTTAGACCACTTTGCGCACCCTGAAGACCCCCTCGCTCTTGCATTCCTCGGAGGAACAGTTTCCCGAAATTTCATGGGCTACACTCAAAAGCGCAGCGCTACGATGCTGGGTCTCGGCGTGACGGCAATCGGCGACGTCTCCGGAGCGTACGTGCAAAACACAACAAAACTAGCCCACTACTACGACGCGATTGATAGGGATCACTTCCCTGTCGTTCGAGGACTTCAGCGCTCCGCGGACGACGAGACCCGAGGGCGTATCATCCACGACTTGATGTGTCACGGTAAGGTGGCCTTCGCCGACATCGAGAAGGCCGATTCGTTCGAAAATTTTGCTTCCAAGTTTGCCCTCGAGCTCTCGGAGCTTCGCACCTTTGTCAAAGATGGCATCTTGGAGATTAACGATAACGGCATCCGCATCCGTCACCTCGGCAGACCCTTTGTCCGTAATGTTGCCATGGTCTTCGATGTACACTTACGTGGCCGCGGCGACGGACCTTTCAGCTCAACCGTCTAGCTCACTCCGGCCGTCCCTGTGAGTACTCATTGAGCCGGTATTGAATCTTTCGCGCGGAGATTCCAAGCAGCTTGGCAGCCTTACCCGTGCTGCCGCCCGTGGTCTCCAGAGTCTTAAGAATAACATAGCGCTCAACATCGCTCAGGCTTGCCCCAGGTATGCTCGGTACGGTATCTCGAACGCCGTCGGCCCTCCCCAACTCCTCAGTGAGATGATGGGGCTCAATCTCCCGCCCCTGCGCCAGCACCACCGCCCGCTCAATCGAGGTCTCCAACTCGCGAAGATTTCCGGGCCAATCGTGAGCGAGCAGGATTCCGAGAGTGCGATCACTCAACGCCGCCTCCCCTCGCCCATCGCGCCGCATGTAGCGATCAAGAAAATGGGCCACCAGCAGCGGGATGTCTTCTTTTCGTTCTCGTAGAGCCGGAACATGTAGCGTCACAGATGCGAGTCGGCTCAACAAGGCCCGATCGAATCGTCCCTCCTCGGCGCTGGTGAAGAGGTCGACGTCTGTGCCGGCCAAAATTCGTACCGTCGGGAGCGGCGCAGATCCGGTGGTGGTCGGGGTCTCGTCCTGTGAACGAAGATACGCCACCAAACGCCGCTGCGCAGCCGGTCGCAGGCTCTCGATCTCATCCAAATATAGACTTCCACCTCGCGCACGCGCGAGATAGTGCTCCGAGGAAGACCCGCTCCCAAAAATTTCCGCCTCGACCGCATCAGCCGCCACTGCGCGGCAGCGAACGGCAACAAAAGGGCCCTCGCTATAGCGGCTCTTGCTGTGCACCATTCGCGCGGTCATCTCTTTGCCCGATCCATTTTCCCCCCAAATCAACACCGGTGCCGCGCATGTCGCTACCTGAGCAATCAGCGCGACATGATCGGTAAATACGTCGGAGCCACCCAAAAAATCCGAATTCGGCTGCGCGCTGACTTGACGCAGTTGCTCCCGAAGCCGCTCCGCTTCCCGATGCAGTTTTCTGTGCGCCAGGACCCTGTTAAGGGTCACGCGCAGCTCGTCAAGCAAGATGGGCTTTGTCATGTATTCGTCGACACCGTCACGAATGGCCTCAACCGCATTCTCAATCGTCCCATGGGCTGTCATCAGAACCGTCGAGAATCCTCCGTTTCGCTCGCGAAGCTTTCGTGTCAATGCCATCCCATCCATCGCCGGCATCCGGAGATCGGTCAGCAGGATGTCAAAGGGCCACTGCGCAGCCTGCCCAAGGGCACGTAGGCCGTCGGCCGCTTGCCGAACCTCAAACCCCTCGGACTCGAGAAAATCAACGAGCGTAATAAGCGCATTTGGTTCGTCATCCACAACGAGGATCCGAAAAGGAGTCGGTGCGATGCTCGTTCCCATGAGACTTCATACTTCGCCCATCGAGAACAGCAACAGCGCATTCATTGCGTGAAATGCTGACCGTTGCGATTTACTTGCGTCGATGACAAGTTGTCCCAAATTCGTGGCGCTCCGATCCAATGACCAATGAAACGACCGACTCTTCCCCCGTCGACACAGCACCTGCGCGGCCTGCGGTGGCCGTGGGGGTCCCGAACCCGCATCTACAACGACTCATAGCGACCACACAAGACGGGGTTGTATTCATCAATTCTCACTCGAAGATCAGCCTTGCGAACCGCGCGGCCGAGCGAATTTTTGGATTTGATGAAGGCGAGCTGCTCGGCCAGCCCGTGACCGTGCTTATGCCGCAATCCCGCGCCGAACAACACGATCGATACATAGAAGCCTACGAAGCGACCGGCGAGGCCAACGCGATCGGAAAGATTCGATCGGTGGAAGGTATGCGCCGTAACGGCGACGTCTTCCCTCTGGAGCTATCGGTGACCGAGCTCGGGCCGGAGCAAAACTTTCGCTATGCGGCGTTCATACGTGACATTTCCGCCACCGCAAATTTACAGAGTCGACTGCTTGAGCGTGAGCGACTCGCCGCGATCGGTCGAACCGCTGCAACCTTTGCCCATGAGGTTGGCAACCCTCTCAACGGCATTTACATGACGATGCAACTGCTTGAGCGCTCGCTTGTGGAGCAGAAGAACCCTGACGCGACCGTCCTCTCGCGCGTTGACAATATTCGGCGCCAACTAGAACGAATGCGCGCGCTACTCGACGATTTCAGAAGCCTCTCTCGAAAACAGAAGTACACATTCGAGCCTACCGAGCTCGTCGAACTCGCCCAAGAAGTCCTCACGACCCAGGCTGAGGCCATGCGCCGGCAAAATGTCGAGGCCACCGTGACCTGCGATGCACCCGAAGTCTGGCTTATCGCGGACTCAGCCAAACTCGTCCAGGTTGTCTTGAATCTTTGTAAAAATGCCATGGAGGCCATGAGCAACGAAGGAACAATTCATATCAACATCATTGATCACGGCGACCAGGTTCAACTTTCCGTGGGCGACAGTGGCTGCGGAATCCCTCCGTCGCTCGACATTTTTGAACCCTTTACGTCGACAAAAACTGAGGGAACTGGACTCGGCCTTCCCTTCGTCCGTCAAGTTATCGCCGTCCACCACGGCAGGATTCGCTATGCAAGCAACGACTCGGGCGGTACGACGTTTGATGTCTGGCTCCCTCGTCAAGGCCCCACCACCGACGAGGCCATGTTCTAAGCGTTGCGCTGAAAACATCTCATGACGCCAAATCATAACATGCGTGTGTCCGCACACGCATGTTTTTCGCTGGTGCGATGTGCTCGACAACTCGATCCTAGGAATATGTCACCCGCTGTTGCCCCCGTCGATCTCAATGCCCGCGTACCCAACAACGTAGGACTCGCCGATGACCCCAAGCTCCGTCGAGCTCTTGAGCATTGGCAGCCCAAGTACGCAGAATGGTGGAACGATATGGGTCCGACCGAATTCCAAACCAACGAAGTCTATCTACGCACAGCAACATCGGTGGACTCCAACGGCTGGGCGACCTGGGATCATGTCAGGATGCCGGATTACCGATGGGGAATATTTCTCACACCGACCCACCAGGACATTATCCAAGTGGGCGACGCGACCGGCCAAACGGTCTGGCAGGAAGTCCCAGGTGAACACCGCAACGCCCTGCGTCGAATTATAGTCACCCAAGGTGACACGGAGCCCGCCAGCGTCGAACAGCAGCGCCTGCTCGGAAAGACTGCGCCAAGCCTCTACGACATGAGAAATCTATTTCAGGTGAATGTCGAGGAAGGCCGACACCTCTGGGCCATGGTGTATCTTCTACACAAGCATTTTGGAACGGACGGCCGTGAAGAGGCCAACGAGATGCTTGAACGACGCTCAGGAGATGCCGACAATCCCCGGCTGCTCGGCGCGTTCAACCAACCGTGCGATAATTGGTTGTCCTTTTTCGCGTTCACCATGTTCACGGATCGGGACGGAAAATTTCAGCTCGCCGCCCTTCGAGAGTCGGGTTTCTCTCCACTGGCTCGAAGCTGCGACTTCATGCTCACCGAGGAGGCTTTTCACCTCTTCGTCGGCGAGACAGGCATGGAACGAATCATTCTCCGTAGCGCAGAGTTGGCCGCGCTCGACCCCAATGGCGACGTCCGTGCCCAAGGAGGAATTGATCTCGACCTTATTCAGCGGACGATCAACTACTGGTTCAGCTACTGCCTAGACCTCTTCGGTGGAGAGATTTCCAGCAATGCGGCCAGCTACTTCGCCAACGGACTAAAAGGACGATTCCGCGAAGCCGAACGATACACTGACCATCTCGCTCTCGAGGGTTTCCGAGAGATCCCCGTGGTCGAGCAAGGTCGTCTCTCCATACGCCAAGTCGCGCCTCGCAATGCCATGAACGAGAGTCTGCGTGACGACTATATTGCCGACTGCCAACGAGCGGTCGACCGCTGGAACCGCGGTCTAGCGAAGTTGGGAAGCGATTGCGTGCTCACCCTGCCATCGCGCCGCTTCCATCGACACCAGGGTATCTACTCTGGACACAGCTTCGATCCCCAAGGAAACTTGATCTCACAGGAGTTCTTTGAGAGCCACCGCAACGGTTGGCTGCTCAACCCCGACGACGAAGTGTACCTGGCTTCAATCATGAAACCAGTCTACGAGCCAGGAAAATTCGCGCAGTGGATCCGGCCTCCACGACGGGGAATGAACGGCCAGCCTGACAACTTCGATTACGTTAGACTCTAGCCTTCAGCGGCGCCGATCGAGAAAAGCTCTTCGCTACGACGGAGGCGAACAGCAGCGTGAGAGAGCTCGCTGGCATGATGATCGCAGCCGCAAGCGGGTTGATCATGCCCGCGACGGCCAGAGCGGCAAACAGGACGTTGTAGATCAACGAGAACACGAGGTTGCGGCGCACAATTGTTACGCCGCGTCGACATCCCCTCACCAGTTCGACTACGGAAGTCATCCCTCCAGAAGTCAGGTGAACATCGGCAACCTCAAGCGCAACCTCTGCCCCCCCCCGTAGCGCGACACCGACCTTGGCGGCGCGCAACGCGGGGGCGTCGTTGATTCCGTCGCCTACCATGATGCATCCGGCTGCACGTACATACGCGGCCTTGTCCTCGGCGCTCATATGCCCGCGCGCATGATCGATACCCAGCCCGCCCGCTATCGCTGAGACTACACGAGGATGATCGCCACTGCAGATCGATATTTCGTATCCCATGGATCGAAGATCATGAATGGCCTCGAGTGCACCAGGCCGTAGTCGGTCACCAAGCGCGGCCATGGCTATCGTTCGCCCTTCTAATTCCACCAGCACTGGCGTCTTCCCGGATTCGAGCGCCCGTTCAATCTCCACGGAGAATGAATCTCCCCCCCCGATCCAGGCAGTACTTCCCACGCGCCAACTCTGTCCACCACAGACTGCGGATATTCCCTGCCCGGGATGGTCGCACAGATCTTCGACGACATAGGACTCTACTTTGCTACCGGTCGCTGCGATGTCGAACCCATCGACGATGCTCCGAACCGCTCGGCCCACCGGATGTTCACTACGACGCTCGATCTCCGCAACAACCTGTGCCACATGCTCGTCGAAGCCTCGATTCCAGATCACCTCCATGGTTCCGAGAGTCAGCGTTCCAGTTTTGTCGAACACAATTTTCTTCGTCGCCGCGACATGCTCGATCGTCGCGGCCGACGGCATCAAGAAGCCGCGACGTATCGCTCGAGCACGAACGATACTAAGGGCCACCGGAGTCGCAAGACCGAGTGCGCACGGACACGAAATGACCAGCAATGAGACCACGACCGGGAATGCTCTCGAGGAGTCGACCATCCACCACACCCCGCCAGCGACCCCGGCCAACGCCAAGACGGCCATCACAAAAACTCTCGACACGCGGTCGGCGAACCTCTGGATAGGCGGTGGGGCATCCGTCTCCATGATCTTTCGAGCAAGCGCGCCGATCCGCGTGTTTCGTCCCGCGGCTTCAACCTTGACTCGAATTTGGCTTCCTACATTGATTGTCCCGGCAAGCACGGTCATTCCCGGCGAAACAGACAAGGGCGACGACTCCCCCGTAAGGCTACTCGCATCGATTGCGCTCCGACCTCGGGTCACAACACCATCCACTGGAATCGTTCCCCCCTTCGTCACCTCGACCTCATCCCCCGCCTGTAGTCGGTCGGCAGCGGTCGGCAGAAGCTCGCCTCCCTGCCCGACCTGTAGGGCATCTCCAGGGATCAGCAGGCCGAGAATATTAGTCTCGGACAAGGCCCAACGCTGCCCCTTTGTTTGGACGTAGCGGCCTACTAACAGCAGAAACACCAAAACACACAACGAATCGTAGTAGATGTCTCCGTGTCCAGTGACCGTCGCTACTACACTCGCAGCGGTTCCACCAAACAGACCCACCGATATCGGGAGATCGATGTGCAACTGCCCCATTTTCAAGCCGCGGATACTCGATCGATAAAATGGATAGGCGCCATAGGTCAGTGCTGGTGCCGCCAACACCAAACTGGCCCATCCGAGGAAATTTTCCATCTCCAACTGCATCCCCGAAAAAGATCCAGCATAAAGGGAAATGGCGAGCAGCATGACATTGCCTGCGCTTGCACCGCTTACCGCCAACCGTATAATCGTACGCCGCCCACGCAATCGAATCTTCTGAGCACCTCGACCGTCGATCGCAGAAGGTGGATACCCGAGCCCACTGAGCAGACCGGCGATTTCAGAAAGATGAATTTTTTCTGGGTCCCAGCGTAGCGCCAGCGTACCATCCGAAAATCGGACACGAATGTGATTCAGTCCATCGACTGCGTCTGGGAGTCGCTCAAGCAGCCAAACGCAAGCCATGCAGTGCAGGTCTTCGACAACCACCTCAGCCTCGCCAGGATCGTTTCCGAGCTGTGCCTGAAGTTGAGGATCGTCGAGATGAGCGTAGGTCCCCGAGGCTGCAGATCGAGGGCGCGAGAGCCCCTGTGCCCCCCCCCCGAGTCGATCTCGGAGCGGATAATATTCTTCCAAACCGATGTCTTTCAGGATTGCGAACGCCTGCTCACATCCAGGGCAGCAAAAACTCGGCCTCCCATCGTCGGTCTCCGATGCAGGGAGCTTACAATGGGCACATTCCACAGACACTGAACGCCCTCACCCGATCAGTGACATGGCGGCTCGCCACCGCCAACATCGATCCCCGGAAGGCGGCCGAACACGCTCGCCAGTCCCATCGCCAGTAAGATAAGGGCGGTTGCTCGCGGTGCGTAGCGTAGCGTCCGACCTCCCACGACCCGCGCCAATAGGCCCGCTCCAAGCAAGGCGGGAAGCGAGCCAATCCAAAAAGCCAACATCACTCCCGCGCCCGCAGCTGGCGTTCCGGATGCGGTCGCCACCAACAAAAAACTCCAAAGCCAACCACAGGGCAACAACGACGTCAGCGCTCCAGCGACAAGTCCCGCGTGGGGCCGGCCCCCTCCAAGATGCCGCGAAAAAACACGTCGAACCCAAAGCCGCGC
The DNA here is from genome assembly GCA_964437075.1 of uncultured Nannocystaceae bacterium. GTDB lineage: Bacteria > Myxococcota_A > Polyangia > Nannocystales > Nannocystaceae > CAYTFJ01. The sequence continues at coordinate 32,195 of CAYTFJ010000034.1, forward strand.
ACGGGATGGAGAACGCCGCAGCTTGATGAGCGGCCGCGCTCCCACGCTTCTCCGCAGACCCATCAACGCCACCACAATAAGCGTGCCCCCCATGAGGACTCCTGAGGCTCTCTGTATACCGGCCCAAAGGCCGAGTCCTTCAATCCCAGAGCCCATCGCGCCTCCTACCGCCCCTAGACTGCAATAGGCGAGGCCGCGCGCGAGATGATAGCTACCTAACGCTACGCTCGCCCGACGGTGACACCTCGACACCGCGCTCACGATTCCGCCGCACATCGCTACGCAATGGACAGATCCAAGAAATCCGGCCGCCACCACCGCCCACCCGCTCATCGTTCCACCCAAAGCTGACCGTGGTGCTCAAACCGTGCGCCATCATCGTCCCCCACGAGCACGAGAGCCCCCGAATACAGCCCTCGAGGAGAACTGGCGGGCCAGTCGGCAATGTAGTGCCCCGGCCCTCGCTCCTCGAGTCGCAAGTCCAGGTCATAGGCGGCGGTGTCCGATCGGCGGAGCGCATAGCTACCCTCCAGATTCGACAGCGGTCGTCCCTGCGCATCTTTCACTCGAATATCCACTTCGCACTTGTCCTGTGCGACGCGACTCCCATCGCCTTCACACACTGAAATACTTACGTTCCACCCCAATCGCCTGGATCGATCCCGTGCTGCGATCCGTTCATCCTGGTGAAGCGCGTCTTCCCAGTGGTCATCGGTGTCCGCGACCGACGGGTTCGATAGTGCAGCGTGAACCATCACCACATTCGCCCCTGCGACGGTTGCCAACATCGATGCTAGGCCCCAGGGCCACCATGAAAAATTATCTGTCGGCATCTCGGTTTCCTGCGCGATTTGTCGTTTCGTCGATGAACGGAATCTCAATGTCCTTCGAAAACCCCCTATCGTCTTCGACATGGACAACGTAGTCACGGCGACTCGAGCTCGTCGGTTTGAGTAAGAAGATTGGCGAGTGAATCACTTCTTCGGGCTGAACGGTAATCGTCGGCCGTGGTGAAACAAGCGTTCCATCTGGTGGACTCGCCAGAGAGACTGACACCCGCCGCGTCACTGCGCTTCGATTCGAGAGTCTCAACCTCAGCGCGTTCTGAATACGACCGTCGTTCAGCAGTTCGTAGGGCGCTGTCGGTTGACGATTTAACGCGACCTCCAGCGCCTCTCGATTCCAAACGATCACGGACGCAGCGGAGCTTCCCAACACCAACACAGCAAAGTATACGACAACCCGCGCCCTCAAAAACTTGGTCTTTAGCCCGTGCCCCGCCGCCTCGCTCGACATAGCGATGAGTCCCGGGGGGCGTTTGACCCGGTGCATCATATCGTCGCATGCGTCGATACACGCCATGCACTGCACGCACTCCATCTGCACACCTCTACGAATATCGATGCCGGTCGGACAAACTTGAACGCACCTCTTGCAGTCCACGCAGTCTCCCACCGGTGGACTCAGATCACCGCCAATCGTCTTGAGTGACACCTTTCCCCGAGGCTCCCCCCGCTTGGCATCGTAGTTGACCGAGAGCGAGTATTCATCGAGAAGAACTGACTGAAATCGACCGTAGGGGCAGGCGACCAGGCAAGTCTGTTCTCGAAACCAGGCAAAATCAAAGAACGCGAGCGCAGTCGTCACTACAAAAACGGAGGTCCCGATCGGGTGGCTCCACGGATTTTTTTGCGCCTCGTAGACGCCCTCTCTTCCGAGAAAGTAGGCCACCATCGTCGTCCCAATCGCTCCGCAGACAAGGAGAAAGGCACTGTATTTTGCACACTTTCGAACAATTTTATTGAAGTTCCATGGTCCGCGATCGAGCGCCTTTCTCCGCGTAGCCTTGCCCTCAATCAATCGCTCGATCGGTCGAATAATCGTCTCGAGAAAAACAGTCTGGGGACAGGCCCAGCCGCACCATGCGCGTCCAAAAAGAGCCGTGACCAACAAAATCGCTGTAAAAAACAGCCCAAACGCCACAAGCAAATAGGCTCCGTCTGTGGCGAAGAACGTCATGCCAAACAAGTGCATCCGGCGTCCCGGAATATCAAACCGGATCGCCTGATTTCCGCCAACATCAATCCACGGCCCCACCAAAAGCAATGTGAAAAGAAACAGGTGGGATGCCGTACGCCAGGTGAGCATGCGCCCGCGCAGCCATGAGGGGTAGATCCACACTCGTTTTCCACGTTCGCCGATTGTCGTGGGAACGTCGTCGTCAATCAGTTGTGCCATCGTGTTTAATGCGCTTTGTTGCGAGTGGATACCGAGCGTTCTGGGACTCTGTTGTCCAGCTATTTTATGGGATCGCCTTGAGGCGCCTTCGGAGTTGCCGGCGTGGTGCCGCGCAAGGTCTGCACATAGAGAGCGACGTCGTAGACCTCCTGCTGTTTGAGGAGCTGTCCCCACGCGAGCATACCCTTTTCGGGAACACCCTCGGTAATGACATGAACCAATGCGCTCGCATCTTGGCCGTGGATCGTAAAGTTATCAGTCAAATTCGGCCCGACAAGTCCCCCCCCGTCCGGTCCGTGGCAAGCAACACAATTTGTCTTAAATACGGCGGCACCGCGCTCCATAACTTTAGGGTTCTGTGCCATCGCCACGAGTTCGTCTTCGGTCGCAGTCGCCTTCTCAGGGTGAAGTTCTTTCCATTCTTCCATGTCGAGGGCCAGACGTTCGACCGGCAAGACCCCTGGGCCGAAATGGTAATACGGAACGTATACAAAGGCCGCTACGATACACGCGTAAAACATCCACACCCACCACCGTGGGAGCGGATTATCGTACTCCCTGATACCATCGTAGTCATGGTCCATTACTTCATCACGAGGTTTTGTCATGGCGAGGCCCTCTCTGTCGTCTGTGTAGCGGACAAGGTCGAGCACGGTTCTTCATCGAGAGGCATTCCACTCCTCTCGGTATAAAATCGCCTCGATCCCGGCCGAAAAATCCAAAACAGGGTGACTAAGAACACAAAAACGAAGAGCACGATGCTGAATTCCGCGAAGGCGCCCAAGTCGCTCTGTGACAGCACGTCCCCCTTCATCTTGCCCCCCTGGTTGCATCAACCCCAAGACGCTGGAGATATGCGATGAGCGCAACTAGTTTGGTCCCCTCGAGGTCCGCATCGACCCCCTGTTCATAGAGACCTTCGGCGACCCCCTCCCCTTGCTCCTGAGCAAATCGAGCGGCATCGCTCACCTCAGCATCGGTATAGGGAACTCCCAAGGTCTGCATAACAGAGAGCTTGGTTGATGTTGTCGCCCAGTTCACTGACTGCGACGACAAGTGATCGTAGGACGGCATCAACGACATGGGGGATGTCGACCTTGGATCCATGAGATGGTTGTAATGCCAGAGATCCGGGTACTTTCCGCCTATCCTGTGGAGATCGGGTCCAATCCGCCGCGATCCCCACAGAAATGGACGATCGTAGACGAACTCGCCAGCCTTGCTATATTCGCCGTAGCGGAGCGTCTCCTCCCGAAATGGCCGTACCATTTGCGAGTGACAGCCGACACATCCTTCTGCAATATAGATATCGCGCCCTTCCAACTCCAATGGCGTATAGGGCTTTACCGCTTCAATCGTTGGGATATTACCTCGTATCGCCATTGACGGAATGATTTCTGCCATACCACCGATGGCCACTGCAACCGTAGTCAACAAGGTAAAGGCCAAAGGTTTTCCCTCCAGGCGCTGGTGCCACGATCGGGGGTCGTCGCCTTTGGCAACCTGGTGGCCGGGAGGATCCATCGTCGAGATCACTTCCACGTCCACATCCGCGAGGTCACCACGCGTTTTCCATGTCTTCACGAGGTTCCAGCACATGATGCCAAGGCCGGTGAGGTAGAGGCTGCCTCCCGCGACCCGGCCCCAGTAGGTCGGTCGAAGAGCTGGCATCATCTCGTCCCATAGCGCGTAGACCAGGCGGCCGTCGCTATCGAATTCTTTCCACATCAGCCCCTCGCTTATGCCCGAAGCCCACATGCTAAATACATAGAGCCCGATACCAAAAATACCTACCCAGAAGTGAGCAGTTGCGAGTTTCTTGCTGTACAGCTCGGTCCGCCACAAGCGGGGCATCAGCCAATAGAGCATGCCGAAGATGAAGAATCCGTTCCACCCCAAGGCACCGGCATGAGCATGTGCGATCGTCCAATTGGTAAAATGAGAGAGCGAGTTCACGCTTTTCAAAGACATGAGCGGCCCCTCAAATGTAGCGATTCCATAAAAGGTTATCGCAGCCACCAAGAACTTCAAAACAGGCTCTGTCCTCAGTTTGTGCCAGGCGCCACGCAAGGTCAGTAGCCCGTTGATCATGCCTCCCCAGCTCGGTGCAAGCAGCATGATCGAAAATGCAACACCGAGCGACTGGGCCCAGTCTGGAAGTGCGGTGTTCAGTAAATGATGGGGGCCTGCCCAGATATAGAGAAAGACCAAGGCCCAAAAATGCACAATAGAGAGCCGATAACTGTACACCGGACGATTCACCACCTTTGGAACGAAATAGTACATCAGTCCCAAGAATGGTGTCGTCAGGAAAAATGCTACGGCGTTATGCCCGTACCACCACTGGACAAGGGCGTCTTGGGCTCCGGCGTAGACCGAGTAGCTTTTGAACGCACTCACCGGAACTGCAAAAGAGTTCACAACGTGCAGGAGGGCCACCGCGATAATTGATGCGAGATAGAACCAAAGCGCGACGTACAGGTGTTTTTCGCGGCGATTTCGCATCGACAATACGAAGTTGAGTCCAAAAATCACCCACACCACGGCGATCAGGATGTCGATCGGCCACTCGAGCTCTCCGTATTCCTTGCTCGTGGTAATGCCAAGCGGCAGCGTTACTGCTGCACAAACGATCACTAGCTGCCAACCCCAATAATGTATCGCGGACAGTAGATCACTCGCCATACGCGTCTTGAGAAGACGTTGGGTGGAGTAGTAAATGCCCGCGAACATCGCGTTTCCAACAAAGGCAAATATAACCGTGTTGGTATGCAACGGTCGCAGACGACCGAACGAGATCCACTCAAGACCTAGGTTGAATTCGTGGGATGCGAGCTCCAACGCGAGCCACAGCCCCGCCAACATGCCAACAACAGCCCAGATAACGGTCGCAAATGCGAATTTTCGAACAATCGCATCGTCGTAACGTACAGTTTCGGTACTCACGTTTATTTACCTTTAGAGTCTCTCTCTCCGTCGCTCTCAAAGAGCACACGGATCGCCGGGGTATCAAGATCATCGAACTGACCACTTAGGCTTGCCCAACAAAAACAGAGCGCCGCGATTATTGAAAACGCGGCGCCCAGTGGAAGAAGGAAATAGAGCACGTCCATCATGTTTCAACATTCAGATGGGACCACCTTCGCTCTGACGTGCGCCCGAGCGAGGAACTTGCGATCCCATCCCATCAAAAGTCGTCAAAAAATACACCACGACAGCATCCCTGCAGACCTCGACTGGCTACGTGACGTAGAAGTATGGCGTAGATCGTGCCCGTCCGTTCCTGCTTCGTCGGAATCGACAAGGTGTCGCGGCCGTACAAGCGGCGTCACCGGACCACCGACAATCATCGTCCTCAGAGCCCTCAGAGCATCCGTTGTTGTAAACACACCGATGGGCTTTCCATCTTCGACCACAACCACACTGCCGATTCGATGTTCCTCCATGTGCTCGATAACCCCAAGGAGGTCCGCACCCCGCGCGCAACTGTAAGGTGCGGGCATCATCGCGGTTTGGACGAGCGTCGTTTCTGGGCCTCCGCCTCGCAGCGAGGCCATCACTGCGGCATCACGTGTGGAAATGATACCGACGAGCGCGCCATCATCATTCACAACGGGAAGATGACGAACATTGTCGGAATACATTCGGTCCAATGCGTCGACCAGGCGAAGGCCGCTGTGCACGGTCGCCGGAGTCGGGGTCATGAAATGGTCTACGCGGGGAGTAGTCTCTTGTTCGGTCATTTGGAGTCCCTGTACTTTCTTGCCTTCCGCCCCACTTTGACCTCGATTCGTGCTTTGGGAAGTGAAGGCTCTGCGCATTGAATGCACCGATCCCGGCAAAAGATGCGGTTAGAATCAGAGCGCCCCGCCTTCGACCCCACACCCGACTAATTCGATCTCCCCCTCGATGCAAGACCCCTCGCGCAATCTGCCAAACATTTATGTTTCGTCGCGCCCAATGCGGCCCGAAACGGTGTCCTCGTCTTCTCTACCGGCCCATCCCCCATCCTTTGACCCCCACGGAAGCTCGCCCGTGGGGGACGAAGCATTAGAAATAGTTGCGATCGTTGATAAATTGTTCGCTACGTTTCGTCGACGGATGACGTGTCGAGAATCAAGCTGGCCACGAAACGTTCGGGCCGGTCAACACGCGTTAGCTCGATTCGGCTGCCGAGCCCACGAACCCCCGTAGAAGATCGATGGTAGAGACAATCCCGCATAGCGCACCTTTTTCTTCGACCAAGAGCCTGTGTACCTTCCAATCGAGCATCAGGCGAGTGGCATCCTCGATCGTGGTGCTCGCTCTTGTGCATAGAGTCGCGGGGGTCATCACATCCTCGACTCTACCCTCAATGGGACTCGCCCCTTCCCCGAGCGTGCGTGCCCATCCCCCCGAGATTGCGTAGAATGTCGAATAACCTGGGGCTTCGCTATGCTGCCGATCAGGGTCCACGAGATCCACAAGCGTGACGACCCCGACCGTCTCTCCTGAAGCTGAGACCACCGGAGCGCCGGTAATACGGCGCGACACCAACATCCGCGCCGCGGTCTCAAGGCTCGTGTCTGGTGCGACCGCGAACAGATCCCGGGTCATTACATCTCCAACGGTTCCGTACTTTGCCATGCGAATGAGCATAGCCACCATCGGACCCGATTCGTGGTCATGCGCTCCGCAGAGACTGCGGCACTCACAACCACGAACCTGCAACGACAGCGCCCCGCAGGGAACTCGAGCGCTCTACTCGACGTCGACTGAGATTTTCGCCGACCATGCGGGCCCGTAGGAGCGATGTACGCCATCCGCAAACTGCATAACTAAGGTGTGGTGTCCCGGACTCAGGGTCACCTTGGTCTTGGTACTCCCATCCCCATAGTGGATGTGGGTCGCATCGGCCGGCACGACTTCAAGGTCAGCGATGGGCTCACCGTCGACGATCAGATGATGATGGCCCTTCGAAGGATCTCGCTCTGCCCCGCCCGCGGGGGCGACCATCTTGCCCTCAATCGCGAACTCCACGTCAAACTCGCGCGGGACTTTTGCGCCGTCTTTCGGCTGGATAAAGAAAACTCGCCCCGACTCGGCTTTCGACTCGGCTTTCGACTCGGCTTTCGACTCGGCTTTCGACTCGGCTTTCGACTCG
>CAYTFJ010000034.1:39675-42907 GCA_964437075.1 uncultured Nannocystaceae bacterium
GCTTTCGGCTCCGCTTTCGGCTCCGCTTGAGCAGCATCGGCCACGGCATCCTTGGCCTTCGTTCCATCGTCACATGCCACCGTTAGCAAAACTGCACAGATCAGAGAGCGTATTTTCATGGTGTCGTCCACCCCGATGGTTTTACCCAGGGGTCCGCGCATCTTGAACGAGAAGCCAGATTGAAAGCAATACCTGCGCTCGCAGACTGCGAGTAAATACCAATCGTCCTAAATCGGGCGAGGACAGCGACTTCCCGTGCCTCGTCACCGCACGAGGCCGGGGGGCTCGGCTTTCGCCGCGCGGGAGCCTCACACCCACGCTGGTAAACGATGAGGGATCTCGTAGCGTTTCTCTGGCATCATGTCGGAGTCGACGAGGATGCGGCGACGCAGAACAGATTCATGAACGCCACCGACCTTCCCCCTCGCCCCGCCATTCAACTGGGTGTTCGAGAAAACCTCCCACAGTTCGCGCTCTTGGTGCTCGTCAATGCCTTCGTAGGAGCGACAGTAGGTATCGAAAGAAGCATCCTCCCGAGTCTCGCGGAGGCTACCTTCGAAATGGCTGCGAGCTCCGCCATCCTCTCATTCATCCTGGTTTTCGGACTCACAAAGGCCTGTACAAACTACTTCGCAGGCCGGTTCACCGACCGTTTCGGGCGCAAGCCGGTCTTGGTTGCGGGCTGGTTCGTGGCGATCCCCGTCCCTTTCATGTTAATTGGCGCCGACAGCTGGTCGGGCATTCTCATCGCCAACGCATTTCTCGGAGTGAGCCAAGGTCTCACCTGGTCGGCAACCGTGATCATGAAGATCGATCTTGCGGGACCCCGCAACCGCGGAACGGCGATGGGGCTCAACGAATTTTCCGGGTATGCCGCTCTCGCAATTAGCGCCCTCGCCACCGGCCTCATCGCCGCAGAGATGGGCCTGCGCCCATACCCCTTCTATCTCGGATTTGGCTACGTCGGCCTAGGCCTGACTCTCTCTCTCTTGTTTGTTCACGAAACCCGTGACCACGCCATACACGAGCACTCCGCCAGGGCCTCCAACTCGCCATCGTCGCTACAAAATACAGCGCCCCCCTCGCCCGCTGAAATTTTTCGCCTCGGGACCTGGAAAGACCGCAACCTCGCGTCGATCAGTCAGGCCGGCCTGGTCAACAACCTCAACGACGGACTCGCTTGGGGTTTGTTCCCGCTTCTCTTCGCTACCGTGGGCCTCTCACTTCAACAAATTGCTTGGCTCGCGGCGATATATCCGGCGCTCTGGGGGTGCAGTCAGCTGCTCATAGGCCCGCTCTCCGACCGCATTGGCCGCAAACCTTTGATTCAATCTGGAATGTGGGTTCAGGGAGTCGGCCTAGTCACGATAGCCTTTGGCGAGACTTTTTTTACCTTTGCGATCGCCGCGAGTCTGCTCGGCATCGGCACCGGCATGGTGTACCCGACGCTGCTGGCAGCGATCGGCGACACCACCCCACCGATTTGGCGAGCATCCGCTGTGGGTATCTATCGTCTATGGAGGGATCTCGGCTATGCCATTGGTGCAGTTCTTGCGGGATTCCTCGCGGACCTCTTTGGTATCCGCGCTTCGGTCGGCGCAATCGCTGTACTCACGGCTCTGTCCGGGCTCATCGTCGCGTTGCGCATGCGTGAGCCCACAAGGCTGTAGCCCGTGCGTCGATCGTTCGCTTTCACAATTGTTCGCCCCGGATTACTGTCAATCGTGGATCCGCGCCGCAAAATCTGGACCGTAGTCAGCTGTGCCGCTGCAATCGCCTCTCCTACGCTGGCCTGCAGCACGGGCGACTCCCCCGAGAAGCTGCGTATCGAAACTCTGATGGATCCGGAGACTTGTAAGGACTGCCACCCCGACCACTTTAGGGAATGGCTCGGTAGCATGCATGCCTATGCAGCCGACGATCCGGTGTTTCTCGCAATGAACGAGCGCGGACAACGAGAGACCAAGGGGGAGTTGGGCGACTTCTGTATCAAATGCCACGCCCCCATCGCGGTCAAACTCGGCATGACCACCGACGGCCTCAACGTTGCTGATCTCCCCCAGTGGTCCAAAGGGGTGACTTGCTATTTCTGCCACAACGTCAGCGAAGTCAATGGAGTCCACAACAACCCATTGACACTCGCATCGGACACGACGCTTCGAGGTGGAATTTCAGACCCACAAGAGACGCCCGCGCACAACAGCGCCTATTCGTCCCTTCACGATCGAAATTCACTGGAGTCGGCGAAAATGTGTGGAAGCTGCCACGACATCGTGACGCCCACCGATCTTCATCTCGAGCGCACCTATAAGGAATGGTTGGACTCCTTCTACTCCGATGCCGACAAAGACAACCCGCTCGCTGCAGTTTACTACGGTCAGACCTGCAACCACTGTCACATGCCCGGGGAAACGGGCGCGATCGCCAATGTCCCTGGAGCCCCCATCGACCGCCGAAGGCACAAACACCATTTTGAAGGCATCGACATCGCCCTCAGCGAGTTCCCGGACGCCGAGCAGGCCCCAGCTCTCCAGGCTGAACAGATCCGAGTGATCAACGATCGCCGCCGCGGATCCCTGTGCGCGACGCTTTGTGTCTTGCCATCCGACGCGGCAGACATCTCGACAGTCGCCATATGGCTGCACAATGAGTCATCGGGGCATGCGTGGCCAAGCGGGGCGAGCCAAGATCGTCGAGCATGGCTTGAGATGCAGGCATTTCGGGACAACAACGTCTTGTTTCAGACGGGAGTTGTTGCCGATGACTCTCCACTCACGAGCCTCGATGACCCCAACCTGTGGCAATTTCGGGATTGGTTGTACGATGCGAACGGAGATGAGGTGCACATGTTCTGGGAGGCACATAGCGTCGTGTCCGAAGTACTCGAGGTCCCTGTCGACCTGACCGCAGATGCGAGTACTTGGGTATTCCGACAGTTCGAAGTCCCGTCAGCGACCGTCGACCGAGTCGCCATGCGAGTGCGACTACGCCCCGTCGGCTTCGACGTACTGGACAATCTCGTGAAGTCTGGGGATCTCGATCCCAACGTGCGAGCACGCATGCAGACCTTCAGCGTCGAACCCAGCGAGATCGACTGGACTCGTGCAAATGCCAGTGACTCGAAAGACTACGGTTCATGCGTCAGCACAAGCACCTCGTGCGGCGCCCCTGACAGCCTCTAGTGTCCTGAGTCCGTAAAACCACCCGATTGGTACGGAACGATGAATTTTGC
>CAYTFJ010000035.1:0-42771 GCA_964437075.1 uncultured Nannocystaceae bacterium
GGCCAGGGAGGCCGTGCTTGCCGGTACGAGCGTATAAGCATGCGATTGCCCTGGGTTTCAGGCCCAGCGCGCGGAGTTAAAGGTCGTTTTGGTTCCGATCGACTACCGGGGGATCGAACCGGGGACACGTGTCGAGTTGTCCTCGGAGGACCTCAACGTTATCGAAGATTTCTTGATGCAAAACCACCCCGTGCATACTGTTCAACTGGTGGTGCATGAGCCCTATGTATACAGCGAGTCGATCGACAATCTTGGGGCGCTGCTTGGGCCGATGTCGGCGCTGCGCAACCTCGAGAACGCTGATTCAAATGTCTACTATCACGCGCTTGTCGACGTGATCGGCCCCTCGATTAATTCGGTGGCAGGCATCGCCAACATAGCGAGCGCGGCGCTGACCTCTGCGGACCGTCGGGTTGCGGCTACAGTGTGGTGGGATAGAGGGAAGAGCGCGGGTACATTGGTGCATGAACTTGGCCACAACCAAGGTCTCTCGCACGTCTATTGTCCCGTCGCGGGGTCGACCGCGGCCGGGGCCGACACCCGTTACCCGAACGACACCGGAAAAATCACCGTATGGGGGTTTGGAATTCGAGATTACAGAGTTTACTCGCCCGCGATAAGCCACGATTATATGACCTACTGCGGGAACGCTTGGGCATCGGACTGGACTTGGAACAAGACCTACGAGCGAATTACGACCTTGAGTGGCTGGGACGACCAGGACCGTCAAGCTGCCCACAATGCACTGTCTCCGCTTCTGCGCGGGGCCGTGTACGGCGATGGAAGCAGCGAATGGTGGACGGTCGACGGAGCCATTGATCCCGACACGTTGAGTGCGAATCATCGTGTTCGGGTCGTCGTGGATGGCGAGACCATCGAGTCGATGGCATCCGTGGAAGCGACCTCCCACCCCTCTTTGTACTGGTTGACGGTGTCATTGCCGCGAGGGTTTCGTCAGATCTCCGATATCTCGCGGTGGTCGCTGGGCGAGCGCCATGACGTGGACCTGGCGACACTGCACCTCGCGCATCGGCAGATCGATCTCGCTTCGCTATGAACGGATGTGCGGGATTGGCGGATTGGCGCGCATGAGGGCGCCGCCGCCCCCACATGTTGACCGTCGCTAGCGAGCGTGTAGCATCGGTGTCGATGTCGCGGTCTATCTTGCCATGGTCGGGTTCTTTGGTGGTTGTTCTTTCGTGCGGTGCGTTGCTTGGCGGTTGCGACAGTGGTGGTGACCCGGACAAGCGTGGTCAGATCGAGGTGCTCGCGGACACCGCGCTTGCGGCGCCCACGGACAACGTGACGCTAGCCGCGCGATCTGCTGAGCAGGGCGCGTTAAAGGTCGCTTTCGCCAAGAAAAAGGCCGAGGACGAAGCTGCCGTCGCGCTCGTCCAGTCGACGATCAACGGGTTGGTCGGATTGCCGGGCAAGCTACCGAGAAAGATCGAGCAGTCCTGCGACGGGTTGGTCGCTTCGTACGACCAATACCAGCGTCGTACGTTGAACGACGATGGCGCGATCCTGAAATGGGTGGACAACAAGCGGAAGAACCTCGGGGAGCGGCGAATGAAGTGTATGGCGATGGGGAGTATCAAAGCGGCGGCCTGCCAAAGCCGAGCTCTCGACGGCGCGCCCGACTCCTTTGGCCATCACGGACTGGAAATCCTGACCGCCTGTGTCGCCAAGTATGCGGCGAAGGAGTCCGAGGTGCTCGCGCAGAAGGCCGCCGCGGCGGATCGAGCGGCCGCAGGCGGTTGACCCGCTGGGGTGCAGGCATTCGAGGTCGCCGCAAGGTCACTGGTATCGTTTGGAAGCGGCGAGTATAAGTCGGCATGTCGCGGGATAAACGATCGCTCTCCAACCTCGGCGGTCCCACCGAATCCAGAGGGGACCCTGCTTTTGCGGTCCCGCTGGTCTCCGCTCTTGAAGCCCAGGAGGACAGTGCGGATCTCTTGACGCACGGGTTTCACGCTTATCCTGCGCGCATGCATCCGAGGCTTGTGCGAGCACTGTTGGCGGCGTTCAGTCCCGGTGCGGGGGCCTCGGTGCTCGATCCTTTTTGCGGCAGCGGTACCGTAGCGATTGAGGCTGCTGTGGGCGGCTGGCGATCTCTGGGTAGTGACCTGGATCCGATCGCCTTGAGACTGGCGCGGGTGAAGAGTGAGCGGCGCGACCAAGCTTCGCTCGCTGCGTTCATGATGCGTGTCGAAGCCGTGGGAGAGGCCTCCGAAATTCGTGTACGCGATCGCGTTGACGTGAAGGCTCGCTTGGATGCCCAAGAACGCGGTTGGTATGAGGTCCACGTACTCAAGGAGATGGCGGGGTTGTTGGAAGAGATTCGCCGCGTGGAGCACGACGGCGATCGAAAAGCGATGGAGATGGTCTTCTCTTCGCTAGTCGTAAAGTTCTCAAAGCAGCGATCTGAGACAAGCCAAGTCCAGGTCGAGAAGAAAATTCGGAAGGGGCTCGTGACCGAGTTTTTTGTGCGGAAGTCATCGGAGTTGGCAAAACGATGGGACTCCTTACACGCGGCGCTTCCGAAAGGGTCCTACCGCCCCAAATTTGTGCTCTCGGATGCGCGTAAATTGCCCCATACTCTGGGGGCCGAGTATCGCTGCGACGTGGTGCTAACATCTCCACCCTACGGGGGAACCTATGACTATGCGACTCACCATAGTCGCCGTCATGCCTGGCTAGGTATCGGTACAGGGGCCTTAGCACGGGATGAAATAGGCGCGCGTCGGCAGTTTTCCCGGCGTACCAACAAAGGGGCGAAGGACGATCCGAATACGGCGAAGCGGACCTGGGACCAACAGATGTTGGCTACGCTACAGACGATAGAGACCCTGCTTCTTCCCTCGGGAATTGCGCTATTGGTCCTCGGCGACGGCGAACTGGGAGGGGAAACAATGCGCGCCGATCAACAGCTTGAGCGGCTCGCCCCGCGGGCCGGTCTCGAGTTTCTGGCGTGCGCACGACAGCCGCGACGTGAGGCCGAGCACAGCGAGACCGGAGAACGAGGGCAGATCGAGGGCTGGGGCGGAAGCAAGCCACAGCGCTGGCAGGGCCGCTATGAGCACGTTGTCGCGCTGATGCGGCCGTAGCCACGGGACTACGCGCGGCGACGTTGTCCCAAATCAGCGTTGGGCTCCACGATGCGGGCCGGATTTTGAGACCACTTTGTTTGGACCTGCGAGGGCCATTTCTCTCGCGGCAGGGGAGCTCTGTGCCATGATGTGGCCTCCCAAGTGTCCGAGGAGCGATGGCTAAAGACAGCAAATTTGGAACTTTCGGAGGCGTTTTTACACCGTCGATTCTGACGATCCTCGGGGTGATTATGTATCTGCGGCTGCCGATGGTGGTCGGGGAGGCAGGGCTGGCTCAGACCTTGCTTATCATTGCGATGGCGCACGTCGTGTCGTTCACGACCGGGATGAGCATCTCTTCGATCGCAACAGACAAGAGCGTAGGTGCCGGCGGTCCCTATTACATCGTCTCGCGAAGCTTGGGTCTGCCTATTGGCGGCACACTTGGGCTCGCGCTCTTTGTGGGTCTTTGTTTCAGCATCAGCCTGTATATCATCGGGTTTTCAGAGAGCCTGTTGCCGATTGTTGGGCTGGTGGAGCGAGGGGCCGAAATCCCGGTACAGATGATCCGAATCTGTGGAACGGTGACTTTGGTCGCGCTGACCGCAATTACGCTCATCAGCACATCGCTGGCGATCAAGACCCAGTACGTGATTCTTGGCGCCATAGCGATTTCGCTGATTGCCATCTTCGCGGGCGACGTGCCGCCAGAACTCGCCGCGCAGGTCTCGGATGGAATGCCGGTCGGCAGAGGTGGGGATGCGTCGCTGTTGTTTGCTGTGTTTTTTCCGGCGGTCACTGGGTTCACTGCGGGCGTGAATATGTCGGGCGATCTTCGCGACCCTAAGCGATCGATTCCGATCGGGACGATGGCGGCCATCGTCACAGGCGCCGCTGTTTACGTCGGGCTGACCGTGTTTCTAGCCTTCAAGGTGTCGCCCGAGGCTCTGGCGACCAACCCAGAGCTTCTTCAAGATATCGCATTGAACCCATGGGCTGTCACCGCGGGTATCTGGGGCGCAACTCTGTCGTCCGCGCTCGGGAGTATCTTGGGGGGGCCTCGAATCCTTCAGGCAGTAGCGACAGACGGCATCGTGCCAAAAATTCTAGCGAAGGGAACTGGCCCGAGCAACGAGCCTAGGAATGCGCTGATCTTCGCCTGCATGATCGGCGAGGCCGGTATCTTGATCGCGGAGCTCGACGCGATCGCAAAAATTGTATCGATGGTCTTTCTGGCGACCTACGGGTTTCTAAACCTCTGTTCGTTTATCGAGAGCTGGGCGAATCCGGATTTTCGCCCGAGTTGGAAGATCAACAAAATCTGGAGTCTTATCGGGGCGATCGCCTGCCTCGGACTGATGATTCAGCTGGATCCGATCGCTATGGTCGGGTCGACCGCGTTGTTGGCGGGCCTGTTTCTCTTTTTGGAGCGGAAACAACTACGGTTAGAATCGGGAGACACCTGGGAGGGGATCTGGGCCTCGGTGGTGCGGGCGGGGCTGCATCGGCTTGGCCGTAAGCCGCCGCAAATTCGCCAATGGCGTCCGAACGTCTTGATGTTCTCTAGAGAGATGAGCGAAACCCGCGGGCCGATGTTGCGTTTTGCCACTTCTTTGATCAGTGGGCGCGGGATGCTGACGGAGTTCGTGTTGACGGCGAAACATGGCGACTCTCGAATTGCTCGAAATACGACCATCGAGGCCCAGGATGAGCTCCCGATTGGTGTCTTTAGTCGTCTCTTGCCGAGCGACGATCTTCACGAAAGCATCCGATCGGCCTGCCGTTTTCATGGTTTTTCGGGACTCGAGCCCAACACAGTACTGCTGGATTGGGCTGCGCACCAAGGCGAAGAAGCAGATTTTCCGGCTTTGTTGGGCAACCTGCATGATCTCGATCTGAACGTTTTAGTGTTCGCGCGGAATATCGAAGGCCGCGGATCTGAGCATAAGACGATCGATGTCTGGTGGGCACCCGACGAGGGAAATTTCTCACTTAGTCTTTCTCTGCTGCGTTTTGTAACCTCATCTCAAGGGTGGGGGCACGCTCAACTTCGTTTTATGTTGGTGAGCAATGACGTCGCGCGGAGCGATGACCTGAGGCGAACGGCCTCCGGATTGCTCGAAGAAGCACGAATTTCCGCCAGCGTCACCGTGTTCAGCGCCGTGCGTAGCCTTGAGGTCCTGATGGCCGAGGAGTCGGGGAGTACCGCTCTCACGATCGCTGGTATCCCATCGCAAGAGTCCGGGGAGAGAACGCTCGCTCGGATGAAGTACGTGGCGAGTCGACTCCCACGCGTGCTTTTCTTGGAGGCATCCAAGACTCTGCCCGATGCTCTGCACATGGCGAGTGCTCAATCCGAGGTGTCCGTCAGCCTTCGAGGGGCCTTTCTTAACTTCGCAGACCTGAGTCTGCCCAAGGCTCCAGAGCTGGCACTGGTGGCCAAAGAACTCGACGAGGGGTACCAGGAGCTCGTCTCTGAACTCCATGAGCATGGAATCGCGCGTGTCTATGGGCTGAATCTAGAGTTGCTCGCCAAGGTGGGGGCGACGCTCGATAGACATTTCGCGACGCTTGAGAAGGGGGTCAAGGGAGCAAACCTGGTAAAGCGCCGCAAGGTTGTTAACCGCGTCCAGAGCTCATTTTTGATCGCCTGTCGGGAATTACTTTCGGGTCACACGCAGGACATCTTGAGAGATCAGGCCTCCGCCATGAGCGGTCGAATCGAAGCGTTCTTGCTGGCGACGAGGTCTGTTCTCGACGAGCAGCGAGCGCCTGTTCGAGTCTCTTCTGAACGGATGCGCTTCTCCGCCAATCCTAACGACAGTCGTTACCTTCGACGTTTCAAGCGGCGGCGGCGGTTCCATGGATGGCTGCGGCGCGAAGATCCCTATTACTACGTGCCGCTAGTGAATCTCCAGGTCTTCTATTTTGAGACCTCGATCAAGACGATCTTACATCGGACCTTGGCGACTTTTTGCGCTGACAGTCATCGGATGATGGTCGAGCTAGGAAAAACGATCAACGCCTCGGAGACGAGCTTGACGATGTTTAGCGACGATGCCACCGACCGCGAGTTTCTAGGTGAGGTCGTCGAGCGAAGAGAAGCTCTGAAAGACCATTTTTCCCAGATTCAGGGGATTGAGCAGGCGCGGGTCGAGGCTCTTCGAAAGGAGATTTTGGCCCAGGCGCATCAGATTGCACAGGGCTTTGCGGACGACCTGGGAGAGCTCGATGTTCGGGACCTTATTCGTAAAAAGAGGCGTCCGCCCACCAATTCAGCCGATGTTCGGGGCGATCTTCAAGTCCTCGTGGCCCAGTGGAAGGACCGCCAGGGGCTATTGCTCGATCGCGCCAAACTTGGTTTGCAGGTATCGACTGTCCAACATCGGTTGGCGACGGTTGCCCACAAGATAAAACAGACGCTTGCGCTCGACATTCGCAACGGAACCTTGGCTGGCTATGAATTTCTGCGTAGTGCATTGAGTGCCAGTCTCGATAAATTGGGCGAGGGCGACGTCCTTGACCTTGCAGGTAGTTACGAGTTTCCGCACCGTTTTGACGGGAAGCCCGTTATCGATGGACTTGTTCAACAAGCTGGCGGTTGGCTAACTGAGCTGCCAGAGAACTACGAGACGCTCACAGGTCCGTCTATTCAAGGTCTAACCGAGGGGAGTCGAGATGACACCGAGCTCGTATCGGTGTCGGTGCGTAGGTTGGTCCACCAGGTTATCGAGAGTCAGTTTATTGGGACCTTACAAGAGGACCTTGCAGAGATACCGCGGGTCGAGAGCCACGCCATTCAAGTCGCGCAAGATGTGGTTCGGTTGGTTCGATTTAATTTCGCGGAAGCCGAACTGGTTCGAGGCCTCGATGCCGAGGGGGTCGAGGCCTCGCAGCAAGAGTTGGTCGGCGTGCTCAAGAACGCACTTGAGCGCATTGACGGTGAACTTGTCACCCTGAGAGAACTAGGTCCGCGGATTGCCTTGGGTATCGAGAGACGGTTGGAGGCTTCGTTGCAGTCTATGGATGTGTACGAGCTCGCGTTGTCGGATGACGGTTTTAACCGTGAGATCCTACGTCAACAGGGGAGAGTGCTCGGGTGGGTGAAGACGACCGTGGTCACCGTACAAAAGCGGGTCCGCGACGCAACGGTCAATATTCTCTATCGCCGCAGTGCGGGGGTCTTGCTGGCACGGAGACTGAGGGAGGGAGACGACGCGACGACGATCGTCGACCGCATGTCAGACTTCTCCTCGGCCCGGGCACCAAGGCCAGAGATTTTGAAGGACCTCCCCTTCTACTACCGCCAGATTTTCTTTCGACAATCTCTTGTCAACGAATCGTTTTGGGTGGGACGTGATGAGCAGCTAGCACGCGCGCGTCATGCCATCGCCGCCCATCGTCGCGGTGGTGCGGGAACCTTGGTGATTCGTGGCACGCTAGATTCGGGAAAGAGTGCTCTATGCCGAAAAATTATTGCAGGACCTCTGGCAAAGCAAAAGATTTTTCGGGTTGTTCCGCCCGCTGCTGGCGAGATCGATGTCGAGGTGTTTCGGCGGATGTTTGCAGCAGCCGTCGAATCGATCGAAGGTACAAATGAGGATGGATATGCGGGTGCTGCGGTTGAGCCAGGATCGGTCGGTGGTCGACGAGACCTCTCCCTGCTAGAGAGCGTGCCACAGGGATCCGTGATTGTGCTGGAGGACCTCGAACTGTGGTGGGAGCGGAGCGTACGCGGATGGGCGGTTGTGGATTGCGTGTTGGGGCTTATCCGGGAAGCGTCGGCGCACTGCTTGTTTGTCATCGAAATCAATTCACACGCGTTCACCTACATCAATCGATTTCGCCCATTGTCAGACACCGCGCTCGCAGTTCTCGACTGCGGGCCGATGCCGGCAGAGTCCCTCAAGGAGATTGTTATGTTGCGCCACGGATCGACCGGGATGAAGCTACAGCTTGAGGGAAATGGTGAGGATGAACTGGCCGCGCTCGATTTTGCCCGATTGTTCTCTCGCTATTTCGACTACACGGGAGGACACGTGGGGGCGAGCCTGAGGGCGTGGGTTAGCAACGTGTCGAAAGTCGAGAAAAATCTTTTGCACGTGCAGTTTCCGGTCATACAAGCGTGGGATGTGCTGGATGAAATTCGTGTCGAGTGGACCGCGATTTTGGTTCAACTCTTCCTGCACAAGCGAGCCGGTGACAGTCGGCTTCGGCGTATCACCGGAATGGACGAAGATGAAATTGGCGAACACCTATCGGCGTTGATCCGCTCGGGATTGGTTGTTGAAGATGGCCGAGGTGTCTATGAGATCAACCCTTTTGTGGGCCACTTGTTGGTCGATCGTTTGAGAAAACGAGGATTGCTGCCATGAATTTCGTTGAGCATCGAGTGGCTGACGAGACTTCCGTGACCGAACTCGATGGCGCCGGATGGGTCGTGTTGTTCCTATGTGTCGGTGGCGCCGTCTTGGTCGGGACACTGGAAATTTTACGCCGCCTGCTCGCATTGGTTCGATTCAGCCGCTCCCGGCGCGAGCTGGTAGACCGTTCGGCTCCGGTGGTCGTGGGCCTCGTCGGGGTCCTGTATTTGCTCTTTGCGTTGACCTATTTGTTTCGAGATTTTCCCAACTACATGCCTGTCGTGCTCACGCTTGTCGTTGGCGCAGTGGTGGCAGCATCGTGGTTTGCAATTAAGGATCTGGTGTCCGGTGTGCTGCTACGTGCTGGGGGACTCTGCCGAGAGGGAGATCATGTGCGTCTTGAGTCCGTGGAGGGGGTCGTTCGTGAGATGGGGCTACGTGTCATGGTCGTGGAGACTAAAATTGGTGAGGAGGCGTTGGTGCCTTACAGCGCGGTTGCTCGCGGTTCGATCGTTCGAGCCTCGGTAGGCGGAGAAGTCGCCCCTCACACTTTTAGCCTGCGGGTGCCCGAACACGTCTTGATGAGCGAAGCTCGATCTCTCATTCGCGAGGCTGCGTGGCGCTCGCCGTGGTCGTCCCTGGGGCGAGAGCCCCAGGTCAACCTTTCCGAGGACCATCACTTCGAAGTCACCATCTTCTCGATCTCGGGCGAACGAGTGTCAACGGTCGAGATGGATGTGCGCGAGAGCGTCCGGCGCTGGGCCACAGGAAGGGACTGATCGGTCGGAGTTCGAAATCTAGGAAATCGAATCGTGCATGTTGCTCGTGTTCGATCCGAAAAAACTGCACCTCGATAGGGAAAGGACGGGGCTCTATTCGGCCGGTGATCGGATAGTTTGCATGCGCGAGAACGCAGGCGCGTGAAGTGCGGCCATTTCGTGGCAATTCTTGACGGAACGATGTTGCAACGACGTTATCAACCGTATACGTTCCGTCTTACCGAACGGTAGGTCAATGACGCAGACAGCTCTAATCCCACTGATGTTGACATTGGCGACAGCATCCAATGCGCAGCCCGCGGCTCAACAGGTCGTCACTCCGCCCGATGCCACGATATCGTTGGCTTCTGAGGCGCAACATATTCGGGCATCCGACGCGAGTGGCGTCGCGGATGCCCTTCATCGAGCCCTCGCCGCGCACGTCGATGGCCTCACGGCAGATGGAGTCGCCGAGCGGACTGTGGCGACATCTGCGCAGATCGACATCATGCGTGCCGAGCTAATGCTCAACGCATCGACAGTCGACACGACCATCTCTCGTTTCGCTCCAGACCTGGCGGCGGAGGCGAGTTATTCGAGAATAAGTCCGGCCGATATTAATTTTGGTGGAGATGGCGCGCAGGTTGTCGCACGTGAGCAGGGGCCCATCTCTGTGGATGGCGCAGGGGCAATCGTGGACGCGGGGGGAAATCAGATTTTCGCCGCGGCGATGCCGTCGATCGAGGTGCCGCTCAACAACTTCAGCCTCAAGGCGTCGCTGACCGTGCCGTTTTCGGACTATGTATTTCGTTTCTTGGCCGCCCGCCAGGGAGCCGTCGTGCGAACGAAGGCCGTCGTTCTTTTGCGCGATACTGAAAAGGTTCGAGTGGAGCTAGATGCTCGCTTAGCGTACTACGATTGGTTGCGGGCCGTGGCTCAGGTCGCCGTGCTTGAGCAGACCGTTGAGGAGATGCGAGCTCGGATCTTGGATGCAGAGGCGGGCCAACGCGCCGGCTTTGTCTCCAGCCCCGATGTTCGGCGGATGGATGGAACATTGGCGAACACCCAGGCGGGTCTCGTCCAGGTGCGAAGCTTCGAGCGGCTGGCAAGGAGTCATCTCTCTATCATCATGAATCACCCGGATTCTGATTTTCGTATCGGTGAAGACATCTTTTCTGAGATCGAGGACCGTTGGTCTGACAAGAGCCCCGAGGCATTGCTCGATGAGGCATTCTCCGAGAGGATCGAACTCAAGGCCTTTCATCGGAACACTCAGGCCTTGTACTATGCAGCTCGCTCGGCGCGAGTTGATTTGTATCCACGTCTCGACGGCTTTGCCGAGATGACCTACGGAAATCCGAATCAGCGGTTCTTCCCCGCCACGCAGGAGTGGAACGGAAGTTGGGTCGTGGGGGCGAGCTTGAGCTGGCGACTGTCGAGCTACTTGGCGGCTCGAAGCAACGTAAAACAGGTTGAGGGCGAGAAACGAAAGTTGGAGGCCCAGGAGTTGGCGATGCGTCAGGCAATTGAGCTGGAGCTCCAATCTGCCCTTGAAGAACGGACGCGGGCCGTCGAGACCTTGACTCTCAGCGCACGAGCCCTGTCCGCCGCGGAGAGCGTCTATGGGCAGCAGGTCTCTTTGTACCAAGGCGGGTCGGTAACAACGACCGACGTGCTCGCGGCCAACAATGAGCGGCTGAACGCCACGCTGCGCGATGTGAACGCCCGAATCGATCTTCGGGTCGCGGACGCGAAATTGGCTCGGGCGACGGGACGGATGAAACCTCGATCTGTCGCAGCCGACAAAAATGACATCCCCTTCATACGGGTGCCAGGTCTTCGAAAGGCGAGCCGATGAACGCCCCTCTTCGTGACGAAAATGTCTTGCGGGCAACGATTCTCACGCACGCGGCTCGTCTGTTTGCAGAGCAAGGCTACTCCGCGACTTCAATTCGACAGGTGACCGATGCTTGCGAATGCACCAAGCCGGCGCTCTACTACTATTTTAAGAGCAAAGAAGCGCTGTTCGCAGAGTTGATCTCTATCGAAGTCGTCGCCGTGTCGAGGCTGACAGAGCGTCTCTTGGATGCTCCTGGAAATATCCGAGAACGGCTCCGTAACACGATCGATGCCTTCGTCGATCGTTTTGAACGCGATCCGCTGGGCATGCAGTTGATGCAGCGGATCGAGATGAACGTCGAAGAAGGTATGCCGACCATCGAGTGCCCGTGTGGTCAAGAAATGCACCTGGGAGCACTCGAAGAGCTTGTCCGCCAGGGAATTGCGCGCGGCGAGCTTAAGGCCGACCTCGATGTAGAGACAGCGGCGCTGCTGTTGACCGGGGCGACCCGGTTTCATTTTCAGCGGGCGATGGCCGGTCATCCGCTGTCGAGAAAAAAATTATTCACCACCGTTGAACTGATCTTAGACGGAATCGGAATCCAATGAAGACGACATTTAGCACCGTATTGACAGGCCTTTTCAGCGCGTCCATGGGCGTGTTTTTGCTCTTTGGTTGTGACGATGATGAGGGGGGAGTCGCTGGGCATACCGCCAAAACCGCGCCCATCGTCACCGCGACTCGGATCGAGGCGGCTGTCATGTCAACGTCGACGTTGGCGGCAAACTTCAGTCGACCAGGCGAAGTCGAGGCGGGTCGTGAAGCGGGGATCGCATCCGCCCTTGGTGGAAGAATCGAACGAGTCGCAGTCGAGGTCGGCGCAGCGGTGGTCAAGGGACAAGTGCTAGCGAAAGTCGACTCCCGACTTCTGTCGGCACAGGTCGTTCTTGCCAAGGTAGAAGTCGAAGACGCGCGGCGTGAATTTCGTCGATTGGAGTCGATGGGAAACAATGTAGCGAGTGTCCGTATCGACGAGGCACGTACCCGCGTGGCTCGTGTCGAGGCGCAGCTAAAAATCGCCAAAATCCAGGCGAGCAAGACGACGCTCGTAGCTCCCTTTGCCGGGACGGTCGCCGTGCGCGAGATGGAGCGCGGCGAGATCGCCGCACCAGGCATGGTGCTCGCCAAAATCGTGAGCCTCGACCCCGCACTGGTGTCTGTCTCCGTGGCCGACCGGGATGTTGGTGGTCTCTCGGCAGGGATGCGTGCTGACGTTCTGGCAGTCGGCGCCCCCAACGCGATTGAAGGTAGAATTCGAAGGATTGAGCCGACGGCAGACCTGAAGACAAGGAGTTTTGTCGTCGAAGTTGAGGTTCCGAACTCCGACAATGCCCTGCGTCCGGGAATGATCGCCAACGTTCGGTTTCATGGTGTGGTGCACGAAGATCGCATTGTTCTTCCCCAGGAGTTCTTGGTGACGAAGCTCAATTCTAACGGTGTTTTCGTGGTTGACGACGATGATATCGCACGTTGGAGACCCGTCCGATTGGGCACGATGATTCGCGAGCAAGTGATCATCGAAGAGGGGCTGAAAAGCGGAGACAAGATCGTCGTGCTGGGGCATCGAGCTCTGTCCGATGGGGACCCGTTGATCGTCGCTCGTCTCGGAGAGTGTTGCGAGGACGGAAGGGTCCGTCATTCGACGACAGACGACGTCGGCGAGACCTCCGACAAGAAGGAGCAAGAGGGATGATCGAAGGGATCGTACGCCGTACCTCGACGGTGCTATTGCTCGCATTTTGTGTGCTGGTGCTTGGCACCTGTGACTATATGAAGCTCCCGCGCGAGGCCTTTCCCGAGGTTGAAATTCCCGTGGTGATGGTGACTACGCCATATCCTGGCGTTTCTCCCGAGGATATTGAGAGTTTGCTGACGACCCCGCTTGAAAATGATCTTGCCGGCGTCAAAAATCTAAAAAAGATGAGCTCTTCATCCGCCGAGGGGATCAGCTTGATCACCCTCGAGTTCGAGGCGGATGCCGACCTGCAAGAATCTTTGCAGCTCACGCGGGACCGGATCAGCACGGCCAAGTTGAGTTTGCCGCCTGATGCTGAGGAGACATCTGTAAGCGAAATTTCCTTTTCGAGTTTTCCGGTGTTGATAGTGACGCTCTCGGGTCCCGTCGACGAGGAACTTCTCAAGAGTCTTGGAGAGGATCTTCAGGACGAAATGAAGGGGGTGAAGGGCGTCTTGGATGCAAAACTCTCGGGCGGACGACAGCGGGAAATTCGCGTCCAGATCGATCCCACTCGCCTGGAGCACTATTCGCTATCGATGAATGATGTGATCAACGCAATCCGCGATGAGAACGTCAACGTCCCCGGCGGGGCTCTGCGGGTCGGTGACGCGAACTTCCTGTTGCGTGTTCCGGGGGAGTTCAGGGAACCAGCCGAGATCGAAGGCGTTGCGATCAAGCGAAAAGGGGATCGTCCTGTGTTTGTGCGTGATGTCGGCCGTGTGGTCGACGGGTTTTCGGACCGAAGCACCTACTCGCGAATGAATGGCGAGACGTCCGTATCTGTGGCGGTCTCAAAACGCACAGGAGCCAATATTTTGGTGCTCAACGAGACGATCAAGGCGATCGTTTCGGAGCGTTCGAAGTCATGGCCCAAGGGCGTCCGGTACCGGACCCTGGGAGATCAGTCCCAGATCATTCGTGACATGGTGGGCGACCTTGAAAATGGGGTCATCACCGCACTGATCCTTGTTGTCGCTGTTTTGATGTTTTTCATGGGGGTTCGCAACAGCTTGTTTGTGGCGGTAGCGATTCCCCTGTCTTTCATGATGAGCATGATCGTCCTGGATTTCTTGGGGATGACGCTCAACATGATCGTCCTGTTTAGCCTCATTTTAGCGCTAGGCATGCTCGTCGACAACGCGATTGTGATTGTTGAGAATGTCTATCGGCACAGCGAGGAGGGGAAATCTGCTTATCGAGCGGCGATCGATGGGACGAAGGAGGTGGCTGGAGCCGTCGGAGCGTCGACCGCGACGACCGTGGCTGCCTTTGTGCCGTTGTTGGCCTGGAGTGGGATGATGGGTCAGTTCATGGGCTACATGCCGAAGACCGTCGTCATCGTACTGATCGCGTCTTTGGTGGTAGCGATCGGCTTGCTTCCAGTCGTGGCAGCAAAGCTGATGAAGCCCGGAAAGGGAAAACGTGCGGGCTCTGAATCCGAAGAACAACTGGATGCCGAGGGCTTGCCGATCGAAACCAACATGATCATGCGGGGCTATCAGTCGCTGCTGCGGTTCTCGATTCGGTACCGCTACGTCTCTGCGATCATTATGTTGGTCATCTTGATCGGGAGTTTCGCTATCTATGGGAAATACAATCATGGGACTGAGTTTTTCTCAGAAACTGAGCCCAACCGAGCGACGATCACCATAAAGTCACCGGACGGCACAGACATCGAGGCCACCGATGCAATCACCCGAAAGGTCGAGCGGGTCTTGGCGGGGCTAGAGAATGTCGACGTGTACGTCGCCGAGGTCGGGGTGTCTGGGGACCCGATGGATCCGGGAAGCATCTCGCAGTCGTCTGGAAACAGCGCGCGCATCACTGTAGATTTTCTGCCGGGGATCGGCGCGGCGAAGGCCGACGATAAGCTGCGGGTTGAGTCGACATTCGACACGATCGCTCACATTCGGGCGGGAGTTGATTTGATCCCAGGGGCTGAGATTACAGTTCAAAAAGAGAATATGGGGCCTCCGGTTGGTTCGCCGATAGCGGTTGAGGTTTCCGGGGATGATTTTCATGCGGTGGGAAAATATGCCGCTGAAATCCGACGGGAACTGGGCGGTATCGAAGGCACAGCGAAGTTGACCGACGACTACCGAGTGGGTCGACCCGAGCTTCGCCTCAACATCGATAGGGGGGCGGCAAAACGAGTAGGTGCAAGCACCCAATCCGTGGGAAATGCGGTGCGTACTGCTATCGCTGGGACAAAAGCGAGTACGTTGCGCGACGGCGAAGATGAATTCGACATCATGGTCGAGCTGGACCCTCGTTACAGCTCGGACATGCAGTCGATATTGGCCATGCGTATTCCAGGGCGTGACGACATGAGTCCGGATACCTTTCCCATTCCACTTTCGGCAGTGGCATCCTATGAAATCGCGGGAGGGAGCGGATCAATTCGCCACGTGGATCAAGATCTTGTGGTCACGATCAGTGGCGAAATTGCGGAAGGGAACAATCAAAATTCGGTGCAGGCGGCTGTGGAGGTCTGGATTGGTGAACAGAAGCATCCTCCGGGCTTTGCCGTCCGGCTGGGAGGCGCCACGGATGAGCAGGCGGAGACGGCGGAGTTCCTTATGGGGGCATTTGCGCAAGCGATTATTCTTATCGCGCTGGTCTTGGTGACGCAGTTTAACCGTATCGACCTTCCGTTGATCATCATCGCCTCGGTCGTGCTCTCGCTCGTGGGCGTACTGTGGGGGCTTCTCCTCACCGGGACGCCGTTCGGTATCATGATGACTGGTTTGGGGGTGATTTCTCTCGCAGGCGTCGTGGTGAACAACGCGATCGTACTCTTGGACTATGTGGAACTGTTGCGAAAGCGGGGGCATAGCGCCTACGTAGCGCTTGTGAGAGCTGGTTCGGCGAGGTTTCGCCCGGTGTTTTTGACCGCGGCGACGACGATTTTGGGTCTGGTGCCCATGGCGCTTGGTGTCACCGTTGAGTTCAGCAAGTTTCGCATTGTTCAAGGCAGCCAGAGCTCCCAGTGGTGGGGAGCGATGGCGGTCGCAGTGATCTTTGGACTGGCTTTTGCGACGGTTCTCACTCTGGTCATGGTGCCGACGATGTACTCGATTCTCGAGGATATTCGCCGGGCCCTCGGACTGGATAGGAGCGAGTCGAAGTCGAAGACTGATGATGTCACCACCGCGGGGGCCCCTCGTTGATTCACCTCGATTTTGAGTGAGTGTTGGAGCCGCCAGTGGCGATGGAGTATCGTTCGGTGACCGACATGCTCGCCGTATTGTCCCCTGCCAAGAATCTAGACCTGTCGCCGGGACCCTTTCGGGTCGCGGCGACAGTGCCGGTGTTAATGCAGGAGACGGTGGCGTTAATGCAGGTGAGTCGACGCCTAAGTCAGACGAAAATTCGGACGTTGATGAAGCTCAGTCCCGATCTGGCCAAGCTGAACTACGACCGTTTTCGTAGCTTTCAGCTTCCCTTCTCGGTGGAGAACGCGACGCCCGCGGCATTCGCGTTTAACGGCGATGTGTATCGAGGTCTTTCGGCTCGCACGCTTGATCTTGCGGACCTCGACTGGGCCCAAGATCACGTCAGGATTCTCTCTGGGCTCTACGGTGTGCTCCGTCCCTTGGATCTAATGCAGGCCTATCGCCTGGAGATGGGGACCAAGCTAGCGACTCGGCGAGGGACGAACCTCTATCAGTTCTGGGGAGACCGGGTGCGTACAGCGACCGAGACCTTGCTCGCGGGCCACGACGATCCCACACTGGTGAACTTAGCGAGCGCTGAATATTTCAAGGTACTTCAAGAGAAGCATATGCTTCGTTCGCCCGTGACCTGTGTGTTTGAAGATTGGAAGACGCGGCCAGATGAGGGCAAGGTCATCAGCTTCATGGCCAAGGTCGCTCGCGGGATGATGGCTCGTTACATCGCAACCCAAAGAGTCGATCGCGCCGAGGGGCTCAAGGATTTTAAAGAATCCCGATATCGTTTCGATCAGCAGCGCTCGACGGAGCATCGTTGGGTTTTTGTGAGGAAATTTGTACCGGTTGGAGAGTTGCTCCGCGATGGGGAGAGAGGAATCTGAAGACGTGTGGAATGCACTGAAGATGTCCGGGCTTGTTGGGGTCGCGGTGATTGTCTCGAGCGTGCATCTTGGCTGTGCCGTGGACGATGTTGCCAAGCGTTGCCCCGAAGGAAAGATCTGGGAAGCTGGGGAATGTGTGGACTATGTTGTGGATGCGCCGGTGATCGGCGCAGGAGTGTGGAGGCCCTCACCAGGAACGAGTTGGCAGTGGCAGTTGTCGGGGGCGGTCGATACCAGCCTCGCAGTCGAGATGTACGACGTGGATCTTTTCGATGTTGAGGATGTCGTGCTGGAATCGTTGCGCCAAGACGGTCGAATCGTGGTTTGTTACTTCTCTGCGGGAAGTTGGGAGGCATGGCGAGACGACGCCAATCGTTTTCCGCGATCTACCTTCGGCGAAGTTTTGGAAGGTTGGGAAGACGAGCGCTGGATCGATATTCGGGACGAGACCGTTCGAACGATCATGCTGTCGAGATTGGACCTCGCGGTGGATCGCGGTTGCGACGGAGTTGAGCCGGACAATGTCGATGGTTACGCAAACCGGAATGGTCTAGGACTAAATCCAACCGAGCAGCTCGACTACAATCGTTTTATCGCCAACGCGGCCCATGAACGCGGGCTCTCTGTGGGTTTGAAAAACGATTTGGATCAGGTTGATGCGTTGCTCCCGTGGTTTGATTGGGCCCTCAACGAGGAATGCGTGGCCTATGGCGAGTGTTCGGCACTCTCGAGCTTCTTACAGGCAGAAAAGGCCGTCTTTCACGTCGAGTATGTTGACGATTGGGAAGATTCAGAAGAACTCGCCGAACGGGTTTGTGGTGCGACAAATTTGCTTGATACCTTGGTGAAAACCTGGGAACTCGGACCCGAATATCGGCCTTGCTGATCGCGGGGTAGAGGTCGAGGCGCGAAGTCATGGTTCCAAAATAGTTTGTATCCAGCCGGCGTTATCGTCTACAACCCCGGGCGCGATGAAGCCCTGCTACTCTGTCAAGCGCAGCTCGATTCACGGTCGAGGACTCTTCGCTGCCCGTCGAATTTGTTCTCACGCGCAGATCGGAATCTACGAGGGACCCGCGACGACCCGTGATGGTCGCTACGTGCTTTGGTATCCCGACGAAGAGGGGCGAGAGTGTGCGATCCGAGGAACAAATTCCCTACGTTTTGTGAACCACTCGTTGGCACCGAATGCCGAGTTTCAAGGGGCCGAACTGTTTGCGATTGGGACGATCGAACCAGGCGCGGAGATTACGATTCACTACGGAGACGACTGGGAATAGCCTACGGCGGTTGGCGGTGCTCTTCTGAGAGTTTTGCCGGAATTGGGGTGGTGGACCATCGTCATGGTCGTATTCATGCTAGGGCGGGAAACCGAAGCTCATTTTTACGAGTGTGTACTCGGGAGACACCTTGCCATCCTTTTGGCGGATGAGTAGGGCGGGCTCCGTGTAGGAAATATCACGCATCGTCTCTGGAATATCGGTCGCGCGAATCATGAGAAAGAGTCCGAGCAGAGGTTCTTCTCCGGCTCTCAGTATGATGGGGCGGTGGCGGAGAATTGTGAGCCCTGCAGCGGAAGCCGCGTCCCGGACTCGCTGATGTTGGGGATCCGGACGGATCGGAAATACGCAGGCAAAGACTCCACCGGGGGCGAGATGCGCGACCGCAGTCTTGCAATAGTCGGCGATTGTCCCTCGGACTTCGAAGCGGCAGGCAACACGCTGGGGATGACTGCTCTGGACACCTGCGCTGAGTGGAAAATAGGGGGGGCTGCCGAGTATAAGATCGAACTGTTCGTCTGGCGCGAGCACATCGGGATCACGGAGGTCTCCTTGGCGGATGTCGTAGCGGTCCTCGAGCCCATTCCATGCGCGCGATTTGATAGCGAGACGAAGGCTGTCTTGCTGGGCCTCAATGGTGACAAAGTGGGCACCCGGAAGTCGCCATGCGGCGATCATGCCTACGGTCCCGATACCACTTCCGAGGTCGAGCACGCGTCGCGCAGAGGGACAGCCACATGTCCCGTACCACGCAGTAAGGACATCGTCGGTCGAGAACCTGTGCCCCTCGGTCAACTGGAAAATTCGAAAATAGCCGCTGATAGCATCGAGGCTCTCTCCGGGCTGAATCTGGGGGCCATCTCCTCGGGCGCCAGGAGGAATCGGTCCCGGTTTTGCCCAGTGTTTGAAGTGTGTAGCGAGAGGTGAGGGCTTTTTGCGAATTGCCACGTGGGTCGACAGTATCGAAGGGACGGCCGCGGAGGGGCCGTCATGGGCGGCGGAAGCGTAGTTGTCCGCTAACGACACCCGATGGTGGCGGGGAATGCATCCGAGTGCTGGCATGCCGCCTGTCTTCACGTGTACCAAGTTGGGGCCGCACGAAAGCGCTCCTTGATCACCGGCGGTCTCGAAGCAAAAATTGTCCAACGCGCTGATCGCAAAGGCAAGTTTCGATCCACGCCGATGTCAGGTCCACATGGCCAAGAGAAGTCAAATGCCGAGAATGTTTCATGGGGGAGATGCGACTGCAGCGGTGAGGGAGGACGCCCCATCGGGGGAGGCTGAGGCCTTGTTTGAAGTGGAGAATGGGGATTTTCACATCGACGAAATCGGCCGAACTGAGGGTCGGAAGGTCGCCTCCGGAGTCCTCGCGGCCGTGGACTTGGCGGAGCGGTTGTATCGAGAGCAGAAAGATACTCAAGCGTCGGAGCTGCTTGATGGTATTCTTGCAGAGAATCAGACTCTGGCGTTTGCAGCATTATTGCGGTCTAGGGCCCATGTAGAGGCCCTAGAGTTTCGCAAGGCATTTGACGTCTTGACCGCCGCCTTCGATGCCGCTCCGGAAGATCCGGAGCTTGGTGCTGAGCTGGTCTGGCTTGGCCTGATGTTTGCGAAAACGGGCAACCGACTCGCAATCGAACTCATGGAGCGCGTGGTCGAGTTCTTGGGCGCCGACGAGGAGTACCTTCGAGCGGCGCATTCGGTGCTCGTTGAATTCGAAAACGACAAAGGGATTGAGGCGAGCGCTCGCCTGCTGCTGAGAGTCACGAATCGTAGGATCGGGGAGATCACGATGTCACTCGCACAGTCCTTGTGGAGACAGGAGCGTCGACGAGACGCGACCCAGGTGCTGGCGAGCGCAATGGTGACGGCCTCCCATGACGCGAAAATGTTCATCTGGAAAACAACTCGCCAATACTGCGAGGAGAAAAAATTGCGGTACGAGGTGTTTGAAACCCCAAATGTCGCCCCCGCGTATCTGCCGAGGGTGTGTGGGGAGAGCTATGTCGATCGAAAACTCGATGTGTACCACCCGCCCTGGTACCTGGCGGTTCTTTCCAATGTCACAGTTCTCGGGGGGGTGAGTTCGGTGCTCACGGACGATGGTCATGCGCTGAACGACAGTATCGCTCATCCGCGTTCTCGGCGGTTCCGATATCGATCGAGCACATTCTTTTTCACCGACGCGGTGGGCGCGTGCATCGCCATTCAAAGCTCAGACCCCCATCGCGTGCCCCGAGGCATCATGATGAGCGGTGGCGCGAGTGGAAATTACTCCCATTGGCTTGTTGAGTTTCTTCCACGCATGCACGTTCTTAATCGTTATCCTGAGTTCGATGATTTCCCGTTTCTCATCGATGAGGCCAGTGCTGAGGACCCTCACTTTATTGGACTTCTAGACAGATTGGACGAGCGTCATCG
Source organism: uncultured Nannocystaceae bacterium (assembly GCA_964437075.1). Classification (GTDB taxonomy): domain Bacteria; phylum Myxococcota_A; class Polyangia; order Nannocystales; family Nannocystaceae; genus CAYTFJ01. The sequence goes on from CAYTFJ010000035.1 coordinate 20,604, forward strand.
ACCACGAATTGTCCTGAAATCGTTCGAGAGTTATCGCGTAGAAGAGCTCATCTGCCCGTCTCGATTAAGCGCATTTCCAATTCATATACAGCCGGGACTGGCGATATCCTCTTGGGATGTGACGTTGCCGAAGGCCATTGTGACGACTTTGAGAGGTGCACTGGTGGCGCCGCGCAAGGTCGGGAGAAGAAAAATCTACCTTGTGAGAGGGGCCTCCGCTCGAAACGTGACCAACGAGGACGAGGTGATCGAGATACTCCGTAGTTTTGACTTTGAGTTTATTCGGCCCGAGACGCTCACCCTCGACGAGAAACTAGAGGTCTTCGGGGATGCGGGGATCATCTTTGGCTCGGGGTCGGGTCTGACAAATATTGTTTTTTCACCTCCGCAGACCAGTGCCCTCGCTCATGTTTCGTCGGAATGGCGGCCGTTCACGTTTTTTCCTACTCTTGTGGAGCACATCGGGGGATATCACGAGACGATTGTCGGGGAAGACGTCGAGATAGGACTGCACGTCGACTATCGAATCGATCCTGGGCAACTCCGGCGCATGCTAGCGAAACATGTCGACCGACTGGCGCTTCGCCTCGCTTCGTTGGACCAGGTCGGGCCGCAAGAGTCGAAAAAACTACTTGCCGGGGCCCGCGGCGCCATCCAAGCTCCGATGTCTGCGGCGAAGTTCAACCACGAGGTGTGAGCCGAGGGTACGGAGCAATGGTCGATCTCGCGCCATCCACTCGAGCTTGTGCAGAAGTGGGCCGATGAATGGGATGGAGAGAGGGGCACCATAGGGCGTGAAGATCCCGAGGCCGTGAACACGGACAAATTCGAGAGTTTCGGGGACGTAGTCCATGAATCGGCTCAGACTGTCCCAACGGGTGAGACCGAACCTGTCGCCAACGATCATTCTGCGCCTTGAAACCACAGTGATCGGATTGCGAATGCCCTCTGCGACTCCGCGCAAGCTGCGAGGATTGGCGATCTCGATCAAGACCGTACCTGCGTTGGCCGTGATTCGCGCAGCTTCGGAGAGCAACTCTGTAGCGAGGCGCTCGGACGACTCCGTATCGGTCCCAAGGTGCGGGAAAGTGCGCAGGCAGTACACCACGTCGAAGGAACCGACACCGTACTCGGGCAGTGAAATTGAGCCTTCTGCGGCGTCGAGCGCTCCCTTTTCGACGATCGAGAGATGCTCGCCGCTTCGGTCCTTTACCCACTGCGCGACCTCTGGGCTCCCGTAGCCCAGGTCGAGGACTCGTAGGCCAGCGACGTGCCGCAGCACGATCTCCCCTGCGAGTCCGTCGAGCAGTCTTGCCCAGGGGCTGCCGCTTTCGAGGGTCCGAAATGAGGCGCTCATCAAAAGCGTCCGACCGTCCATACTGCGTGAGAGCGCCGCCGAGTTGAAAGGCTTGGCCACCTGCGTAGTTCCCTCGTCCGCCACTGCGTTCGAGTCGCAGGTGTCCGGGGTGGGGCCATCGGGATCTCCCGATAGGGGATGCTGCGTTGACCGGATCACGGCCCCATGTTACGCCTTTCCCGGAAACGCCCAAGTGCGGGGAGATTTCTTCAGATGCCCACGAAGATCTTAGCCATCGACGATAGCAAGACAATGCGCCTGGCCATTAAGATTACCTTTGCGGCCGAGGACGCCGAGGTGATCGCAGTCAGTCGAGGCTCAGAAGCGGTGGCTCGAGCGAAAAAAATGGGAGCGGACGTCGTTCTTGTTGATCATGCGCTGGCCGCCGGAGAGCCGTCGGGCGTGGAAGTGATTCGCGCGCTTAAAACTGATTCTGCGACTAGCCATACTCCCGTGATTCTTTTGGTTTCGAATCAAGGGGGGCTTTCGGAGGATGAAATTTCAGCCTGCGGAGCTGATGGTTCAATAGCGAAGCCCTTTGATTCGCAAGAGCTGATCGAGAGCGTCGCAGCCGTTATTGCGAAGGGCGAGGTCGCAAGGCCCTCGGCGGCTCGTCCCGCGCCGAGTCCAATGTCGGCCCCAATGTCCGCTGCAGCCGCGACACCTGCACCTGCACCTGCACCTGCACCTGCACCTGCACCTGCACCTGCACCTGCAGTCGCAGCGAAACCGGTTGTTCAGGTTCCGGTTGAGGCCGTGTCCATGACGCCCCCGACTCGCCCTGTATCGAAGATTGCATCGGTCGCGGTAAAGACGGCGGCGCCTTCCAGAGGCGGCGCGCCCGCGCCCGCGCCCGCGCCCGCGCCCGCGCCCGCGGTTCCTTCGGCAAAGGTGATGGTTCCGACATCGGATAGTCCTCCTTCGTCGATTCCAATTGCGATACCGATTCCCTTCACCAGTGCGGCGGCACCGACACCCGGTGTGCTTCGACGTCTTGAGGCTGCTCGAGGAGGGGCCGCTGCGGGGTTGGACCCAAAAGCAGTCGAGGCGCTACTGGCGCTAAGCCGCGAAGTGGTTGAGCAGGTCGTTTGGGAAGTTGTCCCCGAATTGGCTGAAGCGATCATCAAAGAAAAGTCTCAACAGGTTTGAGCCCCCGATTTGTGCGCCGTGCTCCAGGCCGGTGCGCCTGGAGTTGTCATGTCGAGTCCCGAACTCAGCAAGGTCTACGAGTCTAAAGAAGTTGAAACACGCCTCTACACGGATTGGCGCGAACGAGGCTATTTCACCCCTGAACTTGGCTCCGAGAAGCCGAGCTACACGATAGTGCTTCCGCCGCCCAATGTGACCGGCCGGCTGCATATGGGTCATGCGCTAACTGCGACGATCGAAGACACGATGATTCGCTGGCACAAGATGCGTGGCTTTAACACGTTGTGGCTGCCAGGCACCGATCACGCGGGAATTGCCACCCAGATGATGGTCGAGCGGGAGCTGGCAAAAGAGGGGACGAAACGGACAGCACTGGGTCGTGAAGGCTTTCTCAAGCGCGTGTGGGCGTGGAAAGAGGAGCATGGCGGTACCATCGACAAGCAGCACGAGGCCTTAGGGGCGGCGCTTGATTGGAGTCGCTACCGCTTCACGATGGACGAACGTTCTTCGACGGCCGTACGGGAGGCCTTTTGTCGATTGCACGAAAAAGGCCTCGTGTACCAGGCCTACCGGCTTATCAACTGGGATTCGATTAGTCAGACAGCGATCAGTGACCTCGAGGTGGAGCATCGAGACCACAAAGGGAAGCTCTGGCATATCGAATACACGGTCGAGGGCGGCGATGAGCGGATCACGGTGGCAACGACGAGGCCCGAGACGATGCTCGGCGACTCGGGCGTGGCGGTGCACCCGGACGACACTCGTTACAAACACTTGATCGGTAAGTCCGTGATCTTACCCTTAAGCGGGAGGCGGGTCCCAATCGTTGCCGATGCGATTCTCGTGAACATGGAGTTCGGCACCGGAGCGGTGAAGATCACGCCAGCCCACGACTTCAACGACTTTGAGGTCGGTAAACGCCACGATTTGGCGGTGATCCAGGTGGTCGGGACCGACGGAAAAATCTGTGATCCTGCGCCGAAGGCATTTGTCGGACTTACGGTAAAAGACGCTCGCAAGGCGGTCTTGGCGGCGTTGGAACAGGCCGGAGTCTTGGGTGCGGTGGAGGATCATGCCATGAAAATTGGCTACTCCCAGCGAAGCAACGCTGTCGTCGAGCCTTTGCCGATGACCCAGTGGTTTGTGCGGGTCGAGCCGTTGGCGAAGCCCGCGCTCGAAGCCGTGAGGTCGGGGAAGACGAAGATTCTCCCAGAGCATCGGACTGCCGATTACTACCGATGGATGGAGAATCTCCATGATTGGTGCATTTCGAGGCAGCTTTGGTGGGGACATCGAATCCCTGCCTGGCACTGCAATCGGTGCCCAGAGATTACGGTCGCGCGCGAAGATCCAAGCCAGTGTGAGCACTGTGGGTCCAAGGATATCCATCAAGATGAGGACGTGCTGGACACCTGGTTTTCCAGCGGGCTCTGGCCGCTCACGACGTTAGGCTGGCCGGCCAAGAGCGAAGAGTTTGGGCAGTTCTATCCAACATCTCTACTCGAAACAGGCTGGGACATCCTATTCTTCTGGGTCGCCCGAATGATGATGTTCGGCATCGAATTTGGTGGGAAAGCGCCCTTCGAGAAAATTTTTCTACACAGTATGGTGCTCGGAGAAGACGGCTCAAAAATGAGCAAGTCGAAGGGAAACGTTGTCGATCCGGTGGATCTCATCGACGACTATGGAGCGGACGCCCTGCGTTTTTACATGGCGACGATGGCGGGTCAAGACAACGGAATTGTCTTTAGTCGCAAACGCGTCGAGGGCTATCGTAATTTTTGCACGAAACTGTGGAACGTCGCTCGATTTTCAAAGATGAATTTCGAGGATATCGAGCTCGACCGCTACCGTGTCGAGGTTCTCGAAGGGGACGGTCTGAAGGATTTGTCGGTGGCCGACCGCTGGATTCTTTCTCGTGTGGTTGCGGTCGCGGTTTCCGTTGATGGACACCTGCACGATTTTCGGCTCGATTTGGCCGCACACGCGACCTACCAGTTTGTTTGGCATGAGTTGTGTGACTGGTATCTCGAACTTGTAAAACCGGACCTTCGTGCGCCCCGTGAGAGTGACCCGCCCGAAACTACGGAGGCCCTACGTCGGCGCCGACTGAGTCAAGGGACCTTGGCGACTGTGTTCGACGTGGTCCTCAGGCTCTTGCACCCGACCTGTCCATTTATAACGGACGAAATCTGGCGAAAGATGCCACGCCCCGCCGGCGCCCCGGCGGCGTTGATGGTTGCGGAGTTCCCTGAAGTTGTCGAACGTGATGTCGAAACCGGGGAGATCACAGTGATGGGCGGACCGGTTCGCGATGTTCGGCGACTTCTTTATTCTAAGGAGTCCGTGCAGGCCCGCGATGATATTGGCCGGCTAATCGAGATCGTTTCAGTCTCAAGAATGCTGAAAGCGGAGGCGCGAGTTTCGCCTGCGAGTCCTGTGGATGTTCTTGTTCGTGCTTCGGATCAGACGACGTTGGCTTCCCTTGAGCGAATCGCCAAGGCTACCGCTGAGGTGGGACGCATGAAGTCCCTGACTATTCTCAGCGCGGGGAAGGAACTCCCTCGTCAATCGGTGACAGCGGTTGTCGCCGGAGTTGAGGTCGCGCTGCCGCTTGCTGGACTGATCGATCTTGGAGAAGAAAAAAAACGCCTGGTCAAAGAGATCGCCAAGAAGGAGAAAGAACTTGTAGGTTTGAAGCGAAAGCTTGCCAATGAGGGCTTTCGAACAAAGGCGCCGGCCGACGTAGTGGCGAAGGAAGAAGTGCGTGTCGTCGGGGCGGAGCAGGCCCTGAAGAAGCAGAGAAATTTACTTGATCGCCTTGCCGAGGGCGACTGATGTCACAAAGTCGACCTTCAGCCAGTACCGATCGGATTGTAGCAAGTGCTGATGTAGGGGTCGTAGTAGCGTACGTAGAGCAACGGAATCCGTGGATCGGCACCGCGTTGGAAAAAATTTGTTGAGAGCAACAATCGTTGGGCGACCTTGTGCGGGACACGGTGATTTCGCCACTCGAAGCTTCCGTTTGCCTGAGCGTGGTCGTGAATGAAGGCGAGCAGTGTCTCGTCAGCGATCTCGAGCGGGGAAAGCCTGGCGGCCAGACCATTCATGAAAGATCGGGTATCGTCGGCGATGGTCGGGGGCTGGACTTCTTGTGAAGGTGTCGCTGGGGAGTCTTGGCGGCGTCGTGCCCGACCCGCGAGCACACTTCCACCGATCGCAGTGGCTGCGATGGCACCCTGAAGAAGAACTCGGCGCTTAACTGGCATCAGCGTCAAAGACTGGCGGCCGCATGCAGAGATAGCGCGGCGATCGTAAGGGTTGAGTTGGCGGGTCCAGAGACTGGAAAGGTACTGCCACCTAGCACCAACAGATTGCGGAGACGGTGATGCCGAAGTGTCGCATCGACGACTGAGTCTTCGACATGCAGTCCCATTGGCGTCGTTCCGAGTGCGTGCCCTTCGCTGGATCGAAAAGTCTTCGCTACCTTGATTTTTTCGATGGGAAGGGCCGAGAGCACCCGCTCAAGATCTGATTTCGCTCGTTCTTGAGTACGGGTCAGATACGCAGAGCGTTTCCCTGACACGACCTTGGGCGAATTGACGTCGTCGGGGTCGATTGTGACTCGATTTTCGGACTGCGGCAGGTCTTCGATAATCATCTGCAAACGAAGGAGCTGCCGCCATTTTCCAGCTTCAAGCCGAAGTCTTGGCGGTGAGTTCCAAGTCTCTAAGAGGGCGGCCGCACGTTTTTTTCGGTGGGGGCCCGGGTACAGCATATAGCCGTGGCCTGTGGTGCTTGTTGAGCTGCCGTAGTTATCGACCCCATCGAGATAGACCAGAACTTTCAGCGATGCTGGTTCGTAGAGCCCTCGACCCACCACGTCGTCATCGAGGTTCGAACGGAGTAAAATGTGGGGGTTGAAGATCGCATTTGCGGCGAGCGCGACTAGCTCTGCCCGGGCGAAAGCGGGCTGTGAAGATTCCGGGAGGCCGCTTGCGAGTCCATAGTGGACGCCTGTGACTGATCCGGCCGCGGTCTCTAGCGATTGGACCGTCGCGCCAAGTTGAAGTTCGACACGTGGATCGAGCAACTGCGGCCGCATCTCGTTGAGAACGCTGAACTTGGAATCTGTGGGGCAAAGAGTGCAGACCCCGCTGGCGCAACAGGCAACTCGGTGGGGGGTCGTGTGGTGAGGGCGCGCACAGGGCAGGTGAAAGAAGGCATCGGGGTGTGCAGCAGCGAGGATACTCTCAGGTTCTGTGAACGGGTGGGCTGTCTGGGGGTATGGTTGGCTGCGTGGTGCGGGGCTTCGTTCACTGTCACCCGCGACCTTCATGATCGTTTCGGCTTCACAGTAGTGAGGCTCTAGCTGAGCGTAGCTCAGCGGCCAATCCCGTCCGACTCCGTAGCTGCTTCGTAGGTGAAAGTCCTCTGGAAGCATGCGTGGAGCGGCGCCGCGCCAGATATTCGAGCCACCGCCGAGGCCGATCGCCATCCGCCATTTCTTTTTTCCTGAAAAGTTCACATGGCGCGCAGACTGCCGTGCGTAGCCACCTGGACCTTGTGCCAGTTGCCAGGCGTGGTCTCGATCGAGACCCTTTTCGAGGACGAGTATGCGAGCATTTTCAGAGGCACGCTTAAGATATCCGTGCAGGAAAAAGAGAGCGGCAGGGCCCGTGCCCACCAAAATCAGGTCATAAACCTGCGTCATGACCCCACTCAGAGATCAAACAGGTCTTCGCTGAAGTCTTCGATCTCGCCATTTTTCGCCTCGCTGAGATCAAGAGTGGTACGGCGCAAGCGGTCCGTGAGGTCTCCAACAAAAGCCCACAGCAGCTTAACCGCGAGTGGGGCCTCTTTTCGCAGAATTTCGTAGAAGTCCGTGCGGCTGATTGTCAGAAGCTTTCCCGGTTCAAGGGCGACTGCGGTGGCGGATCTCGGTGTGGAATCGATGAGGGCCATTTCCCCGAAGTGGGCACCGGCCGTTAGGACCGCAACCTCGAGGTCGCCTGTTCGAAGACTCACGGACCCACGTAAAATTACAAACAAGTCCTCACCGGGGTCGCCTTTGTTGCAGATGACGAAGTCTTTCTCGACCGGCAAGACCCTAGTTACGTTCATGATTCGGACAAGCTGTTGGTAGCTGAGCTGCTTAAACAGCCGCAGGCGCTTGAGCGTGTCGAGAGTGAGATTGATCTCCGCAGCGCGGTCGTTGTCGTCGGGGCTGGCTGGCACCTGCAGCACCAATGCAGTGATGTTGTCCTTGCCTCCGCGCGTGTTTGCCATGTCGATCAGACGACCGGGAACCTCGCTGATGTCCGGTAGCGCGATGGTCCGCATGATGTCCTGGTCATCCAGGTACTCGTAGAGCCCGTCTGAGCACAGTAAAAAATTGTCGCCTGGGATCATGTCGAAGTCGAGCGTGTCGACCTCAACCATCTCGTTCGGACCCACGGCGCGGGTCATTGCATTTTTGAAGTTGGCGTAAGGGCTGTCGGCAAACTCGTCGGCGCGGATTTTTCCGCGGCGCACCAGTTCGTTCATAAGGCTGTGATCTTCCGTAAGCTGGTAGACCACCTCGCCGCGTAGAAGATAGATTCGGCTATCTCCGACGTAGGCGATGTAGCCACGGTCGCCGACTGTGAGCAGGCAGACGACCGTCGTACCCATGCCTCGTTTTTCCGGCTCGAAGTGGGCTTTTGCGAAGATTTTTTCGCAGGCCGTGTGCACCGCGTATTCGAGCAGCGTGCAGATTTCCATGTGCCACGAGGGATCATGTTCTCGGCGCTGATCGATGATGTCACGCTCGCTACGGATTACGTCTCGGATGGTATGGACCGCCATGGCACTGGCGACCTCGCCGGAGGCATGACCACCCATACCGTCCGCAACCACGAAGAGACGGAGCTCTTTGTCGATGAGGTAGTTGTCCTCGTTGTGTGCGCGTTTGCGCCCAACATCTGTTGCTGCCCAGTATTTGAGCTCCATACTCGATCGCTACAATAGGGCGCAGCCGCATCAAAGTCGAGCGATGCGAATCGGGAATCTTGAGATCACGATTTGCTAACTAGACCCGTGGAGGGGCCAAAACCAGTCCAGTAGACTGGGTCGCGGCAGCCCGTTTCTAGGCTGAAGCTGCTCTTCGAGGTCATTCGCACGAACGGGGCGACCATTGAGCCACGCGCCTGGCCGCATGTCGGATTGAAGCGGGTTGTGCCGTTGTGGGACCGATTCGGACTTGGCTGATGCCGCGCATGCGCCCCGATCGAGTATCTGCTCAAGCTGCGTGGCTAAAGCGGTGCTGCGGGCGAGCAGGTCCCGCGTCGGAGCTGGTGTGGAGAGGTCGCTAGCATATTCCACTTCCAGACCGGCCACCCGGGCGGCGCACAGCATTTTTCGCAGGGCGAGCGCATTGGCATCGTCGCCTGACACGACGATCTGCACCGCAAGTTTGGTGGGATATCGACCACGGAAGCGAAGCGCGGGGCGTAAAATTTCGTGCAGCCGTGGATCGTCCTCACCGGAGACACGAATCAACAAGTGGCGCCCGAGACTCATTTCTCCGAGAAGGATGCCGTCCGTAGAGGAGGTGCGAGGCGTTGTGGGTACCAACTTGAATGGGTTCTCGAAGTCGGAGACCAGAGGCTTGGGGAGGGAAGGAAGACTTTTGTGCAGGCGCTCGATCTTGGTTCGTAGATCATTGAGTCGTGAGCTTCCCCAAAAAACTCGTTGTGCACCGCTGACATGGAGAAGTTGAAGAAGGGGGGGGGGATTTCGACCCGCTACCGAAGGGTGAAGATTGTTGAATCGATGTTGTGCCGCGTGCAAATGGCGGTCGAGGCAGTGTCGTTGGGTTCCGGCGAGCAAGGCTTCAACCGCCACAGGATCGACGCCGATGTGTAGGTTGAGTTCTCGTCGAGATCGTGGGTCCAAGAGGCTCGTGGCGATCCGGCGAAGTCCGCGGCTGTTGATGATGCGGAGAGCATCTTCGGCGAGGCCTTTGTCGGCGACCGCTACGAACCACCGAGCGACTTGGCCGTACATCGCGCTGCGACGGGTCTCGCTGATGACGGGGACGAACTCAATCTGTAGCTCGCCTGGACGTTCTCCGACGATCTGTCGGGCCTCGAGCCACAGATCCAGAGCGTCAACGCTCGAAGGATCGGCGTAGACGTAGAGAATCGTTGAGGCTGGACGACCGAGCACGGGATTGCGGGGGCCAACGCAATCGGCTGCGGCAGCGGGCACATCCCGAAGGACTGTGGCGTGTCCACGACTCCGAGGGGGGGGGGGGGCCGCGCGCGCGGCCCCGCAAAGGAAGACCAAAGAGATCGCTGCTGAGGCGAGACCGGTCGGCAGCTTCATCGCGGTAAAGCGGCTGACCAGGCGATGAGGTCGAGTCTTCATTTGTCTTTAGGACACGGTCGTTGCCGCTTTGTCCGCTGCGAATGGAACCTCGTCGGGGGGGCTTTGGGATCGGGTTTGGGATCGGGTTTAAGCGCGAAGGCCGCGGCGTTGCGATTTCGACGGAGGAGAAGGAGTGCTACGACGCTAGTTGTTGCAGCAACCAGGCTTGCGGTGGCGGATACGGCTAGCATGCCTCGATTGGGGCGGATACGGCTCCGATCATTCGCTATGGAGTCGATGTTCGATCGTGCGGCCGCGGCAAAGATGAGTGCGGTTATTCCTGAGGCTGCAGACGTTGCGATGAGGCGGTGGATCGCCCGCGGTCGCATTGTGAGATCGGAGAGGTCGACCCATTTTGTCTGACCGGCGCCGACCGAGACGACCTGGGTCCAGCTTCCGTAGTCGATGGTGTGCTCACCCGGGGCAAGGGCTTGGCTAAATCGGAGGAGGGTCGGATCTTCGCCTGGGCGGCGATGTCGGGCCCCTGTCTGCGGTGAACGACCATCGATACAGACGCGAGATCGCCGTGTTACCCTGAGTTCTAGGACTCCGAGTTGAGTCTCGATCTCGGCGAGGTAATAAACGGTCGCTCTGCGCTGCTCGGGGGATATCGAGCTGCGCATGACCCTCGCGTAGTTGCTCCACGCGGCTGAGAGTCGGCCAGCCTCATGCTGAGATCGCGCGATGTTATGCAAGGTGCTGGGGTGGGGGACGAGCTCGTAGGCTCGCTCGTAGGCGCGAATCGCCTTGACATAGTCGCGTTGAAAAAAAGCTCGATCTCCCCGTCCAAAGGCATTTCGAGCGGCATCCTCGTCGTTCGACCGAGGCGATGACGTCGCGCGGCGTTTGTCGGTTTCATCGCTATCGGCACGGGCGGTAGATGCGGTTGAGGCATCGAGTGTCGGAGCTGCGCTGACTTCACCACAGAGGGCAAAGGAAAAAGTGAAGGCGACGAGAACGCGCATCAATTGCCGTATGGATTGGGGCGTAGCCCCGTTGCGGGAGCGCTACGGCGACGTCGACCGCGGTTGCGCCGATTCTGTGGGGGGGCGGACCTTGTGCGTTGTCCATCTTGGGATTCGCCCTCGTCCTGGTCTGATGATCGTTTCGCTGAAGATAGAACCGCATCATCCGGAGAGGTGGTTTCTTGCGGTGGCGCGAGTTCGTGTCTCGATCGCTTGATGGGGTTGGCGGAACTTTCGGGAAGCGACGGTGGTGCCGTCGGGGCCTTTGGGCGAAGCGCCCAACCGATTGCGGAAACAAGCACGAGCGATGCTGCGACGGCGCTCAAGAGTCGGCGCGACGATGCCCATCCGCCGCGCTTGTTCGCAAGGACTGACGCCGTTTCTGTAGCGAAGCTCGTCGGGAGTCGCGCGGGCAGCGGGTCTGTTGGCTGAAAGGCGCCAATCGATCGATGAACCTCGCGGGCAAGTCCGGCAAGGTACTTGCGGATCTCTCCGCGTTCAATGCTCTCACCGGCAAGGGCGTCCTCAATACGGTTGGCGAGAGCCTCACTCGTTGGGAACCGATCTCCGGCCTCTGGCTGAAGGCAGGTTAAAATAATCGCACGCAGCCACGCGGGCGCGCCAGCTTCGCAGAGCTTGTCCAGCAGGAGCGTGGGGTCGCACAGCCTGAGTGCCGCGAGTGTTCCGGGTGTATGGTCGTCTCCGAAGGGCAGGATTCCGGTACTCAGCTCGAAGAGCACGACACCTAGACTGAACACGTCGCTCCGCGCATCAAGTGTCTCTAGGCGGCTTTGCTCGGGACTCATGTATGGGAGGCGGCCGCACAGTACGCCAGTCTCCGTATGTCCGAGTTGGCCTCGAGCCTTGGCGAGGCCAAGATCGATCAGCACCGCGCGGCCGGTGTTGTCGAGCATCAAGTTGTGTGGCGACAGATCGCGATGGATGACATGCAGGGCGCGTCCTTCGTCATCCACGGCGCTGTGAACTGCGTGCAGACCGTGGGCGATGTCACAGACCACGAGGGCCGCATGGGCCGCCGCGAGTGGCTCGTTGCTGTGGAGTTGAAGCTGTCGCAGCGTTGGACCGTCGACCAACTCCAACACTAAAAATCGGTATCCCCGATCGGAGTCAATGTCGACTGTTGCAACGACGTTTGGGTGGTGAACTCGTGACGCGACGCGGGCCTCATCGAGAAAACGGTCCTCGAATCCCGGGATTTCGGTCAAGTGCGGATGCACGACCTTGATAGCGAACTCGCGTGCGAATCCACCGTCGCCATCGAGTCGAGCGCGGTACACCGTCGCCATCCCGCCGCTGGCGATACGACCCGTAACGGTGTACCGGCCGAGTCGAAAACTTGGTGTGTCGCCTGCCATCGATTGCCGTACAGCCGAGATTCCCTCGGCCGAGACAATAGCAGCCTTGGCTCCCAAACCGGGTAATTCATGTGGGTCTAGGGGAGTGAACTGCGGTGTTCGCTCCCATGCTGTGTGCGACCCGAAGCTGTCCCCCGCCGGTACCGATCCGCGAAGATCGCGGATCGGTACCGACAAACTGCGCGATATGGGGCTGGGGGCGGAGCTGGGCACAAGGGGCGAGACGCGCGTACTACGGCCGCGTCTGTCGGTGTTCGTCGGCCCTCTCAGCTCGTATCTTCTCGCCGGTGAGCGACTCACAAATCCCCTCGGGCGCCCAGCGTCATCGCCGCTGGGCGCTTGTCGCGGAGCGAGACTGGAGCGACTGGCGTTGGCAGCTTCGCAACCGCATTACGCGTCTCGAAACGCTCGAAGAGCTGGTCGAGGTTACCCCCGAGGAACGAGAGGGGATCTTGCGGCGGGGATCGACGTTCCCTATGGCGATCACCCCGCACTACTTGTCGTTGATGGGGGCGGCCGATTGCCCGGTCCGTCGCCAGGCCGTGCCGCACGTGGATGAGTTGCGCAGTCTGCCATGGGATCTTGAGGATCCGCTGGCCGAAGAGGAGCACAGCCCTGTGGGCGTGCTGTCGCACCGCTATCCAGATCGCGCGCTGCTTTATGTGACCCACAACTGCCCCGTCTATTGTCGGCACTGCACGAGGCAGCGAAAAGTGGGGGACGCGCGCTCGGCGCCCCGCGAAAAAGACCTCGAGGCCGCCTACGCCTATCTCGAGCGCACTCCGCAAATACGCGACGTCTTAGTGTCGGGGGGGGACCCACTCAGTTTGTCCGATACGCGACTGTGTACGATTATGCGCAGATTACGTGAAATATCGAGCGTCGAGATTGTCCGCCTTTGCACACGAAACCCTGTGACATTACCGCAGCGGATCACACCGGCGTTGGTCGATAGCCTGCGAGAATTCCATCCGATCTTCGTAAACACTCATTTCAATCACCCGAGGGAATGCTCCGTCGAGGCGGGGATCGCTTTGGAGCGCCTCGCGGATGCGGGTTTCGCGGTGAGCAATCAGTCGGTGCTTCTTCGCGGTGTGAATGACAACGCTGAAGCGATGATCACGCTGAGTCGCTGGCTTCTCCGCCATCGCTGCCGTCCCTACTACATGTTCCAATGCGATCAGGTCGAGGGCACAACTCATTTGCGGACGCCCTTGGCCGAAGGGCTGCGTATTCTCGATAAAATGCGCGGCACACTTAGCGGTCTGGGCATTCCCCAGTTTGCAGTCGACCTTCCGGGGGGTGGAGGAAAGGTCACCCTCGTTCCAGATCGGCGGGTCGGCGGGGAGGGAGACAACCATGTATTTAGGACCCACGATGGGCGCGAGTTTACCTTCGTGGATGGCGCAAAACCCTAGGTGGTGGGCCAGCGAGAGTCGGACGAATGAATGTTTCACTTCCAACAGTTGCCCTAGTTCGCTGAAAATATTCGATTAACTACAAATATGTGTCTTGGGCGTCATCGCGCTGATGCATACTCGGGCACAATGCTCGTCCAAGACGCGCGAGGACCCACAACCGTGCCTACTCATTCTCGACGACCCGTTCTCCACGCCCTTGTTTGTCTGTCACTGTCCCTTTGGATTTCAACAGTGTCCACCCCTGCGCGCGCCACGGGCCCGGTGGGTCTTGTGATCGTCAAAGAGCACGGTGGAGGGACCGCGTCATCGGCACAAGGGCACGTGGATCGGCTGGTAAAGGTCGTAGCGAAGGAAAATGGCTGGGACCATGCGATCGGCAAATACCTGACCCGGCGCGATCGGGCCGAGGTGTGGATCGCCGAGGTGACTCCTCACTACGGAATCTTGTCTTTGGCCGCATTTTTGGCGATGCGTGGCCCCCAAGGACTAGAAATCCTCGGGCGCGCCGTCGTGAAGCGGGCGGGCGGGCATCAGTATCATCTCGTCAGCACCCGCGCGAAGAACCTCCAAGGCTGCAAAGGGAAGACGATGGTCTCCGATCACGCGGATGACCCGCGTTTCATTGACACGGTGGTGGCCAAGGGGAGTTTTATGCTCGCCGATTTCGAGTTGATCCGTTCGCGTCGGCCCATGCAAACCGTGAAAAAGGTGCTCCGAGGGGAGGCGGAATGCGCCTTGATCGATGATGCGCAATTTTCGGTATTGCATAAGATTGATGGTGGTAAGAATCTGAAATCAGTATGGAAATCTGATGTTCTTCCGTCGATGGTTGTTGTCGCTTTTCCCGCGGCTTCGGCGCGTGAGAAACAACAATTTCGATCGAAGCTAAATGCCGTCTGCACGGGCGCGGGCAAGGCGATCTGTAAAGAAGTGGGTATCGCGCAGCTGGAATCCGTGGCGTCGAAGGAATACAGAGACGTGATCCGCGCATACGGCGGTTGAACGGAAGCTCTCGTCCCGGATCCCGGATCTGCTGGCAGCAGCCGCGGTACAGCGGGCCGCGATGATGGTACTCACGGGACGTGGCGCATCGTTGTTTGGCTCTGTGTCTATTGCTCGGTGTTCATACTGGCTGCGCGGCGGCTGGGTCCGCGGTTCACCCTGGCGAGCAGGTTGGTGATGAAGATGACGCATTGTCCGCGCTCTCGTGGTTGGAGCGGCGTATCGCTTCGGGGACGGATACCGAACGTGACCGGAACTTCGCCTACGAGAGGGTCTGTGACATTGCAGACGATGCATCTGCGGGATATGCGTATGCACGAGCGGCTCTCGCGGGGCGCGCCGCAGAAGGTCGTGGTCTTTCCGCGATCGCATTGATCAAGGAGGTGCAGCGCTATGGGCGAATGAGCGTGAAGCGCGATCGCGCGTTTCGAGACGGCGCAGCCCGCAGAATGCTGGGTACCCTGTATGTGTTTGCGGGGGATCGCCTCGATGACGGTGACTCCGAGACGGGACTTGAGCTGTTGGAGGCGCTCGTCGACGAGCGGCCGGACAGCGCTATTAATCAGTTGCGACTCGGGGAGGGATATATCGCCCTTGGAGACCCCGACTCGGCGCGGGTTCCCTTGTGTCGTGCGAGAGCGCTGGCTTCACAGTTGGTGGCGTGGGAACGACGACTGCTGGCAGGCCTCGAAGAGGAGATGGGCGGTCCATCCGCCGTGTCGTGTGGAGGTGGAGAGTGAGACGTCGTGGGAGACAAAAAAGTGGGGTTCGCTCCCCCGTGGCGGCGGCCTGGGCCTGCTGTGTGTTCACCGTGTTGGTGACAGGAGCCTGCCGAGGGAGCCTCGTGAATTTGGTTGAGCATGGAAAGTACGAGGAAGCCGTGCACCGCGCGGCGGCATCACGTCGCATTCCGACCGGAAAAGCAGCTCGCGCCCACGCGAAGGCGCTGATCGAGCTGGACGGGTGGGCCCATGCTCGCTCGGTGCTCATCTGGGATTTTCGCCACGGAGGCGATGTGGACTCCCTTCGAATGCTCGCGGACCTCGAGCTGGCTCGAGGTCTCGATGGCCTCGCTGCGGCGCATTTCGCTCGACTTCTCGAGATCGATCGAAAGGTGCTCTCGGGGCGCGATGACCTTTGTGATCTCTTTCGCCGTCGAGCAAAAAAGCTTGCTGCACATGATGAGGCGCTCGCGGCCTTGCGAGACCTGGAGCGCGTTGCAGCAATCTGCGATGCCGATGTTGATTCCCGGCTGCGCGAAACTCTTAGCGCGCGGGGCCTCTTCGAAGCCAAGGCGCGACATACTCTGAATCTTACGAGCCCCGGGCAACCCGGACTTGATGCAGCGCGCCAATCGCTCGATGGTCAGGGCATGTCGGAGAACGGCATAAATCCAACCGGAATCGAGGGACTTCAAAAGACGTTGAGCGCTGAATACGCGGGGCATGGTGGCCCATATCTTCTCGACAAGACCGCATTGCGCGCGATGATCGGAGATCTCGAAGCGGAGACCTTGGCCACAGCGATGTCGGGTCTGAAGGATGGCGAGCGGGCCTACGCGATGCTGCGAATCTCTACAGTCGTCGAGATACCGGCCGCGAAGTCGTCTTCCCAAACATGGATTGTATCCGCGCTTCGGGGCCTGCGCCACAGCGCGGATGGCTATCGTATTTTTGCCGCGATCGGTGATCGCACGGCAGCGGAATTGGCGATCAACTCGGCCCTCCGGCACGAAGTCGCGCTCGAAGCGGTGCAAGCATCGTCGGGCCCGTTTGAGGACGAGCCTCGGCTCCCTAACGCTGGGACCGGATCGGACCCTTGGTGGATGCGGGTCAAGATCGACGCAGAGAATATTCGTCGACTGCTCGCGCTTGCGGGTTTGTTCGATGCGAGAGATCTGCGAGAGGAGGCTCTGCGTCTGCGCCGGCATGTGTTTGCGGAGGCGAGTTCGCTCTCGTCACAAATGCAAAGTTTGGATGTCTCGGGGTGGAAGCGCGATGAAGTTCGGCGGCTGTTGCTGCTGGCTCGCCCCTGGGAGGCCGCAGCCTTGGCATTTGGCTCAGGAGTGCTGACGGACCGAGTTCGTCCGGCTGCCGCCGCCGCCTTGATATTGTATGGAGCGCCGTGCAAAGACGATTGCCAAGAGTCCGAACGGGTCGCAGGCGTCGTAATGGGCGAGGCATGGATCTCCGAAGAGCGCGCTCGGATGCTTCGTACGCTTCGGCAGCGTGGATACGAGGGGCGCCGGTCGCCCGTGTCGGCCCCAGGCTGCCCAGGCATTCGAGAGCTCTTAACCAGCGATGGCCTCGGTGGCCTGCCCGAAGCGCTGAGTCTCGCGCAGCAGAAAATCGGGGACGCGGATGTCGCACGACAGATGGTTCGTGGGGCAGAGTCGGAGATCGCTCTAGTGTGCACGGCTGCAGTGATCGCGCCCCTACTCTATGAGGGCGGGCATCAGCTTGCTTTGGCCATGCTCGACGATCGGCTTGTCCATGCTCCGAGTCTTGATGCCTCGGGTCAGCTCGAATTCCATGCGATCGTCGCCTTGGCCGCCGGCCGCGTCGATCGGGCACGCCTACGCATTATCGCTGCGGCTGCAAGATCCCCGAATCCGCTCGCGGTCTGGAAACGCGCGGCTACGGCCGGCAGGGCCTTTGATGCCCGAGAGTTTGAGCGGGAGGCCCTGCGCCAGATCTTGATGCACTCTCCGGGCCTCATCAACGATGCCGCGGGTCGGGCTCTTGTGGTGTCCCATCTTCGGGATGCCAACATCGCTCCGAATCTTCGTGAGGGGATGGAGGGGGCGCTGGGGAGCTATCGCCGAGCCGTGATCGACCACATCGCTCGGCTTCCGGAGGCCTCCCGTTGGAGTGAGCTTGAAGGGCTAATGCGCGAGGTCACTGGCAGCGTGTGGAAGGACGAGCGCGCTCGAGATCTTGTTGAAGATGCACTGTGGGGGATCCCTGGGGCGAGAGCGCATCATCAAGACGCTCTCGCAGGATGGCTAGCGATGAACTCTCAGTCGCTCGAACCGGTCTCGCTGACCGCGGAAAACGTTGCATTTGCGGGGGGGCCGGAGCTGGAGATCGTCCTCAGTCATCAAATTCGTCGCTCGGGCATGAGCGTTGCGACGGCCGCCATCGGTTTGGCGATCGGTGCAAGCGAGAGAACCCGGGCGGGGGCTTTGGCGGTGTTGCTGAAGGGGGCTGGGCGCGAGATCGATCCGAACAGCGAGGCGCGAAGGCGCGACATCTTACAGCTCTTGCTTGCTCACCCCAGTGCATTTTCTCCGGCGGACGGGAAGGGGGGTACCAACGTTGCCATGGTCCCACGGGATCTCGCGCTGCTTTACATTGTGTTCGGCTTGGACTTGGACCCAATTTGGATCGCGGGCTAGAAGGAAATCGTGATGGCGCGACCCCACGAGAGACGGAAAATTTTCGTCTGCCTCCTTTTCGCCGCTTTGGCGGTCGGCCTTTCGTTGTTTGCGGCGGGCGAGACGACCCAACAAAATGCTTTGCGCGGACTTGCAAAGCGTGGAGTTGAGCAGCTGTCGCGGGTCGCCAACCTCGAGGGTGACGCCGGCGAGCGACTCGCTGGCGAGGCTCTGCGCGTGCAAATCACCCAGGATGGAGGTCCTCGATGGGTGCGAGACGAGCTTTTGAAAGTGCTCGTAGACAACCCCTTTCTTGAACCTAGCGATGCGACCCAAAACGCTCTCCGTGTCGAAATCGTGTCCGACATGAACACGATCGTATTGCAGCTGCATCTGTATCGACGCGGCTGGGTTGTGCGTGGTGCGGAACCGTTTCGGGTCCGCGTCATGCCCTGGGTCCCGACTCTTGTGATGGCGCTGGCTGCCGTCGCTGCCCTGGTGCGTCGGCGTCCCGTGTTGGGTCTCGTGATGGCCGGTGTGCTCGGCCAAGTATTGTTGCTTTGTTTGCCGAGCGAATCTCCCTTCGTCACGCGAAGTTGGAGCGATGAGGTGGCTTCAGGACCCCTTCTCGCGTTCATGGACGGCGTGGGTCGTGGGCCCCAAGGGGCGGCGATGGGTGCAGGAATTCTTGTTTTTTGTTTGATGCTCGCAGTTTTCGATCATCACCGAAGTCGTGGAAAGGTCGGAAGCATGACGTTGCGGCAGACCGGGTGGGTGGCGATGCTTGTTGCGATCGGAGGCCTTGCGTGGGTGGACTGTAGCGCGCGGACCTCGTGGTTTGCGAGCCTCGGCGGCTGGCAAGGAAATCTCGTCCTGTTGCTGTTGCTGTGCGCGTGGATGCCTGCGATCCATGGATCTTGGGAGCGGCGGCATGGGTAGTCCCGAGGCTCGTTGTTTGGCGACGAGCCGAAGTCGGGCGGAGATCGAAAGGGGGTGTCTTGATCCGAAAGAGACCGGTACGAATCCGAGGAATCGGTGGGGGCTGTTGTCCCTATTGTCTGTGAGTCTCGTATGTGCTTGCAACGCTGTGGCTCCGGCCTCCTCGGTGACGAGGTCGGCCAAGGGTGATGCCCGGATTTCGGTCGCGGCTCGGGTCGCACCGATCGCCCGTGTGGACACCACCGATGCGTGGCTCGATCTCATTGCACAACGTCCGAGTGCGGTTTTGCTGCGCCGAGGACGGGTTGTGGTCGACCTCGGTCATCCGGCTGCGGCCAAACACGTCGAGCTTGGGCAAGAAAACATATGGTCTCTGGCCGAGGAGGTGGACGGCCGTCGCGCGGCGATTGTTCAGGGCCGAAGCGGTAGCCTAGAGATCCCGCTTGATGGTGATCTTGCACCGGCCCTGCACCCCGACGATGACAAGGGCGATCCGACCTTGGCGATGGCGATCACGCTGAAGGGACTGGTGCCCAAGCAGACGGTTAGTGTGTTGTGGGAGGAGCGAATCCTGGCGAATCTTCTGTTGTCCGAATCATGGGAGCGTCGAACATTCTCTCTGCCTACCGAGTTGTTACGGACCGGAGAAAATCATCTGCGGTTGCATTTTAGACGGACCGGGACTTTTCGAGGTCAGTCGGTCTCGGCCGCCGTCCAAACGGTCGAAGTGGGGACTCTGCAGGCGATTCGAGAGGGGGCGCCCGAAACGGTCAACTACAGACATGAGACGGGATCCAGCGGTGGGGGCCGTCTCAGTGTTCCGCGGGGAATGAGCCTCGCCTACTATATAGTCCCGCCACGTCGGGGACACCTGCACATGGATGTTTTTGGGAGCGGCGCGATCGAGGTGTTGGCGAGCACGGACGCGCAACACGATGCAGGAGAAGTCCCTGTGCGGCTGCTTGCCGAGCCGCTGCGTGAGACCGGACAAGACCTAGACGTAGACTTGTCAGGCTATGCGGGGATTCCGACGAGGATTGAGATTCGGGTCCAAGGAAGTGATCCAGGCGACGGTGCGATGCTACGAGCGCTGGATGTGATCGCTCATCGATCGATACCGATCGATCGTCGAGCGAGAGAACTGCGAAACATTTACGTGCTCGCCCTCGAAGGCGTACGTCCCGACGATTTGCTCGGGCTTCGCCGCAAGGGGCCACAGCTTGAGGTTATTCGTAAGTTCGCGGCCGAGTCCTTAGTTTTTGATCGTGCTTATGCCGTGGGGGTGGCCGCCGTCCCGAGTCACGCCGCCGTGCTTAGCTCCGTGGTGCCTCCAGGTCACCTAACCCTTCGCGGGACCTTCATCGCCCAGGCGCGGGCCTTGCTGCCCGAAGTTCTAGATCGTGCCGGCTACTACAACATCGCCATCTCGGCGAATGCGGACGTGAGTCGGGAGCGTGGTTTTACGCAGGGCGTCGATCATCATCGGTTGTTCCGCGGGGCGGGCCCGACGGGAAGCGACGCCGATAATGTGGTGACCGCGATCTTCCGCCAACTGGAGCTCCGGCCGTCTCCGCGATTTGTGTACGCCGTGTTCTCAGATGCCCAGGCGCCCTACGACCCTCCCCATCGCTACATGGAAAATACGGAGGTCCCGGATGAGGCGCCTGTGCCTCATCGGACCCACATGTGGGTCGCGCGGGTTCGGGCGAAACGAATCGAGCCCGACAAGGCACAGTTAGGCTATGTGCATCGCCTCTATCTAGGAGAGATCGAAGCCCTTGACGCCGCTGTGGGGAAGTTTCTCGTCGAGTTAGAGAACCGTGGCGAGCTCGAGGCGTCCATCGTCGTCCTTGTAGGGATCCACGGCGAGGAATTTCTCGAACATGGCGGGGCAGGACACGGCCGCACCCTCTTCGAGGAGAGTATTCGGGTGCCCTTTGCAATTCGAGCGCCCAAGCTGCTCGCCCCAGGCCGTGTCGACGAACCTGTTGATTTGCTGGACCTTGCCCCGACGCTCGCGGATCTCGTCGGGGTGGCTCCTCCCAACGAGTGGCACGGAGCCTCGCTGGTACCGATCATTGATGATCCTCAGCCGCCTCCACGCTTGCTGGTCTCCTATTTCGGGGACGGTAGCCAAGCTGGAATCATCGGTGACTATAAGCTTATTCTTGGCTCCGGCGTGGGGGTCGGCAACCAGAGATTCTACGATCTTAAGAAAGACCCTCACGAGACAAGCGATCGGCGTGATGAAGCCGGGATCGCGCTTCGAATGCTGAGGACCGCACTGCGCTGGGAGAGGTCCGAGCAACCGAATTGGAAACGTGCGCGGTGGGGCACGGGCGCAAACCTCAGCGCGGTGTTTGCCATTGACCATGGGCTATGAGGGGCTGCCTTCGGGTCTTGTTGCGGAGGCGTGCGCCGATCTTCTCCAAAAAGCCACTGAACTGTAGTTGTGGATTTAGATCCAGTTATCTTGCGGAGCCGGGTGCATGTTTGGACTCAAACACGGTCTTCAATGAAAGTATATCAAGTGAAGAAATGAGAGTACGATAGAAAATCGATGTCGTTTATGTTGGGGCTTCCAATCGCGGGTGCATCTTTTTTCGGTAGGCCTTGTTGACCTTGCCGGATCTGCGAACGCTGGTGGAGGTTGGGGGGCACGGCTTGGTTGGAACGCGTCAGCAAGAGTGAAGGTCTCCGACTCGGGTGTCCACCGTCCACGTACGGACATCTGCTTGCTTGTACATACTAAATGAATGACGATGGTTGGCACGAGTGCTGTGAACCTTGCGGTGGTCGATCCAATCTTTTGCATGCGCAGATTGTATTATGAAGATAAAGATCATCATATTTTTTGGTCTAGGGTTGTTTCTCATCTCTCGGTATGGATTTGAGGCTGAGACGGTTGCAATGTGTAGCCCCGAAAGTGACCTCGGTAAAAAAATGATCCGGGTCGATCGACAAAAAATGGAATCGTTCGTCGAGGATCGCTATCGAGCGATGCCGCCAACAAACTGGCCGAAGAGTGGTCTCTAAGTGGTCCACCCCAGAATCGAACGATGGTCGCGGCAGAGAATGCGAAGGCACCTTAGGGCTTTGTCCTCGAGCACGGATCAGAGGGATAGGCTTTCGCGCTAGCCCTGGCTGATCCTCAAATCAACGGAGATGCCTAG